>NZ_JBVHPV010000001.1:324152-944783 GCF_055567715.1 Streptomyces sp. NPDC026377
GCGGGGAACTGCGCGACCAGCCCACCACCGGGCGGCAGACAAAGTCCGGGCCCTGAAGGGGCGCGGGGAACTGCGCGACCAGCCCACCACCGGGCGGCAGACAAAGTCCGGGCCCTGAAGGGGCGCGGGGAACTGCGCGACCAGCCCACCACCGGGCGGCGGACAAAGTCAGCCCGCACCTCGTCCCGCACCCGGCACACCTCACCCCTCCGGACGGAACACCGGCACCGTCACCCCGCCCCCCTCCCGGAACCCCACCCGTAACGGCATCCCCACCCGCAGCACAGCACCCCCCACCACCTCCGTCATCATCCGGGGCCCCTCCGCCAGGTCCACCACCGCCGCCGTGTACGGCACCCGGTCCCCGAAGGGCGGGAGGTCGTTGCGGTGGACCACCGACCACGTGTACAGCGTGGCCCGGCCGCTCGCCCGTTCCCAGGACACGTCCTCGCCCCAGCAGTACGGGCAGAACTCGCGCGGGTAGTGGTGCGCCCGCCCGCACCCCCCGCAGCGGCGGATCAGCAGATGACCGGCCGCCGCCGCGTCCCAGTACGCGCGCGTGAACGCGTCCGTCTCCGGCACCGCCCCACCACCGGGCGTCGGCTTCATCGGAACCAGCCGATCGCGTCGTCCAGCGACCACGTCTGCCAGGACACCGCGAAGAGCGCCACCAGCGAGATCAGCGCCATCATCGCGTTCTGCCCCTGTTCGGCCCAGTCGTGGATCATCAGGACGAGGTAGAGCAGGTTGAGGACCAGGCCCCCTACCAGTGCCACCGGTGTGAGCAGGCCCGCCACCAGGCCGAGGCCGAGGGCCAGTTCGGCGTAGACCACCACGTACGCCATCGTCCGGGGCCGGGGCTTCACCACGAGCGCGAAGCCGCTGCGGACCGCCTCCCAGCGGTGCTTCGCCGCCACGTCCGCCGCCCAGGCGATCCCCGTGCCGCGCTCGAACCACCCCTTCTTGTCCTTGTGGCGCCAGCTCTCCAGCCACCACAGACCGAGGCCGATCCGCAGGACGGCCACCCACTCCGCGCCGCTGAGCCAGATCGCTTCCATCCGCCGCCCCTTCCCCACCACGTCATCACCCCATCTGACGGTACGTCAGTTCAGCGGACCTTGCCGCCCCGCGCAAGGACTCCCGCTCCCCCGCACTCCGGAGCGTGATCGATTCGTAACCGATTCAGGTCTTGACCGAGACCCATCAAAGAACCGCGTCGTTACGCTCGGTTCCCATGGCCACCAACGACCCCACGCGCCCCGTCTACGTCATCGGCGCCGGCCCCGGCGGGCTCGCCGTCGCCGCCGCGCTGCGCGGCCGGGGCGTACGGGCCGTCGTGCTGGAGAAGGCCGACGCCGTGGGGGACTCCTGGCGCCACCACTACGACCGGCTGCGGCTGCACACCACGCGGCGCCTCTCGTCGCTGCCGGGCCTGAAGATGCCCCGTTCGTTCGGGCGCTGGGTCGCCCGGGCCGACGTCGTGCGGTACCTGGAGAAGTACGCCGAGGTCCATGAGCTGGAGATCGTCACCGGCGTCGAGGTGTCCCGCGTCGAGCGCGCCGAGGACGGCGGCTGGCTGCTGCACGCCACCGGCGGGCGGCGGCTGACCGGGCGGGCGGTCGTGGTGGCGACCGGGTACAACCACACCCCGTACGTGCCCGAGTGGCCCGGCGCGGACACGTACACCGGCACCTTGCTGCACGCCGGGCAGTACACGAACCCCGCGCCGTACGCCGGTCGTGACGTGCTCGTGGTGGGCGCGGGCAACACCGGTGCGGAGATCGCCGTCGACCTGGCCGAGGGCGGCGCCGGGCGGGTGCGGCTCGCCGTGCGCACGCCGCCGCACATCCTGCGCCGCTCCACCGCCGGCTGGCCCGCCCAGCGCTCCGGCATCCTGGTACGGCGGCTGCCGGTCCCGCTGGTGGACCGGGCGGCCGGGGCGCTGGCCCGGCTCAGCGTGCCCGACCTCGCCGCGAAGGGGCTGCCCCGGCCGGACAAGGGCCTCTACGCGCGCGTGCGCGAAGGCGCCATCCCCGTACAGGACGTGGGGCTGATCGCGGCCGTGCGGGCGGGCCGAATCGAGCCGGTGGCGGCGGTCGAGTCCTTCGAGGGCGCCAAGGCCGTCCTGGCCGACGGCAGCCGCGTCTCGCCCGAGGCCGTCGTCGCGGCCACCGGCTACCGGCGAGCCCTGGAAGGACTGGTCGGCCACCTCGGCGTACTGGACGGGCGGGGTCGTCCGGTCGTCCACGGCGGCCGTGCCGCGCCCGGCGCCCCCGGCCTCTACTTCACCGGGTTCACCAACCCCATCAGCGGCATGCTCCGCGAGCTGGGCATCGACGCCCGCAAGATCGCCCGGGCGGTCGCCGGCTCCTGACGCGGCCGGGACCGGCGCCCGGCCCGCGCCCCCGTGACGCCACCCGCGCACGCCGTAGTTGGCGCAATGGTGACGGGTAGCCGCCCTGCGGACGGGTACGGACAACGTACTCGGCCGGACCTCCCGCGCGTCCCGGAGCCTTCGGTGAGCATTTGCCCGCACGACGGTTCCTGACTGGTCGTCAGGTCTGTAATCTGACTGTGCGTCAGTTACCAGCCAGTCACGTCACGACAGCCGCGCACGTGCCATGTTGGCCATCGACCAGGAGCGGGCGGAACGATGCTTGGATCGACTCACGGCACCCTCACGACCGACCTCCGCGCCCGGGTGGTGGCCTGCGGCGAGCAGCCCCGGCCCGGCACCGTCCACGGCACCGCCGCCGCCCAGGGCGACCTGGACGTCAGCGGCCGGCCCCTGTACGCGCCCGTGCCCGACCTCGACCGGTTCTTCCGGCCCGAGTCACTGGCCGTCGTCGGCGCCTCCGACACCGAGGGCCGCCCCAGCACCGGCATCACCCGCCAGCTGATCGCCTGGGCCGAGCGGGTGGGCGCCCGCGTCCATCCCGTGCACCCCACCCGCGACGCCGTCTTCGGCCTGCCCTGCACCGCGTCCGTCGCCGAGCTGCCGGAACAGGTGGACCTGGCCGTGCTGCTGGTGGGCGACCCGCTCCCGCTGATCGACGAACTGGCCGAGGCCAAGGTGAAGTTCGCCGTCGCCTTCGCGAACGGCTTCGCCGAGACCGGTGACGACGGCGCCGCCGCCCAGGAGCGCCTGGGCGCCGCCGTGCGACGCTCCGGGATGCGCCTGCTCGGCCCCAACACCAACCTCAACGCCTTCGAGCGCTTCCGGGACGACCTGGAAGGGCCCGCCATCGCCCTGATCACCCAGTCCGGCCACCAGGGCCGCCCGCTCTTCGCGATGCAGGAGCTCGGGGTGCGCCTCTCCCACTGGGCGCCCACCGGCAACGAGGCCGATCTGGAGAGCGCCGACTTCATCGCCTACTTCGCCGAGCGCCCCGAGGTCGGGGCCATCGCCTGCTATCTGGAGGGGCTCAAGGACGGCCGCTCCTTCCTGCTCGCCGCCGACCGGGCGGCCCGTGCGCGGGTGCCGGTGGTGGCGGTGAAGGTCGGCCGCACCGAGACCGGGGCGCGCACCGCCGCCTCCCACACCGGCAAGCTGACCGGCGCGGACCAGGTGGTGGACGCGGCGATGCGGCAGTACGGGGTGATCCGCGTCGACGGGCTCGACGAGCTCCAGGACACCTCGGCCCTGCTGGCGCGGGCGCGTCCGCCGGTCGCCGAAGGGGTGGCCGTCTACTCGATCTCGGGCGGCACCGGCGCCCACTTCGCGGACCTGGCGACGGCGGCCGGACTCACCCTCCCCACGCTCTGCGAGGCCAAGCAGGCCGAGCTGCACACCTGGATACCACCGTATCTGAACGTGGCCAACCCGGTCGACAACGGCGGCCACCCGGTGGGCGACTGGCGCGGCCGGAAGATCATCGACGCGATCCTGGACGACCCCTCGGTGGGCGTGCTGATCTGCCCCATCACCGGGCCGTTCCCGCCGATGAGCGACCGGCTCGCGCGGGACCTGGTGGAGGCGGCGGAGCACACCGACAAGCTGGTGTGCGTGGTGTGGGGCTCGCCGGTGGGCACCGAGGCCGCCTACCGCGAGACGCTGCTCGGCTCCTCGCGCGTCGCCACCTTCCGTACGTTCGGCAACTGCGTGGGCGCCGTCCGCGCCTACCTCGCCCACCACCGCTTCACCTCCTCCTACCGCTCCCCCTTCGACGAGGCGCCCCGCCTGCCCTCGCCCTCCTTCCGCAAGGCGCAGGCGCTGATGCGGCCGGGCCGCCAGCTGAGCGAGCACGCCGCCAAGCAACTGCTGCGGGCGTACGGGATACGGGTGCCGCGCGAGCAGCTGGTGACCAGCGCGGCTGCGGCCGTGCGGGCGGCGGGCCAGGTCGGCTACCCGGTCGTCATGAAGGCTTCCGGCACCCGCCTCGCCCACAAGACCGAACTCGGCCTGGTCAAGGTCGGGTTGACCTCGGCCAGCCAGGTGCGCGACGCCTACCGCGAGCTCACCGACACCGCCCGGTACGAGGGGGTGGAGCTGGACGGGGTGCTGGTGTGCCAGATGGTCGCCCGGGGGGTCGAGATGGTCGTCGGCGTCACCCACGACGCGCTCTTCGGACCGACCGTGACCGTGGGCCTGGGCGGCGTCCTGGTGGAGGTCCTGGGCGACGCGGCCGTGCGCGTGCCGCCCTTCGGCGAGGAGCAGGCCCGCGCGATGCTCGGCGAACTGCGCGGCCGGGCGCTCCTGGACGGCGTACGCGGCGGGCCGCCGGTCGATGTGGACGCGCTGGTGGAGGTGGTGCTGCGGGTGCAGCGGATGGCCCTGGAACTGGGCGGGGAGCTCGCGGAGCTGGACATCAACCCGCTGATGGTCCTGCCGCGCGGGCAGGGCGCGGTGGCCCTGGACGCGCTCGTGGTGTGCTCATGAGCGGCGAGGACGCCCGCCCGCTCACCGAGACCGTCCGCCACACCACCGACGGCGGCGTCTCGTGGATCACGCTCGACCGGCCCGAGGCGATGAACGCCGTGACCGGGGAGCAGCGGGAGCGGATCATCGCGCTCCTGGACGGAGCGGGCGCCGACCCGGCCGTACGGGCGGTCGTGCTCACCGCCACCGGCAGGGGCTTCTGCGCGGGCGCGGATCTGCGGGGCGCGGTGGTGTCCGGGGAGCGGGTCGCCGGGGACGTGGCCCGCACGATCCGCCGGGGCGCCCAGCGGCTGGTGGCGGCGGTGCTCGACTGCGAGAAGCCGGTGATCGCGGCCGTCAACGGCACGGCGGCCGGGATCGGCGCGCATCTGGCGTTCGCCTGCGACCTGGTGCTGGCGGCGGAGTCGGCCCGCTTCATCGAGGTGTTCGTGCGGCGCGGGCTCGTCCCGGACGGCGGGGGCGCGTATCTGCTGCCCCGGCTGGTGGGGCCGCAGCGCGCCAAGGAGCTGATGTTCTTCGGGGACGCGGTGGCGGCGGCGGACGCCGAGCGTCTCGGCCTGGTCAACCGGGTGGTGCCGGACGAGGACCTGCCCGCACTGGCCCGGCAGTGGGCCCAGCGCCTCGCGGCCGGCCCGACCCGCTCGCTGACGCTGGCGAAGCAGCTGGTCAATGCCTCCCTGGACGGCGACCGTACGAGCGCCTTCGCCGCCGAGGCGGCCGCCCAGGAGATCAACATGACCACCCGGGACGCCCAGGAGGGCGTGGCGAGCTTCGTGGAGCGCCGGACGCCCAAGTACCGGGGCCTGTGAGGGTTCCCATCTGATGACCCGTCAGGTTCAATGAGGGCGTGATGGGACACGAAGGGATGGCGGCGACCGTCGTCCGATACCTGCGGTCCGTCGGCGGCCTGGCCACGGACCCCGCCGAGCCCGTCGAGGCGCTGCCGCGGCCCGACTTACGGGCGGTACGCGACGACGAGCGACTGCCGGTCGACCCCGCCGAGTTCCGGGGCGTCCTTGGCCACTTCGCCACCGGCGTCACGGTCGTCACGGCCCGCGACGAGCTGGGCCCGACCGGCTTCGCCTGCCAGTCCTTCGCCTCGCTCTCGCTGGACCCGCCGCTGGTCGTCTTCATGGTCGGCCGTACGTCGACGACGTGGCCGCGCATCGCCCGCGCGGGCACCTTCTGCGTGAACATCCTGGGCGCGGCCCAGGGGCCGCTGTGCCGGGCGTTCGCGGTGAGCGGCGCCGACAAGTTCGCGGGCGTGGACCACGACGCGGCCCCCGTGACCGGCTCCCCGCGCCTGGCGGGCGTACCGGCGTGGGTGGACTGCCGCATCCAGACCGTGCACACCGGCGGCGACCACCTGATCGTGGTGGGCCGCGTGGAGGCGCTCGGCGGGACCCCGGAGGGCGAGCCGCTGCTGTTCCACCGGGGCCGGTTCGGGCGCTTCACCGCCTGACGGCGCCGGGCGCCCCCGTCCTCACCAGGACCGCTCGACGACCCTGCCGCCACTGCGGGTCTCGATCCGCAACCGCCCCTTGTCCCCGTACGCCGCGTGGCGCCAGGCGGCGAAGACGTCCGCGATCCGGCGGCCGTCGTAGTCGTCCTCGCCGGACGGGACGAAGTTGACGGTGACCAGCGCGCTGACCGAGTCGCCCTCCTGCTTGAGGCGGGCGGCCGCCACCGAGGGCCACCGGCCGTCGTCGGCCTTGGTGAGGTGCTGGGCGTAGTAGTCGGTGAACTCCTCGGTCATGTCGAACCACCCGGCGGGCAGACAGGGCGGGGCGGTGCCCTCGGTGGGCGGCCCGGGGTCACCGGCGTCGTCGTCAGTGGTCTCGTCCGTGGGCGGCCCGGAGGAACCGGCACCGTCGTCGGTCGTCTCGTCGCTCGTCTCGTCGACACCCGGGCCCGACGCCTCGTCGGTGGTCTCGTCGGTCCGGGCCGACGTCCCCCCCGACACCTCCTCCGACGTCTCGTCCACGCCCCCGCCCGCCGACGCGTCCTCGGTCGTCCCGTCCGGCGGGCACGGCCGCTTCCCCGCCGCGGCGGCCGACGACGGCGGGGCGGGCCGCCCCCCGGCCCCCGCACCGCCCGCCTCCTCGGTCCCGCACCCCGCCAGTACGGCGCAGAGCAGCCCCGCCACCGCCACCGCGCCCGGTATGTTCCTCGGCTTCATCCGGCCCCCCTCCCCCGGGAAGAGGGGATCACGCGACCGCCGGTTCCGCAGGCGGCGTGGCGGCCGCGCCCGTTCCCGGGCGGCGGATCACCAGGGCCATCAGCGCGGCCACCGCGCACAGCGTGCCCGAGCCGTACCAGACCAGGTCGTAACTGCCGAAGGCGTCGCGCGCGAGGCCGCCGAGGAAGGCGACGACGGCCGCGCCCACCTGGTGGGAGGCGAGCACCCAGCCGAAGACGATGGCGCTGTCCTCGCCGTAGTGCTCGCGGCAGAGCGCGAGGGTGGGCGGGACGGTGGCGACCCAGTCCAGACCGTAGAAGACGATGAAGAACAGCATCGGCGGGTGGATGGAGGGCGCGAGCAGCATCGGCAGGAAGAGCAGGGAGACGCCGCGCAGCGCGTAGTACGTGGCGAGCAGGCGGCGGGACTCGAAGCGGTCGGTCAGCCAGCCCGAGAAGATCGTGCCGGCCACGTCGAAGACGCCGATGACCGCGAGCAGTCCCGCGGCGGCCGTCACCGGCATGCCGTGGTCGTGCGCGGCGGGCACGAAGTGGGTCTGGATGAGACCGTTGGTGGAGGCGCCGCAGATCGCGAAGGTGCCGGCGAGCAGCCAGAACGGCCCGGTGCGCACCGCCGAGAACAGCACCTTCACCGCGCGCCCCGCGGCACCCGGCACGGGGGCGGGCTTCTCCACGTACGTGTCCGAGCCGTACGGCGCGAGTCCCGAGTCCGCCGGGTGGTCGCGCAGCAGCAGCCACACGAACGGCACCACCGCGAGCGCGGCGAGCGCGACCGTCACCGCGGCCGGCCGCCACCCGTGGTGCTCCACCAGCCACGACAGGACCGGCAGGAAGATCAGCTGCCCGGAGGCGGACGCGGCGGTGAGGATGCCGGTGACCAGGCCGCGCCGGGCGGTGAACCAGCGGTTGGTGACGGTCGCGGCGAACGCCAGCGCCATCGACCCGCTGCCGAGCCCCACGAGCAGGCCCCAGCAGAGCATCAGCTGCCAGGCGGCGTCCATGAAGACGGTGAGCCCGGCCCCGGCCGCGATCACGGTCAGCGCCGCGGCCACGACCCGGCGGATGCCGAACCGGTCCATCAGCGCGGCTGCGAAGGGCGCGGTGAGCCCGTACAACGCGAGGTTCACCGAGACCGCCGCCCCGATCGTGCCGCGCGACCAGCCGAACTCCTCGTGCAGCGGGTCGATGAGCAGCCCCGGCAGCGACCGGAAGGCGGCCGCGCCGATGATCGTCACGAAGGTGACGGCGGCGACGAACCAGGCGCGGTGGATACGGCGGCCGGGCCCGGGCCGCGGGGAGGGGGCCGCCTGAGCGCCCGGGGCGACGGCATCGGTGGTCTGGGACATGCGGACAGCCTGGCGTGGTGGTCCGGTCCGCACGAGTGGCCGGATAGCCATGCTTCGCAGAGATCGGGCCATATACACTCGGCCGTATGACCCCGGCCGCTCCCCACCGCGTCGTCGTCCTCGCCCTCGACGGCCTCCTCCCCTTCGAACTCGGCATCCCCCAGCGGATCTTCGGGCTGGCGCGGAGCACGGACGAGGGGCGCGAGCCGCTGTACTCCGTCACCACTTGCTCGGTGCGCGCGCCCGGCCCCGTGCGGACCGACGCCGACTTCGCCGTGCTGGTGGAGAACGGGCCCGAGGCGCTGGCGCTCGCGGACACCGTGGTCGTGCCCGCCTCGCACGAACTGGGACCGGTCTACGAGGAGGGCGTGCTCACCGACGACCTCGCCCGCGCCTTCGCCCACGTACGGCCCGGCACGCGCATGGTCTCCATCTGCACCGGCAGCTACGTCCTGGCCGCCGCCGGGTACCTCGACGGGCGGCCCGCCACCACCCACTGGCGGCACGCCGAGCACTTCCAGCACCTCTTCCCGTCCGTCGCCGTCGACCCGGACGTGCTGTTCATCGACGACGGGGACGTGCTGACCTCGGCCGGGGTCGCCGCCGGGATCGACCTCTGCCTGCACCTGGTGCGGCGCGACCACGGGGCGGCGGTCGCCAACGACGTGGCCCGGCGGACCGTGGTGCCCCCGCACCGGGAGGGCGGGCAGGCCCAGTACATCGAACGGCCGGTGCCGCAACCCCAAGTGGCGACGACCACGGGCGCCCGCGCCTGGGCACTGGGCCGCCTGGGCGAGCCGATCCAGCTGCGGGACATGGCGGAGCAGGAGGCGATGTCGGTACGGACGTTCACGCGCCGGTTCCGTGAGGAGACGGGGACGAGCCCCGGCCAGTGGCTCACCCAGCAGCGCGTGGAGCGGGCCCGGCACCTGCTGGAGTCGAGCGACCTGTCCGTGGACCGGATAGCGCGGGCCGCCGGGTTCGGCACGGCGACCTCGCTGCGCCAGCATCTCCAGGCCGCGCTCGGCGTCCCGCCGACCGTCTACCGGCGCACCTTCCGCGCCGCCGGACGCGACCGCGTGGGGGGCTGAGCCGCCCGCCCCTCAGAACGTCAGCACCCCGCGCGCCACCCTCCCCTGCCGGGCGTCCTGAACCGCCTTGGCGAAGTCCTCCACGGGGTAGGTCTCGGTCACCAGCTCGTCGAGGAGCAGGGCGCCGGTGCGGTACAGCTCGGCGTAGCGGGGGATGTCGCGCTGGGGACGCGAACTGCCGTAGCGGCAGCCGAGGATGGACTTGTCCAGGAACATCGCGGCGGGCGCGAAGGTCGCCTCCTCGGTCGGCGCGGGCATCCCGAGCAGCACGGCCTGGCCGTGCCGGTCGAGGAGGTCGACGGCCCGGCGGACGAGCCCGACGTGGCCGACGCACTCGAAGACGTGGTCGGCGCCGGTCTCCAGAACCTCCCGTACGCCGTCCACCGAGGTCAGGAAGTGCGTGGCGCCGAACCGGCGCGCCGCGGCCTCCTTCGCCGGGTTGCTGTCGACGGCGACGACCGTGCGCGCGCCCGCGATCCGTGCTCCCTGGAGGACGTTGAGGCCGATGCCTCCGGTGCCGATGACGACGACGGTGTCCCCGTGTTCGACGCGGGCGCGGTTCAGTACGGCGCCGACGCCGGTCAGGACCGCGCAGCCGATGAGGGCCGCGGAGGTGAGCGGCAGGTCGGCGGGGATCCTCACCGCCTGCACGGCCTTGACCACCGTACGTTCGGCGAAGGCGGAGTTGGCGGCGAACTGGTGGACGGGCGCGCCGCCGCGCGAGAACGGCCGCCCCGGCCGTCCGATCGCCCGGCGGCACATGGTGGGCCGCCCCCGGTCGCAGTCGGCGCAGGCCCCGCAGTTGGCGAGGGTGGAGAGCGCCACGTGGTCACCGGGGGCGACATGGGCGACCCCGGTCCCGACCGCCTCGACCACGCCCGCGCCCTCGTGGCCGAGCACCACGGGCACGGGGAAGGGGATGGTCCCGTCGATGACGGAGAGGTCGGAGTGGCACAGGCCCGCCGCGGCGATCGCCACCCGGACCTCACCGGGCCCCGGGGCGCGTACCTCCAGGTCGTCGACCACCCGCGCGTGGGTACCGTCGAACAGGACACCTCTCACTCGCCCCGTGCCTCCTTCGGCAGGCCGAGCACGCGCTCGGCGATGATGGTGCGCTGGATCTCGTCCGACCCGCCGTAGACGGTGTCGGCGCGGGAGAAGAGGAACAGCCGCTGGAGCGCGTCGATGCGGTACGGCTCCCGCTCGCTCCACTCCTGCGGCCCGACCGTGCCGGCCGCGCCCCGCACGGCCATGGCGAGTTCGCCGAGGCGCTGGTGCCAGCCGCCCCACAGGAGCTTGGCGACGCTGGGGGCCCCGGGGTCGCGGCCGCCGAGGGTGCGCAGGGCGTTCCAGCGCATGGTGCGCAGCTCGGCCCACTGGCGGATCAGCAGGTCCCGCAGGAGCGGGTCGCTCGCCGCCGGCTCCCGTCCCGCCCACTCCCGTACGACCTGCGCCAGCTCCTCCTCGAACCCGATCTGCTGGGCGAGCGTGGAGACTCCGCGCTCGGCGGCGAGCAGGTCCATGGCGACGCGCCAGCCGTTGCCCTCGCCGCCGACGAGGTGACCGGGGTCGGCGCGGGCGCCGTCGAAGAAGACCTCGTTGAACTCGCTGGTCCCCGTCAGCTGCCGGATCGGCCGGACCTCGACGCGGCCGTCCGGCTGGTCCATCGGGACGAGGAGGAAGGAGAGTCCGTGGTGGCGGTGCGAACCGGGTCCGGTACGGGCCAGCACGAAGCACCAGTCGGCCTCGTGGGCGTGCGAGGTCCAGATCTTCTGGCCCGTGACGCGGTACGCGCCCGTGGGGTCGCCCACGTCGCGTACGGCGGTGGTGCGCACCGCCGCGAGGTCGGATCCGGCGCCGGGTTCGCTGTAGCCCTGGCACCAGATCTCCTCCCCGCGGGCGATCGGCGGCAGGAAGCGGTCGCGCTGGGCGGGGGTGCCGTGGGCGAGGAGGGCGGGGGCGAGGAGGTTCTCCCCGATGTGGCCGAGGCGGGGCGGGGTGGCGGGGTGGCGGGCGTACTCCTCGGCCCAGACGACCTGCTGCGTGATCGTCGCGGACCGGTTCCCGTACGGCGTGTCCCCCCATCCGAGCCCGATCCATCCGCCGGTGCCGAGCTCGTGCTCCCACTGGCGGGGGGTGCCGTGGGGTGGGTGGGTGGTGAGCCAGGTGCGGGCGGTGTGGCGGAAGGTTTCGTCGGCGGGGCTGGGGGCGAAGTCCATGGGGTGCCTTCCTTGTGGGCCGGGTGTGTCTCCCCCACCCCACCCCTCCCCGAAGTCCCTCGCCGGGCGGCGGCGGCCTGCGGCCGGGGCTCGGTGGTTGGCTGCGGGTGCTGGTGGGGTGCTCGCGCAGTTCCCCGCGCCCCCTGTCGGGCCGGTAGTCGGCCGCGGGTCGGGGTGGGTTGCTCGCGCCGTTCCCCGCGCCCCTGTCGGGCCCGTAGTCGGCCGCGGGTGGAGGTGGGCTGCTCGCGCCGTTCCCCGCGCCCCTGGGTGGTTGGGGGCGCGGGGAACTGCGCGCTCAGCCACAGACGGTCCGCGGATCTTCGCGAAGCGGGTGGGAGCGGGCCGCAGGCCCGAAGCGGGGGTACGGGGGGCGGAGCCCCCGCCCGGGGGGCAGGGGGCACGGCGCGGCCCCCCGGCCGTGGGACCCCCTCCAGGGGGTGCAGGGGGCGCAGCCCCCAGTTGGGGTTCCGGGGAAGTGTCCTCGGGGTTCACGCGTTGGGGCGGGCGCCGGAGGCCGCCGCCCGGCCCATCTCCCCCACCCGCCCCAGCAACGGCATGGGATCCACCCCCACACCCCCCGGCAGAAACTCCGCGATCCGCTCCGGAGTCCACCCACCCCCCGCCACATACCCCGACCGCAACTCCCGTGGCTGCGCCCACACCGCGATCTTCGGCCCGGCCACCGTGTAGACCTGCCCGGTGACCCCCGCCTCGCGGGCCCGGTCGCTCAGGAGGTACACCACGAACGCCGCCACGTCCTCCGGCTCGCCGATCTCCGTCAGCTCCGTGGGCACGTTGGCGGACATCCGGGTCCGCGCCACCGGCGCGACCGCGTTGGCGGTGACGCCGTACTTGTGCAGCCCGAGCGCCGCGCTGCGGACCAGGGAGATCACACCGCCCTTGGCCGCGCTGTAGTTGGCCTGCGCCACACTGCCCTGGTGGTTGCCGCTGGTGAACCCGATCAGCGTGCCCGTGCCCTGCCGGCGCATCACCGCCGAGGCCGCCCGGAACACGGTGAAGGTGCCCTTGAGGTGGGTGGCGACCACCGGGTCCCACTCCTCCTCCGTCATGTTGAAGAGCATGCGCTCGCGCAGGATCCCCGCCACGCACACCACCCCGTCCACCCGCCCCCACCGGGTGAGGGCGGTGTCGACGATCCGCAGGCCGCCCTCCATGGTCGAGACGTCGTCGGCGACGGCCACCGCCTCCCCGCCCGCCGCCTCGATCTCCTTGACCACCGCGTCCGCGATCTCACTGCTGGGCGAGGCGCCGTCGATGGAGACGCCGTAGTCGTTGACGACGACCCGGGCGCCCTGGGCCGCCGCCGCGAGCGCCACCGCGCGGCCGATGCCGCGCCCCGCGCCGGTCACGGCGACCACCTTGCCTGCCAAGAAGTTCCCCACGCCGGCCCCTTCCCGCGGTTTCTGACGGACCGTTAGATTCTAGGGCCCGGCAGGCACCGGAAGACAAGACCCAGGGAGGGCCCACATGTCCGCCACGTCCGTCGCCCCCACCGCGTCCGCGCTGCCGCCCGAGTTCCACGAGATCGCCGAGCGCGTGAACAACTGGGGGCGCTGGGGCCGCGACGACGAGATCGGGACGCTCAACCTCGTCACCGACGAGGTGGTACGGGAGGCCGCCGCCACCGTCCGCTCCGGCCGCCGCGTCCCGCTCGCCCTCCCTCTGGAGCAGAACGGCGTCCAGACCGGCCTGATCCCCGGCCGGGTCAACCCGCTGCACACCATGGTGCAGATCAACCAGGAGATCTTCGGCCCGGGCACCGTCGCCACCAGCGACGACACGGTGACCTTCGGCCTCCAGGCCGCCACCCACTGGGACGCGCTGACCCATGTCTCGCACTCCGGCCGCCTCTACAACGGCCGCCCCGCCACCACCATCACCGCCCACGGCGGCGCCGAGTTCAGCGGCATCGACAAGCCCCGCCACCTCGTCTCGCGCGGTGTGCTGCTGGACGTGGCCCGCGTCCACGGCGTGGACCGGCTGCCCGGCGGGCGCGCGGTCACCCCGGAGGACCTGTCGGCCGCCGAGGAGCTCGGCCGGGTCACCGTCCGCGCGGGCGACATCGTGCTCGTACGGACGGGGCAGGTCCAGCTCTGCCTCGCCGGTGACAGGCACGGGTACGCCTTCCCCTCGCCGGGCCTGTCGCTGCGTACGCCCGAGTGGTTCCACGCGCGCGATGTCGCGGCCGTCGCCAACGACACCCTGACCTTCGAGATCTTTCCGCCGGAGATCGAGAACCTGTGGCTCGCCGTGCACGCGCTCGATCTGGTCGAGATGGGGATGCTCCAGGGCCAGAACTGGAATCTGGAGGAGTTGTCCACAGCCTGTGCGCAGGAGCGGCGGTACGCGTTCTGGCTGTCGGCGATGCCCGAGCCGTTCGTGGGGGCCACCGGGTCCCCGGTCGCGCCGGTCGCCGTGCTGTAGCGCCGCGCCGGGACGTACGAGGAGTCCGCGTCCCGGTCCGACCACGGGTGGCGGCGCGTCATGCGCACCCCGAGCACGGCACGGCGGCCGCCACCCGGCCACGGCGTGCTCGCCCTGCTCCCCATGCCCTGAAGGAGCCTTGCCCTGAGCCCACGCCGGGCCACGACCCGCACTCGCCGAGGAGAACCAGGACCGGCCCAGGACGGACCAGGGGCCAGCCCGCGCCCTCGACGTCCCCTCGCGACGAATCGCTCATCCAAGGGTGATCAGGCCACCACGGCGCGTCAACACCTAGTGAAAGCTTTGCCCTTTACGCCCGATTTGTGACAGCGCACGACGGCTCATACGCGCCCGGCTCGAACGCCCCGCCCGTACGCTCCGGCGCGCCCCCGTCGCAGCAGCGGTCCACTTCGCACCAGATCGACTTGCCCACGCCCTCGGCCTGCCAGCCCCAGCGGTCGGCGAGGCCGTCGACCAGCTCCAGGCCCCGGCCGTTGGTGTCGTCCCCGTCCGCGTGGCGCGGCCTGGGGGCGCAGGCGCTGCTGTCGGCCACCTCGACCCGGACCGTGCCGCCGTCGTCCGGCCCGTCGACGGGGCCGAAGAGCATCCGCAGCACGGCGGGACAGCCGGTGTGCACCACCGCGTTGGTCACCAGCTCGGAGATCAGCAGGATCAGGGTCTCGGCGAGGGGCTCGTCGAGCCGTATCCCGCACCCGGCCAGCCGCGAACGGGCCCATCTGCGAGCGCGTCCCACCTCGGCGGGGTCGGCTCCGACCTCCAACTGAACCTGAAGCACCTGCACCGCTCACACCATCCGAACCGGCGGACACATCGCCTCGCGCCTCGAGAAGCTCACGGAACGTGATTTCCTTACGAGACAGCATGGTTGACGTACAGTCACCGCAACAAGCGCTTCAGGCATATTCCAGCGCGAAGGAGTACGCGTGGTGCATACTGTGCGACGCACATTGCGGGGGGTCGAACAGGGGCGCGCCGGATGCCTGGGGGATCGCACTCCACGGAGGGTACCCGAGGGCGGCCCCGACTCCGGGGTGTGACGAGTCCTTCGAAGGACACAACCCGGTATCGACGCACGGTGACGCTTCATCACGCTCCGGCCAACGCCTGAGGGGAAACCGCGCCCGGGCGGCCCCACGCCCGCCTCACACCGCCACCCCCGGCTCCCCGCCCCGTCCCTCCTCCCGCCCCTCCCCCATCGCCTCCTCCAGCGCCGCCGCCTGGAGCTCCCGCGCCCGCTCCGCGGTCGGCCACCGCGCGCCGCGCAGCCACGCCCGCTTCAGGTGGAGGTGGACCTCCGCCTCCCAGGTGAAGCCCATCCCCCCGTGCACCTGGAGGCAGTCCCGGGCGCACCGCACGGCCGCCTCGTCGGCGAGCAACTTGGCTCCCGCGATCTCCACCGGGTCGCCGGTGACGGCCGCCGCGTAGACGGCGGCGCGGGCCACCTCGGTGCGGACCAGCATGTCCGCGCACAGGTGCTGCACCGCCTGGAAGGCCCCGATGGGCCGCCCGAACTGCTCACGGGTCCGTGCATGTTGGACCGCGAGGGCGGTGCTGCGGCCCGCGCTGCCCAGTTGCTCGGCGGCGCTCAGGAGCGCCCGCTCCGGGATCTCGGGGCTTCGGGCCGCGGCGGTGTCCGGGAGGCGGTGCAGCGGGGTGAGCGGGTCGGCCGAGCGGACGGGCTCGGCGCCGGTGACGTCCCCCCGGACGGCGTCGGCCTCCGCCAGCCACTCCACCAGGCCCCCGTCGGGCGCGGTCACCACGGTCGCGCCCTCGGCCGCCCCCTCCACCAGGCCCGCCGCCAGCTGCGTGGCGATCAGCGGGCCGGGCAGCAGCGCCCGCCCCGCCTCCTCGAAGAGCAGCACCGCCTCCGCCAGCCCGAGCCCGACCCCGCCCGCCTCCCGGGGCAGCCGCAGCGCGAAGAACCCGGCCTCACCGAGCGCCCGCCACAGCTTCCGGTCGAGCCCGCACCCGTCGAGGGCGGCGCGCAGCGCGGCGGCGTCGAAGCGCCGGGCGAGCACCTCCCGTACGCCCGCCCGCAGGGCCCGCTGGTCCTCGCTCAGCCGGAAGTCCATCAGCGGCCCCCCTTGGGCAGGCCGAGGATCCGCTCGGCGACGATGTTGCGCTGGATCTGGGAGGTGCCGGCGGCGATGGTGTACGAGAGCGAGGAGAGCCGGTCCCGGGTCCACTCGCGGCCGAGGTCCAGTGCGTCGGGGCCGAGGACGGCCGCGGCCGCGTCGTACAGCTCCTGGCGGGCGTGCGAGTAGCGCAGCTTGAAGACCGAGCCGCCGACGCCGGGCACGCCCCCGCCGCGCTCCGCCTCGCTCACGTTCCACTGGATCAGCCGCCACAGGGCGGCGAACTCCGCGTGCAGCGAGCCGAGTCGGCGCCGCACCCCGGCATCGTCCCAGGTCCCGTTGGCGTGCGCCGCGCGGGCGACCTCCAGCAGGACGCGGCGGCAGGCGACCACCTCGCCGACGAAGGCCGTGCCCCGCTCGTACGACAGCGTCACCATGGTCACGCGCCAGCCGTCGTTCTCGGCGCCGACCCGGTGGGTCACCGGGACGCGCACCTCGTCGAGGAAGAGCTGGGCGAACTCCTGCGACCCGGCGAGCGTGCGCAGCGGCCGTACCGTGATGCCGGGCGCGTCCATGGGCATCGCCAGCCAGGTGATGCCCCGGTGCCTGGGCGCGTCCGGGTCGGTGCGCACCAGCAGCTCGCACCAGTCGGCGACCTGCGCGTGCGAGGTCCAGATCTTGGTGCCGCTCACCACGTACGCGTCCCCATCCCGCACCGCCCGGGTCCGCAGCGCCGCGAGGTCCGACCCCGCCTCCGGCTCGGAGAACCCCTGGCACCACACCTCGTCGCCGCGCAGCACCGGCTCCAGCCACCGCGCGCGCTGCTCCTCGCTGCCCTCGGCGGCGATGGTGGGGCCCGCGTGCAGCAGTCCCACGAAGTTGGCGCCGACATAGGGCGCGCCGGCCCGCTCGGTCTCCTCCAGGAGGATCAGGCGCCGGGTGGCGCGGGCGTCCCAGTGCACGCGGGCGTACCCGGCGTCGTGGAGCATCCGCTGCCAGCCGGTGTCGTACGCGCGCCGCCCCGGCCAGTCGAGCGGATCGGGCCTCGGCGGCAGCCCCGGCAGCACGGCCGCGAGCCACTCCCGCAGCCCGGCCCGGAACTCCTCCTCCTCGTCGGTGTGGGTGAGGTCCACTACCGGCGGCCCTTGTCCAGCTCCAGACCGAGCATGCGGATCGCGTTGCCGCGCATCAGCTTGTACACCGTCTCGTCGTCGAGGCCCTTCACATGGTCGAGGGCGACCTCCTTGGTGTGCGGGAAGGTGGAGTCGACGTGCGGGTAGTCGGTCTCGAAGGTCGCGTTGTCCCGTCCCACCACGTCGAGCGACGCCACCCCGTGCTTGTCGCGGAAGAAGCAGCAGAAGATCTGCCGGTAGTAGTACGTGGACGGCGGCTCGGGGATCAGGTCGCGGACCCCGCCCCAGGCGCGGTGCTCCTCCCACACGTCGTCGGCGCGCTCCAGGGCGTACGGGATCCAGCCCATCTGGCCCTCGCTGTACGCCAGCCTCAGGCGCGGGAACTTCACCAGCACCCCGCTGAACAGGAAGTCCATCATCGACGCCATGGCGTTGTTGAAGGAGAGCGCCGCCTGGACGGCGGGCGGGGCGTCGGGGGACGCGGCGGGCATCTGCGAGCTGCTCCCGATGTGCATGTTGACCACGGTCCCGGTCTCCTCGCACACCGCGAAGAAGGGGTCCCAGTGGCCGGAGTGGATCGACGGCAGGCCGAGGTGGGTGGGGATCTCGGAGAAGGTGACGGCCCGCACCCCGCGTGCGGCGTTGCGGCGGATCTCGGCGACGGCCAGGCCGATGTCCCACAGCGGGATGAGGCAGAGCGGGATCAGCCGCCCGCCGCTGTCCCCGCACCACTCCTCCACCATCCAGTCGTTGTAGGCCCGCACACAGGCCAGCGCCACCTCCTTGTCCTGCGCTTCGGCGAAGGTCTGGCCGCAGAAGCGCGGGAAGGTGGGGAAGCAGAGGCTGGCCTCGACGTGGTTGAGGTCCATGTCCGCCAGCCGCGCCTGGGGGTCCCAGCAGCCGCGCCGCATCTCCTCGCGGGTGATGCCCTCCAGGGTCATGTCGTCGCGGTCGAAGCCGACGGCGGCGATGTTGCGCTTGTACGGGAACTTCAGGTCCTCGTAGATCCACCAGTCGGCCGGCGGCCCGTCCGGGTCCATGGTGATCCGGTACCTGCCGCCCACGTAGGCGAGTTCCCCGATGCCGGCGGTCAGCGGGCGCGGCCCCCGCTCGCGGTACTTCACCGGGAGCCAGGTCTCGAAGAGGTGGGCCGGTTCGATCACATGGTCGTCGACGCTGACGATGCGCGGCAGTTCGGTCATGCGTGGCCTCCACCCGCTGGCATATCTGATGGGCCGTCAGAAGGCAGGCTAGCCCCGTACCCCTGGACCGACAAGGCGGTGCGCCCCTACGCTCCAGGCACGATCTGACTGACCGTCAGCTACCGTTGTTCCCTGGGGGTCGACGTGAACGACACCGCACACGCACTGGGCACCTCGCACACCCTCTGGGAGCTGGTCACCCGGCGCGCCTCCCTCACCCCCGGCCGCCCCGTCCTGCTCCAGGACGACCGCGCCCTGACCTTCGGCGAGCTGCGCGACCGCGCCGAGCGGGTGGCCGCGGGCCTGTACGGCATGGGCGTACGGCCCGGCACCGTGGTCGCCTGGCAGCTGCCGACCCGGATCGAGACCGCGCTCCTCTCCTTCGCCCTGACCCGCCTCGGAGCCGTCCAGACGCCCCTCATCCCCTTCTACCGCGACCGCGAAGTGGGCTTCGCGCTGCGGAAGTCGGGCGCGGAGTTCTTCGCGGTGCCCGGGCTCCGGCGCGGGTTCGACCACGGGGCGATGGCGGCCCGGCTCGGCGCGCGGGGCGTCTTCGAGGCGTACGGGACGCTCCCGGACGGCGACCCGGCCGTCCTGCCGCCCCCGCCCTCCGACGGCACCGCCGTCCGCTGGATCTACTGGACCTCCGGCACCACCTCCGACCCCAAGGGCGTCCTGCACACCGACCGCTCACTGATCGCGGGCGGCTCGTGCCTGGCCCACGCGCTGCGTCCGACGGCCGACGACGTGGGCTCGATGGCGTTCCCGTACGCCCATATCGCCGGGCCCGACTACACCGTGATGCTGCTCCTGTACGGCTTCCCGGCGGTGCTGTTCGAGCACTTCGCGCTGCCGGACGCGCTGGAGACGTACCGCGAGCACGGCGTGACCGTGGCGGGCGGGTCGACCGCGTTCTACTCCATGTTCCTTGCCGAGCAGCGCAGACGGCCGGGCGAGAAGGTCATCCCCACGCTGCGGTTGCTCGCGGGCGGCGGGGCGCCCAAGCCGCCGGAGGTCTACCGCGCGGTCGTCCGCGAGATGGGCGTGCGGCTCACCCACGGCTACGGCATGACCGAGGTCCCGATGATCACGATGGGCGACCCGGACGACACCGACGAGAACCTGGCGACGACGGAGGGACGGCCGTCCGAGGGGATGGAGATACGGATCGTGGACGGGGAGGTGCGGCTGCGCGGGGAGGCCGTCTGCCAGGGGTATCTGGACCCGGCGCAGAGCGCGGAGGCGTTCGACGAGGACGGCTTCCTGCGCACGGGCGATCTGGGGTACCTGACGTCCAGCGGGCATCTGGTGCTCACCGGGCGGCTCAAGGACGTGATCATCCGCAAGGGGGAGAACATCTCGGCGAAGGAGATCGAGGATCTGCTGCACCAGCACCCCGCGGTGGGTGACGCGGCGGTGGTCGGACTGCCGGACACGGAGCGGGGGGAGCTGGTCTGCGCGGTGGTCGAACAGCCCCCGGGCGCGCCCGTGCTGACCCTCTCCGACGTCACCGCGCATCTGCGGGCGCGGGGGCTGTCCGTGCACAAGCTGCCGGAGCGGCTGGAGGTGGTGGAGGCGCTGCCGCGCAACGAGACGCTGCGGAAGGTGCTGAAGTACCGGTTGCGGGAGAGGTTCGGGGGTGGTGGGGGCTGAGTTCCGGGTGCGGGCTGTGGGTGGCTGAGCGCGCGGTTCCCCGAGGCCCTTTTCGGCCCGGGGTTCGTCTGCGGGCCGGTGGTGGGCTGGTCGCGCAGTTCCCCGCGCCCCTTGAGTGGCCCCGGATGTCACGGCTGGCGCGCCCCTTGAGTGGCCGCGGACGTCACGGCTAGACGGAGAGTGGTTCCGCTTCCTCTCGGGCCGCCGTCGCCACGTCCCCGTAGACGTCGAAGAGGCGGCGGACGCCCAGCGCCGCCAGCACCCGGTTCACATGGGAGCCGTCCTCCGCTCCCCGGGCCGGGAGGATCAGGCGGAGCCTGCCCTGGCAGGAGCGGATCAGGCGGCGGCTGGCGATCAGCACGCCCACGCCGCTGGAGTCGCAGAAGAGCACCCCGGACAGATCGAGCACCAGATCGTGCCGCCCCGCCGCGACCACGTCGTGCACCACGCGCCTGACCTGCGGCGCCGTCACCAGGTCCAGTTCCCCGCGGACGCACACCACGGCCCATCCGCCCTGCTCGGCCTCGTTCACGATCAGCGTCACGCGTCCGGTACCTCTCTGTGCCGTCGGCCCCCGCCCGTGCCCGGCGCCTTCCCGGCCCGCATCGCGCGAAACCACCTCGCCCCTACCACGACCTGCCGCTTCGGGGGCGCACTTGCGGTAAACGAGCGCTCCTTCTCGGCCGGGCGCACTACATTCGAGGAGACACGAGTAACAGGGGCGCGGACAAAAGACACAAAGAGCGCGGAACGGTACACGCACAGACGGTTGGGGAGCCGCATGGCGAAGGACGCACCACCTCGCTGGGACCGCAGGATGCAGCAGCGCCTCGCGCGCGGCGAGGCGGCCGCGCTCGGCGAGCTGTACGACCGGTTCGCCTCGCTCGTGCACAGCCTCGCCCACCGGGTGCTCGGCGAGGACTCCGCCGCCGACCAGATCACCCGCGAGGTGTTCGGCTACGTCTGGGAGAACCCGGACGCGTACGACCCGAAGCAGGGCTCCATGCGCTCCTGGGTCGCCAAGCTCACCCAGCGCCAGGCCGTGCTGCGGCTGCGCCAGGCCGAGGCGGCGCAGTACGCGCGCCACGGCGGCTCCGCCGAGGAGCTGGAGGCCAAGGTGTCGCGGGCCACGGCCGCCGCCCGCGCCGACTACATCGTGACGTCGATGCCCGCGCCGCTGCGGCAGGCGCTGGAGCTGGCGTACCACCAGCGCCGCGACTACCGGCAGGCCGCCGCCGACCTCGCCATCAGCGAGGACGAGGCACGGCGCCGGCTGCGGCTCGGGCTGCAACTGCTCTCCACGGCCAACACCCGCCCCGCGGAGGGCTCCTCGCCGCCCGGTTACGGACGGGCGCTGTGAGCGGGCCCGCCGAGCAGGGCCCGGCCCTTCCCGACGACGAGAACGGCACGCCGCGCATACCGCCACCGCGGCGCGCGGCGGACGACATCGAACGCCTCCCGTCCCCGCCGTCGGCACCCGATCCCGCGCCCGCACCCGACCCCGCGCCCGGGCCCGAGCCCGTGGTCCGCACGCACGCCATACTGAAATCGCTGCTCGGGGCGTGGGCGCTGACCGCGTGCTCGACGGAGGAGACCGAGGCCGTGGAGGCGCATCTCACCGAGTGCGCGCCCTGCGCGGAGGAGGCGCTGCGGCTGCGGGACGCGGTGGGGCTGCTGCACACCGACCGCAACCTGGACCTGGACCCGCTGCTGCGGTCCCGGGTCCTGGAGAACTGCCTGGGCCGACGCCCCGCGCGCATCCCCGTCCCCGCCTGGGCGTCCGCGTACGACGCGGAGGCCGCCCGGCTGGACGCGCTGCTCCATGACTTCGGCGACGCGGAGTGGCATGCCCCGGTGCGGCTGAAGTGGTTCGAGCAGGAGCGGCAGACGAGCCGCAGGACCACGGTGGCGGGGGTGATCGGTCACCTGATGGCGGTGGACGGCCTGGTGGCCGCCGCCCTCGGTCTGGACGACCCGGCGGGCACGGGCCTTCCGGCGGGGCCGACGGCCCGTACCGAGGCGTTCTGGACCTCGACGCGGTTTCCGCTGACCCGGGCGGTACGGGAGCCGTGGCGCGAGCAGACGCACACGCTGATCCGTACGGTGTCGTTCGCGGGGCGGGGCGCGGCCGAACTCGCGGTCCCCTACGGCGGCTTCGCGCTTCCCCTCCAGGACGCGCTGCTCGACCGGGCCTTCGAGTGCTGGATCCACGCGGGGGACATCGCGGACGCGGTCGACTATCCGTACGACCCGCCGTCGGGCGCCCATCTCCACCGGATGATCGACCTCGCGGCGCGGATCCTGCCGGACGCGCTGGCGGCCCGGCGGCGCGCGGGCCTCGCACCACCGCCGGCCCGGCTCGTCACGGCGGGCTCGCCCGGACGGTCGTTGCGGCTGGAGATCGAGGGGGCGGGCGGGGGTGACTGGTACATCGCGCTGGACTCCCCGGCGGCGCTCGGCTCCCCCGACCACGAGGTGGCCCACATCGCCCTGGACAGCGTCGAGTTCTGCCGCCTGGCAGCGGGGCATGTGCCACCGGAGGACGCGGCGGCGGGGCGTCTCGGGGACCGCGAGGCGATCAGAGACGTCCTGTTGGCCACAGCGTCCCTGAGCCGCCTGTAGCCCCCCGGGGGCTGCGGCCCCGCCCCGCCCGTGTCATCCACGGACGTGACGGACCACCCACGAAGTTCCCCGCGCCCCTGAGCTGCCGGGGTTTCGCCTGCGGGCCGGTGGTGGGCTGCTCGCGCAGTTCCCCGCGCCCCTGAAGGGGCCTGCGGCCCCACCCGTTTTCGTCTGCGGGTTGTACGGGGTCGCTCGCGCAGTTCCCCGCGCCCCCAAAAAGGGGCCTGCGGCCCCATCACCCCGTTCGCGCCTGCGGACCGTGCTGGGTCACCCGCAGTTCCCCGCGCCCCTGGGCAGTCAGGGGCGCGGGGAACTGCGCGACCAGCCCACCACCGCCCGCAGACGAACCCCCGGCCCCATAGGGGCGCGGGGAACTGCGCGAGCAACCCCCCACCGCCCGCAGCCAAAGTCCCGGGCCCTGAAGGGGCGCGGGGAACTGCGTGACCAGCCCGCCACCGCCCGCAGACGAACCCCCGGCCCCATAGGGGCGCGGGGAACTGCGCGCTCAGACACAGACGGCCCGCAGAAGAACCCCGGGCAGCCCAGGGGCGCGGGGAACTGCGCGAGCAACCCCCCGCCCACCCGCAGACGACCACCGGGCCAAAACCGCCGCACCCCACCGCCCGCCCACCGGCACAGACCCCCCGGCCCGGCAGGGCACAGGGGACTGGGGCCGCAGCCCCGGATGGGGTTACGCGAAGACCACCGTGCGGCGCCCGTTCAGCAGAATCCTCCGCTCCGCATGCCACTTCACCGCCCGCGCCAACGCCTGGCACTCCACATCACGCCCGACCGCCACCAGCTGGTCGGGGGTGACCCCGTGCCCCACCCGCTCGACCTCCTGCTCGATGATCGGCCCCTCGTCGAGGTCCGCCGTCACATAGTGCGCCGTCGCCCCGATCAGCTTCACGCCCCGGGCGTGCGCCTGGTGGTACGGCTTCGCGCCCTTGAAGCTCGGCAGGAACGAGTGGTGGATGTTGATGATCCGGCCGCTCAGCTGCGTGCAGAGGTCGTCGGAGAGCACCTGCATATAGCGGGCGAGCACGACGAGCTCGACGCTCTCCTCCCGTACCAGCGCCAGCAGCTCCGCCTCCGCCGCCGCCTTCGTCTCCTTCGTCACGGGGATGTGGCGGAAGGGGATGCCGTACGAGGCCACCAGCTCCGCGAAGTCCGTGTGGTTGGAGACCACCGCCGCGATCTCCACCGGCAGCGCGCCGATCTTCGAGCGGAAGAGCAGGTCGTTGAGGCAGTGGCCGAACTTGGACACCATCAGCACGATCCGCATGCGCTCGTCCGCGCGGTGGATCTGCCAGTCCATCTGGAAGGAGTCGCCCACGGCCGCGAAGCCGGCCCGCAGCTTCTCCACCGTCACCGGCGCCTCGGCCGAGAAGTGGACCCGCATGAAGAAGAGACCGGTGTCGCGGTCCCCGAACTGCTGACTGTCCTCGATATTGCAGCCGGTGATGAAGAGATAGCTCGACACGGCGTGCACGATGCCCTGTTTGTCCGGGCAGGAGAGCGTGAGGACGTACTGGTCAGTCATCCAGGCAGGATGCCACAAACCACCCCGCCCCCCGGGCACGGCCCAGGATGCGGACCCCCCGCGACCGCTACGCCACGCCGCTACGCCGACCGCGTCAGGATCCGCAGGACCTCCAGGGAGCGCGGCTCCGCGTCCGGGTCGTCCCCGTCGTTCACCGCCAGCCGTACGTGCGCCTCGCGCGCCGCCCGTACCGCCTCCGGCCACCCGTGGTGGGCGAGGAACGCCGAGACCGGGGCGTCCGCGCCGACCTGGTGCATGATCCGCAGCACCCGCAGCACGGCCACGTCCACCAGCGCGGCCTCACCGGAGTCCCGGAAGACCGTGCCGACGTACTTCTCGGCCGACCAGTTGTCCAGCCAGGTGTCCTCGACCAGCCGGTAGACGGCGTCGGTGATGTCCCCGTACCCCTCCCGCCCGGCCAGCCACACCTCCTGCTGGAAGGCGTCGTCGGAGAGCATGTGCAGCGCGGACCGCACGTTCGCGCGCCAGCGCCACCAGGGCATGTCATTCAACGGCATGCCGCCCATGGTGGAGGAGCGGCGGCCGCGACGGGAAGAGCTGGCTGAACCTTGCTGCACGCGTTCGATCGTACGTTCACCTCCGCCCGCACGTCTCCCGGACCCCGGGGACCCGGGTTATTCACCCGCCCGTCACCCTGTGTTGGGAAATGCTCACTCCGCCGTTACCCGTGGGGCGGAATTGTGCAGGGACATGACCGGATGGCGCAGCTCCTTCCTCCCCCGCCCCTTCCACTGCGCGATGACCGCCCTGGTGGCCGCGTGCACGGCGGCCGGAGCCACGCTGGTGACCGGCTGTGGCGCGCTCCCTGGGACCACGGGGGGATCCAGGGAGTCCGTCACGGTCATGACGTGGGCACCGGACCACACCCGCGCGACCAATATGCCCGGAATGCCGGCCATGGCACAGGCGTACGCCCGCTGGGTCAACGCCCACGGCGGCATCGACGGGCACAAGCTCCGGGTCCTCACCTGCGACGAGCAGAACACCGCCGTCGGCGCCGCCGAGTGTGCGCGGCGCGCGGTGAAGGAGCACGCGGTCGCCGTCGTCGGCTCCTACAGCCAGCACGGCCGCGCCTTCATGGCCCCCCTGGAGGCCGCCGGCATCCCGTACATGGGCGGCTACGGCGTCTCCGACGAGGAGTTCACCAGCGCGCTCTCCTATCCCGTCAACGGCGGCCAGGCCACCCTCCTCGCCGGCACCGGCAAACAGCTCGCGGTGTGGTGCGAGAAGGTCGCACTGGTACGGCCGGACACCGTCTCCGGCGACATCCTGCCCGTCCTGCTCAACTCCGGCCTGACCGCCGGCCACCGCGGGCCGTCCGCCGACATCCGCACCACCGAGGACGCGGGCGACTACACCCCGCAGGCCCAGGAGGCGCTCGTACGGGCCGGGGCGGACCCGGAGCTGCCGGGGAAGGTCGGCAGGAAGGCGGCGGCGGAACGGGCCCGCAAGGGGTGCGTCACGGCCGTCCTGGGCGACCGCACCGAGACCTTCTTCGACTCCTTCCGGCGCGTCGAGAGCGACGGCCAGAAGGTGCAGATCGCCTCGGTGCTCGGCTCGGTCGGACAGCCGCTGGTCGACCGGACCGGCGGCGCGGACGGCCCGTTCGAGGGCGCGTACATCACCGGCTGGTACCCGGAGGCGGGCGACAGTCGCTGGGACGCGATGAAGCAGGTCATCCGGGAGCAGGCGTTCCGGGACGAGTCCATCGACGCGGCGGACGCGGGGGTGCAGACGACCTGGATCGCGTACAGCGTCCTGAAGAAGGTCGTCGAGTCGCTCGGCCAGGACGGCATCGCCGCGCACGACCTCGTCCGCGCCCTCAACAAGGGCGTGAGCGTGGAGACGGGCGGGCTGACGCCGACGCTGCGGTGGAAGTTCGAGGACATGCTGGCGGCGCCGGGCTTCCCCCGGATCGTCAACCGCCAGGTGACGTTCCAGGTGGTGAAGGCGGGGCGGCTCACCGCGGCGCAGCGCGGGTTCACGGACGTGAGCCGGACGCTGGAGGACGCCTCGGCGCTGGGCTGACACGCCGTCACGGTCCGGCGCCGGTACGGTCCGGCGCTGTCGCGGTCCGGCGCTGTCACCATGCGACGCCGGTACGGCTCGGACCAGTACGGGTCAGAGCTGCGTGGAGGAGCGCTTGGTCAGCCCGTACTTGCCCGCGATGGCGTTCCACAGGCTCGCCGCCTGCTTCTTGGCGAGGGTGGCCTCGCCGCTGGCGCGGTCGCCCTGGGCGGCCTCGGGCGTACGGCGGGCGTGGCCGTGCTTGCAGCCCTTGTCCTTGCCGGACTGGTCGGCCCAGGCGGCGTAGTGGTTGTCGGCGGACGCCGATGCCTGCCACGCCTTGGTGAGTTCGGCGGTCAGCCGCGCGTTGTTGGGCAGCTTGTCCACGGCGACCTTCTGGAGCCGGGTGACCAGCTCGCCGCGCTGGCGGGCCGCGCCGCGCAGGGTCGAGGCGGCGGTGTCCAGCCTGTCGCAGCCGCGGATGTCGGCGACCGCGCCGATGACGGCGTCCCGGCTGTTGTTGCTGTCCGCGAGGAGCTTGTCGAGCTCGACGGCCTGCGCCTTGGCGGGGTCGGCCTCGGGCTTGCCGTCGGCGCCGCCGGTGGTCGGCGTGGTGGCGGCGATGGGCGCGTTGTCGTCCTTCTCCGGGCCGCCACCGCCGCCGCCACCGCTGATGAGGTACCCGGCGCCGAGGCCCACGACGGCGAGACCGACGCCGACGGCGGCGATGACACCGAGGCGGGAGCGGCGCGGGGGCTCGTCGTCGTACGCGTCGTAAGGGTCGTGCGCGGCGGGCGGGGGCGGTGCCTGCGGGGTCTGGAGCTGGACCTGGACGGGCGGGGCCGGGGCGAACCGCGGCAACTGCTGGCTTCCGGCCGCATGGTGGCCCTGCGGGTGCCGGCCCTGCTGCGCCGCGTCGCTCCTGAACAGGCTGTCGAACTCGGCGGGCGGCTGCCGCTCCTCGGGCGCGTCCGGCCGTATGCCGTAGGGAGCGTCCTGCGAGGCGGCGGCCGGTATGGGCGGCAGGTACTGGGTGGCCTCGGCGCCGCCGCCCGGGGTCTCCGGGGGGAGCGCGCCCGGGGGGCCCTGGGGCACGGGGGCGATGTACTGCGTCGCGTCCGAGGCGCCGGGGGACGCCGGGGGCACGGGGGCGATGTACTGCGTGGCGTCGGAGGCGCCCGGGGGCGGCGGGGGGACGGGCGCGATGTACTGCGTGGCGTCCGAGGCGTTCGCCGGGGGCGGGGTGAGGTACTGGGTCTCCTCGGGGCCCGCCGGTACGGGAGCGATGTACTGGGTGGCGTCACCGCTCTCCGGGGGCAGTGGCTGCGCCCACCCGTCCTGCTGGGCTCCCCACGGGCGGCCGCCGGGCGGCCAGGGGGCGGATCCGTCGGCGGGCAGCACGACGCCCTCGTGTGCGGGCCGTGCAGCGGGCTGCTGCGGCTCGTCACCCTGTCGGCTCTGCGTCACCGGGACTCCTACGCGTGGGACTACGGAATCGTCGAGTCACGCTACCGGGTCGGCGGCCCGGGGTGCCACGCCGCCCGCCGCCCCCTCCCCCCTGGGGCCCGCCCCAGTCCCCCGCCACTTCCGACGAGACCCACGCCCTGTCGGGCCGGGACTTCACCTGCGGGCCGGTGGACGACCGGTCGCGCAGTTCCCCGCGCCCCTCATAGGGCCGGGACTTCGGGTGCGGGCCGGTGGTGGCTTACTCGCGCAGTTCCCCGCGCCCCCTATGGGGCTGGGACTTCGTCTGCGGCTCGGTGGTGGGCTGGTCGCGCAGTTCCCCGCGCCCCTTCAGGGCCCGGTGGTCGTCTGCGGGTCGTCTGTGGCTGAGCGCGCAGTTCCCCGCGCCCCCAACTGCCCAGGGGCGCGGGGAACTGCGCGAGCAACCCACCACGGTCCGCAGACGAACAAGGGGTTGGGGGCGCGGGGAACTGCGCGACCGGCCCACCACGGTCCGCAGACGAAGGCGGGCACCGGGGCGCAGCCCCGGTCAGGGGACGGGGTCCCCGGGGCCGGCCCCGGGGAGGTGCGGCCCCGTCGCCGGAGGGGACTACGCCGCCTGGAGTTCCAGGCGCTCCCCGAACTCCCGCACAGACGGCTCCTCCGCATACGGCTCCAACCGCTGCTGAAGATCGTCCAGATAATCCGCCCCCCGGTTCGTCCGCAGCGTGGACAGCAACTCCACCGCCCGCGTCCCCGTCGCACACGCCAACTCCACCTCCCGCTGCTGCACCTGCGCCGTGGCCAGCAGGATCATCCCGATCGCCCGGCGCCGCGCCCGCGTCTCGGGATGCCCCGCCAGGGACTCCTCCGCGCGCCGCGCCGCCGCCTCGGGCTGCCCCAGGTCCCGGTGGCAGTGGGCGAGTTCGTCACAGAGGTAGGCGTGGTCGAAGTGGGCGATCCACGACGGGTCGTCCCCGGAGTCCGCCGAGGCGGCCTCCATCGCGGCCAGCGCCCGCCCCGCCACGGTCTGGCACGTGCGCACGTCCCCGAGCAGCGCGTGCCCCCGTGCCTCGGCCGCGAAGAACATCGCCTCCGCACGCGGGGTGACCCGCCCCCGGGCCCCCTCCTGGGCCGCCCGCGCCAACTGCGCGATCTCGCGCGGATTGCCGAGCTGGGCGGCGAGGTGGCTCATGGAGGCGGCCAGCACGTACCCCCCGTACCCCCGGTCCCCGGCCGCCTGGGCGAGCCGCAGCGCCTGGATGTAGTAGCGCTGGGCGAGACCGGGCTGACCGGTGTCGACCGCCATGTACCCCGCCAGCTCCGTCAGCCGCGCCACCGCCGCGAACAGCTGGCGCCCGACCGTCTCCCGGTACGAACCGGCCAGCAGCCCGGACACCACGCTGTTGAGGTAGTGGACGACGACCGGCCGTACGTGCCCGGAACCGAACCGGTGGTCGAGCTCGACCAGCGCCTGGGTCATCGCCCGCACCGCGTCGACGTCCGCGACCCCGACCCGCTGCCCAGCGTGCCGCGCGACCTGCGCGTCCGCCCCGGTGATCAGCCAGTCGCGGCTCGGCTCGACCAGCGCGGAGGCGGCGACCGTGGAGCCGGTGAGGAAGTCGCGCCGGCCCACGTCGCTGCGCCACAGCTCGCAGACCTGCTCGATCGCGCCGACGACCGTGGGCGAGAACTGCAGGCCCACCCCGGACGCCAGGTTCTTGCCGTTCGCCATGCCGATCTCGTCGATCGTCACCGTGCGCCCGAGCTTGCGCCCCAGCGCCTCCGCGATGATGCCCGGCGCGCGTCCCCTGGGCTGCTGGCCCCGGAGCCAGCGCGCCACGGAGGTCTTGTCGTACCGGAGGTCGAGCCCGCGCTCGGCGCCGACCATGTTGACGCGCCGGGCGAGACCCGCGTTGGAGCACCCGGCTTCCTGGATGAGCGCCTGCAGCCGTTCATTGGGCTGGCGGGCGACTAGCGGCCTGGCTGCCATGTGAACCCCCTGATGCGGCAGTTGATCACTGCTGTGATCACTGCCCTGCGAAAAGGCAGAGAATGCGAAGGAAGTGAAGGGAACGAAGAAAAGTGCGGGAACCGCAGAAAACGCAGAATGCGCCGTTAATCGGATGAATGACGTTCCTGACTGTTGTCGAACGAACGCGCGGATTGTCCGGTTCCTCTGAGCCCCCCGCTTGTGGTTACCCGCCATGAGCGGCCCGGCCGCACGCGCGCCCCCGTCCATGCACCCATGCGCCCCGGATGCAGGATCGATGCGCCCGCGCCGCCCGTCGCGCGCCCGTAACCCGGGGTGGTGGGGGGAGTTGAGTCCTGCGTGGAAGAGACCATCACAGGCACGGAAGCGGCACAGATCCCCAAGCAGCGCGGTGACCAGCTCCTCGACAGCGCGGTGCGGTACGCGGAAGAGCGGCACTGGGACGTGTTCCCCGGCACCTGGCTGGAGGCGGCCGAGGGCGTGGAGCACTGCTCCTGCGGCGACGCCGCCTGCCCCGCGCCGGGGGCGCACCCGTCCCGGCCCGACTGGGCGACCCAGGCCACGGGAAGCGCGGTGGCCGCCCGGCGCCTGTGGTCGAAGCAGCCCAAGGCGTCGATCCTGCTCCCCACCGGCCGCACCTTCGACGCGATCGACGTCCCCGAATCGGCCGGCTTTCTGGCACTCGCCCGGATGGAGCGCATGGAGCTCACGCTGGGCCCGGTGACCTGCACCCCGGACCGCCGGATGCTGTTCTTCGTGCTGCCCGGAGCCTGCGCGAAGGTCCCCGACCTGGTGCGCGCGCTGGGCTGGACGGCCTCCTCGATCGACCTGGTCACCCGCGGCGAGGGGGAGTACGTGGCGGCGCCGCCGACCCGGGTCGGCGGCCACGGCGCGGTGCTGTGGGCCCGCCGCCCCACCCCCGCCAACCGCTGGCTGCCCGACGCGGAGGAGCTGATCAGCCCCCTCGCGTACGCCTGCGGACGCGAGGCCGCCGACGCCCGGGGGCGCCGCTCGTAGGCTGTCCCCCGAGGCCGTACGGACAGCCGTACGGACGGGGACGAAAGGCGCACCACCATGCCGGACCAGACATTCGACGGCGGCTCCGCTCCGGCGGAACCGGCACCCGCGGGGCACCGGCCGCCCGCCGTCCGGGTCAGCGATCTGTGGAAGCGCTTCGGTGACCAGATCGCCGTCGCCGGGATCGATCTGGAGCTGCCGGCGGGCAAGTTCATCGGTTTGGTCGGGCCGAACGGGGCGGGCAAGACCACCACCCTGTCGATGGTGACCGGCCTGCTCCGCCCCGACCGGGGCACCGTCGAGATCGGCGGCCACGACGTGTGGCGCGACCCGGTGGCGGTGAAGTCCCGGATCGGTGTGCTGCCCGAGGGGCTGCGGCTCTTCGAGCGCCTCACCGGCCGCGAACTGCTCGGCTACACCGGCCGGCTGCGCGGACTGCCCGGCGCCGAGGTCGACAAGCGGGCCACCCAGCTCCTGGACGTGCTGGACCTCGCGGGCTCCCAGCACAAGCTCGTCGTGGACTACTCGACGGGGATGCGCAAGAAGATCGGGCTGGCGGCGGCGCTGCTGCACAACCCCGAAGTGCTCTTCCTGGACGAGCCGTTCGAGGGCGTCGACCCGGTCTCGGCAGCCACCATCCGCCGCGTCCTGGAGCGCTACACCGCCTCCGGCGCGACCGTGGTCTTCTCCAGCCACGTCATGGAACTCGTGGAGTCGCTGTGCGACTGGGTCGCGGTGATGGCCGCGGGGCGCATCCGCGCGCAGGGCACGCTCGCGGAGGTACGGGGGAGCGCGAACTCGCTCCAGAGCGCCTTCCTCGAACTCGTGGGCGCCCACGGCCGCGACACCGGCGACACCCTCGACTGGCTCGGCGGCGGTGCGGCCCGATGAGCACGCGCACGGCGCCCGCCTCCCCGGGCGCGCCCTCCCTCACCCCGCTCTTCGTCCGGCTGAAGCTGTCGCTGCTCAGGAACGGCCTGCGCCAGTCCGGCGGGCGGCGCGCCGCCTACGTCACCTCGATCGTCCTCGCGCTGCTCTTCGCCGCCCTCCAGCTCCTGGGCCTGGTGGCGCTGCGCGGCGACGCCCACGCGGCCACGGTGGCCGTCCTGGTCGCCGCCGTCCTCGCGCTCGCCTGGACGGTGATGCCGCTCTTCTTCCCCAGCGGCGACGAGACGCTGGACGCGACGCGGCTGGTGATGCTGCCGCTGCGGCCGCGCCCGCTGATCGTGGCGCTGCTCGTGGCCTCCCTGGTCGGCATCGGGCCGCTGTTCACGCTCTGCCTCGCGCTCGGCGCGGCGCTCGCGGTGGCGCACGGCGCGGCGGCGGCCGGGGTCGCGGTCGTCGCCGTACCGCTGGCGATCCTGGTGTGCGTGGCTCTGGCGCGGACTGTGGCGACCGCCAACACCCGTCTGCTCACCTCCCGCAAGGGCCGCGACCTCGCCGTCCTGAGCGGTCTGGTGATCGCCATCGGCTTCCAGGCCGTCAACTTCGGAGCGCAGAAGCTCGGGGACTCCGGCGGCCTCTCCGCCCTGGACCCGGTCGCGGACGTGGTGCGCTGGCTGCCGCCCGCCGCCGCGATCGGCGCGGTCGACGCGACGAGCGAGGGCGCGTACGGCCGGGCCGCCGCGCAACTCCTGCTCACCGCCGTGGCGCTGGCGGCCCTGCTGTACGCCTGGCAGGGCTCGCTGGTCCGGCTGATGACGAGCCCGGACAGCTCCACCCTGCGCCCCGCCGACTCCGCCCGCGAGCAGGCCGGGCGGCCCGGCCTGACGGCGCTGCTGCCCGAGGGCCGCACCGGCACCGTGATGCTGCGCACCCTGCGGTACGCCTGGCGGGACCCCAAGACCAAGGCGGCGTGGATCACCTCGCTCGCCCTCGGTCTGATCGTCCCGGTCGTCAACGCCCTCCAGGGCAACGGCACGGTCTACTTCGCCTCGTTCGGCGCGTTCATGCTGGGCGCCCAGATGTCCAACCAGTTCGGCCAGGACACCTCGGCGTTCTGGATGGTCGTCCAGACGGTCTCCACACCCCGGGACGCGTTCCTGGAGCTGCGCGCCCGCGCGCTGGCGATCGCCCTGGTGACGGTGCCGTACACCGTCCTGGTCGCGGTGGTGACGGCCTCGCTGGTCGGCAACTGGTCGGCGTTCCCGCAGGCGTTGGGGCTCTCGCTGGCGCTGCTCGGGGCGATGCTGGGCACCGGCGCGGTCGCCTCGGCGGCGTTCCCGTACTCGATCCCCCAGGACAGCCGCAAGAACGTGGCGCCGGGCCAGGGCGGGATCGCGTTCCTGGCGATCATCGGCGGGATGCTCACCTCCGCGCTGCTCTGCGCGCCGCTGATCGCCCTGACGGTCTGGCTGCACCTCACCGACCGGCACGGCGCGCTGTGGCTGCTGCTGCCGGTGGGGGCGGTGTACGCGGCGCTCGTCGCGTACACCGGACTGCGGGCGGCGGCCCCGCGCACCGCGAAGCGGCTGCCGGAGATCCTCGCGGCGGTCAGCCGGGGCTGACGCGGGGGCTGGCTCAGGGGTCGGTCCCGGGCTGGTTCAGGGGCTGGTCAAGGGTTGGTTCAGCTGATGCGGGGGCGGGGGCTGGTTCATGGGCCGGAGGGGACGGGGTGCCCGGCCGTCTCCTGGAGGAACGGCTCGACCACCGCCCGCCAGGCCTCGGGCTGGTCGCAGTGGACGAGGTGGCCGGCGCCGTCCACCTCCGCGTACCTCCCCCGGGGCAGGACGCGGACCATCTCCTGGGCCTCGGCACGGCCGAGCTCGCCGTCGAGGCCGCGTACCACCAGCGCGGGGCAGCGCACCTGCGCCAGCTCCTCCCAGTGCGCGTCGAACACCCAGGTCTCGCGGGCCCGCAGCATCTGGCGGCGGGAGAAGAGCGGGCGCCAGCCGTCGCCGCGCTCGGCCATCACCTCGGCGAAGAAGTCGCCGCGCGCGGGGCTGGGGCGCTCCACCCACGGGTCGTCCTCGCCGAACCACTTCCGTACGTCCGCGAGCGTCGCGAAGGGGACCGGCCAGGACGTGAACCAGTCCTCCCACTCCCGCTGGGAGGCCGCGCCGAGCGCCGAGGCGCGCATGTCGCAGATGACCAGGGCCCGGACCAGGTCGGGGCGGCGGGCGGCGAGCTGCCAGGCGGTGAGGGCGCCCATGGAGTGGCCGACGAGGACGACCGGGGCGAGGCCCAGCTGCTCGATCGCCGCCTCGGCGTCCGCCACGAAGGCCTCGCGGGTGAAGGGGCCCTCGGGGGGCTTGTCGCTGCGGCCGTGGCCGCGCTGGTCGAGGGCGACCACGCGGTGCTTCTCGGCGAGCCAGCGGGCGGTCGGCGCCCAGTGGGCGGCGCGGCCCATCAGTCCGTGGAGCAGTAACACCCCGGGGGCGGCCCGGTCGCTCTCCCCCCGGTCCTTGGGAGGGTCCGCGAACTCCCAGGCAGCGAGGCGTACGCCATCGGATCCCGTCACGTCGCTGCGTCGCACCATGTGTCCTGGCACCCCCTTCAGCCCCCGAAGCTCTCGGTCGCTCTGGAGTCAGTTCACCGCAGGGTATCGAACCTCTATTCGAAAACTCGCGTCTCTCACGCAACACCCCTCGTTCGAGTGACCGCTCTCAAGGATTGACGGGCCGCCCCGAGGGGAGATCTTCTGCGGGAGGCGGGCGGCCACGGTGGGACACCGACCGGCCGGCCCGAGGGAGCTGACCCCGAGAGCTCGGGGCTCCGGGTCAGCACCGGGGAGGGCAGGCCCCGGCGCCGCAGGGCGCCGGGGCCCTCTGCCGCTCCACGGGGGGTGGCGGGATGGGGGGTGGCTAAGCGGGGCGGGGCTGCAAGGGCGGGAGCCGTGCGGGGCGTGGCGCCGGGCGCAGCCGTGCGGGCCGGGGTGCCGGTCACGGCCGTGCGGGGCGTGCCTCGGTGGGTCGTGGCCTCCGGCATGGTCCCCACCCTCCCCTCGCGGGCCGTGCGCCCTTCGGCCCCTCCGGGCCCTTCAGGTCATATGCCTCACCCGACAGCGTGGCACGCGAACCGCCCGTCCGCTGCCGATCCGACCGGAAAGAACGGGCGGAAACGGCACCCGGCCCGCTCCCTCGACTTCCTTGTGCCCCAAAGGAGACGGGAGCGACGCCGCGCACCCGCGCGACACCGCTCCCGTCCGACGCAGGGATCCGCCCCGCCCCTACCGCTTGGCCACGAAGACGTGGGACGCCACGTCCGCGCCGAGCTCGGCGGCCTCGCCGCTGCTGCCGACCAGGAAGCCGCCCGGGGAGGAGGTCACGCTGACGACCGCGCCGGGCTGCACACCCGCGCGCCGCAGGGTGTACATCAGCTGGGCATCGGTCTGGATGGGCTCTCCGATGCGGCGCACCACGACCGTCATGCCGTCGTCCGCCGGCTCCAGCTCGGCGAGGCTGATGATGCCGTCCTCCAGGAAGGCGTCGGCCTCGGCCTTCTCGCCGAGCTCCTCGAGGCCGGGGATCGGGTTCCCGTACGGGGACTCGGTCGGGTGGCGCAGCAGCTCCAGCACGCGGCGCTCCACCGCCTCGCTCATCACGTGCTCCCAGCGGCAGGCCTCGGCGTGCACCTGCTCCCACTCCAGGCCGATCACGTCGACGAGCAGGCACTCCGCGAGCCGGTGCTTGCGCATGACGCGGGTGGCCAGACGGCGGCCCTCCTCGGTGAGCTCCAGATGCCGGTCGCCCGCGACCTGGACCAGGCCGTCGCGCTCCATGCGCGCGACCGTCTGGCTCACGGTCGGCCCGCTCTGGTCGAGTCGCTCGGCGATCCGGGCGCGCATGGGGACCACACCCTCTTCCTCAAGTTCGAGGATGGTGCGGAGATACATCTCCGTCGTGTCGATCAGTCCGGACATACGTGCCCCTCGATGCTGTGAATGTTGAAAGCACTCGTGCGCTGGCCCTGGCTCAATTCTGACGCATCGCACTGACAACCGTGCCCCGGCCGCGTACGGCCCCCGCGACGGACCGCGCCGAGTTGGATGACGGGTGGATGACGGGCGTATTGACACGGCAATGGTCCAGACCGCAACGTGTGCGGCGGCACGGACTATTCCCATTCCCCAGCATTCCCCCGGAAAGGGCCCAGGCGATGAGCGAGAGCAAACTGGCCGGTCAGTTCTTCGACGCCGCCATCGGGCTGCTCCAGCGGGTACGGGACGAGGAGGGCGGGAACGTCGCCGCCGCCGGGGCCGCGATCGCGGACACCGTGGCGGCGGGCGGCCGGCTGTTCGCGTTCGGCGCCGGGCACTCCTCGCTGGCCGCGCAGGACGTGGTCTACCGGGCCGGGGGTCTCGCCCTGATGAACCTCCTGGCCGTGCCGGGCACGGTCGGGGTGGACGTGACGCCCGCGACGCTGGGGTCGGCGCTGGAGCGGGTGGACGGGCTTGCCGGGGCGGTCCTGGACTCCAGCCCCGCGAAGCCCGGCGACGTCCTGGTGGTCGTCTCGCTCTCCGGGCGCAACTCGCTGCCGGTCGAGATGGCGATGAACGCTCGGGCGCTGGGGCTGAAGGTCATCGGGGTCACGTCGCTGGCGTACACCGAGGGCACGAAGTCGCGGCACGTGTCGGGGACGTTCCTGCGCGACCACTGCGACATCGTCCTCGACAGCAAGATCGCGATCGGCGACGCGGAACTCACCCACGAGGCGGTCCCGGCGCCGTTCGCACCGGCGTCGACGGTGGTCACGAGCGCGCTGATGCAGGCGATGATGGCCGCCGCCGCGGAGTCCCTCGCGGAACGCGGCATCGAACCGCCGCTGCTGCGGTCGGGGAACGTGGACGGGGGCCACGAGTGGAACGGGCGGGTGCTGGCGGAGTACGGGGACCGGATCTTCTTTCGGCACTGACGGGGCCGGGGGGCGGCGGCCGGGGGGCTGGGATGCCGCTAGGTGCCGGATGCCTCTGACGTCTCATGGGCCTCTGCTGTCTCAGGGGACTTTGACGTCTCAGGGGCCTCCGACGTCTCGTACACCTGCGGCTTCGTATAGAGGATCTCCCTAGCCTGTTCCGCGGCGCGGGTGATGCTTTCGCCCACGAAGTCGACGAAGCGGGCGATGTTCTCCAGGCGGGCGGCGGCCGGGGTGTCGCGGCCCAGGACATGGACGCCCTGCCGGGCGGTCTCGGCGAGCTGGGCCTGGGAGCGGGCGGCAGCGATCATGGACTGGTACCAGACGTCGTCGTCGACGACATAGCGCTCGCGCCGCCCCTGGCCGCGTTCGCGGCGGACCAGTCCCTGGCTTTCGAGGAACGTGATGGCCTTGGAGATGGACGCCGGGCTGACCTGGAGGCTCTGGACGAGCTCGGCCGCGGTGAGGCTGCCCGCGTCCGCGGTGTAGAGACGGGTGAGCACCCCGGCCATCATCCTGGGCAGGCCGGACTGCATGAGCAGCGTGGTGAAGGTCTCCTCGTACGCGCGTACGGCCTCGGGGTCGCGCCCGTGCGCCTGCTCGGGCGCCCGCGCGCCCCGGGGTGCGGCCGGTGCGGTCCGCTTGCGGCGGCGGGCGCGGTGCTCGGTGGCGCGGTGGGCGAGGTCGGCCCGGTAGGCGGCGGGGCCGCCGTTGCGCATGACCTCGCGGGTGACGGTCGAGGTGGGGCGGTCGAGGCGCCGGGCGATCTCCGCGTAGGGGAGGTCGTCGGCCAGGCCCAGGGCGATCTGCTGGCGTTCGTGGTGGGTGAGTCTGCCGCCGGGCACGGGGGTCTCCTCGGGGTGGTCCTCTGGGCTGGTTCTTCGGGGTGCCGAGCATAGCGTTCAGTTTTGGTTCATTGCAACGGCATTGCGGCATCCTGTTGCGTTAGATCCAGGACGGTTGCAACGATTGAGGGCCTTTGAGCTGTGCTTATGCGTTTCTGGCGCAACATTCATATTGCCGCTCCCTCGAACGCAACGTAGCTTTTCCTTCATCAGAAACGACAAGCCGAAGGACAGGCATCATGCAGAAGTTCGCCACCGCCGCGCCGATCTCCGCAGTCCTGGACGTTCCCGCCGGGCGGGTGCGGTTCATCGCGGCCGACCGGGCCGACACCACGGTCGAGGTGCTGCCGGCCGACGCCGCCAAGGGGCGGGACGTGAAGGCGGCCGAACAGACCACCGTCGAGTACGCGGACGGGGTGCTGCGGATCACGGGCGCCGCCAGGAACCAGGTCCTCGGGGCGTCCGGCTCCGTCGAGGTGACCGTCCAACTGCCGTCCGGGTCCCGCGTGGAGGCGAAGGCGGCCAGCGCCGAGATCCGGGGGGTCGGCCGGCTCGGAGAGGTCACCGTGGAGAGCGCGCACGGCCCGATCAAGCTCGACGAGACGGCCGGGGCTCGGCTCAGCACGCTCGCCGGGGACATCTCGGTGGGGCGGCTGGGCGGCGCGGCCGAGATCAGCACGGCGAAGGGGGACATCCGGGTCGCGGAGGCGGTGCGGGGTGCGGTGGTGCTGCGTACGCAGTCGGGTGATGTGACGGTCGGGGCGGCGGCGGGGGTGTCCGCGGTGCTGGACGCGGGGACGGGGTATGGGCGGGTCCACAACGGGCTGAGGAATGTGGAGGGGGCGGGGGCCGGGCTGAGCATTCATGCGACGACCGAGCATGGGGACATTACGGCGCGGAGCGTCTGAGTGGGGGCGGGGGGTTGCCCGCGCCCCCTGTTCGGCCCGGACTTCGACTGCGGCACGGTGGTGGGCTGCTCGCGCAGTTCCCCGCGCCCCTATCGGGCCGGAACGTCGACTGCGGCCCGGTGACCGGTTGCTCGCGCAGTTCCCACCGGGCCGCACGCCGAACAACACACCCCCCACGGGGCGAAGCCCCGTTCCAAGGGGCGCGGGGAACTGCGCGAGCAGCCCACCACCGGCCCGCAGCCGAAGTCCGGGCCGGACAGGGGCGCGGGGAACTGCGCGAGCAGCCCCCACCGGGCCGCACGCCGAACGGCACACCCAGAACCCCGCCGGGCGGCACCGCGGGCACCACCCCCCACGGGGTGAGGCCCCCCGGCCCCGGAGGGTTCAGGGAACGGGCGGGGTGGGGGAAAGCAGCCCGGACAAGTCCAGGGACGCCGCCACCCTCACCGCCACACTCTCCGCGAACACCGCGTCCGGCCGCTCGAACGCCGGCCGCCCGGGCCCCCGCAGGAACGTCAGGACCCCCAGCGTGCGCCCCCGGCTGCGCAGCACCGTGCACAGGGCGTGCCGCGCGTCCGGAGGCCACTGGCGCTCCCGCCCCCACGCCCCGTCCCCGCTGGCCCGCACCGACCCGATCCGGTCGACCGCCTGGAGCGCGGGGTGACCGGGCGCGTACCGCACCGGGAACCCGCCACCCGCCACCGCCGCGACGGGGCCGGGCGCGCTCGCGGGCGACGCCGCCGTCCGTACCAGCCGCTCCCCCACCGCCACGTCCACCAGCGCGTGCTCCGCGAAACCGGCGAGCGCGAAGTCGAGGTAGACGATCGCCGCCTCCTGAGGTTCCTCGCACTCCGCCGCCGTCCGCGCCGCCCGGTACAGCTGGTTCCAGCGGAAGCGCAGCCGGTCCGCCTCCTGTTCGGCCAGTTTCGCGTCGGTCACGTCCTGGAAGAGCCAGGCGACCCCCAGCGGCACCGGTTCCTCCGCCAGCGGCGAGGACAGCCGCAGGAAACCGCTGCGCCAGCAGCGCCGCCGCTCGCCCTCGGCGGTGCGCAGCGTCACCCACAGCTCGGCGGGCGAGGTGGGCGGGCCCTCCGCGAGGACGTGGTGGAGGGCGTTCTCCAGCTCCTCCACGCCCTGGGTGATCAGCTCGCCCAGCGGGCGCCCGAGCAGCGTGGCTCGTCCGGTCCCGAGCGCCCGCGCCGCGTACGCGTTGACGACCGTCGGGCGCAGGTCCACGTCCACCAGGACGACGCCCCACGACCCGTCCTCGAACAGCGCCTCGCTGAGCGCGATCGCGCGCTCCAGGTCGATCTGCGCGTGCACCTCGCCGAACGCGCAGTACACGCCCGCCGGTCTGCCGTCCGCGCCCCGGACCCCGGCCGACTGCGTCCGCACCAGCACCCGTCCGCCGTCCTTCGTCAGCAGCGCGAACTCGTGCACCTGGCGGCCGGGCGCCTCCATCGCGGCCATCAGCCGACCCTGGATCTCGTCCGCGTCGGCGGCCCGGACCGCCCAGCCGGCGAAGCCCCGGCGCCCTACGGCCTCCTCGGCGCTCCAGCCGAGGATCCGCTCAGCCTCGCGGTTCCAGTGGGTCACCACGCCGCCCGCGTCGAACGCGCAGAGCGCCGCGTCCATGCCGTCGAGCAGCGCGGCGAGCAGGTCGCCGCCGTGCTCGGGCCCGGGGGCACCGCCGGGGCCGTGGTCGTCGCCCCGGTCCGGCTCGTCGGGACCGAGGGCGTTGGTGGTCTCACTCCGGGAAGCACTCATCCTGGCACCCCCTGCAGGACGTGTCGCCGCGTCACACGGACGCGCCGACGCACCGACGCGCGTCAGATCATTCAACTGGAACGTGACGCATCCCACAGCGACTTCCCGGAAATCGCCATGGCGGAGGGATCGTTTTTCGACGCCCGGGCGAAGGGGGAGGGGCGTGCCCGGACAGCCTGGCTCAGGGGGTGAGCTCCGCGCTCCAGCGCACCTCGCCGTCCTGGCGCCCGTCGGTCGGGGAGAGTCCCGCCGCGCGCGCGACGGCGGCGGACGCGGTGTGATCGGGGTGGATGTGCGCGACGACGCGGCGCACCCCTCGGGCGGCGAGCCCCGCCACCAGCGTCCGCGCGGCCTCGGCGGCGAGTCCGCGACCCTGCCACGGCGTCCCCACGACCCAGGCGATCTCGGCCGTACCGCTCTCCACAGTGGCCTGGACCGTACCCACCGCGCGGTCCTCGCACCGCAGCCGGACGACCCAGTTGAGCCAGTGCACGGCCGGGTCGCCCGACCCGGCGGTGATCCGGGCGTACCGGGCGCGCAGCTCTTCGGCGGTGTCCGGGGCGCCGCCGATGAAGCGGTGCAGGGCCGGGTCGCCGAGCACGCCGGCCATCTCCTCGGCGTGAGCGGTCACCAGGGGTTCCAGGCCGACGCGCGCACCGGACATGGCCCACGCGCGCGTAAAGCCCTTTTCGGCCCCGGACTCTTCGAACATAGTGACGCCCATGAGCTCTCTTGTACGTCATACGACGTTCGACTGCACCGACGCCCACACCCTGGCCACCTTCTGGGCCGCGGTCCTCGACGGCAAGGTCGGCGACGAGGACTTCCCCGGCGACCCGGAGGCGCTGGTGACCGCCGAGGGCGCCACGCTCCTGTTCGTGACGGTCCCCGACGCCAAGACCGTGAAGAACCGCGTCCACCTCGACCTCCAGCCCCAGGACCGCACCCGCGACGAGGAGGTGGACCGGCTGCTCGCCCTCGGCGCCACGCTGGTCGGCGACCACCGCCGCCCCGACGGCCGGGGCTGGGTGACGCTCGCGGACGTGGAGGGCAACGAGTTCTGCGTCGAGCGGTCGGCCGGGGAACGGGCCGAATAATTCGGTTGTCGCGCCGCGCGCGGCTTCCTAATGTGTGGTGCACACGAGAAGGGAGGTGGTTCGGCAGATGTATGGATACCGGACGCGTGAGGTGACTGCGGGCTAGCGCCTGCCAGTCGCACACTCTGTGTGGTGCCGGCACGTCGCCGGCCGAAATTCCCAGCAGTCACCGACCCGCGGGCTCGCCGGTACGTCCGGCCGGCTCCTCTCCGGAGGAACCCGAGCCCGCGGGTTTCTGCGTGCCCGGGCCCGTGGATGCCCCCCTGCCCCCCTGGCGCGGTTCACGGGCGGCCGCGGGCGGCCTACGGGGCCAGTCGCTCCACCCGCCAGGTGTCCGGGGCCGGCGCCGCGGGCACATAGCGCAGCCGGTCGTGCAGCCGGTTCTCGTGGCCCTGCCAGAACTCCACCGTCTCCGGCGCCACCCTGAAGCCGCCCCACTCCGGCGGGACGGGGACCTCGGTGCCCTCGGGGTAGCGGGCCGCCAGCTCCTCGTAACGCGTCGTCAGCTCCGCGCGGGAGACGAGCGGGGACGACTGGGGGCTCGCCCAGGCGCCCAGCTGCGAGCCGTGCGGCCGGACCCGGAAGTACGCCTCGGTCTCCTCCCGCGCCACGCGCGCCGCCCTGCCCGCCACGATGACCTGGCGGGAGATCTGGTGCCAGGGGAAGAGCAGGGAGACCTGGGGGTTGGCCGCCAGTTCGCGGCCCTTGCGGGAGGCGTAGTTCGTGTAGAAGACGAAGCCGCCCTCGTCGTAGGCCTTCAGCAGGACCGTACGGGTGGACGGCCGGCCGTCGGGGGTGGCGGTGGCGACGACCATGGCGTTCGGCTCGTGCAGACCCCCGGTGACGGCCTCCTGGAACCAGCGCGCGAACTGGGCCATGGGGGTGGCGGCGAGGTCCGCCTCGTCCAGGAGCGTGGTGCGGTACTGGCGGCGCATGGCGGCGGGGTCGTGATCGGTCACGGCGTCATCCTGCCGCAGGAGGGCGCGGGCGCGCCCGGCCGCCCCCGCATGGCACGGCGTGTCAGTTTTCCCGGCACGGAGGGTCGCCAACCCTTCGCGTGGCAAATGGGGCAGTGTGCCGGATGTCACGCTTCCCCGCACCCGTCGGACCCGCCAAACTCTCCGCTGGGCCACTGTGGCCCCCCTACGACCCGGTGGGTGACTTTCCACCGCGCACGGGGCATCACGGGGGGAGGGGCGCCCCCCTGCCCGACCCATTCCCGCAGCTGTCGCACGCATCACGAGGAGCCGCCTGATGTCCGACTTCGTACCCGGACTTGAAGGAGTCGTCGCGTTCGAGACGGAGATCGCCGAACCCGACAAGGAAGGCGGTGCTCTGAGGTACCGGGGTGTCGACATCGAGGATCTCGTCGGCCATGTGTCGTTCGGGAACGTCTGGGGGCTGCTGGTCGACGGCGCCTTCAACCCCGGGCTGCCGCCCGCCGAGCCGTTCCCCATCCCCGTGCACTCCGGTGACATCCGCGTCGACGTGCAGTCGGCGCTGGCGATGCTCGCCCCGGTCTGGGGGCTGAAGCCGCTGCTCGACATCGACGAGCGCACCGCCCGCGACGACCTGGCCCGCGCCGCCGTCATGGCGCTCTCCTACGTCGCCCAGTCGGCGCGCGGCCAGGGGCTGCCGATGGTGCCGCAGCGCGAGATCGACAAGGCCGAGTCGGTGGTCGAGCGGTTCATGATCCGCTGGCGCGGCGAGCCGGACCCCAAGCACGTCAAGGCGGTCGACGCGTACTGGACCTCCGCCGCCGAGCACGGCATGAACGCCTCGACGTTCACCGCCCGCGTCATCGCCTCCACCGGCGCCGACGTCGCCGCCGCGCTCTCCGGCGCGGTGGGCGCGATGTCCGGCCCGCTGCACGGCGGCGCCCCCTCCCGCGTCCTCGGCATGATCGAGGAGATCGAGCGGACCGGCGACGCCACGGCGTACGTGAAGAAGGCTCTGGACAAGGGCGAGCGCCTGATGGGCTTCGGCCACCGCGTCTACCGCGCCGAGGACCCCCGCGCGCGGGTGCTGCGCCGCACCGCCAAGGAGCTCGGCGCGCCCCGCTTCGAGGTCGCCGAGGCGCTGGAGAAGGCCGCGCTGGAGGAGCTGCACGCCCGCAGGCCCGACCGGGTGCTGGCCACGAACGTGGAGTTCTGGGCGGCGATCATGCTGGACTTCGCGGAGGTCCCGGCGCACATGTTCACGTCGATGTTCACCTGCGCCCGTACGGCGGGCTGGTCGGCCCACATCCTGGAGCAGAAGCGGACGGGCCGTCTGGTACGCCCGTCGGCCCGCTACATGGGCCCGGGCCCGCGCGACCCGCGCGAGGTGGAGGGCTACGGGGACATCCGGGCCTGAGCCCCGGCCCGACGCGGCCCCAGCCGTGCGTGCGGCGCCGCCCCCGACCCGGGGGCGGCGCCGCACGCGCATCCGCCCCCACCCGCCCCCCTTGATCATTTGGGTGGCGGGATTGGATAGGGTTTCGGGTACCAGTCCACCCCACAACGGGCTTTCCGGGCCCGGGATTTGGAGTACCCATGCGTCGTACCGTGACCGCTGTCCTCTCCGCCGCGCTGCTCGCCGGCGGTCTGGCCGCGACCGCCGCGCCCTCCGCGCAGGCCGCCGAATTCATCTGCAAGCCGGCCGAGCTGCGCCAGGAGGCCGCCAAGCTCGACCGCAAGGCCGAGGAGCTGAAGCACCTGGGCGAGCGCGCCGCCGCCACCAGGGCGCACCAGAAGGCCGACGCCCTGCGCAAGAAGGCCAAGATGTGCGAGGACGCGGACAGCCGCGCCTCCTAGCCGACCGGACGGGCCGGGGCGGTCGTCCGCCCCGGCCCGTCCCGCTTCCGTGGACGCGCCCCGGCCCGTCGTCCCGGCCGCGGCCCGGTGACCGGGAGGGCCGTGGGCTCACCCCAGCGCCCGGTCCACCAGCTCCGCCCACTGCGCCACGACCCGTTCCCGCCGTGCCCCGTCGTCCGTCAGGACGTTGGCGAGGCCCAGGCCGCGGGCCATGTCGAGCAGGCCCTGGACCGTTTCGCGCACGCCGGGCACCGACTCGTCCGCCCCGAGCAGCGCCACCGCGATCCGGTGCGACTCCCGGCCGACCCGCGCCTCCAGCTCCCTTACCCGCGCGTGCAGTTGCGGCTCGTTGGCGGCGGCCACCCACAGATGCAGGGCGGCCCGGAACAGCGGGCCCGTGTACAGGTCGACGAGGCGGGCGACCACCGTGCGGCGGTCGGTGGGGCCCAGGGCCCGCAGCGCCGAGGAGCGCTCCTCGGCGACGTACTCGACGGCCGCCGTGAACAGGTCCTCGCGCGTGGGGAAGTGGTGCTGCGCGGCCCCGCGCGAGACACCGGCCCGCTCCGCCACGACCGACACCGTCGAGCCCGTCCAGCCGTGTTCGGCCAGGCAGGCGACCGCCGCCTCCAGCAGGCGCTGCCGGGTCGCCCGGCTGCGGTCCTGCTTGGGGCTCTTGGCGGCGGACGTCACCACACCCATACGGGATCCCGTCGTTCCAGGAACGCGGCGACGCCCTCCCGCGCCTCCTTCGAGGCGAACAGGGCCGCCGATCGCGCGCTCAGCTCTTGCGTCCAGCGGTCGAACGTCTCCACCACGGTAGCCGTGACCAGTGCCTTCGAGGCGGCCAGGCCCTGCGGGGAGGCCCGGCGCAGCCCGTCGAGGACCGGGGCGAGGGCCGCGTCCACGTCCTCGGCCGCCTCCGTGAGCAGCCCGGCCCGTACCGCCTCGGCCGCCCCGAACCGCTCCCCCGTGAGGTAGTAGCGCCCGGCGGCGCGCGGGTCCATCCGGGGCAGCAGCGGCATGGAGATGACGGCCGGGGCGAGCCCGAGCAGCGACTCGGTGAAGGCGTACGAGGAGTCCGGGCCCGCCACCGCGATGTCGCAGGCCCCGAGCAGCCCGAGCCCCCCGGCCCGCACGTGTCCGGTCACCCGCGCCACGACCGGCTTGGGCAGCTCGACCACGGCCCGCAGCAGTGCCACGAAGGCGGCGGGGTCGGGCGGCTCCTTCAGATCGGCGCCCGCGCAGAACGCCGAGCCGGTGTGGGTGAGCAGGACGGCCCGGACCTCCTCGTCCCGGCCGCAGCGCTCCAGCGCCGCGGCCAGCTCGCCGACGAGCCCCGCCGACAGGGCGTTGCGGTTGGCGGGCGAGTCCAGGGTGAGCGTCTCGATCCCCCGCTCCCGCGACCGCTGCACGTAGGTCATGCGCTGCCCTTCTGCCGTTGCCTCAGTTCGCGGCGCAGGATCTTGCCGGTGGCCGCGCGCGGTACCGCGCCGACGAACTCCACCCGGCGCACCTTCTTGTACGGGGCCACACGCTCGGCCACGTACGCCATCACGTCCTCGCCGGTGAGCTCCGGCGCGCCCGGCGCCCGTACGACACAGGCGCACGGCACCTCGGTGCCGTCCTCGTCGTACACCCCGACGACCGCGGCGTCCGCGACGGCGGGGTGGGTGAGCAGCAGCGCCTCCAGTTCGGCCGGGGCCACCTGGTAGCCCTTGTACTTGATGAGCTCCTTGACACGGTCGACGACGAAGAGCCAGCCGTCGTCGTCGACGCGGCCGACGTCGCCGGTGTGCAGCCAGCCGTCCGCGTCGATCATCTCGGCGGTGGCGTCGGGCCGTCCGAGGTAGCCCTTCATGACCTGCGGGCCCCGGATGGCTATCTCGCCCCGCTCGCCCGGCGCCGCGTCCCGGCCGGGGTCGTCCAGGGACAGCAGCCGCATCTCGGTGCCGGGCACCAGCTTGCCCACGGTGCCGGGCGGCGGGTCCTGCGCCGACAGGGGGACGGCATGGGTGCCGGGCGAGAGCTCGGTCATCCCGTACGCCTGCCGCACCGGCGGCAGCTTCAGCCGGGCCGAGCAGGCGGCAGCGAGCGCCGCGTCCAGCGGGGCGGCGGCGCTGACGACGTACTCCAGGCAGGAGAGGTCGTACTGCGCGACCGCCGGGTGCTTGGCGAGGGCGAGCACGATCGGCGGGGCCACGTACAGGCCGGTGACGCGGTGGCGCTCGATGGCCGCGAGGAACTGCCCGAGGTCGAAGCGCGGCAGCACCACGACCGTGGCGCCGTGCCGCAGGGGCGCGTTGAGCAGCGCGGTGAGCCCGTAGATGTGGAAGAAGGGCAGTACGGCCAGGATGCGGTCGCCGGGTTTCATGGGGACGAGCGGGGCGAGCTGGGCGAGGTTGGTGGCGATCGAGCGGTGGGTGAGCATCACCCCCTTGGGGACGCCGGTGGTGCCCGAGGAGTAGGGCAGGACGGCCACGTCCTCGCCGGGGTCGATCTCCACGACGGGTTCGGGGGCGGTGGAGGCGAACATGTCCAGGACCGAGCGGTGGCCCTCGGCCCGGTCGCAGACGAAGATCTCCGCTGTGCCGCCACTGAGTTCGGCCGCCCGCCGGGCCGTCTCCAGCAGGGGCGCGACGGTGACGACGAACCGCGCCGAGGAGTCGGTGAGCTGCCGGGCGAACTCCTCGGCCGTGGCCTGCGGATGGACCGTGGTCACCGAGGCCCCGGCGCGCGTCGCCCCGTAGAACACGGCCGGGAAGAGCACCGAGTTGGGGCTGTGCAGGGCGAGCACGTCCCCCTTGCGCAGCCCGGCCTCGGCGAGGGCGGCGGCCAGACGGCGGTGCCGGGTGTCGAGCAGGTCGTACGAGACGGTGGCGGAGCCCGTCGGGTCCGTGCCGTCGATCAGGGCCGGGGCGGCGCCGTACCGGGCGGCGTGGCCGAGGACGGCCTCGTGGATGGGTGCGTCGACGGTCTCGACGGGCGGGTACTCGCTGTGGAAGACCATGGGGGCACGTCCTAGTACGGCTAGTAGGACTTGGGAAGCCCCAGCGTCCGATGCGAGACATAGTTGAGGATCATCTCCCGGCTGACCGGCGCTATCCGCGCCACGCGCGCCGCCGTGATCAGCGCGGCGAGCCCGTACTCTCGGGTGAGGCCGTTGCCGCCGAGGGTGTGCACGGCCTGGTCGACGGCCCTGACGCAGGCCTCGGCCGCCGCGTACTTGGCCATGTTGGCGGCCTCGCCCGCGCCCGCGTCGTCGCCCGCGTCGTAGAGCGCGGCCGCCTTCTGCATCATCAGCCGGGCCAGCTCCAGCTCGATGTGCGCCTGGGCGAGCGGGTGGGCGATGGCCTGGTGGGCGCCGATGGGCGCCTTCCACACCTGCCGCTCGCGCGCGTAGCTGACCGCCCGGCCCAGCGCGTAGCGGCCCATGCCGATCGCGAAGGCGGCCGTCATGATCCGTTCGGGGTTGAGCCCGGCGAAGAGCTGGAGCAGCCCGGCGTCCTGGTGGCCGATCAGCGCCCCGGCGGGCAGCCGCACCTCGTCCAGGACGAGCTCGAACTGCTTCTCCTGGGCGTGCAGTTCCATGTCGATCCGCGAGCGCCGGAAGCCCGGGGCGTCGCGGGGGACGATGAACAGGCACGGCTTGAGGCTTCCCGTCCGCGTGTCCTCGGTGCGGCCGACGATCAGGGTGGCGTCCGCGATGTCCACGCCCGAGACGAAGACCTTGCGGCCGGTGAGGATCCAGCCGCCGCTCTCCTCGTCGCGCCGGGCGGTGGTGGTGATGCGGTGGGAGTTGGAGCCGGCGTCGGGCTCGGTGATGCCGAAGGCCATGGTCCGCGAGCCGTCCGCGAGCCCCGGGAGCCAGGCGCGCCTCTGCTCCTCGGTGCCGAAGCGGGCGATGACCGTGCCGCAGATCGCGGGCGAGACCACCATCATCAACAGCGGGCACCCGGCCGCGCCCAGCTCCTCCAGGACGATGGACAGCTCTGCCATGCCGCCGCCCCCGCCCCCGTATTCCTCGGGCAGGTTCACGCCCAGATAGCCCAGTTCGGCGGCCTCGGCCCACAGCGCCTCGCGCTGGTGGTCCCTGCCGTGCCGCCGCCCCAGGGCCGCGACGGCGGCCCGCAGGTCCTTCAGTTCGGGGCTTTCCACGGCACTGCTGCGTACGGGGGTCATGACGGCTGGTCCTCCTGTGCGACGGGGGCGTCCTGGACGACGGCGAGCAGGGCGCCGACCTCGACCTGGCGGCCGGGGGCGGCGTGCAGCGCGGTGAGGGTGCCGGTGGCGGGGGCGGTGATGGGGTGGGTCATCTTCATCGCCTCCAGCCAGATCAGCGGCTGCCCGGCGGTGACCTCGGCCCCTTCGGCGAGCCCGTCCGCGACCCGGACGACCACGCCCGGCATCGGCGCGAGCAGCGATCCGGGGGCGAGCGGGCCGCCGGGGTCGGGGAAGCGGGGGTGCGCGGTCAGCGTGTACGAGCCGGCGGCGGTGTCGACGTACACCCGGTCGCCGTACCGCGCGACCAGGAAGTCCCGCGCCACTCCGTCGGCTTCGAGCCGTACGCGGCCGGGTTCGCACGCCAGGAGGCGCACGCCGGGGAAGTCCTCGGCCACCAGGCCCTCTCGGGTGAGGCGGTAGCGGATCTCGTTCTCGCCGTACCGTTTCGTCTGTGGCTGGGACGGCAGGTTGCGCCAGCCCCCGCCGAAGCGGGAGGTGCGGCCCGCCGCGTCCGCCAGAGCGGCGGCGAGGGCCGCGTGCGCCTCCCCCTCGCGCGGCACGGTGAGGGCGGGCAGATGCCGGGCGTAGAAGCCGGTGTCGACGCGGCCGGAGGTGAAGTCCGGGTGGCGCAGGGAGCGCACCAGCAAATCGCGGTTGGTCGCGGGCCCGTGCACCCGGGCCCGTTCGAGCGCGCGGGCCAGCCCCCGGACGGCGGCGGCGCGGGTGGGGGCGTGGACGACGGCCTTGGCGAGCATCGCGTCGTAGTGGACGCCGATGGTGTCGCCGTCGCCGTAGCCGCGGTCGAGGCGGACCCCGGGCACGTCGAGCAGGTGCAGCACCCCGCTCTGCGGGGTCCAGCCGGCCGCCGGGTCCTCCGCGTACAGCCGCGCCTCGACGGCGTGACCGGAGGGCTCGGGCGGCTCGGCGGACAGGGCCGCGCCCTCGGCGACGTGGAGCTGGAGCGCGACCAGGTCGAGCCCGAACACCGCCTCGGTGACCGGGTGTTCGACCTGGAGGCGGGTGTTCATCTCCAGGAAGTACGCCCGGCCGTCCGGGTCCACCAGGAACTCGACCGTGCCCGCGCCCCGGTAGGAGACGGCCCGGGCGGCGGCCACGGCCGCGTTGCGCAGCCGGGTGTGCACCGCCTGGGGCAGCCCGGGCGCCGGGGCCTCCTCGATGACCTTCTGGTGGCGGCGCTGGAGCGAGCAGTCACGGGTGCCCAGCGCCCACACCGTGCCGTGCGCGTCGGCCATGATCTGCACCTCGACATGGCGCCCGCGCTCCACATAGGGCTCCGCGAACACCTCGCCGTCCCCGAACGCGGACGACGCCTCGGCGGCCGCGGCGGCCAACTCCGCGTCGAGTGCCGCCAGTTCCGTGACGATGCGCATCCCGCGTCCGCCGCCGCCCGCCGCCGCCTTCAGCAGCAGCGGCAGATCGGCGGCGGTGGCCTTCGCCGGGTCGACGGGCGTGAGCAGCGGCACCCCGGCCGCCGCCATCAGCTCCTTGGCGCGGGTCTTGGAGGCCATCGCCTCCACCGCCGCCGGCGGCGGGCCGATCCAGGTGAGCCCCGCGTCGAGGACGGCCCGGGCGAACCCGGCGCTCTCGGAGAGGAACCCGTACCCCGGGTGCACGGCGTCCGCGCCGGCCGCGAGTGCGGCCTTCACCAGGAGGTCGCCGCGCAGATACGTCTCGGCGGGCGTGGCCCCCGGCAGCCGCACGGCGGCGTCGGCCTCCCGGACGTACGGCAGGGACGCGTCCGGGTCGGAGTGCACGGCGACCGTGGAGATGCCCAGGTCACGGCAGGTACGGAAGATCCGGGAGGCTATCTCGGCCCGGTTGGCGACAAGAACGGACTGGATCATCAGCGCCTCACATCCTGAAGATGCCGAAGCCGCCGCGCGCGCCTTCGACCGGGGCCGTGTGGACGGCGGACAGACAGATGCCGAGGACCGTGCGGGTGTCGCGGGGGTCGATGACGCCGTCGTCGTAGAGCCGCCCGGAGAGGAACACCGGCAGCGACTCGGCCTCGATCTGCTGCTCGACCATGGCGCGCAGCCCGGCGTCGGCGTCCTCGTCGTACGGCAGCCCCTTGGCCCGTGCCGAGGCGCGCGCGACGATCGACAGCACGCCCGCGAGCTGCTGTGGGCCCATGACGGCGGACTTGGCGCCGGGCCAGGCGAAGAGGAAGCGGGGGTCGTAGGCGCGCCCGCACATGCCGTAGTGCCCGGCGCCGTAGGAGGCGCCCATGAGCACCGACAGGTGCGGCACCTTCGAATTGCTGACCGCGTTGATCATCATCGCGCCGTGCTTGATGATGCCGCCCTGCTCGTACTCCCTGCCGACCATGTAGCCGGTGGTGTTGTGCAGGAACAGCAGCGGGATGTCGCGCTGGTTGGCGAGCTGGATGAACTGGGCGGCCTTCTGCGACTCGGCGGAGAACAGGACGCCCTGGGCGTTGGCGAGGATGCCGACGGGATAGCCGTGCAGCCGTGCCCAGCCGGTGACCAGGCTCGGCCCGTAGAGCGGCTTGAACTCGTCGAAGTCGGAGCCGTCGACGATCCGGGCGATCACCTCGCGCGGGTCGAACGGCGTCCTGAGGTCCCCGGGCACGATCCCCAACAGCTCGTCCTCGTCGTACTTCGGCGGCTCGTACACCGGGTCCGGGTCGGGTCGCGCCTTGCGGTGGTTGAGGCGGGCGACGATCCGCCGGGCCTGGCGCAGGGCGTCGTGCTCGTCCACCACGTAGTGGTCGGCGAGACCGGAGGTGCGGGCGTGCATCTCGGCGCCGCCCAGCGACTCGTCGTCGCTCTCCTCGCCGGTGGCCATCTTCACCAGCGGCGGACCGCCGAGGAAGACCTTGGACCGCTCCTTGATCATGACGGTGTGGTCGGACATCCCGGGCACATAGGCGCCGCCTGCCGTGGAGTTGCCGAAGACCACCGCGATGGTGGGAATGCCGGCGGCGGAGAGCCGGGTGATGTCGCGGAAGAGCGCCCCGCCCGGGATGAAGATCTCCTTCTGGGAGGGCAGATCGGCGCCGCCGGACTCCACGAGGCTGACGCAGGGCAGCCGGTTGGCGTACGCGATCTCGTTGGCCCGCAGCGCCTTCTTCAGCGTCCACGGGTTGGAGGCGCCGCCGCGCACGGTCGGGTCGTTGGCGGTGATCAGGCACTCGACGCCCTCGACGACCCCGATGCCGGTGACCATCGAGGCGCCCACGGGGTAATCACTCCCCCAGGCGGCGAGCGGCGACAGCTCCAGGAACGGCGTGTCCGGGTCGAGCAGCAGCTCGATCCGCTCACGGGCGAGCAGCTTGCCGCGCCCCCGGTGGCGTTCGGTGTACTTGGCGCCGCCGCCCGCGAGCGCCTTGGCGTGCTCGGCGTCCAGCTCGGCCAGTTTGGCGAGCATGGCCTCGCGGTGGGCGGCGTACTCGGCCCCGGCGGTGTCGAGCGCGGTGGGCAGGACCGTCACAGCAGTACCTCCGGGATGTCCAGGTGGCGCGAGCGCAGCCACTCGCCGAGCGCCTTGGCCTGCGGGTCGAAACGGGCCTGCGAGGCGACGCCCTCGCCGAGCAGGCCGTGAAGGGTGAAGTTCAGGGCGCGCAGCCGGGGAAACAGATGCCGCTCGACCTCCAGCCCGGCGCACTCGGGAAGCAGTTCGCGCAGCCGGTCCGTGGTGAGGGTGTGCGCGAGCCAGGCGAAGGCGTCGTCGGTGCGCACCCACACCCCGACGTTGGCGTCCCCGCCCTTGTCACCGCTGCGGGCCCCGGCGACCAGGCCGAGGGGGGCGCGCCGGGTGGGGCCGGGGGGCGGGGGCGGCGGCAGCGGGGGCGCCTCCACGCCCTTCAGGGGCCGGGTCCGTACGGGGTGGGGCAGCGTCCGCCGGGAGCCGTCGGGCAGCGCGGCGAGGTGCTCGACCTCGGCGGCCGGCAGGGAGTCCGCCTCGAACACCCCGTACGGCGTGCCCTTTCCGGGCGGGGCCGTGACGTGGAAGCCCGGGTAGCTGCCGAGGGCCAGCTCGACGGCGGCGCCGCTGACGGTCCGCCCCACCGCGTCCGGATCGGGGTCCCGGACGACGAGGCGCAGGAGAGCGCTGGCCGTCTCCTCGGTGGACGCGTCGGGCCGGTCGGTGCGCGCGAGCTCCCACTTCACGTGGCGCGGGCGGGACTTGGCACGGGCGAGGGCGTCCTCCACCTGGGCGCGGACGAGGGCGGCCTTGGCGTCGATGTCGAGGCCGGTGAGGACGAAGACGACCTCGTTGCGCCAGCCGCCGACCCGGGTGCGGCCGACCTTGAGCGTGGGCGGCGGCTCCTCCCCGCGCACCCCTGCGATCCGCACCCGGTCGGGCCCGTCCTGGACGAGCGTCACGGTGTCGAGCCGGGCGGTGACGTCGGGCCCGGCGTACCGGGCGCCCCCGGTCTCGTACAGCAGCTGGGCGGTGACGGACCCGACGTCGACGACCCCTCCCGTACCGGGGTGTTTGCCGATGACGCTGCTGCCGTCGGCGCGGATCTCGGCGAGCGGGAAGCCGGGGCGGCGGACGTCGTGGTCGCGGAAGAAGGAGTAGTTGCCGCCGGTCGCCTGGGTGCCGCACTCCAGGACGTGCCCGGCGACGACGGCTCCGGCGAGCGCGTCGTACTCCTCGGGCCCCCACCCGTGCCACCAGGTGGCGGGCCCGGTGACCAGGGCCGCGTCGGTGACCCTCCCGGTGACGACGACATCGGCCCCGGCGGCGAGGCAGGCGGTGATCCCGGCGCCGCCGAGGTAGGCGTTGGCGGTGAGGGCGCCGGGGGGCAGGGGAAGGGCGTCGCCCTCGACGTGACCGACTCTCGTGGGCACACCGACGCGGGCGGCCAGCTCCTTCACGGCGTCGGCGAGCCCGGCGGGGTTGAGCCCCCCGGCATTGGCGACGATCCTCACGCCCCGCTCATGGGCGATTCCCAGCACCTCCTCCAACTGCCGCAGAAAGGTCTTGGCATAGCCGAGGCGGGCGTCCTTGAGGCGGTCGCGGCCGAGGATGAGCAGGGTGAGCTCGGCGAGGTAGTCCCCGGTGAGCACGTCGAGCGGGCCGCCGGTGAGCATCTCGCGCAGGGCGTCGAAGCGGTCGCCGTAGAAGCCGGAGGCGTTGCCGATCCGCAGGGGGCGGCGCATCAGGCCCCCTTGGGCGTACGTCCGGGTCCGGCCGGCCCGGCGAAGGCCTGGGCGATGTCGAGCCAGCGGTCGGCGTCGGGCCCCTCGGCGCGGACGGCGGTGTCGCGGCGGTGGACGCGCTGGGTGACGAGGAGGCAGAAGTCCAGGGCGGGGCCGGTGACGCGCTGGGGCGCGTCCTCGGGGCCGTACGTCCACAGCGTCCCCCCGTCCGGGGCGACGAGCTCGACCCGGAACTCCTCCCCCGGCGCGGCGAGCCCCCGCACGCCGAAGGCGAAGTCCCGTGCGCGCACCCCGATCCGGGCGACGTGGCGCAACCGGTCGGTGGGCTCGCGGGTGCGGCCGAGCGCGTCCCACACGTCCTGGCCGTGGGCCCAGGTCTCCATGAGCCGCCCGGTGGCCATGGAGGCGGCGGACATGGGAGGGCCGTACCAGGGGAACCGGGCGCCCCGGGGCGCGCCGAGCAGCGCCTCGCGCAGCCGGGCGCGCCCGTCGCGCCAGCGCCGCAGGAGCTCACCGGGCGCGAGCCGGGCCCCCTCCTCGGCACCCTCGTCGACGAAGGTGTCCGGGGCGGCGGCGGCCTTCTCGACCTCGGCGGCGAAGGCGTCCGGGTCGGTGAGGGCGAGCAGGGCGGCACGGTCGGTCCAGGCGAGGTGAGCGATCTGATGAGCCACACTCCACCCCTCGGCGGCGGTCCCCCGCCGCCAGACCCCTGGCTCCAACTCCCCCACGAGCCGATCGAGTTCTTCCCCTTCGTCACGCAGATCGTCGAGCACGGCGGTCGTCGGATCGGACACGGGGGATCCCTTCGGGGTGGGATGCGGGGGTGTTCGTGTCGGGGAGCATGGCAGCGGGGCCGAAAACAAGCAAGCGTGCTTGCATGATTTTTTGACGGGGGTTTGGGGTGAGGATGCGGCTGAGTGGGACCCCGTTTTCGGCCCGGCCGCTGTCTGCGGCTGAGTGGGGGTTGTTCGCGCAGTTCCCCGCGCCCCTGAAGAACTGGTGGCTGATCCAAGTTCCCCGGCTGCGGCCGACTACCCAAGGGGCGCGGGGAACTGCGCGACCAGCCCAAGCCAGCCCGCAGACGAACAAAGGCCCCAAGGGGCGCGGGGAACTGCGCGACCAGCCCCCGCTCAGCGGCAGAAAAGGTCCGGCCGGAGCAGGGCGCGGCGGGCACCCCTCGGCCGGCCGCAGGCGAAGGGGTGGGGCCGGACGGGCTACCGCCCCCGACCCGCCTGCGACCGCACCGCCCCCACGCTCGCCCCGATGACCAGCGCGATCGCCAGCGCGTCGGCGGCCGACAGGGCCTGGTGCAGGACCAGGAAGCCCGCCGTCGCCGCGATGGCCGGTTCCAGGCTCATCAGGATCGCGAACGTGGACGCGGGCAGGCGGCGCAGGGCCAGGAGCTCCAGGGTGTACGGCAGGACCGAGGACAGCAGCGCCACCGCCACGCCCAGGCCGACCGTCGACGGCACCAGCAGCTTCCCGCCCGACTGGAACGCCCCCAGCGGGAGGGACAGGACCGCGGCCACGGCCATCGCCAGCGCCAGGCCGTCCGCCTGCGGGAAGCGGCGGCCCGTACGGGCGCTGAACAGGATGTACACCGCCCAGCACGCCCCCGCCCCCAGCGCGAACGCCGCCCCGGCGAGGTCCAGCGCCCCGAACCCCTCGCCCCCGCCGCTGCCCAGCAGCGCCACCCCGGCGAGCGCGAGCCCGGCCCAGACGAAGTTGACCAGGCGGCGTGAGGCCAGGACGGAGAGGGCGAGGGGGCCGAGGACCTCCAGGGTCACGGCCGTGCCGAGCGGGATGCGGTCGACCGCCTGGTAGAAGAGGCCGTTCATCCCGGCCATCGCGGCGCCGAAGGCGACCACCGTGCCCCAGTCGGCCCGCCGGTAGCCCCGCAGCTTCGGACGGCACAGGACGAGCAGGACCAGTGCCGCCGCCGCGAGCCGCAGCGTCACCACGCCCGCCGCGCCCGCCCTCGGCATCAGCATCACCGCGACCGCCGAGCCGAACTGCACCGAGATACCGGCTGAGACCACCAGCGCGACGGGCGCGAGCGCCACCCCGCGGCCGCGCGCGGTCCGCAGTCCGCCCGCCGCCTCCGGCGTGGAGACGGCCGCCGCCGCGGTGGCGGTCGGCTCTGCGGCGGCGGTGTGCGGACTGGTCACCGTGGCTCCTGTGCGATCGGTACGTTCACTTCATTGGACTGAGTAGGCAATATATTGCACTCATCGCGCCGCACGGTCCAGGGGATACCCGCCGACGCCCGGGCGGACCCCAAGCGGAGCGCAGCCCTCCGTACCAATGTACGGGTCCATGTAAGTGGCGCTGCCCGGCTCCGTCCCTAACCGGCCTCGCCCGGCAGATGTTCCGCCAGCACCTCCGCCAGATGCCGGGCCCGCCGCCCCGCCAACTGCTCCAGCTGCGTACGGCACGAGAACCCGTCCGCCAGGATCTCCGTGCCGGGCTCCGCCGCCCGTACCGCAGGCAGCAGTCGGTCCTCGGCGCAGGCCACCGACACCTCCCAATGGCCCCGCTCGAAGCCGAAGTTCCCGGCCAGTCCGCAGCAGCCGCCGCTCAGGTCGCCCGTCAGCCCGGCCCGCTCCCGCAGCCGGCGCTCGGCCGCGTCCCCCAGCACCGCGTGCTGGTGGCAGTGCGTCTGCCCGGCCACCGCCCGCCCCACGTACGGCGGCGACCAGTGCGGCGCGCACTCCTGGAGCGTCTGCGCGAACGTCCGCACCGAGGCAGCCAGCCGCGCCGCCCTCGGGTCGTCCGCCAGCAGCTCCGGCAGATCGGTCCGCAGCGCCGCCGCGCAGCTCGGCTCCAGGACGACGACCGGGAGGCCGCGCTCCAGCAGCGGCTCCATCGCGTCGAGCGTGCGGCGCAGGACCGCGCGGGCGCGGGTGAGCTGGCCGGTCGAGACGTACGTCAGACCGCAGCACACCCGCCCGCGCGGCGCCACCACCCCGACCCCCGCCGCCTCCAGGACCCGTACCGCCGCCCGGCCCGTCCCCGGCGACAGATGGTCGGTGAAGGTGTCCGGCCACAGGATCGCGGCGGCCGGGGCCCGGCCGTCCCCGCGCCGCCTCAGCCACGACCGCAGCGTCCGCGTCGCCAGCACCGGAAGACCCCGCTCCGGGGCGATCCCCGCCAGCCGCTTCACGGCGGCCGCCAGCGGACGCACCCGGGCCAGCGCGTTCAGGCCCCGCGCCCACGGCGCCGCGAGCCGCAGCCAGCGGGGGAGCCACCCCATCGCGTAGTGGGAGGCGGGTCGCCGCCGCCCCGCGTAGTGGTGGTGCAGGAACTCCGCCTTGTACGTGGCCATGTCCACCCCGACCGGGCAGTCGCTGCGGCAGCCCTTGCAGGACAGGCACAGGTCGAGCGCGTCCCGCACCTCCGAAGAACGCCAGCCGTCCGTGACGATCTCGCCCGCCAGCATCTCGTGCAGCAGCCGCGCCCGGCCCCGCGTGGAGTGCGCCTCCTCGCCGGTGGCCCGGAACGACGGGCACATCACGCCCGGACCGGCCTGCGTCGTACGGCACTTGGCGACGCCCACACACCGCCGTACCGCCGCCGAGAAGTCCCCGCCGTCGTGCGGATAGCCGAACTCCACCTCCACCGGCCGCCTCGGCAGCACCGCGAAGCGCAGGTTCTCGTCCAGCCGGGCCGGACGCGCCAGGATGCCGGGGTTGAGCAGCCCCGACGGATCCCACACGTCCTTGAACTCCCCGAACAGGCCCACCAGTTCGGCCCCGTACATCTTCGGCAGCAGCTCCGCCCGCGCCTGCCCGTCGCCGTGCTCACCCGAGAGCGAGCCGCCGTGCGCGGCCACCAGGTCCGCCAGTTCCCCGGAGAACCGGCGAAAGCGCGCCACACCCGCCGCGCTCAGCAGGTCGAAGTCGATCCGGACGTGCACACAGCCGTCGCCGAAGTGCCCGTACGGCGTGCCGCGAAGGCCGTGCTCCCGCAGCAGCGCCCGGAAGTCGCGCAGATACGCCCCCAGGCGCACGGGCGGCACCGCGCAGTCCTCCCAGCCGGGCCACGCCTCGCTCCCTCCCCCGAGGCCTCCGTCCAGGGGGGACTCCCGGATCCGTGTCGCCGTCCCGGCCGCGTCCTCGCGCACCCGCCACAGCGCCCGCTGCCCGGCCGGGTCGGTGATCACGGCCGCGTCCAGCGGGTCCGCCGCGCGCACCAGCTCGCGGGCCCGGGCCAGCGCCTCGGCGGCCCCCTCGCCGCCCGTCTCCACGAAGAGCCAGGCGCCCCCTCGTGGCAGCCCGGCAGCGCCGCGCACCAGGTCGGCGGCCATGCCCTCGACGGTCAGCGGCCCGTACGGCAGCAGGGCGGGCGCCGCCTCGGCCGCCGCGCTCTCGTCCGGGTAGCCGAGCACGGCGAGCGCCCGCGCGCCCGGCGTCCGCACCAGCCGTACGGTCGCCTCGGTCAGCACCCCGAGCGTGCCCTCGCTGCCGCAGAAGGCGCGGGCGAGGTCGGTGCCGCGCTCGGGCAGCAGCGCGTCCATGGCGTACCCGGAGATCCGGCGCGGCAGGTCCTGCGGATAGCCCGTGCGCAGGGCGGCGAGGTTGCGGCCGACGAAGGCGCGCAGGCCCTCCGGGGCGCCCGTCCAGCCCCGGCCCAGGTGGAGCGGGCCGCCCGCGCCGCTCACCACCGTCAGCGCCCGGACGTTGTCGGCGGTCGTCCCGTACGCCACCGAGTGCGCCCCGCAGGCGTTGTTGCCGATCATCCCGCCCAGCGTGCAGCGGCTGTGCGTCGAGGGGTCGGGCCCGAACGTCAGCCCGTACGGCCGGACCGCCTCGCGCAGCACGTCGAGGACGAGGCCCGGCTGGACCACCGCCGTGCGCGCCTCGGCGTCCACCGAGAGCAGGGACCCCATGTGCCGGGTGAAGTCCAGGACGAGCCCGGTCCCGGTGGCCTGCCCCGCGATCGAGGTCCCGCCGCCGCGTGGCACCACCGCCACCCCGTGCTCCCGGCAGACGGCGAGCGCCGCCGCCACGTCCTCGGCGTCCCGGGGCGCGAGGACCGCCCGCGGCACCCGCCGGTAGTTGGACGCGTCCATCGTCGTCAGCGCCCGCGCGGTGGCCGAGGAGTCCACCTCCCCGCGCACGGCGTCCCGCAGCTCCCGCTCCCACGCCCGCCAGGCCCCGGGCGTACGCCCCCGGCCGCCACCGTCACCCCTGTCACCCATGGGGACCAGCCTGCCCGTCCGGCCCCGCCGCAGGCGGGACGGCGGCCGGGCGCGTCTCGCGGGGTGGACCGGAGCCGCGCGCTCCCCTCGCGTGCCGATACCCTGCGCTCGTGGCTGAGATCCAGATTCCCGCTGACATGAAGCCCGCCGACGGCCGTTTCGGCGCGGGCCCCTCCAAGGTGCGGACGGAGGCGCTGGACGCCCTGGCCGCGACCGGTACCTCGCTCCTGGGCACCTCCCACCGCCAGGCCCCGGTCAAGAACCTGGTCGGCGAGGTCCGCCAGGGTGTACGGGACCTGTTCTCGCTGCCCGAGGGGTACGAGGTGATCCTGGGCAACGGCGGCTCGACCGCGTTCTGGGACGTCGCGACCCACGGGCTGATCGAGAACAAGTCGCAGCACCTGAACTTCGGCGAGTTCTCCTCCAAGTTCGCCAAGGCCGCCAAGCTCGCGCCGTGGCTCGCCGAGCCCAGCGTGATCGCCTCCGAGCCCGGCACGCACCCGGAGGCTTCCGCCGAGGCGGGCGTCGACGTCTACGCCCTCACCCACAACGAGACCTCCACCGGTGTCGCGGCCCCCGTCCGGCGGGTCGCGGGCGCCGACGAGGGCGCGCTCGTCCTGGTCGACGCGACCTCGGGCGCGGGCGGTCTGCCCGTCGACATCACCGAGAGCGACGTCTACTACTTCGCCCCGCAGAAGTCCTTCGCCTCCGACGGCGGACTGTGGATCGCGGCCTTCTCGCCCGCCGCCCTGGAGCGCGCCGCGCGGATCCACGCCTCGGGCCGCCACATCCCGGAGTTCTTCAGCCTGCCGACCGCGATCGACAACTCGCTGAAGAACCAGACGTACAACACCCCGGCGCTCGCCACGCTCTTCCTGCTCAACGAGCAGCTGAAGTGGATCAATGGCCAGGGCGGTCTGGAGTGGTCGACGGGCCGTACGGCCGCGTCCGCCAAGGCGCTGTACGGCTGGGCCGAGGAGTCCAAGCACGCCAGCCCGTTCGTCGCCGACGCGGCGAAGCGGTCGCAGGTCATCGGGACCATCGACTTCACGGACGAGGTGGACGCGGCGGCCGTGGCGAAGGTGCTGCGGGCCAACGGGATCGTGGACACCGAGCCCTACCGCAAGCTCGGCCGCAACCAGCTGCGGATCGCGATGTTCCCGGCGATCGACCCGGCGGATGTCGAGGCGCTGACGGCTTGCGTCGACTACGTGATCGAGCAGCTCTGAGGTCGTTCACCTGCGGGTGATCTGGTGCCCGGACTCTGTCTGCGGCCCGGTGGTGGGCTGGCCTTCAGGGCCCGGCCTTTGGCTGCGGGTCGTGGGTGGCTGAGCGCGCGGTTCCCCGCGCCCCTGACTACCTGGGGGCGCGGGGAACCGCGCGAGCAACCCAGCACCGGGCCGCGGGCAAAGACCGGGCAACCGATCACCCGCGCCGGAAGAGCCTCCTCAGCCCCACCCACGCCGCCCCCACCCCCACCACGGCCAACCCCCCGTACACCAGGCTCCGGTGCCCACCCCCGGAGTCGGCGCTCGCGCCACGCCCCCCCGCACCGGACGGTGAACTCCCCCCGCCCGACGACGACTCGCCCCCGGCGACGGCGACCCGCACCACCGGACTCCCCGCCCCCTCGCTCCCGAACAGCAGCCCCTTCCCGTCCGGCGTGTACGTGACGGACTCCGCCTGCCGCATCAGCGGGGCGGACACCCCGTGCCGCGCCCCCGGTTTCCCGCCCTTCCAGTCGTACTCGGCCGCCCAGAAGTACCCGCGCAGCGCCAGCTTCGTCCCGTCCGGGGAGAAGGCGCCGTCGGTGACCCACGGCACGTCGCCGACCCGCCGGAAGACGTTCGTACCGGCCGTGGAGAGGTGCTCGGGGCCCTCGTAGAGCCCGCCGCCGCCCTCCTTCTTGGAGGCGATGTAGACCCGCCCGGTCCGTGGGTGGACCATCAGCGCCTCGGCGTTGCGCGGCCCGTCGGCGTACTTCACCACGTACTGCGTCGCCTTGACGGTGGCGTCCTTCAGCCGCTTCGGCTCGGGGAACTTGTAGATCCAGACGTTCTTCCAGGTGCCGCCGAGGTTGTCCCCGATGTCCCCCACGTACACGTTCCCGTCCGGGCCGACCGAGATCGCCTCGACGTCACGCGGGCGCCCGACGCCGGTCAGGGTGATCCGGGCGACGGTCTCGCCGGTCTTCGCGTCGACCGCGTAGACGTACGGCCCGTCGTCGCTGTCGTTGTGCGTCCAGTAGATCCCCGGGTGCGCCCGGCTGGCGGCGAGTCCGCTGGACTCCTTGATCCGGGGGTCCTTGATCGTGAAGCCGCCGTCGCCGCCGTCGGCCGCCGCCGGTCCGGCGGCCCCCAGGACGACGAGCCCGGCGGCCGTGACGGTGGACAGAAGCGAACGCATCGGGAAACGCATGAGGCCAAGTGTCCATCGTCACGTGGCAGCCCGTCGAAGCGGTCCAGGTGATCCGCCATCATGGCCCCATGCGTTTCATGTTCGTCGGCGACTCCATGACCATCGGACGCGCCGGCGACATCACCTGGCGCTACCGGATGTGGCAGCACCTCACCACCTCCTTCGCCGGCCCCTTCGCGATCGTGGGGCCGCGCAGCGAGCTGTACGACACGGAGGCCGGGGCCCCCTCGGCGTCCGCGTACGGCGCCGAGGACTTCCCCGCACCGGCCCGCCGCCATCTGTCGGGGTGGGGCGAGGGGTGGCTGCACATGGCCCCGCTGATCGCCGATGCGGTGACCCGGGCGCGGGCGGACGTCCTGCTGGTCTCGCTCGGCCTCATCGACCTGGGCTTCTACACCGACAGCGACCAGACGGCGGCCAACGTCCGCGCCTTCGTGGCGGCGGCGCGCACCGCGAACCCGGCGATCCGGATGGTGCTGCTCCCCGTCATCCCGAACATACGCGCCGAGTCGGACGCCCCCTTCGCGGCCGAGGTGGCCCGCTTCAACGAGCTGCTCGCGAAGGCGGTGGCGGACCTGGACCAGCCCTCCTCCCCGCTGCTGCTCGCCTCGCACCCGCCGACGTACGACATCCACGCGGACACCTACGACGGCACGCACCCCTCCGCCTCCGGCGAGCACAAACTGGCGGCGGCCTTCGCGGACGCGATGCACCAGGGGTGGGGGCTCGGCGGGCCGTACGCGGCGCCGGTGGCCGGCGCCCAGGAAGCCCCGGTCGGCTAACGCGGCCCGGCCGGCGGAACACCTCCGGCGGGAGGCCGGGCGGCACCCCGTGCCCGCGACCGGCCCCCCTTGCTTCGAGTGCACTTCAACAGCTTCGCTGGTACCTCATGGAGTACACGCAGCTCGGACGCACCGGACTCAAGGTCAGCCGCCTCGTCCTCGGCACCATGAACTTCGGTTCCCAGACCGAGGAGGCCGAGAGCCACGCCATCATGGACGCCGCCCAGGACGCGGGCATCAACTTCTTCGACACCGCCAACATCTACGGCCTCGCCGAGCACAAGGGTCTGACCGAGGAGATCGTCGGGTCCTGGTTCGCCCGGGGCGGCGGGCGCCGGGAGCGGACGGTCCTGGCGACCAAGGGCTACGGGAACATGACCCAGGACGGCAGCTCCTGGAACACCAGCGTCTGGCCCAACGACAACAAGCTCTCCGCTCTCAACATCCGCCGCTCGGTGGAGGCCAGCCTCAAGCGGCTCGGCACCGACTACATCGACCTCTACCAGTTCCACCACGTCGACCGGCAGACCCCCTTCGAGGAGATCTGGCAGGCCATGGACGTCCTCGTCCAGCAGGGCAAGGTGCTCTACGTCGGCACCTCCAACTTCCCCGGCTACAAGATCGCCCAGGCGAACGAAGTGGCCGCGCGGACCGGGCGGCTCGGGCTCGTCAGCGAGCAGTGCCTCTACAACCTCGCCGAGCGCCGCGCCGAGATGGAGGTCATCCCCGCCGCCCAGGAGTACGGCGTGGGGATCATCCCCTGGTCCCCGCTCCACCAGGGCCTCCTCGGCGGCGCCCTGCGCAAGGAGCGGGACGGGGACGGGGCGCGCACCAAGGGCGGCCGGTCCGCCGCCGGACTCGCGGACCCGGCGGTCCGGGCGCAAGTGCGGGCGTACGAGGACCTGCTCGCCAAGCATGAACTGGAGCCGGGCGAGGCGGCGCTGGCCTGGCTGCTGACCCGTCCGGGCGTGACCGGCCCGATCGTCGGCCCGCGCACCTCCGGGCAACTGGCCTCGGCCCTGCGGGCGGTGGAGCTGGAGCTGACCGAGGAGGTGCTGGCCGGGCTCGACGAGATCTTCCCGGGGCCGGGGCCGTCCCCGGAGGCGTTCGCCTGGTAGCCGCCGGGGAGACGGGGCGGGGACGGGCGGAGGACGGGACCGCGCGGGGTACTTGCTTCGAGCGCACTTCAAGGCGTTCGCTGGTGCCCCATGGAGTACACGCAGCTCGGACGCACCGGACTCAAGGTCAGCCGTCTCGTCCTCGGCACCATGAACTTCGGCCCCCAGACCGAGGAGACCGAGAGCCACGCCATCATGGACGCCGCCCACGAGGCGGGCGTCAACTTCTTCGACACCGCCAACGTCTACGGCCAGAGCGCGGGCAAGGGCCGCACCGAGGAGATCATCGGCAACTGGTTCGCCCGGGGCGGCGGGCGCCGGGAGCGGACGGTCCTGGCCACGAAGGTGTACGGGAACATGTCCGCCGACGGCGCCCCCGTCTGGCCCAACCACGACAAGCTGTCCGCCCTCAACATCCGCCGGGCGGTCGAGGGCAGCCTCAAGCGCCTGGGCACCGACCACATCGACCTCTACCAGTTCCACCACATCGACCGGCAGACTCCCGTCGAGGAGATCTGGCAGGCCATGGACGTCCTCGTCCAGCAGGGCAAGGTGCTCTACGTCGGCACCTCCAACTTCCCCGGCTACAAGATCGCCCAGGCGAACGAAGTGGCCGCGCGGACCGGGCGGTTGGGGCTGGTCAGCGAGCAGTGCCTGTACAACCTCTTCGAGCGCCGCGCCGAGATGGAGGTCATTCCGGCGGCACAGGAGTACGGCCTGGGGATCATCCCCTGGTCCCCGCTCCAGGGCGGTCTGCTCGGCGGGGTGCTCCGCAAGGAGCGCGAGGGCGGCGGCTCGCGGTCGACCGGCGGACGCGCGGCCGAGGCGCTGGCGGACCCGGCGGTGCGGAGCCGGATCCAGGCGTACGAGGACCTGCTCGCCAAGCACGGTCTGGAGCCGGGCGAGGCGGCGCTGGCCTGGCTGCTGACCCGTCCGGGCGTGACCGGCCCGATCGTGGGCCCGCGCACCTCCGGACAGCTCGCGTCGGCCCTGCGGGCGGTGGAGCTGGAGCTGTCGGCCGAGGTGCTGGCGTCCCTGGAGGAGATCTTCCCGGGGCCGGGGCCGTCCCCGGAGGCGTTCGCCTGGTGACGCGCGCGGCGGGCGCGGCGACTCCCCGGCGGGGGCGTCAGCCGCGCGCCGCCGCGACGGCCACGACGACGAACATCAGCACGAGTACGCCGGCCATGATCCGGTTCCTGGTCTTCGGGTTCACGCGTACGAGCGTAACGAACGCGCCCGCTCCCCCGTTTGCCGCCCCTGGCGCGCCGCCGTACACGGGCGATGACTCAGTGTTACCGTCCCGAAGGTGGATCACGTACGGCGTCGGCGACACCACCTCGTTCCGGTCACCCTCCTTGTGGTGGGGCTGCTGCTTTCGGGCTGCTCTTCGGGGTCGGACGAACCCCCCGGGCCGCCGGGCGACACCTCGCAGACCGACGAGCCCACCGGACCGCCGTCCCCGGAGCCGACCGGACAGCCGACCGAGGACACGGGCGGTCAGCAGACCAGCGGCGGCGGGGACGGTGGCAGCGGCGGCTTCAACACGGCGGGGCGGGTCTCGACCGACTTCGACGGGGTGTGGCCCAGCGTCAGGGTGACCTTCACCAACCCCACCAGCGACTCGTACAGCGGCACCGCGACGGTCTACGACTGCAGTCCCACGGGCGCCTGGACGACCGGGACGGGCCCTCAGCCGGTCAACCTCGCACCCGATGAATCCGTGACACTCGAATGGGTGTTCGCGAACACCTCCCATGCGCCACTCATCCCCGTCCACGTCGCGTGCGTGAAGCTGACCGGCAAGCCCGACCCGCAGAGCAGCCCGTTCCCGGCCGACACCGAGCCGCCGGACCCGGACGAGGAGCCCGAGCAGCCCGACCCCTCCGTGTCCCCCTCCGCGTCCCCCTCCGTCGACGTCACCTGACCCAGGAGGCCGCACATGGAGGACCAGCCCGCCCCGGACCGGCCCCCGTGGGGCACCTGGCTCAAGGCCGCCGCCGGGTTCGTCGCGCCCACGACCCTGCTCACCGGGCTCCTCCTCTACTTCGGCTACGCGTACAGCTCCTCCTTCTACGCGTACTTCGGCGTCGATCTCGCCACCCTCGCCCTGTCCACCCAGGACCTGCTGCTGCGCAGCGCGGCAAGCCTGTACATGCCCTTGGCCGTGGCGCTCGCCGCCGCGCTCGCGGGAGTGCTCGGGCTCGCGTGGGTGTCCTCCATCGGTGACGCGCGACCGGGCCTGGTGCGCCGGCTGGGGCAGGCGGGCGTGGGGCTGGCCGGGTGCGGCGGCGCGCTCTTCGTGCTCGGGCTGCTCGGCGGTCTCCAGGTGTGGCCCGCCGGGCCGCTCGACACCCCGCTGCTCTTCGGCGGCGGCCTGCTGCTCGTGGCGTACGGGCGCACCCTGCACCTCAAAACCACCGGGCGCCCCTTCCCGGGTGAGCTGAAGGCCCTCGCCGTCGTGGCGGCGCTGGTCGCCCTGAGCTCGTTCTGGGCCGTACAGGCCTACGCCCAGATCCACGGCAGGGACGACGGGCGGGAGCTGGCCCGGAATCTGTGGCACCGGCCGACGGTGGTCGTCGACACCGCCGAGCAGCTCTACTTCGGGGCCGCGCCGGTGAGGGAGACCTCGCTGCCGACGGGCGGCCCGGGGCAGAAGTACAAGTACCGCTATCGCGGCGTGCGTCTGCTCGCCCAGTCCGGCGGCCGCATGTTCCTCATCCCGGACGGCTGGACCCGTACGCGCGGGTTCGTGATCATGGTCCCGGCCGACGCCACGGTCCGCGTCGCCTTCCGCCCCGGCTGAGCGGCGCCCCCCGCGCCGCCCCCGCTCACGCCGCCGTCGCCAGCTGCTCCCTCGGCACGAACTCCAGGTGCCGGTGGCCGGGCCGCATGTCGACCTTGAGCCGCAGGTTCGCCGCGCGTGCCAGCGCCAGGCCGACGCCGACCGCCGCGACCGCGCAGATCAGGCCGCCCAGGGCGAGGCTGATCCGTACGCCGTACTCGTCGGTGAGCCAGCCGAAGAGCGGGCCGCCCAGCGGGGTGCCGCCGGTGAAGACCATCATGAACAGGCTCATCACCCGGCCCCGCATCTCCGGGTCGGTGGCCATCTGGACCGAGGCGTTGGCGGTCACGTTGACCGTGAGGCCGAGGACGCCGACGGGGATCAGCAGGGCGGCGAAGAACCCGATGCCGGGCGTCACCGCCGCCGCGATCTCCAGGACCGCGAAGAGACCGGCCGCGCCCGCCAGCAGCCGTAGCCGCGTGGTGCCCCGGCGGGCCGCGAGCAGCGCGCCGACCAGGGAGCCGATCGCCATGAGGCTGTTGAACAGGCCGTACATCCCGGAGCCGCCGTGGAAGACGTCGTGGGCGAAGGCGCTGAGCCAGATCGGGAAGTTGAAGCCGAAGGTGCCGACGAAGCCGACCAGGACGATGGGCCAGATCAGCTCCGGCCGCTTGGAGACGTAGTCCAGGCCCTCGCGGAGCTGACCCTTGCCGCGCGGGGCGAGCTTGGTGGGCCGCAGGTCCGCGGTACGCATCAGGGCCAGGCCCGCCAGCGGCGCGAGGAAGGAGAGGCCGTTGGCGAGGAACGCCCAGCCCGGGCCCACCGCCGCCATCACCCCGCCCGCGACCGCGGGGCCCACCAGACGGGCCGACTGGAAGTTGGCCGAGTTCAGGCTGACCGCGTTGCGGACCTGGTCGGGGCCGACCATCTCGGAGACGAAGGACTGGCGGGTCGGGTTGTCGACGACCGTCACCAGTCCGGTGAAGAACGCCGTCAGATAGACATGCCACACCTCGACGTTGCCGGAGAGCGTCATGGCCGCCAGGAACAGTCCGCCCAGGCCCATCGCGCTCTGGGTGACGAAGAGGATGCTCCGCTTGGCGAAGCGGTCGGCGATGACGCCGCCGTACAGCCCGAAGAGGAGCATCGGCAGGAACTGCATGGCGGTGGTGATGCCGACCGCCACCGAGGAGCCGGTGATCTGGAGGACCAGCCAGTCCTGGGTGATCCGCGCCATCCACGTCCCGATGTTGGAGACGATGGCACCGGAGAAGAACAGCCGGTAGTTGCGGATCGCGAGCGAGGAGAACGTCCCCCGCCGGGTGCTGCCGGGGGCAGCGGTGTCGTGGGTGGATTTGTGTGCGGGGGCGGAGTCTGCTCCGGATCCCGTACTCAAAAGGTTCGCCTCCTATCGTGCGCGGTCGTTCACAGGTGTGCGAGCTTCTCCAGTACGGGTGCGGCGGCGCGCAGCTTCGCCCACTCGTCCTCGTCCAGGCCTTCCGCGAGGGAAGCCAGCCAGACGTTGCGCTTGCGGCGGCTCTCTTCGAGCATCGCCTCGGCCTCTTCGGTCTGGCTGACCACCTTCTGGCGGCGGTCGTCGGGATGCGGCTCCAGCCTGACCAGTCCCTTGGCCTCCAGCAGCGCGACGATGCGGGTCATCGACGGGGGCTGGACGTGCTCCTTGCGGGCCAGCTCACCGGGGGTGGCCGAGCCGCAGCGGAAGAGGGTGCCGAGCACCGACATCTCGGTCGGGCTCAGCGACTCGTCGACGCGCTGGTGCTTCAGGCGCCGGCTCAGGCGCATGATCGCCGAGCGGAGGGAGTTCACGGCGGCGACGTCGGCGTCGCTGTCGTGGGGCAGGTCAGACATGTTCGTTAGATTAACTCATTACTCTGGCTAAATACCAGCCGAAGCACCACCGCCGCGCTGTAACGGTGGCCACACCCCGCCCCGTACACCCCGCCCCACATCACCCGAACGAGTGAGGCTCGTCGGAAAAGTGACGCACCGGGGCGGGGGCTGCGGCGACCCTCGTCCCATGGGGACCAGCGTGCTCAGCCTGCGGATAGACGGTGAGCTGCTCGAACGGCTCCGGCAGCATGCCGCCAAACGGCAAATGAGCGTCCAGGACTATGTGGTCCGGACGCTCATTCGCGACGATTTCGACGAGCGGTTCAACGCCGCGGTCGACGAGACGGAGAAGTTCTACGGGGCGGCCTAGCGCGGCCCCCGGCCGGACCGGCTACGTCAGGTCAAGGGCCGGCATCAGGTAGTAGAAGGCGAACACCGCCGAGACGACGTACATCGCCACCGGCACCTCACGCCCGCGGCCCGCCACCAGGCGCAGCACCGTGAAGGTGAGGAAGCCCATGCCGATGCCGTTGGTGATCGAGTACGTGAACGGCATCATCACCATCGTCACGAACGCCGGGATCGCGATCGTCCAGTCGTCCCAGTCGATCTGCCGGATGGAGCCGGACAGGATCAGGAAGCCCACCGCCAGCAGCGCCGGGGTGGCCGCCTGGGACGGGACCATGGTGGCGAGCGGGGTCAGGAACAGGGCGACGGTGAACAGACCGCCGGTGACCACGTTCGCGAGGCCGGTGCGCGCGCCCTCGCCGACGCCCGCGGTGGACTCCACGAAGCAGGTGGTGGCCGAGGAGGACGAGGCACCGCCCGCCGCGACCGCGATGCCGTCCACGAACAGCACCCGGTTGATGCCCGGCATATTGCCCTCGGCGTCGGTCAGCTCCGCCTCGTCGCTGATGCCCATGATCGTGCCCATGGCGTCGAAGAAGCAGGACAGCAGCACGGTGAAGACGAACAGGACACCGGTCAGCACACCGACCTTGTCGAAGCCGCCGAACAGACTGACCTCGCCGACCAGGCCGAAGTCGGGGCTGGCGACCGGGTTGCCGGGCCAGGTCGGGGTGGTCAGGCCCCAGGACGGGACGGTGGCCACGGCGTTGATGATCATCGCGACGCCGGTCATCACCACGATGGAGATGAGGATCGCGCCGGGCGTCCTGCGGACCAGCAGCGCCAGGGTGAGCAGGACGCCGAGGACGAAGACCAGGACCGGCCAGCCGAGCAGATGACCGTTGCCGCCGAGCTGGAGCGGGACGGTGGTGTGCGCGGCGTCCGGGATACGGGAGACGAAGCCCGAGTCGACCAGGCCGATCAGCATGATGAAGAGGCCGATGCCGATCGCGATGCCCTTGCGCAGGCCCAGCGGCACCGCGTTCATCACGCGCTCGCGCAGCCCGGTGGCGACCAGGATCATCACCACGAAGCCCGCGAGGACGACCATGCCCATCGCGTCGGGCCAGCTCATCCGGGGCGCCAGCTGGAGGGCCACCACGGTGTTCACACCGAGCCCCGCGGCCAGCGCGATCGGCACGTTGCCGATGACGCCCATCAGGAGCGTGGTGAAGGCGGCGGTCAGCACGGTGGCGGTGACCAGCTGGCCGCCGTCGAGCTGGTGGCCGTACATGTCCTTGGCGCTGCCGAGGATGATCGGGTTCAGCACGATGATGTAGGCCATCGCGAAGAAGGTGGCGAAGCCGCCGCGGACCTCCCGGGCGACGGTGGAACCGCGCTCGGAGATCTTGAAGTACCGGTCCACGGCGTTGGCCGGCGGCTTCGGGGCGGGCTGGGGCGCTTCGACCTTGGCGGTGGCCGACGGGGACATGCGGAACCTCAGTCGTGAGACGGGGCGGGGAGGGAGAGCTGCGCACTGCGGAAAAGCGGCTTTACCCGAACTTCTTTGGACGTTTCAACGAACAAAACGAGTCAGCCGTAAGCCGTTTCAGTATGAATACATCAGACGAAGATCGCTATCTCCGCGCGTAGACACAAGGGGCGCCCGGGTCGCGGGAGGCCGCGAGCGGTCCGCCGGGGCCGTACGGACCTCCCCCTACACTGATCGCATGGAGAAGTGGACCCCGAAGCACGAGGCGCCGGAGCCCCTGGAAGGGCCGGTCGTCGCCACCATCACCGGCGGCACGATCCTCTGGTTCGTCCTCTTCCTGGTCCAGCTGCCGTTCTACGGCTGGTTCGACGACCACGGCCATCTGTGGTGGGTGTGGACGTGCCTGGCCGGCGGCGGTCTCGGTCTGATCGGCATCTGGTACGTCCGCGGACGCGACGCGGCCCTCAAGCGGCACGCGGCGGATCGGGAAGCGGCGGCGGGGAAGCCGTAGGGGCGCCGGCAGCGGGTGGAGGCTCCCCTCGCGGGCATACCGCCACGGGACCATTCGCCTCCTCCCCTGGTCTGATGTTCGACGTTCCCGGCAGGTGAAGCGGGAATTCCCCCCGTACCGTCGAAAACATGACGCAGCGCGCCAATATCGACGCCGGGGCGGAACTCGACCCCGTCCACCCCGTGCCGCCGCCCGAGGCGTCCGGCCGGGCCACCGGTCTGACCACCGCCGAAGTCGCCGAACGCGTCGCCCGGGGCGAGGTCAACGACGTACCGCTGCGCAGCAGCCGCTCCACCGGCGAGATCGTCCGCGCCAACGTCTTCACCCGCTTCAACGCGATCATCGGCCTGCTCTGGCTGGTCATGCTCTTCGTGGCGCCGCTCCAGGACAGCCTCTTCGGCTTCGTGATCATCGCCAACACGGGCATCGGCATCATCCAGGAGCTGCGCGCCAAGAAGACCCTCGACGGGCTCGCGCTCATCGGCGAGGCCAAGCCGACCGTGCGGCGCGAGGGGAGCGCCACCGAGATCTCCACCTCCGAGATCGTCCTGGGCGACCTGGTGGAGCTCGGGCCGGGCGACAAGGTCGTGGTCGACGGCGAGGTGGTGGAGGCCGACGGCCTTGAGGTCGACGAGTCGCTGCTGACCGGTGAGGCCGACCCGGTCCTCAAGAAGCCCGGCGAGCGCGTGATGTCCGGGTCGTTCGTGGTCGCGGGTGGCGGCGCGTTCACCGCGACGAAGGTCGGCCGCGAGGCGTACGCGGCGCAGCTCGCGGAGGAGGCCAGCCGCTTCACCCTGGTCCACTCCGAGCTGCGCTCGGGCATCTCGATGATCCTCAAGTACGTGACGTGGCTGATGGTCCCGACCTCGATCGGGCTGGTGATCAGCCAGCTCGTGGTCAAGGACGACGACTTCAAGCAGTCGGTCGCGTACACGGTGGGCGGGATCGTCCCGATGATCCCGGAGGGGCTCGTCCTGCTCACCTCGGTCGCCTTCGCCATCGGGGTGATCCGGCTCGGCCGCAAGCAGTGCCTGGTGCAGGAGCTCCCGGCGATCGAGGGCCTCGCGCGCGTGGACGTGGTCTGCCTCGACAAGACCGGCACGCTCACCGAGGGCGGCATGGACGTCACGGAGCTGCACCCGCTGGGCGGCGCGGACGAGGCCTACGTACGCAAGGTGCTCGGCGCGCTCGGCGAGTCCGACCCGCGTCCCAACGCCTCGCTCCAGGCGATCATCGACGCGTATCCGGACAGCGAGGAGTGGCGGTGCACGGAGTCGCTGCCGTTCTCCTCCGCGCGCAAGTACAGCGGGGCGGCGTTCAGCGAGGGCGACGGGGAGAACTCGACGTGGCTGCTCGGCGCGCCTGACGTCCTGCTGCCGGCGGGCGACCCGTCGCTCGCGGAGATCGACTCCCTCAACGAACAGGGCCTGCGCGTCCTGCTGCTGGCCCGGGCCCGGCGCGAACTGGACGACCCGCGGGTGGCGGCGGACGCGCGGGCGACGGCTCTGGTGGTGCTGGAGCAGCGGCTGCGGCCGGACGCGGGGGAGACCCTGCGCTACTTCGAGGAGCAGGACGTCCACGCGAAGGTCATCTCCGGTGACAACGCGGTGTCGGTGGGGGCGGTGGCCGGGAAGCTGGGCATGCCGGGCGCGTCCGGCACGGTGGACGCGCGGAAGCTGCCCGACGGGCAGGCGGAGATGGCGGAGGTCCTGGACTCCCACGCGGTGTTCGGGCGGGTGACACCGCAGCAGAAGCGGGACATGGTGGCGGCGCTCCAGTCCCGCGGGCACACGGTGGCCATGACGGGCGACGGCGTCAACGACGTCCTGGCCCTCAAGGACGCGGACATCGGCGTCTCGATGGGGTCGGGCTCGGAGGCGACGCGGGCGGTGGCCCAGATCGTCCTGCTGAACAACAGCTTCGCCACACTGCCGTCGGTGGTGGCGGAGGGGCGCCGGGTGATCGGCAACATCACGCGGGTGGCGACGCTGTTCCTGGTCAAGACGGTGTACTCGGTGCTGCTCGCGCTACTCGTCGTGTGCACGCAGGTGGAATACCTGTTCCTGCCGCGGCATCTGACGCTCCTCTCCACCCTGACGATCGGGATCCCGGCGTTCTTCCTGGCGCTGGCCCCCAACACGGAACGGGCCAAGCCGCATTTCGTACGGCGGGTGATGCGGTACGCGATCCCCGGCGGGGCGATCGCGGCGGGGACGACCTTCGCGACGTACATGCTGGCGCGGCACTACTACGAGGGCCCGGGCGCCCGCGAGGCCGAGACCAGCGCGGCGACGCTGACGCTGTTCCTGGTGTCGATGTGGGTCCTGGCGATCATCGCCCGCCCGTACACGTGGTGGCGGATAGCCCTGGTGGCGGCGATGGGCGCGGCTTTCCTCCTGGTCCTGGCGGTCCCGTGGCTCCAGACGTTCTTCGCCCTGCGCCTGGTGGGGACGACACTGCCGTGGGCGGCGGTGGGGGTTGCGGTGGTGGGGGCTGTGGGGTTGGAGGGGGCTTGGAGGTGGTTGTCGCGCCGCGGGACGGATGCCTAGCCCCGCCCGTCTGTGGTCGAGCGCGCGGTTCCCCGCGGCCCTGTCGGCCGGGGGTTCGTCTGCGGATGAGTGGTGGGCCGCTCGCGCAGTTCCCCGCGCCCCTTGTCGGGCCGGGACTTCGGCTGCCGGTTGTGGGGTGGCTGGTCGCGCAGTTCCCCGCGCCCCTGTCGGGCCGGACCTCGTCTGCGGGCCGTGGGCGGTTGCTCGCGCAGTTCCCCGCGCCCCCAGGTGCTTGGGGGCGCGGGGAACTGCGCGAGCAAGCCACCACGGGCCGCAGACGAAGACCGGGCCCCTTCAGGGGCGCGGGGAACTGCGCGATCAGCCCCCACCGGGCCGCAGGTGACAGACGGGGGCCGGGGCGCAGCCCGGCAGCGGGTGCAGGGGCGTAGCCCCGGCTCGGGTTCGGGGCGTAGTCCCGCTCGGGTTTGGGGGGTGGGCCCCTAGTCGAACCAGCGCGCTCGGGACAGTTCCGCTGTTCGCGACGGGTCCTCCAGCAGAGCCCCCACCTCGAACCGCCGCGGCCACTGCCCCGCAGCCCACGCCAGCCCCGCCGCCACCCCCTCCAGCGTCGCCGCGTGAACCGTTCCGTCCGGCGCGCGGTGCCAGTCCAGCTCCACCCCGCCCGCCAGCAGCTCCTCGTGCTCGACGTAGTGCGACGGCACCCGGGGGCCGAGCAGGACCCGGACCGCCTCCGGGACCTCCCGCTCGGTCCCGACGCTCGTCACCTGCGCCTGGGCGGTCTCCCCCAGGCCGCGGACCTGGAGCAGCTCCGCCAGCTCGGCCGCCCGCGCCGGGGCGACCGGCAGCAGCGGCACCCCGGACGCCAGCGGCAGCAGATCCGGCGCGTCCGCCACCAGCGCGTCCGCCGCGTCCACGACCCGTACCTCCCCGTCCACCACCGCCCGCAGCTCGTCGGGGAGCGTCACCTGCTCGGGGTCCAGGTCGGCCAGGGCCGTGTACAGGGCGTGCAGCTGGGCGTCCGAGACCGGGCGGTCGGGGTCCGCGAGGCGGCCCAGCAGCTCGGCCGCGCCGCCGGGCTCGTCGAGCAGCGCCGCCACCGACGTACGGACGCCGAGCGCCCGCAGCACCTGCTCGTCGTCGAACCCGGTCGCGTCGGCGGTCTCGTACAGACCGGCGAGCAGCGGGTCGGACCCGGCCGCGCGCAGACCCGCCGGGCGGCGCCCGCCGAGGACGGGATGGCCGCGCAGCCACCACGCCGTGTACGGGCGGACCGTCTCCGTCGTGCCATCCGGCAGCAGGATCCGTACGGGCTGGGTGAGCGCGTCCCGCAGCGGCGGCCGCGCCAGCATCGCGAGGGCCTGCGGCCAGGCGTCGTCGTCGACGAGGTCGAGGTCGCGCACGGCGACGATCTCGGTGGCCACGGGCGGTACGGGCGTGTGGGGCAGCCGGTCGAGGACGTCCTCGCACCACACGTCGACCGCGTCGAGCAGTCCGGCGTCGTCGGGCTCGGCGAAGTCGCCATCGCGGGGTTCAAGTTCATCCGGGTCGAGGACGACGTCGGTGGCGCGGACCAGCGCGAACGTGGCCAGCACCCCGCACGCGGCGAGCGGCTGCTCACCCCAGCGGGCGGCCAGTTCGCCGTCCACCTCGGCGAGTTCGCCGGAACGGATGACGGAGGCGAAGGGGCTGTGGGGCAGAACGAGTTCACCGGCGGGGGCGAGCTCACCGTCCTCGTCGGGCAGGGCGAGCGCGCCGAGCCACGGCTCCTCGCCGGGTTCGAGCGCGGCGTCCCGTACCAGCGTCAGGACGGTCTCGGCGAGTTCCTCGGCGTCGAGCGCGTCCTCGTCCCAGATCTCGCCGCTGTCCAGGGAGGCGGCGACGGCGGCCCGCACCTGAGGGGTGGTCAGGACGGCCCGGGGGGTGGCGGGGAGGGCGCCCAGCTTCTCCAGGAGGGGGTGGGCGGCGTCCGCGTGCGCGACCTTCAGACCGAGGCGGGTGAGGTCGGCGGGGGTGTCGGCCAGGGGCAGCAGGATCTGGCGCGGGCCGATGGCCGTACGCCCGTCGCTCAGCGGCACCGGGAGCCCCGAGAGGCGGTCCGGGTCCACCCCGGCGAGCGTGTCGTAGAGGCGGTGCCACCACGCCGGGTCGCGTTCGGCGCCGCCGATGCGCTCGATGGCGTCCCCGAGCGGCAGCCGCCCCACGCCCAGGGTCCGCAGCTCGGCCCGGCGCTCCAGGCCCGCGGGCAGCAGCGTGGGCAGCACCTCGGCCAGCACCTTCACGGTGTCCGCGCCCGCCCCCTCGACCACCTCGGCCTCGAACGGCCGCAGCGCGGGCAGCTCTTCGGAGGGCGCGGCCGGGGCGAGGAAGGCGATGCGGGGCAGCCGCTCCAGGACCGCCGCGCGCAGCGCCCCGTCCAGCTCGCCCCGCCCGAGCGGGCCGGGTACGAGGTCGACGGTGCCGGTCGAGACGGGCTCCCAGTCGCCGAGCAGCCGGGCGTACGCGTCGGCGGCGCGCTCCACCAGGAAGTCGGTCAGCGGACCCGGGGCCGGGTGGCGCCGGGCGGTGTCCAGCGGCAGCGAGGCGATGAGCAGGGCGGGCAGGCCCAGGGGCTCGTCGGTGGGGGTGGGGGCGTGGACGACCGGGGCGGTACGAGGCCGCCGAGGGGCGCCGTCCAGGTCCACGGGGACGGCCCAGGTGACCGACCAGTGGGGCCGCAGCCGCTCCTCGACGGGGCGGTCGGCGAGCAGGTCGGCGGTGAGGGGGCCGCTCGCGCTCTCGACCCGCCAGCGGTTGGCCCCGTCCCGGGTGTCGTCGATGTGGACGTACCCGTCGCGCTCGGAGCGGCGCAGTACGCGGGAGCCGTCCGGGGTCTCGATGACGACCTCGACGAGGCCGGGGAGGGTGAGGAGCAGGGCGTCGTCGACGGCGGCGAGGAGGCGGTGGACGAGGTCCTCGGCGGGCTCGTCGCGCAGCGGCAGCACGACGACGGTGTCGTACCCCTCCGGCGCGAAGCCCTCGGCGGGCAGCGGGAGCCGCAGCAGGGGTACGTGGCCGTCGCGGCGGCGCAGTTCGTCGCCGAGGCCGGGGCTGAAGCGGGCGGCCTCGGCGGCGATGTCGCGGGCCTCGGCGAGCGACCAGCGGACGCCGCCGGTGCGGCCGACGACGGCGGGTTCGTCGCTGACGGCGAGGACGGCGGCGAAGCCGACGCCGAACCGGCCGACGGCCGTGCCGGCGTCGCGGCGCTTGGCGGAGGCGCGCAGGGTGGACAGCGACTCCACGCCGGTGGCGTCCAGGGGGGCGCCGGTGTTGGCGGCGGCGAGGACGGACTGCTCGCCGGGGGCGCCGGGGTGGAGGGTGAGCCGCAGCCGGCCCGGGACGCCGGCGCGGGCGGCGGCGTCGGCGGCGTTCTGGGCGAGTTCGACGACGAGGCGGTCGCGGTAGCCGCCGAGGGCGAGGTCCTCCTCGGCGTTGGCGTCCTCGCGGAAGCGGGTGGGGGTGGTGGCCCAGGCGTCCACTACGCCGCGGCGTAGCCGCGCCGTCCCGAAGGGGTCCAGCCCCTCGTCCGCCGTTGCCTTCACGATCACGCCGTACCCCGCTTCTCGCGTCCACCGCATCGGTAACCAACCCTGCGCCCGAAGGTACCGCGTCCCCACTCCCCCGCGCCCCGACGCCCCCCGAGCCCCACCCGGGCTCCGCCCCGACCCGGGGGCCCAGTGCGGCCCGGGGTTCGCCTGCGGGCTGGTGGTCGGCTGGTCGCGCGGTTCCCCGCGCCCCTATCGGGCCCGGAGTTCGTCTGCGGCCCGGTGGTGGGCTGGTCGCGCAGTTCCCCGCGCCCCTCAAGGGCCGGACCTCGTCCGACGGTCGACCTCGGCTGGTCGCGCAGTTCCCCGCGGCGCCCCTTCGGGGCCCGGAACTCGTCTGCGTCCTGGGCGGCTGCTCGCGCCCCCGAAAGCCTGGGCCGAGCCTCGTTCGCCGGGTGCCGGCCACCCCCTTGAGGGGCGCGGGGAACTGCGCGGGCAACCCCCCACACACCCGCAGACAAAAGCCGGCCCCTTCAGGGGCGCGGGGAACTGCGCGAGCAACCCACCACCGGGCCGCAGACGAAGCCCGGACGGAACAGGGGCGCGGGGAACTGCGCGACCAGCCCACCACCGGCCCGCAGACCGAGCCCCGGCCAAAAGGGGCGCGGGGAACTGCGCGAGCACCCCGGCGCCACCCGCACGCATCATCCGGTCGCACGGGGCGCGGGGCGCAGCCCCGCCCGGGGGGCCGGGGGGGGACGCCCCGGAGGAGGGCTCAGCGCGTCACGAGTGGCCCAGGTCCTCCGAGTCCTCGTCCGCCGCCCCCACAGACCCACTGCCCCCCACAGAACGCAACCCCAGCGCATCCGCCCCCATCGTGTCCAGCACCGGCGCAGACGGCCGCGGAGGCTTCGGCATGACCGCCGCCTCCGAGTGGCCGCCGCAGCCGTAGGACAGGGACACCACACGACCGTCCGCGGGGCTGAACTCGTTCGCGCAGACCCCGAAGGCCTGCCGCAGCGATCCCGCCAGCGGGACCAGGAACGCGCACGACTCACAGGACGCCGGCGCCGCCTGCGCCATCGGGGTCTTCGCGCCGAACGACTCGTCCCAGCGGTCCGCCGCCGCGTGCAGCCCGTACCGGGACAGCACACGCGCCCGGCGCATGCCGAGCTCCTCGGCCACCGCCGCGATCGAGCCGCGCGCGGTGCCGGGACGGGCCACCAGCTCCGCGTCCTCCGCCTCGACCCGCTCGGCCATCTCCTCGGAGACGGCCGAGTTCGGCGGCGGGGCGTCCTCCCCGCTGTAGCCGGGCTCCAGGCGCGGGTCGTCCGCCTCGGTGGGCAGCAGGTCGCCGGGGCCCATGTCCCCGGGGCGCAGCCGCTCGCTCCACGGCACCCATTCGGGGGCCTGGAGGGCGTCCGGCCCCGGCAGCAGGACGGTCTCGTCGAGCGTGACCAGTTTCGCGCGGGAGGCCCGCGCGACGGTCACCGCCCAGCGCCAGCCCCGGTACCCCGGTTCCTTGCACTCGAAGAAGTGCGTGACGACCCGGTCGCCCTCGGCCACCACCGATACGTGCTCTCCGACCACCCCGGGCGCGGCGGCCTCCTCGGCCGCCTCCCGGGCGAGGTCGACCGCTTCGGCGCACAGGCGGTCGGGGGTACGGCTTCGCGTCGTCGCAGCACTCACAGGTCTCGCTTCTCTCCTACGCCGTCTCACGGGTGCGCCGGGGACCGCGTACGTACGAGTCGCGGACGGAGCGGACCAGGGGGCCGCGTCGACGTCCGCGCCCGGGCCGTGAACTGATCAGGGGCGCGCCTTTCGCCATCCATTCTGCGGGATCGCGGAGAGGCGCGCGGCCATGAGCAGCCGCGGGCGGCGCGCCTGTCACGCTACCCCCTTCGCGGCCCGCGGCCCACCTGCCGGTCCGAATCCCTGTCGGTACGTCATGGTCAGACGGGGTTGGGGCACTATGACTGCGTGGCTACCGCGAGGTCCGTCGACACGGCCGGTCCCCTCCGCAGGGCGGGGCGGACGGTCGGCCGAGCGCTGCATCTGCCCTTCACAGGCACCGCGCGTTCCATCCGAAAGGCGACACACGCCCATGGCGCCGGTGAGTCGGGCCTGGGCAAACTCATCGAACTGCACGCCGTGAACGGCGCCGGCGACGTCATGATCACCGTCGCCCTGGCGTCCACCGTCTTCTTCTCCGTCCCCACCGACCAGGCACGCGGCCGGGTCGCGCTGTATCTGGCGATCACGATGGCGCCCTTCACCCTGCTGGCCCCGGTGATCGGCCCGCTGCTCGACCGGATGCCGCACGGCCGGCGCGCCGCGATGGCGGGCGCCATGCTGGCGCGGGCGCTGCTCGCGCTCACCATGTCGGGCGCGGTCGCCACCGGCGGCCTGGAGCTGTATCCGGCTGCGTTGGGCGTCCTGGTGGCGTCGAAGGCGTACGGAGTGGTGCGCAGCGCGGTCGTGCCCCGGCTGCTGCCACCGGCGTTCTCGCTGGTCAAGGCCAATTCGAGAGTCACGCTCGCGGGACTCTTGGCGACGGCCGCGGCGGCCCCCATCGGCGCGGGGCTCCAGCACGTGGGGCCCGAGTGGCCGCTCTACGGGGCGTTCTGCCTCTTCGTGACGGGGACGTTCCTGGCCTTCACGCTCGACCACAAGGTGGACTCCGCCAAGGGGGAGAGCAAGGCCGGGCTCGTCGAGCGCGCGGGCCGCAAACCGGGGCTGAGCTCGGTCGGCTCGTCCGTGCGCAGCGGGCTGATCGCCAACGCGGCCCTGCGCGCGCTCTCCGGCTTCCTGATCTTCTTCCTGGCGTTCCTGCTGCGCGAGCACCCGCTGTCCGGGCAGAGCGCCGCCGTGTCGCTGGGCGTGGTCGGTGTCTCGGCGGGCGTCGGCAACGCGCTGGGCACGGCGGCGGGCTCGATGCTGCGCTCGCGGGGCCCGGAGATCATCATCGTGGCGGCGCTCCTCGCCGCGCTGGGCGCGGGGGTGTGCGCGGCGGCGTTCTTCAGCGGGGTGCTGATGGCGGTGCTCGGTGCGACCGCGGGCTTCACCCAGGCGCTGGCGAAGCTGTCCCTGGACGCGATGCTCCAGCGCGATGTGCCCGAGGAGGTCCGTACCTCCGCGTTCGCCCGTTCGGAGACCGCGCTCCAGATGTCGTGGGTGCTGGGCGGTGCCATAGGGATCGTGCTGCCGCTCAACGGCGTGCTCGGGATGTCGGTCGCCGCGGGGCTGCTCGCGGTGGGCGCCCTCACGTCCGTACGGGGGCTGCTGAGCTCGTCGCGGCGCGGCACACCACACCCGCGCGTGGCGTGATCACGAGGGACCGATAGCCTTCGGCTCATGACCGCCTCGTTCACCTCCGGTAAGGCCCGCCGGGCCGGCATCGCCCTGGGCGCTGTCTCCGTCGGCCTCCTCGTCCTCTCCGCCTGCGACAAGCCGACGCCCCTCGCGACCGTGACGGTCGGGACGACTTCGGTGCACGCCGAGGCCGCCTGCCGCAACGACGGCAAGGTGCTCTCCGAGGAGAAGCTCACCACCTGCCTGAGCAGCGTGAAGACCTCGAAGACCATCAAGTACTCGCCGGGCGCCACCATGCGTCTGGGCGTGGACCCGGACGTCGTGGAGGACGGTGACAAGTGGGTCGCGGTCCTCGACGGCAACCCGATCACCGAGCCGTCGAACAAGACGTACCGCTCGTTCCCGAACGCGGACGTCTTCGCGACGGGCGGGCAGGGTGCCACGCCCAAGAGCAAGAAGATCAACATCATTCAGGTCAACGACGACAACAAGCCCAAGTCGGTCTGGAGCTTCACGCTCAAGCGCGACGACAGCTGAGACGACGGCTGACATGCGCGTCCTGGTCGTGACCGCCGTCCCTGCGGAGCGGGACGCGGTCACGAGGGCGTGCCCGGCGGGCGCGGACGTCCTGGCCGGTGGCGTGGGCCCCGCCTCGGCCGCCGCAGCCACCGCCGCGGCCCTGGCCCGTACCCCGTACGACCTGGTCGTCTGCGCCGGGATCGGCGGCGGTTTCGCGCCCCTCGCCCCGGTCGGGGCCCTCGTCGTCGCCTCCCGGATCGTCGCCGCCGACCTCGGGGCCGACACGCCCGAGGGGTACGTCGATGTCGAGGCGCTCGGGTTCGGGCGCTGCGCCCATCTGCCGCCCGAGCCGCTCGCGCGGGCGGCCGCCGAGGCCGTCGGCGCCGCGTACGGGCCCGTCCTCACCGTCTCCACCGTCACCGGCACCGCCGCCCGCGCCGCGGAGCTCGCCGCCCGCCACCCGGGGGCCGCCGCCGAGGCGATGGAGGGCTTCGGGGTCGCGGAGGCCGCCGCCCAGCAGGGCGTTCCCGTCCTGGAGATCCGGGCCGTCTCCAACGCCGTGGGGCCGCGCGACCGTTCCGCCTGGCGGATCGGGGACGCGCTCGCCGCACTCACCGACGCCTTCGGGAAGCTCCCGCCCGTACTGGAGAGTTGGAACGGTCATGACTGAGCCGCTGCGTATCGCCTACTCGCCCTGCCCCAACGACACCTTCGTCTTCGACGCCTGGGCGCACGGCCGCGTCCCCGGCGCGCCCGAACTCGACGTCACCTTCGCGGACATCGACGTCACCAACGGCATCGCCGAACGTGGTCCCGGCGACGGCGGCTTCGACCTGCTGAAGGTGTCGTACGCCGTGCTGCCCTGGGTCCTCGACGACTATGCCCTGCTGCCCTGCGGCGGGGCGCTGGGGCGCGGCTGCGGCCCGCTGGTGCTCACCCGCGAGCCCGGTGTGGACCTGACGGGCAGGACCGTCGCCGTGCCGAGCGAGCGCTCGACGGCGTATCTGCTCTTCCGGCTCTGGGCGGCCGACGTGGTGCCCGGCGGGGTCGGCAAGGTCGTCGTGATGCCGTTCCACGAGATCATGCCCGCCGTGCGCGACGGCCGGGTGGACGCCGGACTCGTCATCCACGAGGCCCGCTTCACCTACCGGGAGTACGGGCTGCACTCGCTCGCCGACATGGGTGAGCACTGGGAGTCCACGACGGGGCTGCCCATCCCGCTGGGCGCGATCATCGCCCGCCGCTCGCTCGGCGAGGCCCGGCTGGCCGAGCTGGCCGAGGTCGTCCGGACGTCCGTCCGCATGGCCTGGGACGACCCGGAGGCCTCCCGGCCGTACGTACGGGAGCACGCCCAGGAGATGGACCCGGCGGTGGCCGACCAGCACATCGGGCTCTACGTCAACGAGTTCACGCACGACCTGGGCGAGGACGGCTACGCGGCGGTGCGGGGGCTGCTGACACGGGCCGCGGCCGAGGGGCTCGTGCCTCCGCTCGGCCGCGACGCGCTCGCCTTCGTGTGACGCGGGTCCGCTAGACGTCGAGCTGGTCCGCCACCGCCCGCAGCAGTCCGGCGATCTTCTTGCCGGCCGCCTTGTCGGGATAGCGGCCGCGCTCCAGCATCGGCGTGATGTTCTCCAGCAGTGTCGTCAGGTCCTGGACGATGGAGGCCAGTTCGTCGGGCTTGCGGCGCTGGGCCGCGGCGACCGAGGGGGCCGGGTCGAGGACGGTCACCGAGAGAGCCTGGTCACCGCGCTGGCCCGCGACCACGCCGAACTCGACGCGCTGGCCGGGCTTGAGTGTCTCGACCCCGGAGGGGAGCACGGACGAGTGGACGAAGACGTCGCCGCCGTCGTCGCGGGAGAGAAAGCCGAAGCCCTTCTCGCTGTTGAACCATTTGACCTTGCCGGTAGGCACGTCTGTCCTCGTCCTCGTACTCGTCGTCGGGTGCTCGGGGCGCCGCGGAGAACGGCTCTGGATAGCACTGCAGCGGGCCGCCTTGGGACCCGCCGACACCAAGGCTAATGGTCCAGAGGCTGCTGACAAGACGTCCCGGCGGGTCCTTACGGGCAGGGAACTACCCTGACCGAGTGAGTAACGAAACCCAAGCGAATTCGGCCAGGGACGAGTCGAACAGCGGGGACCGGCTGGTTCGCGCCGGTGTCATCGTCTTCTTCGTCGGCGCGCTCGCCACGCTGGTCACGGTGGCGCCGCTGTTCCTGCACACGTCCCCGTTCCCGCCCGTCGCCTACGCGGTGTGCATGCTGATGGGCGTCGGCTTCCTCATCGCCGGGGCGGGTGTGGTGCGGTCGGTACGGGCGGGGCGCGGGGCGGCCTAGACGGCGTTCTGGGCGTACCCGTCGTTCTGGGCGTTCTCGGCGTTCTGGGCGTTCTGGGCGTTCTGGGCGTTCTCGGCGTTCTCGGCGCTGACGTGCGCCTTCCACCACGGGCGGAACTCCGTGAGGTCGGCGAGGACGACGTCCGCGCCCGCCTCGCGCAGCTCCCGCGCGCCGATCGGGCCGGTCGGTACGGCCACCGAGAGCGCGCCCGCGGCGTGGGCGCCGCGGATGTCGCCGGTGTGGTCGCCGACGTACACCGTGGCGCCGTGCGCGCGCAGCGCCTCCGCCTTGGCCTCCGCCCACAGCCCGCCGATCAGCTCGTCGGGCTCAAGACCGAGGTGGGTGAGGTGCAGGCCGGCCTGCGGCCGGTTCTTGGCGGTGACCACGATGGCGCGGCCGCCGAGCTCCTGGACGGCGCGTATCGCGTCGGCGGCGCCGGGGAGGGCGGGGGTGGGGTGGATGGCGTACGTGGGGTACAGCTCGCGGTACCGCGCGACCATCTCCGGGATGCGGTCCTCGGGGAACCAGTGGCTCAGCTCCCACTCCAGTGGGGGGCCGAGGCGGCTGACGGCCGCGTCCGCGTCGATGGGGGTGCCGGTGTCTTCGGCGAGGCGGGTGTAGCAGGCGTGGATGCCGGGGCGGGAGTCGATGAGGGTCATGTCGAGGTCGAACCCGACGGTACGCGTAGCCATGCCCCCCATTGTGTCTCCCCCACCCCGCCCCTCCCCTGAACCCTCCGGGGGCGAAGGCGACCCTCCCTGGGACCACACCCCCAGCCCCCCATGTGGGGCTGCCCCCCGGCCCCCGCCTTTCACCCGCGGACCGTGCTGGGCTGATCGCGCAGTTCCCCGCGCCCCTAAGGCAGCCCCCCGCACCCGGAAACCCACCCTCGGCCCCCCAGGGGCGCGGGGAACTGCGCGAGCAACCCGCCACCACCCGCAGGCAAAGACCGGGCCACACACCCCCCGCAGCCGAACCGCAGGCACCCCCTCAGCGCGGGCGGCGCGCTCGCCAGAGCAGGAATGCTGCCGACCCCAGCGCCGCCCCCCGCACCACCCACGGCCACACCCCCACCACCGCATCCCCCATCGCCCCCTCAGCGATGGGCGCCCCCCACCGCCCGTCCCGGCGGCCCCACAGCCACACCGCGCCCGCGGCCACCGCCAGGCCGGGCACGCCCAGGACCGCCCACTTCGTCTCCGCGGGCGTCAGGCGGCGCGTCACGTACGCAAGGAGCCAGCCCCCGCCCAGGGCCGGCCAGTTGCCCAGGGCCGCGCCCACCACCAGCAGCGCCGCGGCGACCACCAGCAGCGGGCTGGAGAAGGACGGGCGCGGGAGAACCGTCCGCCAGCCCCTCCGGGGCGCGGGAAGCTCCTCCTCGACGGGCCCCGCGACGGCCCCCGGGGCGGGGCCGTCGGCGGCCCCGGCCCCGGCCCCCGCCACCCCCTCCCCCTTCCCCAACTCCTCCGGCGGCCGCAGTATCTCCGGGATCTCCACCCCGCCCACGAACCCCGCCACCGACTCCCCGGCGCCGCCACCGAAGGGTCCCGGTTCGATCCGCCACCAGTCCGGTTCGCCGCCGGAGGGGCCGAGTTCGTCCATGCCCGCGAGGTGCGGCGGCGACGCGGCCGTCGCCGGAGGGGGTGGGGACGCCGGCGCGGGAGGGGACGGCGGGGACGACTCGCGCGGGCGCGGGAAGATCTGGCGGCGCCCCCGGCCCCCGTCCCGCTGCCCCGGCACCCCCCGCCCCGCCGTCTCCACCTCCGGCGGCGCCTCGTACGCCCCGGCCGTCGAGACGGACTCCACCACCTCGTCCGGCGTACCGAGCCGCCCCAGGATCCGGCGGACCGCCGCCGGGCTGTCGGCGCCGAACTTCGCCCGTCTGCGGTCGATCTCGTCGCGCAGCCCGGACACCAGCCGCATCCGTGCCGCGGAGGGCAGCTGCCGCCGCTGGGCCAGGTCGCCGACCCGGCTCAGGTAGTCGTAGACCAGCTGGTCGCTCTCGATCCCCACACCGTTCCCCTTCGTGCCCCGCCGGGGCCCGCCGCCGCCTCCCTGCCCTGACGGTAGCGCGCAGCGGCTACCGTGGGGCGGATGGGGACCGGCGAGCGCGACCAGGAGGCGCACGTGTCCGAAGCAGCGACCGGAGCGGGTGGAGTGAGCGGTACCGACAGCGACGCCGCCGCCGACGCCACCACCGGCGGCACCCGCGCGTCCGCCGCACCCGCCGCACCCCGCACCCTCGCCGAAGCGCTCCGCTCCCGCCCCGACTCCTCCCTCGCCGCGCTCCTGCGCGCCCGGCCCGATCTGCTCACTCCCGTACCCAATGACCTGACCCAGCTGGCCACCCGCGCCGGGACCCGGGCCTCGGTCGTGCGGGCGCTGGAGCGGCTCGACCGGTTCGCGCTCCAGACCGCGCAGGCGCTGGCGGTGGCGCCCGACCCGGCGCCCTACCCCGTCCTGCTGGCCCTGCTGGCGGGCGACGAGGGCGACGCGGCCGTCGAGGAGGCGCTGCCTGGGGCGCTCGCGGGGCTGCGGGAGCAGGCGCTGGTGTGGGGAACCGACGAGCGGCTGCGGCTGGTGCGCACCGCCCGCGAGCTGCTGGCGCCCTCCCCCGCGCACCCCTCCCCCACCGGCCTCGGCCCGACCGTCGCCGAGGCCACGGCCGGGATGTCGCCGGGGCGGGTGCAGGAGATCCTCCAGGCGGCCGGGCTCCCGGCCACCCATGACGCTGTCTCCGCCGTCGCCGCGCTGACCTCGCTCTTCACCGACCGGACGCGGATGTCGCACCTGCTGGACACCGCCCCGCCGGAGGCGCTCGCGGTGCTCGACCGGCTGGTGTGGGGGCCGCCGTACGGCGAGGTGTCGGCGGATCCGGCGCCGCCCGTCCGCTGGCTGCGCGACCACGGGCTGCTGCTGCCGACCTCGGCGCGCACGGTGGTCCTGCCGCGCGAGGCCGCCCTGCATCTGCGCGCCGGGCGCGCACACCGGGCGCCCGAGCCGGTGGCGCCCGCCGTCGCGCCGGCCCGGGAGTACAAGCCGCAGGTGGTGGACTCCGCGGCGGCGGGGCAGGCGCTCACCGCGCTGACCATGGTCGAGGACCTGCTGGCCGAGTGGAACGAGGGCGGGCCCGCCGTGCTGCGCGCGGGCGGCCTGAGCGTGCGTGACCTGAAACGTACGGCCGCCGCCCTGGACACCACCGAGCAGGCCGCCGCTTTCTGGCTCGAACTCGCCTACGCGGCGGGGCTGCTGGCGTCCGACGGGGAGGCGGACGAGCGGTACGCGCCGACGCCCGCGTACGACGACTGGCTGGACCTGCCGCCCGCCGAGCGCTGGTCGCGGCTGGCCGCCGCGTGGCTCACCGCGACCCGTACGCCCGGCCTGGTCGGCGACCAGGACGCCCGGGCCCGCACCCTCGCGGCCCTCGGCCCCGACCTGGACCGCTCCCCCGCCCCGGAGGTCCGCCACCGGGTGCTGGCCCTGCTCGCGCTGCTGCCCGAGGGGACCGCGCCCGACCCGGAGACGCTGCTGGCCCGGCTGCGCTGGGAGCACCCGGCGCGCACCGGCCCCGAGGACCTGCGGCCCCGGCTGGCCCGGTGGACGCTGGCCGAGGCGGAGTGGCTGGGCGTGACGGGCCGGGGCGCGCTCGCCGGGCACGGGCGGGCGCTGCTCGCCGGGGGCGGCGACGGGGGCACCCCGAAGGCGGCCCGTCCCGGTGGGGGCGACGATGGCGCCCAGAAGGCGGCTCGTCCGGGCGCCGCCACGGCCCCGCCTTCCGGTCTCGCGGCCGCCGCCGCGCTCGCGCCGCACCTGCCCGAGCCCGTCGACCACGTCCTGCTCCAGGCCGACCTCACCGCCGTCGCGCCCGGCCCGCTGCGGCGCCCGCTCGCCGCGGCCATGAGCGTGCTGGCGGACATCGAGTCGAAGGGCGGCGCGACGGTGTACCGGTTCACGCCCGCCTCCGTGCGCCGCGCCCTCGACGCCGGGCAGGCCGCCTCCGACCTGCACGCCTTCCTCGCCGCGCACAGCGCCACGCCCGTCCCGCAGCCGCTCAGCTACCTCATCGACGACGTGGCCCGCCGCCACGGCCACCTCCGGGTCGGCGCCGCGTCGGCGTACGTACGCTGCGACGACGACGCGCTGCTCGACGAGATCGTCGCGGACAAGCGGTCCGCGGGGCTGCGCCTGCGCCGGCTCGCTCCGACCGTGCTCGCCGCCCAGGCCGACCCCGCCGCGCTCCTCGAAGGGCTGCGCGCGATGGGGTACGCCCCGGCCGCCGAGTCCGCCGAGGGCGATGTGGTGATCACCCGCGCCGACACCCGCCGCACCCCGCCCCGCAGTGCCCCCGCGCCCGTGCCGGACGGTCCGCCGGTGCCCGACGAGACGCTGCTGGGCGCGGCGGTCCGGGCGATCCGGGCGGGCGACGAGGCCGCCACGGTCGTACGCAAGGAGGCGCCGCGTACCGTCCCCGCCGAGCCGGGCGGGCTGCCGCGCACCACGGCCGCCGAGACGCTGGCCACCGTCCAGGCCGCGGTGATGACGGGCTCGGCGCTGTGGATCGGCTACGTCAACGCGGACGGCGCCGCCAGCCAGCGGGTGATCGCGCCGGTGCGGGTGGAGGGTGGGTTCGTGACGGGGTACGACCACACGGCCGACGAGGTGCGCACGTATCCGCTGCACCGGATCACCGGGGTGGCGGAACTGGCGGACGACCCGGCGTGAGCTCGCGCGGGGGCGTGGCTGCGGCGGCGTGTGGTTGCCCGCACCTGCCCGGCCCGGGGCTCACCTGCGGCCCGGCGGGTGCCCACTCGCACAGTTCCCCGCGCCCCTGAAAGGCCGCTGTTCATCTGCGGGCCCGTGGTGGGCCGGTCGCGCAGTTCCCCGCGCCCCCAAAAGCCTCGTTCGTCTGCGGACCGTGGTCGCTTCTCGCGCAGTTCCCCGCGCCCCCAAAAGCCTGTGGCTGAGCTGGTCTCTCCGGCGAACCCCAACCCCCAGGGGCGCGGGGAACTGCGCGACCGGCCCACCACCGACGTGCAGACAAAGCCCGGGCCGACCAAGGGCGCGGGGAACTGCGCGAGCAACCCACCACCCACCCGCAGACAAAGACCCGGCCGACCAGGGCCGCCGGGGAACACCGAGCCCACCCCGCCCCCACCCCCGCCCCGCTGAGGCACACTGGAGGTTTGGCACCTGCGGAGGGATGTAGGTACGTGAACGGGCCACTGATCGTCCAGTCGGACAAGACCCTGCTTCTGGAAGTCGACCACGAGCAGGCCGACGCCTGCCGCCGCGCCATCGCCCCCTTCGCCGAGCTGGAGCGGGCGCCGGAGCACATCCACACCTACCGGCTGACCCCGCTGGGGCTGTGGAACGCGCGCGCCGCCGGGCACGACGCCGAGCAGGTGGTGGACGCGCTCGTGGAGTTCTCCCGCTACCCCGTGCCGCACGCCCTGCTCGTCGACGTCGCGGAGACGATGGCGCGCTACGGACGGCTCACCCTGAGCAAGCATCCCGTCCACGGCCTGGTGCTGACCAGCACCGACCGGCCGGTCCTGGAGGAGATCCTGCGCTCCAAGAAGATCGTCCCGCTGGTCGGCGCCCGGCTCGACGCGGACACGGTCGCGGTGCACCCCTCCGAGCGCGGCCAGATCAAGCAGACCCTGCTCAAGCTCGGCTGGCCCGCCGAGGACCTCGCGGGGTACGTGGACGGCGAGGCCCACCCCATCGAGCTCGCCGAGGACGGCTGGGCGCTGCGCCCGTACCAGAAGCAGGCCGTCGAGGGGTTCTGGCACGGCGGCAGCGGGGTTGTGGTGCTGCCCTGCGGCGCGGGCAAGACACTGGTGGGCGCGGGCGCCATGGCGCAGGCCAAGGCCACCACGCTCATCCTGGTCACCAACACCGTCTCGGCCCGGCAGTGGAAGCACGAGCTGGTCAAGCGCACCTCACTGACCGAGGAGGAGATCGGCGAGTACAGCGGGACGCGCAAGGAGATCCGGCCCGTCACCATCGCCACCTACCAGGTGCTCACCACCCGCAGGAAGGGCGTGTACCCGCACCTGGAGCTCTTCGACTCCCGGGACTGGGGGCTGATCGTCTACGACGAGGTGCACCTCCTGCCCGCGCCGGTCTTCAAGTTCACCGCCGACCTCCAGGCCCGGCGCCGCCTCGGGCTCACCGCCACCCTGGTCCGCGAGGACGGCCGCGAGTCGGACGTCTTCTCGCTGATCGGGCCGAAGCGGTTCGACGCGCCGTGGAAGGAGATCGAGGCGCAGGGCTACATCGCGCCCGCCGACTGCGTGGAGGTCCGGGTCAATCTGACCGACGCCGAGCGGCTGGCGTACGCGACCGCCGAGACCGAGGAGAAGTACCGGTTCTGCGCGACCACCGCCACCAAGCGGAAGGTCACCGAGGCGCTGGTGCGCAAGTTCGCGGGTCAGCAGATCCTCGTCATCGGGCAGTACATCGACCAGCTCGACGAGCTGGGCGAGCATCTGAACGCGCCGGTGATCAAGGGCGAGACGCCCAACGCGCAGCGCGAGAAGCTCTTCGAGTCCTTCCGGCAGGGCGAGATCTCCGTGCTCGTCGTCTCCAAGGTCGCCAACTTCTCCATCGACCTGCCCGAGGCGACGGTCGCCATCCAGGTCTCCGGCACCTTCGGCTCCCGCCAGGAGGAGGCCCAGCGGCTGGGCCGGGTGCTGCGCCCGAAGGCCGACGGCCACCAGGCGCACTTCTACTCGGTGGTGGCCCGCGACACCCTCGACCAGGACTTCGCGGCGCACCGCCAGCGGTTCCTGGCGGAGCAGGGGTACGCGTACCGGATCGTGGACGCGGACGATCTGCTCGCGGGGGACGTGGGCTGACATGGGCTGACGTGGGCTGAGTCCCGCGGTTCTCCGGGCGCCCGATCGGCCGGTCATTGTCCGCGGACCGTGGCCGGTTGCCCGCGCGGTTCCCCGCGCCCCTCAGGTGCGCCCCTCCTGGACGCCCGCCAGCGGGGCGGGGAAGCTGCGCGGCGAGCCCCCGCCGGGCCGCAGGCGGGTGGCGGCCTGGGCTGACAGGGCGAGTCCCAGCAGCGCGTACGGTGACGCCAACGGCTGCTGCCACCAGGGGAGATGGAGGTCCAGCTCCCCCTCGTGCGGCACCAGCCACAGCGTGCGCGCGGTGAACACCACCGCCACGGCGACGGCGGTACGGGTCCGCCCCTCGGCCACCAGGACCGCCAGCAGCGGCACGCACCACACCCAGTGGTGTGACCAGCTGACCGGGGAGACGAGCAGGGCGGTCAGGGCGGTGACCAGGACCCCCCACCGCTCGGGCGCCCGGCGGGCGGTCCACAGCCCGGCCACGGCGACGAGCGACGCCACCGCTACCCCCGCCGCGCCGGGCGCGGGCGTGTGGAGCAGCCGGGCCACCAGGCCCTGGAGCGACTGGTTGTCGACGATCCACACCTTGCCGACCCGGTCGGTCTCGAAGAGCCGCCGCGTCCAGAAGTCCACGCTGGCGCCGGGCAGGACGAGCCCGCCGAGCAGCACGGTCCCGGCGAAGGCGGCGGCGCCCGTTCCCGCCTCCCGCCACCGCCCCCTGAGCAGCGCGTACAGCAGGAAGAGCGCGGGGGTGAGCTTGACGCCCGCCGCCACGCCGGTCGCGAGGCCCTTGCCCGGGGCGCCGGGCGCTCTGGTGAGGTCCCACAGGACCAGGCAGGTCAGCGCGAGGTTGATCTGGCCGAAGAGCAGCGTCTGGAAGACCGGTTCGAGCCAGAGCCCGGCGGCGGTGGCGCCGAGCAGGGCGGCGGGCCGGGGGGCGATCCGGGCGAACCGGCACGAGAGCCGTACGAGCAGGGCCAGCAGCAGCGCGTTGCCGACGGCGAAGGCGGCCTTGAGCACCGGTACGGGGAGCCAGGTCGTCGGTACGAAGAGGAGCGCGGCGAACGGCGGGTAGGTGGCGGGCAGGTGCCAGCGGGTGACGGTGAAGCCGTACAGATCGGTGCCGTGCGCGACGGCCGCGCCCTCCGCCCGGTAGACCAGGGCGTCCGCCATGGGGACGCGCAGGGCGAGGCAGAGCGCTGCCAGCGCGGTGAGGGAGACGGCGAGCAGGACGACGCCGGTCGCGGGCTTGGCGACCGCGGCGGATATGGCTCTGTGCGAACGGCCGATCACGTTCCGGTACTTCACGGCCGTGACCCTAGAGGATCCGACGAGCGCGCCGGGGCAGGCTCGGCGGGGGGCGGGGTGAGGGGGTGGGGTGAGGGAGCGGGCCGGGCGTTCGGCTGCGGGTCGCCGGTGGCTGGGCGCGCAGTTCCCCGCGCCCCTTGGGGGTACCGGCGAGGTACTTGGCTCGGGGGCGGGTCAGCGGTGGCGGCGTACGCCCGCCTCTTCCGAGTACTCCCCGAGGACGACGACGCTCAGGGCCGCGCCCGCGAAGGCCTTGGCGGCGCGCAGGGCGTTGCCGACGCGGTGCGGGGAGTGCTCGGCGCCGGTGGCGGTCGCGCCCCGGGGAGCCGGGACGGTGGGCGCGGGGGTGAAGGTCACGGGGCTCATGTATCCATGGTGCTCCCGGGCCCCTCCTCTTTCATCGCTCTGCGGTCGGAACCGCCCGGCCCCCCGCGTCCACCTCTGGTCCACCCCCGTCCCCTACGGGTAGGACCCCGTAGGACCCCGCTCCCTAGGGGCTCCCCCGGAGTCCGGACCGCGTCCGGGAAAATTCGTTCGCCCCTCCCCGGCCCCCTGACTACAATCGCCGCTTCCCCGCCTCCCTCCGAGGAGCGCCGCCGCCCGGACGGAAACCGGCCGGCCGCCGAAGCCGCAAGGCGATCCCGCCCGATCAGCCTCCCGGAGGAACCCCGTGTCCCCGCACGACCCCGAAGACCCCCTCAGCCGTGAGCGCGCCCACCTCGCCGAGTCGCGCGCGGCCCTGCGCGCCATGCGCGAGGACGTGCAGAATCTCGACATCAAGGACGTCACCGCGAACTGGGTGAACGCGGCCGTCCTCCAGCGCCAGATCGACGACCGCATCAAGGCCCTGGCGGACCTCTCGCACACCCCGCTCTTCTTCGGCCGTCTCGACTACCTGCACGCTCCCGGCGCGGAGCTGGCCGAGGGCGCCGGGGGCGAGCGCTTCTACATCGGGCGCCGCCACGTCCACGACGCCGAGGGCGACCCGATGGTGATCGACTGGCGCGCGCCGGTCTCCCAGCCGTTCTACCGCGCCTCCCGCAAGGACCCGCAGGACATCGCGCTGCGCCGCCGCTTCGGCTACACCGGCGGCGAGCTCACGGCGTACGAGGACGAGCACCTCACCGACCCCGCCGAGGCGGCCACCACCAGCAAGCTGCTCCAGGCGGAGATCGAGCGCCCGCGCGTCGGCCCGATGCGCGACATCGTGGCGACGATCCAGCCGGAACAGGACGAGATCGTCCGCTCGGGGCTCGGCGGCTCCGTCTGCGTCCAGGGCGGCCCCGGCACCGGCAAGACGGCCGTCGGCCTGCACCGGGTGGCGTACCTCCTCTACGCGCACCGCGATCGCCTCGCCCGCACCGGCACCCTGGTCATCGGCCCGAACGCCTCCTTCCTCCACTACATCGAGCAAGTGCTGCCCGCGCTGGGCGAGTTGGAGGTCCGCCAGGCGACCGTCGACGACCTGGTGGCGCACGTCGAGGTGCGGGGCACCGACGAGGCACCCGCCGCGATCGTCAAGGGTGACGCCAGGATGGCCGAGGTGCTGCGCCGGGCCGTCCGCAGCCATGTGAGCCTGCCCACCGAGCCGCTGGTGGTGGTGCGCGGCTCGCGCCGGTGGCGGATCCCGGCGTACGAACTGGAGGAGATCGTCCGCGAGTTGCGGGAGCGCGACATCCGGTACGGGGCCGCCCGGGACGCCCTGCCGCAGCGCATCGCCCACGCCGTGCTCGTACGGATGGAGCAGGCGGGCGAGGCGCCCGACGACCGGGTGCAGGACGCGGTGGCGCGCAACGCGGCGGTGAAGGCGGCCGTGAAGGAGCTCTGGCCGCCGGTCGACCCGGCGAAGCTGGTGCTGCGGCTGCTCTCCGACGCCGACTTCCTCGCCGCGCACGCGGAGGGCCTGCTCAGCGCGGATGAGCAGAAGACGATCCTGTGGGCGAAGCCCGCGCGCAGCGTCAGGTCAGCCAAGTGGTCGGCGGCGGACGCGGTGCTGATCGACGAGGCGAACGACCTGGTGGCACGGACCCACTCGCTCGGCCATGTGGTGGTCGACGAGGCGCAGGACCTCTCCCCCATGCAGTACCGGGCGGTCGGCCGCCGCTGCTCGACCGGCTCGGCGACGGTCCTGGGCGACCTGGCGCAGGGCACCACACCCTGGGCGACGGCGAGCTGGGACGAGGCGCTGCGTCACCTCGGCAAGCCGGACGCGGTGGTGGAGGAGCTGACGGCGGGCTTCCGCGTACCGCGCGAGGTGATCGCGTACGCCTCGCGGCTGCTGCCGTCGATTTCACCGGGTCTGGCGCCGGTGGAGTCCGTGCGCGAGACGCCCGGCTCGCTGGACGTGCGCGCCTCGGCCCCGGAGGAGCTGGACGCGGCCGTCCTGTCCGCCTGCCGCGAGGCGCTCGGGCACGAGGGCTCGACGGGCCTGATCGCGGCGGACGCGCGCATCCCGGTGCTCACCGAGGCCCTGAAGGCGGCGGGTCTGCCGTTCCTGCACCCCGGCGAGGAGACCACGGCCGAGTCCCGGCTCACCCTGGTCCCCGCCTCGCTGGCGAAGGGCCTGGAGTACGACTACGTGGTCCTGGACGAGCCCGCCGCCGTGGTCGACGGCGAGCCGGACGAACGCACCGGCCTGCGCCGCCTGTACGTGGCGCTGACCCGGGCGGTCTCGGGCCTCACCGTCTGCCACGCGGCACCCCTGCCCGCCCAGCTGACCTGATCCGCCGCCGCTGAGCCCCAGGTCGCCCCAGGTCGCCGATGTCCGCCTCGCGTAGCGCTTTCGTCCTGGCGACGTCATGAATCGGCCACGGGCCCTGGCATTTCGGACACCCCGCTGGCGACGCGTCGCGCTCGTCCCGTAGGAACTCTGTTCGTAGAGATCGCCAAGGCGGTCCACAGCATCGGTCCACAGCGTTATCGCTTCAACGGGGGAGTTCACACCATGAGCAGTTCTGTCATGCGCAAGGGCGGCGGCCGGGTCAAGCTGGCGTCCGTCGGCCTGGTGGTCGTCGGTTCGCTGGCGCTGAGCGCGTGCAACGGGGACGACGGCGCGGACCAGCCGGTCGGCGGGGCAAAGCCGACGCCGTCCGCACCCGCGTCCCAGGCGCCCTCCACCCAGCCCCCGGCGCCCTCGGGCGGCGGCGGAGCCGGCCAGGCCAAGGGCGGCCAGACGTTCAAGCTGGGCGAGGCCGCGCGGTTCCCGTTCACCTACGGCACCACGACGAAGGGCGAGATCGCGCTCACCGTCGACGCGATCGAGAAGGGCGCCCCCGCCGACCTGGCCCCGCTCAAGCTCGGCGACAAGGTCAGCGGGAAGGTCCCGTACTACATCCGCTACACGGTCGAGAACGTCGGCACGACGGACCTGGCGTACGCCTCCGTCGGCCACATGAAGGGCCACCTCGGCGACGACACCGAGGCGCAGAACCTCATGGTCATCGGCCACTTCGACAAGTGCCCGAGCGAGTCCCTGCCCAAGGACTTCACCCACGGCAAGACCCAGAAGGGCTGCGCGGTCGCGCTGGCGCCCTCCGCGACGACGAAGGTCGTGTCGGCGGAGTACTGGGGCAGCCCCTTCACCATGGGCCAGGGCCTCTACTGGAAGTAGCCCGCTCCTAGCCGGCCGCGTACGGGACGAACCGCGCCCACGCGGCCGGCGACAGGGCGAGCGCGGGGCCCTGCGGGTTCTTGGAGTCGCGGACGTGGATGGTGGCGGGGCAGGTGGCCACCTCCACGCAATCGCCGCTGGAATCACCGCTGTACGTGGACTTGCGCCAGTCGAGGGCGACTTCGACGCAGTCGTCACCGGATCCGCTGCTGTAGCTGCTCTTGAACCAGGCGAGTTCGGTGGCGGTCATAACGCTCCTCGCAGTTGCTCCAACAGGCGCACGGAGTCCTCGGGGGTGAGGGCCTGCGTGCGCAGTTTCGCATACCGCGTGTGGAGCGTGCTGACCACTTTGGGATCAGAGATGAACTGGCCGCTCTCCTGCCCCTCGCAGTACCCGAACCAGCGGTTCGCCGGGGTTTCGAGCAACTGAATGGGACCGTTCAGCCCGGCATGAACATCTGTGGCCATGGGCATAATTTGTAGCTGGATGTTCCGAGCAGAGGTGCACTCCAGGATGTAGTCGATGAGCTCGCGGGTCACGTCGGCCCCACCCGTGCGCCGCAGGAAGACGTGCTCCTCGATGATGAAACTGAACGACGTGTTGGGCCGGTCCCGCAGAAGCTGCTGCCGCTCCTGCCGGGCCGCCAACTGGACCTCGACCTGGGCGTCGGCCAGAGGCGGCACGCGCTCCCCGAACAACGTCCGCGCGTACGCCTCCGTCTGCAACAGCCCCGGCACAAGCCGCGACTCGTACGTGTAGAGGCTGATAGCGCACCGTTCGTACTGGGCCCAGCGGCGGAACCAGCGGGCGAGTCCCGGCTGGCGGTTGAGGTACTGCATCGCGCTGCGCAGCGCGTTCGTGTTGCCGAGGGCCGCCTCCGCGCTCTCGACGAAGTCGGGGTCGGGCATGCGGCGGCCCAACTCAACCGACGCGACGGTGTGTTTGGAGAAGCCGACCAGGACGGCGAAGTCCTCGCGGCTCAGCCCCGCGTGTTCCCGCAGGGCCTGGAGGACCGCGCCGAACGTCCGCAGACTGTCCGACGGCTCCGGCTCGCTGTCGTATCCCTCGTGGTCCCAGGCCATTCCGGCTACCTCCGGTGAGTGGATCTCCCCGCGCGCAACTCACCCAGAGTTACGGCCCGTTAGCCGTACTGTCTACAGCACGGCCGCGTACGCTCGCGCGGAGTACGCGCTCCCAGCCTGGTCACGGGCGTGCGAGCGGCGCCACTGTGGCCCCATGCACCCCGAGAACGGAACGACGACCGCCCATCTGTCCACTACCGTACGTATGTTCAGACGCCGGATCTCCGCCACCCGGCACGGCGCGCGGCTGGCCCGGCTGCTCGCCGTCCGGCGGCTCGCGGAGTGGGGCGTGCCGCGTCACGGCGAGGCGTCGGACACGGCCGCGCTGGTCGTCGCGGAGCTGGCGTCCAACGCGGTCCTGCACGCGCGCGTGCCCGGCCGCGACTTCGAACTCGCCCTCGCCCTGCGGGAGGGGACGCTGCGCATCGCGGTGACGGACGGGCGGGGGGACCGGCGGCTGCCGGCCACCGTGGGCGCGTCGGCGGACGCGGGCGGACGGGCCGAGGCCGAATCGGGGCGGGGGCTGCTGCTGGTGGCGGCGGTGGCCGCGCGCTGGGGCACGGAGGAGGGGCCGGTGCCGCGCAAGACGGTGTGGGCCGAGGTACGGGTGGACGGGTAGCCGGATGCCGTCGCGGTGGACGTACCGTTGGTGGCGCTTGTGTTCGAAGAGGGCATGTGTGGTGGGATAAGACGATGCGCTCCCCCACACGCATGCAACCTCGTCCCCGCAACCCCTACGACGAACTCGCGGCCCTGGCCGATCCCGAGCCCGGTCACGAGGGCGGTTCGCAGACCGGTCACGAGCCCGGCTCCGAGACCGCCGCCGGGCTCACGGTCCTCCCGCTCGACCTCAGCAGCATGCACGCCGGGCCCGAGGACGACCCGTGGTCACCGCCCGACCACCGGCGCGCGGGGAAGGGACGGCGGCGCGCCGGGCGCGGCCGTCGGCGCCGCCGCAGCCCCCTCGCCGCGCTCCCGCGCCTGGCCAAGCTGGTGTTCGGGCTGGTCGTGTGTGTCGGGTTCCTGGTCCTGGCGGACCGGTGCGCGGCGATGTACGCGGAGAAGAAGGCGCGGCAGGCCCTCCAGGACGAACTCCATCTGGCCGCCGCTCCCGAGGTGGACATCCACGGGTTCCCGTTCCTCACGCAGGTCCTGGACAAGCGTCTGGAACGGGTGGACGTCACCGTGCCGCACGTGGCAGCCGACCGCATATCGCTCGCGAAGGTGCAGGCCAGTGCGCGGGACATCAAACTGACGGGGGATCTGCCGAGCGACATCCGCAGTGCGGTCATCGGTGACCTGCACGGCCGGATCACCCTGTCCTTCGACGACATGAACCGCGAACTGGCGGCCTCGCAGCTGAAGTTCAGCAGGGTGAGCGGCGACACGGTGGGCGCGGACGGCCGGCTGACGATCGCCGGTCAGGAGCTGCGCGTACGGGCACGGGCCCAGGTGCGGCTGGTCGGCACCAACGGGCTGTCCACGGACGTCGACGGCATGAGCCTGGACATGCCGGGGATCGCCACGTACCGGCCGGGGCGGAACCGGGGGCTGACCCTGCACCGCGAGTCCGCCGAGCTCATCAGCCGGGACACCGCGCGCGTGAAGGCGCTGCTGTCGGTCCCGGCGGTGGTGGAGCGGCTCGGCGTGCCGAAGGCGGACGTCGCGGCGGCGCTGCGCAGCGAGGAGAAGCTGCACGAGCTGACCGGCACGCCCCGGTTCGCCGAGCAGCTGGCGGGGGTCAACCTCGTCGACGTGGTGGCGGACCACCCCTGGCTGCTGTCGAAGATCGGCATCGACCCGAAGCTGGTCTCGGGCCTGCTGGCGATGCGCCCGCCGGAGCTGTCCGACCGCCTGTCCTTCTCGTACACGCTGCCGCGCGAGGCGCGGATGCTGCGGGTGCGGGACGTGCGGGTGGAGAAGGACGGCGTGGTGGCGACGGTCTCGGGGGTGCAGCTGGTGGTGGGGAAGGGGCGGTAGCCCCAGGCCTCGGGGCCGGGGCCGGGGCCAGGGCCCCGGTAACCCCCGCTGCCCGCTGCCGAGGTGCCCTGCTCGCCGCGTACTCCCGCTCCCGCTCCCTCTCCTGCCTGGCGTCCGCTACGCGTCCAGGGCCTCGCGCCACTGCGCGACGGCCTGGGCCGAGACCGGGGCCGACCAGCCGCCGGGGCGCGACGCGCCGCCGATGTGCACCGCGTCGATCCCGGCCTCCCGCAGACGCGGCAGGTGGTCGAGGCGGAGACCGCCGCCGACGAGGATGCGGGGCTCGTAACCGGGCTCGCCGGACCGGCCCGCCTCCGCGACCAGCGTCTCCAGGCCGTCGTCGACGCCTCCGGCCGCACCCGCCGTCAGATACGTGTCGAGGCCGGGCAGGCCCGCGAGCTCCTTGCGCAGGGCGTCGCGGTCGGCGGCGCGGTCGACGGCCCGGTGGAACGTCCACCGGCATCCGTCCAGCTCCGCCACCAGCGCCCGTACGGCCGTCATGTCCGGGGCGCCCGTCTCGTCGAGGAAGCCGAGCACGAACTCCTCCGCGCCCTCCGCGCGCAGCGCCCGCGCGTCCCGTACGAGCGCGTCCACGTCGCCCGCCGCGAAGCCGTCCGCCGCGCGCAGCATCACGCGCAGCGGGATGTCCACGGCGGCGCGGATCGCCGCGAAGGTCCGCCGGGACGGGGTGAGGCCGTCGGCCGCCATGTCGGTGACCAGCTCCAGCCGGTCCGCGCCGCCGGCCTGTGCCGCGACGGCGTCGTCCGCGTCGAGAGCGATCACCTCAAGCAGTGCACGGTTGCTCATCTGACCCCAATTCCTCGGCTGCCTACAGGTCAACAGGTCTAGTCCAATAACAGCCTACGCGGCGGGGCGCGGGGCCGCATGCGTCAGGGGGCGGCGCGCCGGGGGCTCACTCCACGAACCGCACCTCCGGCCAGCGCCGCGAGGGCCGTTCCAGGAGGCCGGCGTCGTCGCGGCCGCGCAGCCACCGGTCGAAGAAGGCGGCGACGTACGCCTGCTGGGCGGCGACGGAACGTACCGGGTCGATGGTGCCCACGTTCCCGGTGACGAAGGCGTCCGGCAGACCGAGCCGGCGGGCGATCTGCGGGATCTGCGACTGGAGGTCGGTGAACGAGGCGTGGGCGGTGCCGGTGAGGGTCAGGTCCCGGTGCCAGCCGGTGCTGTGCCGCCACACGGCACCCCAGGAGGGGAGGGTGTGGTGGTCGTCGCCGTCCATGCCCATGAGGAGCAGGGGGCGGGTGACGCCGTCGGTGCCGACGGACGACGGGTTCGCCGGGTCGTGGTCGTTCTCGGTGTAGCCCATCACGCCGTCCATGTTGAGCGCGGCCCTGATGCGGCGGTCGTCGTGCAGGGTCTGCGCGGCGGTGAACCCGCCCGCGCTCTGCCCGAACATCCCGACCGCCCCGAGGTCGAGGAGCCGCCCGAGGGGGCCGGGGAGGTGGCGGAGCCGGTCGAGGACGAACCGGGTGTCGGCCACCCGTACGTCCACGACCTTCTTCAGCAGCGCGACGACGTGCTCGGGCCCGGCCTTCTTGGCGCGGGCGTACTCGCGGGGCAGCACCGTCCGTTCGAGCCGGCCTCGGGGGAACTCGACGACCTGGGCGTCGTACGGGTGGTCCAGCATCACCACGACGTACCCGCGCGAGGCGAGCTCGTCGCAGTGGGTGGTGCCCAGGGTGCGGGGGTCGCCGGCGCCGGGCGAATAGAGGACGACGGGGAAGCCGGCGGAGTGGGGGGCGGGGTGGGCGACAGGGGCGTGGGTGTGGGCGTGGCTGCGGGTGGCGCCCCAGTCCACGCTTCCCTCGGGCACGTCGAGTCCGCTCGTCCGGCCGTACGCGTCGGCGGCGGCGCGGGTCATCTGCGGCGCGCGCGCGTACCCGCGCACCCGGCGGGCGGGATACCGCACCCCCACCATCAGCTCCCGGCAGCTCCGCGTACCCCACGGATCCCGCCGCGCCCGGTCGACGAGCCGCAGACTCACGGTGCCGACGAGGTGGGGGCCGGTGGGTGGGGGGAGTTCGGTGTGGATGCGGGGGGTTGCGGTGGCGGTGGCGGCTCCGCTGCCGAGGAGGACGGTGGCGGCGGTGGCGGTCAGGACGATCCGGCGAGAGGGCGCGATCATGCCTCCGACTGTCCCAGGGGGCCGCTCCCCTGCCCATCGGGGAGGCCCCCGGGGCGGGGCGGGGGGTAGCCCGAGGGTGCTCACCTGCGCCCCGGTGGTGGGTGACTCGCACAGTTCCCCGCGCCCCTGATCCGGCCCGGCCTTCGCCTGCGGGCCGTGCTGGGTTGCTCGCGCAGTTCCCCGCGCCCCTTATCGGGCCCGGACTTCATCTGCGGGTCGGCTTCGGTTGCTCGCGCAGTTCCCCGCGCCCCTAGGGGGTTGGCCGCAGCCGAACAGTTGGCTCAGCCACAGGCTTTTAGGGGCGCGGGGAACTGCGCGGCCAGCCCACCACCGAGCCGCACACAAAAGCCGGACCCGCACACGCCAGGGGCGCGGGGAACTGCGCGAGTCACCCACCACCGGGCCGCAGGCGAACAACGGGCCCGATAAGGGGCGCGGGGAACTGCGCGACCGGTCCACCGCCTCCCGCAGGCGGAAACAGGGCCCGGGGAGCAGCCCCAGTGGAGGGGGGCGGGGCGTCGTTACGCTCGGGGGATGGTCGATCTCGTTGCCCGTTGGGCCGACACCCTCAGCGCCGCCCGCCAGACCCCCACCCCCGACCCCACCCCCTACGCCACCAACCTCCTCACCCGCTGGAGCGAGCCCCACCGCAAGTACCACACCGTCGCCCACCTCACCGCCGTACTGCGCCACATCGACACCCTCGCCGACCACGCCACCGCCCCCGAACTCGTCCGCCTCGCCGCGTGGTTCCACGACGCCGTCTACCGCCCGGACCGGTCCGAGAACGAGGAGCGCAGCGCGGCGCTGGCCGAACGGGCGCTGCCCGAGGCCGGGTTGGGCCGCGAGGACACCGCCGAGGTCGCCCGGCTCGTACGCCTGACCGTCACCCACGACCCCGCCGAGGGCGACACCAACGGCGAGGTCCTGTGCGACGCGGACCTCGCGGTGCTCGCGGGCGGCCCCGAGGAGTACGCCGCGTACGCCGCCGCCGTCCGCGAGGAGTACGCCTTCGTCCCCGACGACGCCTTCCGCACCGGCCGCGCCCAGGTCCTGCGCCAGCTCCTCGCCCTGCCCAGGCTCTTCCGTACCCCGTACGGCGCCCGGGAGTGGGAGACCCGCGCCCGCGAGAACCTGACGACGGAGCTGGAGCTGCTCACCGGCTGAGCCACCGACCGGCCGAGCGACGGCCAAGACGGCCGCGGAGGCCACGACGGCTGCCGGCAGCCGAAACCACCACGGCTAAGGCGCCGGGCGCCCCTTCGGCCGCCGCAGCCCCGCCCCCGTCAGCCGCCGCACCAGCTCCTTGGAGCCGACCTCCACCGCCCCGGCCCGCACCGCGTCCACGTACCGCGACTGGGGTACGTCGTAGTGGTCGCGCTCGAAGGCGCGCGGCGGGCAGCCGATGGCGGCCGCGAAGGCGTGCAGCTCCTCGTAGGACACATCGCTGACCAGGTGCGACCACAGGCGGCCATGGCCCGGCCAGGTCGGCGGGTCGATGTAGAGCGTCATGCCAGGGGGCCCGTGCCCAGGCCGCCGACCGGCGCCACCGTCACGCCCGCCTTGCCGCAGACCCAGTGCGGATCGGGCCCGAGCTCGGGCTCCACGTCGAGGGCGTGCGGGTCCCCGGCGTGGCAGACGGGGCAGATGGGCCAGCGGCCGTACTTCTCCAGGAGCGCGTCCTGCACGTCCTGCGCGACCAGCCCGGCGACGTACGACGCCCCGTCCGGCCACTGCTCCACCCACCACCGGCGATGCGTCACCGCGTCCTCGACCAGCGAGACCACATCGGCCTGGGCCACGTCGCGCGCGGCCAGATCCGCCAGCACCAGGGCGCGGGCGGCGTGCAGGTACTGCTCCAGGGGGTCGACGTCGTCCATGGAGCCATTGTCACCCCATCCCCCACTTCCGCCCGTCCCGGGCCGAGGGGTTGACCCCGCCCCACCTGCGAAAATATCTTCCAAGGGTGAACCACGACGTGAAGGAAACTTTCACCGGCGACGCGGCTCCCCCGGCCCCCGCCGCCCTCGCGGCCAAGGTGCGCACCCTGGCACCGTCGATGACCCGCTCGATGCAGCGCGTCGCGGAGGCCGTCGCCGGGGACCCGGCCGGGTGCGCCGCCCTCACCGTCACCGGCCTCGCCGAGCTCACCGGCACCAGCGAGGCCACCGTGGTCCGCACGGCCCGCCTCCTCGGCTACCCCGGCTACCGCGATCTGCGCCTCGCGCTCGCCGGACTCGCCGCCCAGCAGCAGTCGGGGCGCGCCCCGGCCGTCACCGCCGACATCGCCCTGGACGACCCCCTCGCCGACGTCGTCGCCAAGCTCGCCCACGACGAGCAGCAGACGCTCGCCGACACCGCCGCCGCCCTCGACACCGCCCAGCTCGGCGCGGCCGTCGCCGCCCTCGCGCAGGCCCGCCGCATCGACGTCTACGGCGTCGGCGCCTCCTCGCTCGTCGGCCAGGACCTGGCCCAGAAGCTGCTGAGGATCGGCCTGATCGCGCACGCGCACACCGACCCGCACCTCGCCGTGACCAACGCCGTGCAGTTGCGCGCGGGGGACGCGGCCGTCGCCATCACCCACTCCGGCTCGACCGGCGACGTCATCGAGCCGCTGCGCGTCGCCTTCGACCGGGGCGCCACCACCATCGCCGTCACCGGCCGCCCCGACGGCCCGGTCTCCCAGTACGCCGACCACATACTGACCACCTCCACCGCCCGCGAGAGCGAGCTGCGCCCGGCCGCGATGTCCTCGCGCACCAGCCAACTCCTCGTCGTGGACTGCCTGTTCATCGGTGTCGCCCAGCGCACGTACGAGACGGCGGCCCCCGCGCTCGCCGCCTCCTACGAGGCGCTCGCCCACCGCCACAACCCGCGCACCCGCTGACCCCGGGTGCCCCCGCACACGTCACGAAAGAGCAGCGCCGCCATGACTTCCACGCAACTGGAACTCCGCGCCCAGCTGGCCGCCCTGACCACCGAGGCGTTCCGGCCCGAGCTCGCCGACATCGACCGGCTGCCGACCGCCGAGATCGCCCGCCTCATGAACGGCGAGGACGCCACGGTCCCCGCCGCCGTCGCCGCCCAGCTCCCGCGCATCGCCGCCGCCATCGACGCCACCGCCGAGCGGATGGGCCGGGGCGGGCGGCTGGTGTACGCGGGCGCGGGCACCGCCGGGCGGCTCGGCGTACTGGACGCCAGCGAGTGCCCGCCGACCTTCAACACCGACCCCTCCCAGGTCGTCGGGCTGATCGCGGGCGGCCATGCGGCCCTCGCCTCCTCCGTCGAGGGCGCCGAGGACTCCCGGGAGCTGGCGGCCGCCGATCTGGACGGGCTCGCCCTGACCGCGCTCGACACGGTCGTCGGCGTCTCCGCCTCCGGCCGCACCCCGTACGCGGTGGGCGCCGTCGAACACGCCCGGGCGCGCGGGGCCCTCACCATCGGCCTGGCCTGCAACGCCGGGTCGGCGCTGGCCGCCGCCGCCGAGCACCGCATCGAGGTCGTGGTGGGCCCGGAGCTGCTGACCGGCTCGACCCGGCTGAAGTCCGGCACTGCCCAGAAGCTCGTCCTCAACATGATCTCGACGATCACGATGATCCGGCTGGGCAAGACGTACGGGAACCTGATGGTGGACGTCCGCGCCTCCAACGAGAAGCTGCGCGCCCGCTCCCACCGCATCGTCGCCCTGGCCACGCAGGCGCCCGACGACCGGATCGAGGCGGCCCTGAAGGCGGCGGACGGCGAGGTGAAGACGGCGATCCTGATGCTGCTCGCGGACCTGGACGCGGCGGCGGCGACCCGGCGCCTGGCCGAGACCCGGGGCCGGCTGCGGGCCGCTCTGCCGTAGCGGGCCGCCGGTCGCCGCCGCCGGCCGGCCGGTTGTCCGCCGGTATCCGCGAACGCCGAAGGGCGGCACCCCCAGTGGGGTGCCGCCCTCCGTACGCAATCGGGCCTGCCGATCCTCCAGGGAGGATCAGAAGTCCATGTCACCGCCCGGCATGCCGCCCGGAGCGCCGCCCGCGGCGGCCTTCTCCGGCTTGTCGGCGATGACGGCCTCGGTGGTGAGGAACAGCGCGGCGATCGACGCGGCGTTCTGCAGCGCGGAGCGCGTGACCTTCGCCGGGTCGATGATGCCCTCGGCGATCATGTCCACGTACTCACCGGTCGCGGCGTTCAGACCGTGGCCGACGGGCAGGTTGCGGACCTTCTCGACGATGACGCCACCCTCGAGACCACCGTTGACGGCGATCTGCTTCAGCGGGGCCTCCAGGGCGAGCTTCACGGCGTTGGCGCCGGTCAGCTCGTCACCCGACAGGTCCAGCTTCTCGAAGACCGAGGAGGCCTGGAGCAGGGCCACGCCACCGCCCGCGACGATGCCCTCCTCGACGGCCGCCTTGGCGTTGCGCACGGCGTCCTCGATGCGGTGCTTGCGCTCCTTGAGCTCCACCTCGGTGGCGGCGCCGGCCTTGATGACGGCCACGCCGCCGGCCAGCTTCGCCAGACGCTCCTGGAGCTTCTCGCGGTCGTAGTCCGAGTCCGAGTTCTCGATCTCGGCGCGGATCTGGTTCACGCGACCGGCGACCTGCTCGCTGTCACCGGCACCGTCGACGATGGTGGTCTCGTCCTTGGTGATGACGACCTTGCGGGCGCGGCCGAGCAGGTCGAGGCCCGCGTTCTCCAGCTTGAGGCCGACCTCCTCGGAGATGACCGTGCCGCCGGTGAGGATGGCGATGTCGTTGAGCATGGCCTTGCGGCGGTCGCCGAAGCCCGGGGCCTTGACGGCGACGGACTTGAAGGTGCCGCGGATCTTGTTCACGACCAGGGTCGACAGGGCCTCGCCCTCGACGTCCTCGGCGATGATCAGGAGCGGCTTGCCCGACTGCATGACCTTCTCGAGGAGCGGCAGCAGGTCCTTGACCGAGCCGATCTTCGAGTTGACGATCAGGATGTACGGGTCGTCGAGCGCGGCTTCCATGCGCTCCATGTCGGTCGCGAAGTACGCCGAGATGTAGCCCTTGTCGAAGCGCATGCCCTCGGTGAGCTCGAGCTCCAGACCGAAGGTCTGGGACTCCTCGACCGTGATGACGCCTTCCTTGCCGACCTTGTCCATCGCCTCGGCGATGAGCTCGCCGATCTGGGTGTCGGCGGCGGAGATGGAGGCCGTCGAAGCGATCTGCTCCTTGGTCTCGACATCCTTGGCCTGCTCCAGGAGCGCACCGGAGACGGCCTCGACGGCCTTCTCGATGCCGCGCTTCAGGGCCATCGGGTTGGCACCCGCGGCCACGTTGCGCAGACCCTCGCGCACGAGCGCCTGGGCGAGGACGGTCGCGGTGGTCGTACCGTCACCGGCGACGTCGTCCGTCTTCTTGGCGACTTCCTTGACCAGCTCGGCGCCGATCTTCTCGTACGGGTCCTCGAGCTCGATCTCCTTGGCGATGGAAACACCATCGTTGGTGATCGTGGGGGCGCCCCACTTCTTCTCGAGGACGACGTTGCGGCCCTTGGGGCCAAGGGTGACCTTGACGGCGTCGGCGAGCTGGTTCATCCCGCGCTCGAGACCGCGCCGTGCCTCCTCGTCGAACGCGATGATCTTGGCCATGTGAAGTGGTCCTCCCGGACAGGGGTGGCGTTCTTCGTGGACCGCGCCGGTGCCCGCGACGGACGGCTCGCGACCCTTGTGGTTCCTTGCCCCACCCGGTCCGCGGGCCTCACTGACCCGATCCAAGTTCTGTCACTCTCACTCGGAGAGTGCTAACGCCAATGATTAGCACTCGACCCCGGAGAGTGCAAGGCCGTCCCACCCTCGCGGCCCGGTCCCGGACACCCGGGCGCCGGGGGCCGGGCCACCGGCCGGGCCCGGACGCACACGTGGGGCCCGCATCCATTTACAGAGGATGCGGGCCCCACGGGCCTGTGTGCGTCGGTGGCCGATCGCGCCGAGATCAGACGGCGAGCTTGACCATGTCCGCCTGCGGACCCTTCTGGCCCTGCGAGATCTCGAACTCGACTCGCTGACCTTCTTCAAGGGTGCGGTACCCGTCCATCTGGATCGCGCTGTAGTGGACGAAAACATCCGCACCACCGTCGACCGCGATGAAGCCGTACCCCTTCTCCGCGTTGAACCACTTGACGGTGCCCTGAGCCATGCCTAACTCCCCTATTACTGGCCCTTGCACGGGACCGCACTTCGCGGACCCGGGTCAGATCTCCACCCTCCGACAGGAGAGGGTGTGCGCCGGAACGCGTCGACCGCGGCTGAATGTATCTGCCCAACTGCCCTCTGCAACAGGTCAGTCGGACGAGAATTCCGGGCACGGACCGGGAGCGGAATGCCGCCTATTCCAGCATTACGGGGCAAGTCGGGCCGGGCAAAGCGCACTTAGGGAGCAATATGCTCGAACACTTTGACTGCATCTCGACGGCCGTTCGTCGCGTTCTCATATGCGCGTGGCATGCGCGGCGACGGGGACTTCCCCACTGTACCGCGCTGAACCACACTGAATTGCCCCCTCCGCTTAGCTTGCGGAGGGGGCAATTCAGGTAACGCCGAGTAGCTCAGCAGCCGCCCGCCACGGCGGGAATGATCGAGACCCCGGCGCCGTCCGGCGTGGCCGTCTCGAGCCCCTGCTCGAAGCGGACGTCGTCGTCGTTGACGTACACGTTGACGAACCGGCGCAGCTTGCCCTGGTCGTCCAGGACCCGGGCGGCGATCCCCGCGTGGTTCTTCTCCAGGTCGGCGATGACCTCGGCGAGGGTGGCACCCTCGGCCGCGACCTCGGCCTTGCCGCCGGTGTACGTACGGAGGATGGTGGGGATGCGGACGTTGACGCTCATGGGGCTTCCTGCCTTCCGTCTGGGAGCTGGGTGGAGTCAGCCGGCCAGGCCGGCGTCGCGGAACGCGTCCAGGCTCGGGCGGATGGTCGCGGACGGGCCGGTGGTCGGCGCCACCGCGTCCAGGGTCTTGAGGCCGTCACCCGTGTTGAGGACGACAGTAGTCAGAGCCGGGTCCAGAAGCCCGCCCTCGATGAGCTTGCGGGTGACACCGACCGTCACGCCGCCCGCCGTCTCGGCGAAGATGCCCTCGGTCCGGGCGAGCAGCTTGATCGCTTCCACGACCTGCTCGTCGTTGACGTCCTCCACCGCGCCGCCGGTGCGCCGGGCGATGTCCAGGACGTACGGGCCGTCCGCCGGGTTGCCGATGGCGAGGGACTTGGCGATGGTGTCCGGCTTCTGCGGGCGGACCACGTCGTGGCCCGCCTTGAAGGCGGTGGACACCGGCGAGCAGCCCTCGGCCTGGGCGCCGAAGATCTTGTACGGCCGGTCCTCCACGAGTCCCAGCCGGATCAGCTCCTGGAGCCCCTTGTCGATCTTCGTGAGCTGGGAGCCGGAGGCGATCGGCACGACGATCTGGTCGGGCAGCCGCCAGCCGAGCTGCTCGCAGATCTCGTACGCCAGCGTCTTGGAGCCCTCGCCGTAGTACGGGCGCAGGTTCACGTTGACGAAGCCCCAGCCCTCGCCGAGCGGGTCGCCGATGAGCTCCGAGCAGAAGCGGTTGACGTCGTCGTAGGTGCCCTCGATGCCGACCAGCTCACCGCCGTACACGGCGGCCATGACGACCTTGCCCTGCTCCAGGTCGTGCGGGATGAAGACGCACGAGCGCAGGCCCGCCCGGGCGGCGGCGGCACCGACCGCGCCCGCCAGGTTGCCGGTGGAGGAGCAGGAGAGCGTGGTGAAGCCGAAGGCGCGGGCGGCCTCTACGGCGATGGCGACGACGCGGTCCTTGAAGGAGTGCGTCGGGTTGCCGGAGTCGTCCTTGACGTAGAGACCGCCGGTGACGCCCAGCTCGCGGGCGAGGTTGTCGGCCTTGACGAGCTTGGTGAATCCGGGATTCAGGTTGGGCTTTTCAGCCACATTGGCCGGAACGGGCAGCAGCGGCGCATAGCGCCAGATGTTGTCGGGGCCCGCTTCGATCCGCTTGCGAAGCGCTTCGGGATCACCGGCCGGAAGGTCGTACGCGACTTCGAGCGGCCCGAAACACAGGGCGCAGGCGAAGATCGGGCCGAGGTCGAACCGCTCGCCGCATTCCCGGCAGGAAAGCGCGACGGCGGGACCGAGATCCACGGAGGTGGCGGCGTTTGCGGTGGCAGCGGTGGTGGTGGCAGCTACGTCGGCGGTGTGCACAGCCATGATGGCGAGGCCCTTTCTCCTCATCTTCCCCATGGCGCATTTCGCCATGAGACGGAATTGGCACCTTCCCCACCGTGACCTCGCGGTCGGCAGGAGGGTTGCCGGGACTTCAACGGGCCGTTCCCTCAGTCCCTCTGGATGAGCGCTGTGGCACCGGGTCCAGGGACCCGGGCATTTGTCCGCGCGGCGACCCCGACATGCGAGGGCCGTCCGCGTTGTTCAAGACTGTAACCGAAGGCCCGGACGCTTGAGATAGTCGTCCGAACCGCGAGATGGATCACACGCGGCACCCGCGCCGCCGCTCGCACCGTCACTCACAGAGGGGTCACCGATCGTGCTGGAAGAGGTGGAACGCTGGCTGAGCAGGCGTTCCTGGTCGGCGGCCGACCGCCCGCTGGACGCGATCACGGCCGCCAAGCGCCGCACGGGCACCACGGTCAGCGTGGTCCTGCCGGCGCTGGACGAGGAGGCCACGGTCGGGCAGATCGTGACCGCGATCCGCCGCGAGCTGATGACCGCCGCCGTGCCGCTGGTGGACGAGCTGGTGGTGGTCGACTCCGGCTCCACCGACCGCACGGCCGAGGTCGCGTCCGCCGCGGGCGCCCGGGTGGTGCGCCGGGACGCGATCCTGCCCCGGATACCGGCGCTGCCCGGCAAGGGCGAGGTCCTGTGGCGCTCCCTGCTGGTCACCACGGGTGACATCGTCTGCTTCATCGACGCGGACCTGCGGGACTTCGACCCCGGCTTCGTCTCGGGAATCGTCGGCCCGCTCCTGACCGATCCGGACGTGGACCTCGTCAAGGCGATGTACGACCGGCCGTTCGGCGACTCCCCAGGTCAAGGCGGTCGCGTCACCGAACTGGTGGCCCGGCCGCTGCTCAATCTGCACTGGCCGCAGCTGGCCGGTTTCGTCCAGCCGCTGGGCGGCGAGTACGCGGCCCGGCGCTCCCTCCTGGAGCGGCTGCCGTTCCCCGTCGGTTACGGAGTGGAGCTGGGTCTGCTCGTCGACGCGCTGCACACCGTGGGGCTCGACGCGCTGGCGCAGGTCGACGTGGGTGTGCGCAAACACCGCCACCAGGACGGCCAGGCGCTCGGCCGGATGGCCGCGGCGATCTACCGCACGGCCCAACTGCGCCTCTCCCGGGCCCACTTGGTCCGCCCCTCGCTGACCCAGTTCGAGCGCGCCGAGGAGGGCTTCGTCCCGCGCACCTACGCGGTGGACACCGAGGAACGGCCGCCCATGCGCGAGATCTCGGAGTACGCGGTGCATCGCGCGGCGTGAACGGGGGACGGCGTGAGCGGGGACCGGTACGAGCGGGACGGCGTGAGCGGGGCGCGCCCTGAAAGGGGCCTGTGACGCTGTTCGCACGTTTGAGGCATTCCGCTTCGGGCTAGGTTCGTCTCCATGGTCCCCGCGCGTGCTGCCCAGATCCTCGTCGCGTCCAACCGCGGCCCGGTCTCGTACACCCTCGACCCCGACGGAACCCTCACACCCCGCCGCGGCGGCGGCGGCCTGGTCTCGGGCCTCTCCGCCATCGGCGCCGAGGCGGACACCCTGTGGGTGTGCTCCGCGCTCGGCGACGGCGACCGGGAGGCCGTGCGGCGCGGGGTGGGCGAGCCGGGCGTACGGATGCTGGACATCGACGCCGCCGTCCACACCGACGCCTACAACGGCATCGCCAACTCGGTGCTGTGGTTCGTCCACCACATGCTCTACCAGACACCGCTGGAACCGGCCTTCGACGCCGAGTTCCGGCGCCAGTGGGCCGCGTACGAGACGTACAACGGGGCCTTCGCTCAGGCGCTTGCGGACGAGGCTGCGGACGGGGCGGCCGTGGTCGTCCAGGACTACCACCTGGCCCTGGTCCCCGGCATGCTCCGCGAACTCCGCCCAGACCTGCGCATCGGCCACTTCTCGCACACCCCCTGGGCGCCCCCCGAGTACTTCCGGATGCTCCCGGACGACGTGGCCGAGCAGCTCCTGAAGGGGATGCTCGGCGCGGACCGGCTCGGCTTCCTCACCCACCGCTGGGCCGACGCGTTCACCCGCTGCTGCGCGGACGTCGTCGGCGGTACGGGCGACACCCGGATCGGGGTGCACGGGCTCGGCGCGGACGCGGAGTTCCTGCGGCGCCGCTCGCACGAGAGCGACGTCGAGGAGCGGATGGCCGCGCTGCGGGAGGAGATCGGCGCGGGCCGCCGCGCGATCGTGCGGGTGGACCGCACGGAGCTGTCGAAGAACATCGTGCGGGGCATGCTGGCGTACCGCGAGCTCCTGGAGGAGCACCCCGAGTGGCGCGAGCGGGTGGTGCACGTCGCCTTCGCCTACCCGTCGCGGCAGGACCTGGCGGTGTACCGGAAGTACACCGAGGAGGTGTCCCGGGTGGCCGCCTCCATCAACGACGCGTACGGCACGGACGACTGGACCCCGGTGGTCCTGCACGTGAAGGACGACTTCGCCCGGTCGCTGGCGGCCTACCGGCTGGCCGACGTGGCGCTGGTCAACCCGATCCGGGACGGCATGAACCTGGTCGCCAAGGAGGTGCCGGTGGTCTCGGACTCCGGGTGCGCGCTGGTGTTGTCGCGGGAGGCGGGGGCGTACGAGGAACTGGGCGAGGACGCGGTGGGGGTGAACCCGTACGACGTCTCGGGGACGGCGTCCGCGCTGCACGAGGCGCTGTCCATGGGGCGGGAGGAGCGGGCGGCGCGCACCAAGCGGCTGGCCGCCGCGGCGACCGCGCTGCCGCCGCAGCGGTGGTTCCTGGACCAGCTGGAGGAGCTGCGGCGCTGATTCCGCGGACCGTGGGTGGCTGGTCGCGCGGTTCCCCGCGCCCCTGACTGCCCAGGGGCGCGGGGAACCGCGCGAGCAACCCACCACGGTCCGCGGACGAACGACACCCTCGGAGAGTTTCGGGAAGGGGCGGTGTGGGGGCGCCTACAGGCGCTCGGCCAGCGCCGAGAGGAACTCCACCACCGACGCCGGCCCCGCCACCCGCACATCCGCCCGCTCCGCGAGCTCCGGCACCTCCCCGGCCCCACTGCACACCAGCAGCCCCGGCACCCCGTCCGAGCGCAGCTTCTCGACCGCCCCGAACGCGGGCAGGTCCCCGAGGTCGTCCCCCGCGTACACCACGGACCCCGCGTCCACCTCCCGCAGGTACTCCGCCAGCGCCACCCCCTTGTCCATCCCCGGCGGCCGCAGCTCAAGGACCAGCCGGCCGGGCTCCAGGATCAGGCCGTGCCGGGCGGCGAGGTCGGCGAGCGGGTCGCGCAGGGCGGCGTACGCGGCCTGGGGGTCCGAGGCGCGCCGGGTGTGGACCGCGACCGCCTGCCCCTTCTCCTCGATCCAGGTGCCCCGCCAGGCCCCGTGCGTGTCCAGGACCCCGGGCAGCTCGGCCCGGGCGGCGGTGACGCCGGGGTGCGGCGCGGGCGCGTGGACCGTCCCGGTCACCGCGTCCCAGCGCTCGGCCCCGTAGTGGCCCAGCACCACCAGGTGCTCGAGACCGGGGACGCCCGCGAACCCGCCGTACCGTACGGCCACCCCGGCGGGGCGCCCGGTGATCACGGCGACCGAGGCGACCTTCGGGGCGAGCGCCGCGAGCGCGGACACCGCGCCGGGGTGCGCCCGGGCCTGTTCGGGGTCGGCGACGATCTCGGCGAGCGTGCCGTCGAAGTCGAGCGCGATCGCGGCCCGCTCCGGCGCGGCCAGGATCGCGGCCAGCGCCTCGCGCCCGGCGGACGTGGCAGGAGTCGGCAAAGAATGCGTGTGGCTGCCCATGCCACGACCCTAACGGCGCGGCCCGGACCACAGCCATGCCGGGGTGGGGAAGAGGGCCGGTCAGCCCCGGCGCTCGCGCTGGGCCTCGCGCACCCGGCGCAGCCGGTTCACCGTGACCGGGTCGTGGGCCAGCGCCCGCTCGTCGTCGAGCAGGGCGTTGAGGAGCTGGTAGTAGTGCGTCGGCGAGATGCCCAGCCGCTCGCGCACGGCCCGCTCCTTGGCGCCGGGACCGGTCCAGGACCGCCGCTCGATGGCCAGCACGGCCAGCGCCCGCTCCCCGAGCCCGCGCCCGCCCTCGTCGTGTTCCGTCATACGTCCCAACGTATCGCCGCCGGGCAACCCGCCCGGGCCCGGTCCGCCCGCGGACCTTCTGGGGGCGCCGGGAACCGCGCGAGCAACCCACCACTCACCCGCAGACAAATCCCGGGCAGCCCTACTCCGCGTTCTCGGCCTCCGTGGCGACCTTCGCGATGCCTTCGAGCACCGACCGGGGATCGCCCTCGGGCGACACCGCCCCGCCGATCCGCTTCTTGATCGTCTCGCTGACCTTCGGCCAGGAGGTCTTGCCGACCGGCGGCAGCTCGGAGGTGGGCAGCGCGGCCAGGAACTCGTTCAGCTCCGGGTGCTTGCCGTCGCTCTGCATGGCCTGCGACGCCGTACGGGTCGCGGGCAGCAGGTCGTACTTGTCGGCGAAGGCCAGCACGTTCTGGTCGTTGAACGCGAAGTCGAGGAACTTGCCGATCTCCTCGCGGTGCCCGTTCTGCTTGAAGCCCATGATCCAGTCGGCCACGCCCATCGAGGCCTTGGCCTTGCCCTCCACGCCGGGCAGTTCGACCTTGCCGAACTTCACGCCCTTCTTGCGCGCCTGCTCCATGAGCGAGGGGTGGCCGTTGAGCATGCCGACCTCGCCCTTGGCGAACGCGTCGAAGGCCGCCTGCCGGTTGAGCCTGGCGGGCGCGACGGGCCCGGTGAGGCCCTCCTCCACCAGGTTCTTCTTCAGCCAGTTGAAGGTCCTGATGTTCTCGGGGGAGTCGATGTCGTAGCCGGAGATCTGGTTGACGTAACCGCCACCGCCGCTCAGCATCCACATCATCGTCTCGGCCTGGGCCTCCTCGCTGCCCAGGGGCAGCGCGAACGGGGTCTTCACCCCCTTGGCCTTCAGCGCCTTCGCGTCGGCCGCCAGCTGCGCCCAGGTCTGCGGCGGCTTGATGTGCGCCTTGTCGAAGAGCGTCTGGTTGTAGAAGAGCAGCCGCGTGGAGGCGACGAACGGGATGCCGTACTGGACGCGCTTCATCTCGCCCGCGTCCGCCAGCGGCGCCAGGAAGTTCGCCTGCACGGGGATGGAGAGCAGCTGGTCGACGGAGTAGAGCTTGCCGGAGGCGGCGTAGTCGGAGTACGCGCCGATCTGCGCGATGTCGGGGGCCTTGCCCGCCTTCACCATCTCGGCGACCTTGGCGTCGACGACGTCCCAGGACAGGACGGAGACCTCGACCTTGATCCGGGGGTTGTTCTTCTCGAACGCGCCGACGACGTCCTGCCAGTACGCCTTGGTGCTGCTGCCGCCCGCGATGTCGTAGTCGGCGGCGACCAGCTTGAGGGTGACGCTGCCGGAGCCGCCGTCGCTGCCGCAGCCGGTGAGGCCCGCCGCCGCCATGCCGAGTGCGGCCACCGCCGCCGTCAGACCGAAGAAGCGCCGCTGCACGTGCTCTGTCCCACCCTCGTTGTTCGCCAGTCGGTCCCCCGTGAACGTCCTGTTCGCAACGTCCTGTCTACATGAGCTGCGATCTTCCCTCGCAGCCGGGGCTGAGGTCTACACCAGTTGGATATCACTTCCGCAACTTCTCCCCCGGATGCCCCACCCGTACGGCCGTATTCGGGGCGGCACTTGGGAAAACGCTTACCCCGCCATACGGTGAGTGGACTAGACCTTTCATGGGTGAACGCGCGAGACTGTCCCCCGTGAGACACGTCATCGCCCTGGATGTGGGCGGCACCGGGATGAAAGCCGCCCTCATCGGGGTGGACGGCGGCCTGCTGTACGAGGCGCGCAGGCCCACCGGCCGCGAGCGCGGCCCCGAGGCCGTCGTGGCGGGCATCCTCGACTTCGCCGCCGAGCTGCGGTCGTACGGTGAGGAGCACTTCGGCGAGAGCGCCCGTGCGGCCGGCGTCGCCGTGCCCGGCATCGTCGACGCCGAGAACGGCGTCGCCGTCTACGCCGCCAACCTCGGCTGGCGCGACGTCCCGATGCGGCGGCTGCTGAGCGAGCGCCTCGACGGCGTGCCCGTCGCCCTCGGCCACGACGTGCGCACCGGCGGCCTCGCCGAGGGCCGCATCGGCGCGGGCCGGGGCGCCGACCGCTTCCTCTTCGTGCCGCTGGGCACCGGCATCGCCGGGGCCATCGGCATCGACGGCCGCATCGAGCCGGGCGCCCACGGCTACGCGGGCGAGATCGGCCACATCGTGGTGCGCCCCGGCGGCATCCCCTGCGGCTGCGGCCAGCGCGGCTGCCTGGAGCGCCTCGCCTCCGCCTCCGCCGTCACCCAGGCGTGGGCCGAGGCCAGCGGCGACCCGGACGCGGACGCCGCCGACTGCGCCAAGGCCGTCGAGTCCGGCGACCCGGCCGCGCGGGCGGTCTGGCACGACGCCGTAGCCGCGCTCGCGGACGGCCTGGTCACCGCGCTCACCCTGCTCGACCCGCGCACCCTGATCATCGGTGGCGGACTCGCCGAGGCCGGGGAAACCTTGTTCCTGCCGCTGCGGGCGGCCGTCGAGGAGCGCGTCACGTTCCAGAAGATGCCCGCGATCGTCCCGGCGGCCCTCGGCGACACGGCGGGCTGCCTGGGCGCGGGACTGCTCGCCTGGGACCTGCTCGACGCCACCGGCACCGCGCCCGCCCCCGGCACCGGGACCCCTCCCGGCGCCACCCACTCCACGGAGGTAACCGCCTGATGGCCGCAGTCAAGGTCCTCTCCGGCGCCCGCGTCGTGCTGCCGACCGGCGTCGTCGAGAACGGACGCGTGATCGTCGAGGGCGCGCGGATCGCGGGGAGCGCGCCCGAAAGCGCCGAGCGCGTCGACCTCAGCGGCCACTGGGTCGTCCCCGGCTTCGTCGACATGCACGTCCACGGCGGCGGCGGCGCCTCCTTCACCAACGGCACGGTCGAGGACGTCCTCACGGGCATCCACACCCACCGCCTGCACGGCACCACCACCATGGTCGCCTCCACCGTCACCGGCGAGATGGACTTCCTCGCCCAGCGGGCCGGGCTGCTCTCCGAGCTGGTCGAGCAGGGCGACCTGGCGGGCATCCACTTCGAGGGCCCCTTCATCTCGCCGTGCCGCAAGGGCGCCCACAGCGAGGACCTGCTGCGCCACCCCGACCCGGCCGAGGTCCGCAAGCTGATGGACGCGGCCCGGGGCACCGCCCGGATGTTCACCCTCGCCACCGAGCTGCCCGGCGGCCTGGACTCCGTACGCCTGCTCGCCGAGCACGGGGTGATCGCCGCCATCGGCCACACCGACGCCACCTACGAGCAGACCGTCGAGGCGATCGACGCGGGCGCCACCGTCGCCACCCACCTCTACAACGCGATGCCCGCGCTCGGCCACCGCACGCCCGGCCCGATCGCCGCCCTCCTGGAGGACGAGCGGATCACCGTCGAGCTGATCAACGACGGTACGCATCTGCACCCGGCCTCGCTCGAACTGGCCTTCCACCACAAGGGCGCCGACCGGGTCGCCTTCATCACCGACGCCATGGACGCGGCCGGGTTCGGCGACGGGCTCTACCACCTCGGGCCGCTGGAGGTCGAGGTCAAGGAGGGCGTCGCCCGGCTCGTCGAGGGCGGCTCCATCGCGGGCTCCACCCTCACCCAGGACCGCGCCTTCCGGCGCGCGGTGAGCGTCGACGGCCTCTCGCCCGAGGACGCGGTCCGCGCGCTCAGCGCCAACCCGGCGCGGCTGCTCGGCGTGTACGACAGGGTCGGCTCACTGGAGCCCGGCAAGGACGCGGACCTGGTGATCCTGGACGAGGCGTTCACGCTCAAGGGCGTGATGCGCCGAGGCGAATGGATCGTGGCGCCAGCGCTCGGCTGAGCTCCTCCGGGCACGGCGGTGGCCGGAACCGGGCCCATGGGGTCTGGGTCGGCCCCCGTCCGTTTGGCATGATCACCCCGTGATCCTGACCGTCACCCCGAACACGGCACTCGACCTCACCTACCGGGTCCCCGAGCTCGTCCCGCACACCGCGCACCAGGTGCGGGAGGTGACCGAGCGCCCCGGCGGCAAGGGCCTCAACGTGGCCCGGGTGCTGGCCGCCCTCGGCCATGAGTGCGTCGTCACGGGCTTCGCGGGCGGCCGCACCGGCGCGGTCCTGCGCGACCTGCTCGCCCCGCTCGCCCCCGTCGACGCGCTGGTCCCCATCGCCGGGACCACCCGCCGCACGGTCGCGGTCGTGGACGCGGCCACCGGCGACACCACCCAGCTCAACGAGCCGGGACCGCACGTCACGGCCGAGGAGTGGGAGGCGTTCCTGGCGGCGTACGAGCCGCTGCTGCGGGAGGCGGACGCGGTGGCCCTGTGCGGCAGTCTGCCGCCCGGGGTCCCGGTCGGCGCCTACGCGGACCTCGTCCGCCGGGCCCGCGCGGCGGGCGTCCCCGTCCTCCTGGACACCAGCGGCGAGCCCCTGCGGCGCGGCCTCGCCGCCCGCCCCGACCTGATCAAGCCCAACGCGGACGAGCTGGCCCGGCTCACCGGCTCCCGCGAGCCCCTGCGCGCGGCCCGCGACGCCCGCCGCCGAGGCGCGCACGGCGTGGTCGCCTCGCTGGGCCCCGAGGGCCTGGTGGCGGTCACCCCCGAGGGCACCTGGCGGGCGGCCCCGCCGTCCCCGGTCCGGGGCAACCCCACGGGCGCGGGCGACTCGGCGGTGGCGGCCCTGCTGTCGTCCCTGGTGGAAGGCCTGCCCTGGCCGGACCGTCTGGCCAGGGCGGTGGCCCTGTCGACGGCGACGGTGCTGGCGCCGGTGGCGGGCGAGTACGACACGCAGGCGTACGAGGAACTGCTGACCGGGGTACGGGTGAGCGCGCTGCCGGAGTGAGCGTCGTCGGCCGCGGACCGTGCCGGGCCGCTGCCGGCAACGCACTCAGGGACGCGTCTAGTACTGCTTCTTCGTCTTGCTGATCTCGACCCAGTCGAAGACGGCATCGCACTGGTTCCCCTGCTCGCAGGAGAACTTGATGGTGTTCTGCCCCCGCTTCAGGCTGACCTGCGTCCACGAGTACTGCCAGTTGTTCTCCAGCTTCGGGTCGGTGGACCCCCTGAAGTTCTTCAGGCCTATCGGCTGGGCGTTCGGCTTGCCGTTGACCGTCACGGTCGCGTTGGCGTCCTTCGCCGGGATGGCGAACCGCACGTACAGGTAGTACGAGCCGGCCGACGGCAGATCGGCCTGCCAGGTCAGCGAGGCGCCGATCTGGTTGAAGCCGTTGACGTACGCCCCGTCCGTGCCCTGCGCGCCCTTGACGTCCTTGGCCAGCACCGCGCCCCCGCCCAGCTTCAGCGTCGCCGCGTCCTGCTTGGGGAGCTCCTGGACCGGGGCGGAGGGCGAGCCGGAGGGCTTCTTCGACGGCGACTGCGGGGCCCCCGTGGAGGCGCCGCCCGTCGGCGTGCCCGCGCCCTCGTCCTTCTTGCCGTCGTCGTTGGTGGCGAGCGCCACACCGATGCCGATGACGACCGCCGCGACCACCGCGACCGCGCCGATCAGCAGGCCCTTGGTGTTGGGGCCCCGACTGCCGCGCCCGCCGCCCTGGGCGGCCGGGGGCGCGGGACGGCCGGTACCGCCGCCGTACGTCTCGGGCGCCGCGTACTGGGCGGTGGGCTGGCCGTACTGCTGCCGGCCCTGCTGCTGCGGGGGCTGGCCGTACTGCTGGTTGTACTGCTGGTTGTACTGCTGCTGCGGGACCTGCCCGTACTGGCGCTCGCCGACCGTCCGCACCTGGTTGTACGAGGTGCGGGGCACACCGGGCTGCTGCGGAGCCGTCGGATTGGGGTAGCCGTAGCCGCCCGAGCGGGGCGGGGTGGCGCCGGAGGCCTGTCCGTCCTCGTACAGATAGCCGAACGGATCGTCGTCCTCGGGCGTGCTCGCGCCGTTGTTGCCGGGCGTCATCCGGGGTCACTCCTCACTGTTCGCCAGCCGTCGCCGACCGGCCGAGCCTACCCCGAACGGCCGACACCATGGCCGCGACCTCGGCCGCACGCCCCGGCGGCAGGGAGCTAACCGGCGCGCCGGTGGACCTTCGCGCGCGACCGCTTCTCGATGTACATCCGCTGGTCGGCGGAGCGCAGGACCTCCTCGACGGACATCCCGCAGCTGGCCCAGCCGATGCCGAAACTCGCCCCGACCCGGACCGCCCGTCCGTCCACCCTGATGGGCGGGATGATCGCGTTGCGCAGCCGGACCGCGAGGTCGGCCGCGTCGGCCGCGCCCAGGCCGTCGGCGAGGACGACGAACTCGTCACCGCCGAGCCGGGCGACCGTGTCGCCGTCGCGCACGCCGGTCGTGAGCCGGCGCGCGACCTCGATCAGGACGGCGTCGCCGGTGTTGTGACCGAACCGGTCGTTGATCGACTTGAAGCCGTCGAGGTCGCAGAAGAGGACCGCGAGCCCCTTGCTGCCGTCGTCCACGTCACCCTCGGGGGCGACCATGTGCACATGGTGGTCGAAGGGCCCCGCGCCCGGCACCGGGCCGAAGTCGAAGCCGGGGTCGCAGACCGCGTGCCCCGGGGTCTCGGGCCGCCCGTCGCGCACCTCCCCGTACGCCGCGTCCAGCGCCTCCACGGCGGTGGCGCCCACCGCGTACGGCCGCTGGCAGAGCCGCGCGGAGAGGCGGGCGCGCAGCTCCGCGCTGTTGGGCAGTCCGGTGAGCGAGTCGTGCGAGGCGCGGTGGGCGAGCTGGAGCTCGTGCCGCTTGCGCTCCTCGATGTCCTCGACATGGGTGAGCAGGAAACGGGGACCGTCGGCGGTATCGGCGACGACGGAATTGCGCAGCGACACCCAGACGTACGAGCCGTCGCGGCGCCCGAGCCGCAGCTCGGCGCGGCCGCCCTCGGCCGAGGTGCGCAGCAGGAGCCCTATGTCCTCGGGGTGGACGAGGTCGGCGAAGGAGTAGCGGCGCATGGCGGCGGCGGGCCTGCCGAGCAGTCGGCAGAGCGCGTCGTTGGTGCGCAGCAGGCGTCCGTGCTGGTCACCGCCCATCTCGGCGATGGCCATGCCGGACGGCGCGTACTCGAAGGCCTGCCGGAAGCTCTCCTCGCTGGCGCGCAGCGCCTGCTGCTCCCGCTCCAGGCGTACCAGCGCGCGCTGCATGTTTGCGCGAAGCCGGGCGTTGCTGATCGCAATGGCGGACTGGGAGGCGTACATCTGGAGCGCTTCGCGCCCCCAGGCGCCCGGGCGCCGCCCGTTGCGCGGCTTGTCGACGGAGATGACGCCGAGGAGCTCGCGCCCGCCCCCGGAGGCGTACATCGGCGCGTAGAGGCGGTCCTGGGGGTGCCACTCGTCCTCGAAGCGCGGCTCGGGGCCCTCGGTGTACCACTGCGGGACGTCGTCCTCCAGGAGCACCCAGCCCTCGGTGTGCGGGATGAACCGCAGGTCGCCCCAGCCCTCGCCCATGGTGAGCCGGCGCTCCCAGGAGGCGCGCGAGCCGACCCGTCCGGTGATCAGGGCCTCGGCGGCGGCGTTCCCCGCGAAGGCGGCGACCACGAGATCGCCGTCAGGGCGTACGAGATTGACGCAGGCCAGCTCGTATCCGAGCCCGGCGATGACGCCGTCGGCGACGGTCTGCAGCGTGTCCGCCAGGCTGCGGGCCGTGTTCAGGTCGGTGACCACCTGATGCAGCTGCCGCAGAGTCGCAAGACGGACGTACGGCTCCGACTCGGTCTCCATTGCTCGCTCTCCCCGAGACCTCGACAGCAACTCCAGGATCCTGATTCGGCGTGCTTCTTCTCCGGCTTCCGGCCCGGCTTCCGGCTTCCCCGTGGGCGCTTTTCGTGCAACGTCCCCGTCACTGAATCACAGCGAGCTGCCCACTCGGTACACAGGGTCAACAATTACTGCACTCTGTGACTCAAGTCACACGGGGTGATGACGGAGGCCCTGTCGGGAGTGGGAGCGCTCCGCAGAATTTCGGAATGCAAACAGGCGTTAATGCCGGTTTTCGGGGGCGGGGAGGGCGTGGTGCGGGGGTCCCGGTTTGCAGTACGGCGGGCTCCGGCCCGGTCCCCCCGGTCCTCCCTGGTCCTAGGACCTCTCTGGTCCCAGGGCCCGATGTGCGGCGTTGACCCCGGAGACTAGCGTTCTGTACGTGTTGCAGACAGACGTTCTCCGAGCTCTCCCGTCCCTGCCGTCGCAGACCCCCCATGCTGAGGGGGTGAGCAATGACGAATTCCGCGCCGCGATGTCCCGGCTGGCCGGGGGGGTGGTGCTGGTGACCGCCCACGACGGGGACGCGGGCCCGCGCGGCGAGGACGTCGGCATGACGGCCACGGCGTTCCTGTCCGTCTCCATCGACCCGCCGCTGATCCTGGTGAGCGTACGCAACGGCTCCCGCATGGACGACCTGCTCGCCGAGCAGCCCCTCTGGGCGGTCTCGGTCCTCTCGGAGAGCCAGCGCCACATCGCGGGCCGCTTCGCGATGAAGGGCCGCATCAGCGACCGCCTGCTCTTCGACGACATCCCCTACAAGAGGGGTGAGCTGAGCGGCGCTCCGCTGGTGGGGGGTGCGCTGTCGACGCTGGAGTGCCGGACGGAGCAGCGGGTGGAGGCCGGCGATCACACGCTGGTGATCGCCCGGGTGCTGGGGGTGGAGTTGCCCAGTGCGGAGGGGGGGCCGCTGACGTACTTCCGCGGCCGCTACCGCCACCTGGGCTGACCCCGGCTCCCCGAAGCCCTCGGACTGCGGCCGGGTCAGGGCCTGATTGCGCAGTTCCCCGCGCCCCTGGGCACTTAGGGGCGCGGGGAACTGCGCGAGCAACCCACCATTAACCCGCAGACGAACAACCACCTAGGGGCGCGGGGAACTGCGCGAGCAAGCCTCCACAACCCGCACCAGACCACCGGCCCCATCAGGGGCGCGGGGAACTGCGCGACCAGCCGGCCACCGGCCCGCTGACGAAAGCGGGGCTCGGGGCGCAGCCCCGTAGAGGGGGGTCCGGGGCGCAGCCCCGGGGAGGGGGGTTACCAGTCGCGGCCCGTGCGGCCCCGCTTCGTCTCCCCCCGCGCCTTCTTCTCCCGCAACCGCCGCTCATTGATCCCCCGAGGAATCCGCGTGGCCCGCCGCGGCTTCGGCGGCGGCGCCGTCGCCTCGGCGAGCAGCGCCGCCAGCCGCACCGCCGCCGTCTCCCGGTTGCGCCACTGCGACCGGTGCTCGGAGGCCCGCACCGTCACCACCCCGCCCACCAGCCGCGAAGCCAGCCGCGACAGTGCCCGCTCCTTCCACACCTCCGGCAGCGCCTCCGTACGCCCGAGGTCGAAGCGGAGCTCCACCTGCGAGTCGCTGGTGTTGACGTGCTGCCCGCCGGGCCCGGAGGACCGCGAGAAACGCCACATGAGCTCGGCCTCCGGAAGGGAGACGGAGCCGCGGATGAGGTAGGGCCCGGACATGGGCTCCATGGTCCCCCGAGCGACGCGCCGCGTCACCCTCTTTTGCGCGGCACCCGTCCGCCCGCGCCCTCCGGCAAAGAAAGTAAAGCCAACTGGAACCCGGCATGCCCTGCCGACGTTATGAGGGATGACGGTAGCTTCGGGAACGGCCGTAGCCCGCACATCACGATGAAGGGGACTTCCCATGGCTGTAAGCCTGTCCAAGGGCGGCAACGTCTCGCTCACCAAGGAGGCCCCGGGCCTGACCGCCGTCACGGTGGGCCTCGGCTGGGACGTCCGCACGACCACCGGCACCGACTTCGACCTCGACGCCTCCGCGATCGCGGTCAACCCGGCGGGCAAGGTCTACTCGGACGCGCACTTCGTCTTCTTCAACAACAAGTCCACCCCGGACCAGACCATCGTCCACACCGGTGACAACGTCACGGGCCAGGGCGAGGGCGACGACGAGCAGATCAACGTCAACCTGGCCGGCCTCCCCGCCGACGTCGACAAGATCGTCTTCCCGGTCTCCATCTACGACGCGGAGAACCGCTCGCAGAACTTCGGCCAGGTCCGCAACGCCTTCATCCGCATCATCAACCAGGCCGGCGGCGCCGAGATCGCGCGCTACGACCTGAGCGAGGACGCCGCCACCGAGACCGCCATGGTCTTCGGCGAGCTGTACCGCAACGGCGCGGAGTGGAAGTTCCGCGCGGTCGGCCAAGGGTACGCCTCGGGCCTCGTCGGCATCGCCCAGGACTTCGGCGTCAACGTCTGAGCGACCGCCACCGGCACCGGCACGGACTCCGGCGCGCGCGTCGCCACCAGCGCCTGAGAGAACGATCCCCGAAGCCCCCCGCGCCCCCGGCGCCGGGGGCTTCGGCGTGCCCGCGCCCGGTACCCGGTTCCCGCCCCCGCGAACCGCACGTTTACCGGACACCCCGCACCCCCTGACGGACACATTCCAGTCAAATACTTGTCGGTACCCTGTCAAAAACCGGTCACCGGCTGGCACGCTCCCCCCACGCACCACACGCAGACGCGCCCCACGCGTCTGCGCCCAACCCCTGTGCGGACACCGCCCGGACGGGCCCCACCCGCACGGGGACCACCCACTCGCACCACCCCCCACCGCGCACCCCCACCGCGCAACGGATCGAGTGAAGGAGACCCCGCCGTGAGAACTTCCCTGCGTGCCGCCGCACTTGCCGCCACCGCCGCCATGGTCGTCGTCGGCGTCCAGTCGGGCACCAGCGCCGGAGCCGCCGACCGCGAGGCGGGTGCCGGCGCCCGCGTGCTCGGTGTGGCCGAGCGCGCCGGCGCGCTCCAGGCCGCCCAGGCCGCCGCGCCCGCCGCCGCCCGCCAACTCGGTCTCGGCGCCAAGGAGGCGCTCGTCGTACGGGACGTCGTCAAGGACGTGGACGGCACCGTCCACACCCGTTACGAGCGCACCTATGACGGCCTGCCCGTCCTCGGCGGCGACCTCGTCGTCCACGCCAAGAAGGACGGCAGCCTGAAGGGGGTCAGCAAGAGCACCGAGGCCCGGATATCCGTGGCCACCCCGGGCGCCTCGCTCAAGGCCGCCCCGGCCCACGCCCGCAAGGTCGTCTGGGCCGCGAGCGGCAGGCCCGTCCTGGCCTACGAGGCCGTCCTCACCGGCACCCAGCGCGACGGCACCCCCAGCGAGCGCCACGTCATCACCGACGCGGCGACCGGCGCCGAGCTCTACTCGTACGAGGCCATCGACACCGGGACCGGCACCAGCGAGTACTCGGGCAAGGTCACCCTCGGCACCTCCAAGTCCGGCACCACGTACAGCCTGACGGACGCGGGACGCGGCGGGCACAGGACGTACGACCTCAAGCACGGCTCCTCCGGCACCGGCACCCTCTTCACCAAGCCGGTGGACACCTGGGGCGACGGCACCCCGCAGAACCGCGAGACCGCCGGTGTGGACGCGCACTACGGCGCCGCCGTGACCTGGGACTTCTACAAGGCCGAGCTCAACCGCAACGGCATCGCGGGCAACGGCAAGGCCGCGTACTCCCGCGTCCACTACGGCAACGCGTACGTCAACGCCTTCTGGGACGACAGCTGCTTCTGCATGACGTACGGCGACGGCGCGAACAACCTCAAGCCGCTCACCGCGCTCGACGTCGCCGGGCACGAGATGAGCCACGGCCTGACCGCCGCCACCGCGAAGCTCAACTACAGCAAGGAGTCCGGCGGCCTCAACGAGGGCACCAGCGACATCCTCGGCACGTCGGTGGAGTTCTTCGCCAACAACGCCAGCGACCCCGGTGACTACCTCATCGGCGAGAAGATCGACATCCGCGGCAACGGCACCCCGCTGCGCTACATGGACAAGCCCAGCAAGGACGGCCAGTCGGCCGACTACTGGTCGAGCACGGTCGGCAACAAGGACGTGCACTACTCGTCCGGCGTCGCCAACCACTTCTTCTACCTGCTGTCCGAGGGCAGTGGCGCGAAGGTCATCAACGGAGTGAGCTACAACTCCCCGACCTCCGACGGCTCCAAGGTCACCGGCATCGGCCGGACCAAGGCGTACAAGATCTGGTACAAGGCGCTGTCCACCTACATGACGTCGACGACCAACTACGCCAAGGCGCGCACCACGACCCTCCAGGCCGCGGCCGACCTGTACGGGGCGAGCAGCACCGAGTACAAGACGGTGGCCGCCGCCTGGACCGCCGTCAACGTGAAGTGACACACCGGTAGGCCGACCCGGCGGCACAACCCGCCAGGCTCTACGGGGACTTGGGTTTGCCCTCCCCGTAGAGCCAGGCGTCCCACAGATCCGTCAGGTCCTCGTCGGACCGCTCTTCCACGAACCGGGTGAAGTCCTCGGTGGAGGCGTTCGCGTGCCGGTACCGCTTCGTCCACCCCTGGACGAGGTCGTAGAACGCGTCGTCCCCGAGGGCCCGGCGGATCCGGTGGACCACCATCGCCCCGCGCTCGTACACCGGCTTGTCCGAGATCCTGGCGGCCGACGGGGGCTCGGCGGGCGGGAAGTCCCACACCTCGTCGTCGGCCGCCTTGGCGTACACCTCGTCGAAGTGCGCCTGGGCGGACCTGCCGCCGTGGTCCTCGCTCCACAGCCACTCCGCGTACGTCGCGAAGCCCTCGTTGAGCCACATGTCCTTCCAGCGCCGGGGCGTCACCGAGTCGCCGAACCACTGGTGGGCGAGCTCGTGGACGAGTGTCGTGGTGTCGAGCTGGTCGGCGGGGATCACCGGCCGGTTCTGGGTCTCCAGCGCGTACTCGGCCGATCCCTCGGGCGCCACGATCACCCCGGTGGAGGAGAAGGGGTAGGGGCCGAAGTTCTCCTTCCCCCAGGCCACGATCTCCGGGAGCTGCCCGACCACCTCGGCGGACTCCTTCGCCGCGTCCCGGTCGACCGCGGTGTGGAAGGGCAGTCCCGACGCCGTCCTGCCCGCCTTGAGGTCGTACCGGCCGATCGCCACCGTCGCCAGATAGCTCGCCATCGGCTCTCCGGTGTGCCAGGTGAACGTGGTGCGCCCGTTCCTGGTGGCCGTCGAGGCGAGCTCGCCGTTGGAGACCGCCGTCAGCCCCTCGGGCACCGTGACCGCCAGGTCGTACGTGGCCTTGTCGGCGGGATGGTTGTTGGAGGGGAACCAGCTCATCGACCCGGCGGGCTCGCCGAGCGCGAGCGCGCCGCCGCCGGCCGTCCGCAGCCAGCCCTCGTGCGAGCCGTCCCGGTCGGTCAGGGCCCTGGGGGTCCCGGAGTAGGCCACGGTCGTACGGAACCGCTCCCCCTTGCCGATCTCGTCCGCCGGGCGCAGGGTCAGCTCGTTGCCCGCCCGGTTGGCGTCCGCGCGCTCCCCGCCGACCGTCGCCGAGACCACCTCCATCCCCGCGAAGTCGAGGTTGAAGGCGCTGAGGGCGCGGGTGGCGCGGGCGTCGAGGGTGACGCGGCCGGTGAGGTGGCCGCGGGCCGGGTCGTAGTCGAGGACGACGCTGTAGTGCTCGGCGTCGTACCCGCCGTTGCCCAGCCGGGGGAAGAGCCCGTCCCGCAGCCCCGCCGTCCCCGGCTTGCCCTCCACCCCGCCCGTGCACCCGCCGAGGGCGAGCAGGAGGGCCGCGGCGGGGAGGGTGAGCCGGCGTATCGCGCTGCGATGATCCACACGGCGATCCTACGGGCGGGGGGGCGCGGGAGGGCTTGGGGGCGCGGGGCGCGGGGACGGTTTCGCGCCAGGTGAGGGGCGGCTCGTGCCGTCGGCGGCTGGGGCCCGGGCGCGGCTACCTGTTCAGCGCCGCCACGCCCGCCTGGGCGAACTTCTCGTCCAGGTCGCCGCTGGGGGCGCCGGCCACGCCGATGCCCGCGATCGGGGCGCCCTGGGCCTGCACGGGCGCGCCGCCCGCGAGGAAGAGCGTGCCGGGGATGTCCTTGAGCTGGGGCGCCTGGGCGAGGCGGCCGGCCAGCACGGAGGTGGGGGCGTTCCAGGAGACGGCCGTGTACGCCTTGCGCTCGGCCGACTCGTACGACTGCGGGCCCGCGCCGTCGCCGCGCAGGGTGACCACGGTGTTGCCGTCGCGGTCGACGACGGCGACCGAGACACGCTGGTTGTCCTTGCGGGCGGCGTCCAGGGCAGCGGTGGCGGCCTTGGTCGCGGCGGCGACGGTGAGGCGGGTGGTGTGGGTGAGGTTGCGGTCGCCCGCGTCGGCCCGGACGGCGGCGGGCGCCTCGGCGGCGGGGGCGGCGGCGCTGGCGCCGACCGCGCCGAAGGTACCGGCGGCCAGGGCCGCGGCGGCGAGGGCGCCGAGCACGACCTTCTTGGTGCGGCGGCTGACCTGGCGGCGGTGAGCGTTCGTGTTCGCGTTCATGTTCGTGTCCATGCTTCGATCGTGGGCCCGGCCGGGGCGCCGGACGGTCGGCGCACCGGCTGCTCCCGGCGGGCGGACCGGTGGACCCGGCCGTCATCCGATCGGCTGATGCGAGGGTGGCCGTACCGGGTGAGGATGAGTACGGATACGTACGTACGCGCAGGTCAGGAGCCGGACGATGGAGGCAGGGGCAGAGCGCCGCGCCGGTGCGCGGGCCGTCCGTCCCGCAGGCGACGAACGCTGGCTGCCCGCGGTGATGCACGCCGCCTTCTTCCTGCTGCTCGGCGCCTCGCTCGCGCGCTTCCTCATCCGCCACCCCGGCGACGGCCGCACCGCGTGGATCGTCGCCCTGTCGGCGGCCCTGGCCGCGCTGTACGTCCTCGGCCCCGCCCTGGGACCTCGGCCCACGCCCCGGCGGCTGGGCTGGCTCGGGGTGGTGGTGGCGGTGTGGATGGTGCTGGTGGTGCTCGCGCCGAGCTTCTCGTGGTGCGCGGTGCCGCTGTTCTACACCGGGCTGCGGACACTGGCGACGCGGGCCGCGCTGGTGCTGGTGGCGCTGCTGACGGCGTTCGTGGTGGCCGCGCAGCTGAGGCTGGCCGACGGGGTCGACCCCAACCTGGTGATCGCGCCGCCCGCCGTCGCGGCCGTCGCCACCGCCGTCTTCGTCCATATGCAGCGCCAGGGCGACCGCCAGCGGCTGCTCATCGACGACCTGCTCCGCACCCGGCGCGAACTGGCCGCCACCGAGCGGCGCGAGGGCACACTCGCGGAGCGTCAGCGCCTGTCCATGGAGATCCACGACACGCTCGCCCAGGGCCTGTCCAGCCAGCAGATGCTGCTCCAGGCGTCCGAGCGGGTGTGGGAGTCCGACCCGGCGGCGGCCCGCCGCCACGTCCGTACGGCCGAGTCGATCGCGGAGCGCAACCTCGCCGAGGCGCGCCGCTTCGTCCACGACCTCGCGCCCGCGGAGCTCGCGGCGGGCGGCAGTCTGCCGCAGGCGCTGCGGGCGCTGGCCGCGCGGGCGGCGGCCGAGTCCGGCCTGGACGTACGGCTGCACGTCGACGGTGTGCCGGTGGCGCTGCCCGACCGGGTCGAGTCGGCGCTGCTGCGGATCGCCCAGGGGGCGCTGGCGAACGCCACCGAGCACGCCCGGGCGGCCACGGCCGCGCTCACCCTCACCTATCTGGGTGACCAGATCGTGCTGGACGTGGCGGACGACGGGCGCGGGTTCGCGGTCGCGGGCGTGGCTCCCCGGGGCGGCCGGGGTCACGGACTGCCCGCGATGCGGGCGCGGGTGCGGCAGCTCGCGGGGACGCTGACGGTGGAGTCGGCGCCCGGCGAGGGCACGGTGCTGTCGGCGGCGATCCCCCTGGAGGAACGGTGAACGCGGTGGTACGGATCCTGTTGTGCGACGACCACGCGGTCGTACGGGCCGGGCTGCTCGCCCTGCTCGGCAGCGAGCCCGACATCGAGGTGGTCGGGGAGGCGGGCAGCGGCGAGGAGGCGGTCGCGGCGGCGGCCCGGGTACGGCCCGACGTGGTGCTGATGGACCTCCAGCTCGGCCCGGGCATCGACGGAGTCGAGGCGACGCGGCGGATCGCGGGTGCGGGGGTTCGGGTGCTCGTCCTGACGACGTACGACACGGACGCGGACATCACCCGGGCGATCGCGGCGGGGGCGACGGGCTATCTGCTGAAGGCCGAGCGCCCGGAGGAGCTGTTCGCGGCGATCCGCGCGGCGGCCCAGGGCCGCACGGCGCTGTCGCCACCGGTGGCGAGCCGCGTCATGGAACGGATGCGGGGTACGGGCGCGCCCTCGCTCACCGACCGCGAGCTGGACATCCTGGCGCAGCTGTCCCGGGGGCTGGGCAACCGGGAGATCGCGCGGGCGCTGTTCATCAGTGAGGCGACGGTGAAGACGCATCTTGGGCGGATCTACGAGAAGTTGGGGGTGGAGGGGCGGGCGGGGGCGGTGGCACGGGGGAAGGAGCGACGTCTGCTGCCGTGAGGTTCTGCCCCCACCCCGCCCCCGCCTTTCGTCCGCGAACCGTGCTGGGCCGCCCGCGCAGTTCCCCGCGCCCCCGAGGCAACCGGCCGCCCCCGGAACAACAACGCTCGGCCCCAACCTGCCGCCGCCCGAGGCCCGGGTCCCCACCAGGGGCGCGGGGAACCGCGCGAGCAACCCAAGTCAACCGTCAGACGAGGTCCAGCCCTTCAGGGGCGCGGGGAACTGCGCGACCAGCCACCCACCGGCCCGCAGCCAGAACCCCGGCCCAAAGGGGGCGCGGGGAACTGCGCGAGCGGCCACCCACGGTTCGGACGGACCCCGGGCAAAAGGGCTCGTCCGTTCACGCCGCGGCCATCCGCAACCCCCGCACCGCAGCCAGCCCCGCCTCCACCCCGCTCGCGAACGCCACCTCCGACAGGACCCCCGGCGCCGCCACCTGGTCCCCCGCCAGGAACACCCCGTGGCCGCGATCGATCGCGGGACGGTCGCGCCACGTGGTCCCGGGCAGATCCACCGCCCCCGTACGCCCCGCCGCCAGCGCGTCCCGCCGCCACGTGAGCCGCTGGCGCCACCCGGCGTACGCCGCGTCCAGCAGCCGCTCGCCCCGCGCGACCCCGTCGGCCTTCGACTCGTGCGGCGCGATGGGGAACTGGGCCTGGAGGAGCGTGTGCCCGGCCGGCGCGAGCGTACGGCCCGCGGCCGTGAAGCGTTCGATCCAGCCCGGGGTCTCCAGGTCGGAGACGACGAACGGGTCCCCCCGGCGGCTGGTGAGCCCGATGTCCAGCAGGACGGTACGACCGCTGGTCCAGCGCAGCGAGTCGTCCCCGAGCAGCCGACGCGCGGCGTCGAGGGAGGTCGCGACGACCACCGGCCCGTGGTCGTCGGGGAGCGCGTCCACGCGCGCGGTGGTCTCCACGTGCACCCCCAGCTCCCACGCGCGCGTGGCCATCCGGTCCACCAGCGCGCCCCAGCCCCCCACCGGATAGCGCGCCTCGGGCGGCAGCGCGGCGGCGCGGTGCAGCCGCTCCTGGACGAACGCGGCGGAGAGCGAGCCGGGATCGTGGTGGAAGAGGGCGACCGCCGCGTAGTTGGCGGCTGCCCTGGCCGCCTTCGCGCCGACGATCCCGGCCGCCCAGGACGCGAAGTCGCTGTCCACGGGGGCGCCCTGCGGACTCTGCCGGGCCAGCTTCAGCAGGGCCAGAGGCGGAGTGTGCCGCAGCGAGCCGTCCCAGTGGAAGCGGAATCTCGCGGCCTCCAGCGGCGGTACGGAGGCGACCTGCCCGAGCAGCCCCCTGCGTTTGAGCCAGGTCCAGTGCGGACCGCCGTTGTACAGCGCGTGCGGACCGTCGTTCGTGAGGTACGGGCCCTCGGCCGTACGCGCGCGCCCGCCCAGCGTGTGGTGCGACTCGTACAGGTTCACCCGGGCGCCGGACTCGGCGGCGGTGATGGCCGCGGTGAGCCCGGCGAGGCCGCCGCCGATGACGGTGATCCGGTCCATTCTGCTCTCCTGTCGCTGTACGGGCACTCATCGTTAGAGACGGAGGAAGGAGGGTGGAATGTGACAGGTAGGGTTGGGGCGGTTGTCAGTGGCGTGGTCCAGCATGGAGTCATGGCGAAGAGGGCGAGCGAAGTGACGGCGGTGCGGCGTCCGGAGGTCCGGCTGCCCCCGCTGGCACCACACGGTCCGGCGGAACTGGAACCGGAGGGTGACTACGACGGCCTGGAGTTCCGGAATCTTGACCTGTCGGGCCAGGAGGGCACCGGGGCCCGCTTCATGGACTGCGGGGTCTTCGGCTGCGTGCTGGACGGGACGCGGCTGCCGGGGGCCCGTCTCATCGACACGCTGCTCTCGGGGATCCGGGGCGTGGGGACCGACCTCTCGCGCGCGTCCCTGCGCGACGTGGAGATCCACGACGTCCGGATGGGCGGTGTGCAGCTGCCCGGCGCGGTGCTCGAACGGGTCCTGATCCGCGGCGGAAAGATCGACTACCTCAATCTGCGCGACACGGACCTGCGGGACGTGGTCTTCGAGAACTGCGTCCTGGCCGAGCCGGACTTCGCGGCGGCCCGGCTCGACCGGGTGGCGTTCGCGGGCTGCGAGGTGCGCGGGGCGGACTTCACCGGGGCCCGGATGAAGGACGTGGACCTGCGCGGGGCCGCGGTCCTGGACATCGCCCGGGGCGTGGACCGCCTGGCGGGCGCGGTGATCACCCCGTCCCAGCTGGTCGACCTGGCGCCGGCGTTGGCGGCGCAGATGGGGGTGCGGGTGGTGGCGTGAGGCCGGGCCCGCCCCCGGTGCGTCCGTCAGTCCGTCAGGCGTGGGAAGCGGGCCTGGAGGGTCCAGATGACGGGGTTCTCGGCGAGGTCGTCGTGCATGTCGCTGAGGTCGGCGATCACGTCGTGCAGGAAGTCGCGGGCCTCGCGGCGCAGCAGGCGGTGGCTGAAGGTGAGCGGGGGCTCGTCGCCGGGCATCCAGTCGGCCTCGACGTCCACCCAGCCGAAGCGGCGCTCGAAGAGCATGCGGTCGCTGGACTCGGTGAAGTCGATCTCGGCGTACTGGCTCCGGGAGGAGCGGCTGCCGCGCGGGTCGCGGTCGAGCGCCTCCACGGTGTCGCAGAGCGCCCAGGCGAAGTCGAGCACCGGCACCCATCCCCAGGCTGTGGACACCTCGCGGTCCGCCTTGGTGTCGGCGAGGTAGACGTCTCCGCAGAAGAGGTCGTGGCGCAGGGTGTGGATGTCTGCGCGGCGGTAGTCGGTCTGTGGGGGGTCGGGGAAGCGGTTGGAGAGGGAGTAGCCGATGTCGAGCACGCTCGATGGTCCCACGCCCGCGACGCACACACGTTCCTGAGCCCCCCGTGCTGCCGGGCCGCGCTTCCCCCCTCCACGGGGTTCCGCCCCGCCCCCAGTACTGCCGGAGGCTCGTCTCCCGGGCCGTCGCGGCAGCTCAGGACGGTGCGGGCGGAACCCCCGCGGCCGTTCCGCCGTCCCGCCCGGCTACCCTGCGGCCATGATTCGTACCGCGACGCCCGACGACGTCCCCGTCATCCACGCCATGGTCCGCGAGCTGGCCATGTACGAGAAGTGCCCGGACGAGGCGCGGGCGACGCCGGAGCAGTTGCACCAGGCGCTGTTCGGCGAGCACCCGGCGGCGTACGCGCACATCGCCGAGACCGACACCGGCGAGCCCGCGGGCTTCGCGCTCTGGTTCCTCAACTTCTCCACCTGGCGCGGAGTGCACGGCATCTACCTGGAGGACCTGTACGTACGCCCCGAACTGCGCGGCGGCGGCCACGGCAAGGCCCTCCTGACGGAGCTGGCCCGCATCTGCGTGGCCCGTGGCTACGGGCGCCTGGAGTGGTCGGTCCTGAACTGGAACGCCCCGTCCATCGCCTTCTACGAGTCGCTGGGCGCCCGGCCGCAGGACGAGTGGACGGTCTACCGCCTGGCGGACGAGGCACTGGCGGAGCTGGGCGCGACCGACCGCTAGCAGGCGGCGGCCGGCGCACCCTGACGCCCCCGCCCTACTCCACCTCGACCCCGAAGTCCCCCACCAGCTCCTCCAGGCCGCCCCGGTACCCCTTCCCGCCCACCACGAAGTCCCAGTCGCCCCCCGCCCTGCGCCGGAACGAGCCGAGGACCAGGGCCGTTTCGCCCGCGCGGCCGTCCGAGACCTCCAGGCGGTCCAGTTCCGTGCCCGCCGCGTCGCGCAGCCGGACGGCCGCGTCCGTGAAGCCGGAGAGGTCCGCGTCCGGGTTCGCCTCGGGGTCGACCGAGGCGACCAGGACCAGGCGGTCCGCCCGGCCCGGCAGCGCGTCGAACGCCACCCGGACCGCCGCCCGGTCGCCCAGCGCGCCCGGCACCATCCGCACCGAACCGCCGGGTATCTCACGGTTGTTGAAGAAGACGAAGTGGGCGTCGTCGAGGACGCGGCTCCCCTCGCACACCAGCGCGCACACGTCCAGGACCACCGACCCGCTCCACGTCATGCCCAGGACGTTGAAGTCCGCGTCGGCCCCGGGCGCCTCCGGCTCGTCGTCCGCGCCCGCCGCCGGTATGTCCACCAGCGTGCCCGAGGGACCCGTCCCGTCCGGCGCCCCGCGCCCGGGCCGCTCCCCCAGCCTCCCCCGCAGTCCGCACGCGCGCAGCAGCTCCACCAGCTCCGCCCCCGACACCAGGGTCAGCGGCTTGCCCTGCGCGAAGGCGTACGAACCGGGGCCGAAGCCCGAAGTCGTGACCAGGACGCCCTTGTTGGCGCCGGCCGCCTGGACCGTGCCGTACAGATCGCGGACCGCGGTGGGCGGGACCGTGTTGCGGTAGCGCTTGACCTGGACGATGATCCGGCCGCCGCTGATCGGGTCGGGGTCCACCGCCTCCACGTCCACGCCGCCGTCGTTGGAGCGCTGGGTGGTCACCGCGTCCATCCCGCGCGCCCGGAACAACTCCGCCACCAGGGACTCGAAGACGATCGGGTCCATCACGAACAGGTCCGGGTCCTCCTCGCGGTCCGCGCCATGGGTGAGCACGCCGCTGCCGACCTCGCCCGGGCGGCGCACCGCTGCCACCGCGGTGCGCTGGTCCGGGCGGGCCGAGAGCCGGCCCCGCACCGCCTCCACCAGGCAGTCCACCGCGCTCACCTGCGTGAGGTTCAGGCCCTCGAAGACCGCCCGGTCCACCATGACGGAGGCCAGCACGATCTCGGCCCGGCGACCGGTCGCCGGGTCGACGTCGTCCACGAAGCCGTTGAGCGCCACCGCGTCCAGGACGCCGTACTCGTCCGCCGCGAACAGGTCCCGCACCACCAGGAGCACGCTCTGCGCCAGCACGTCCCGGTACAGCGCCCGCCGCTGGGTCAGCGGACGGGCCGACTCGCGCTCCTCGTCCGTACTGGCCACGTACCGTACGGACTTGGCGGCGGGGACCACGTCGAAGGCGGGCAGCTCCCAGTCCACCACCAGCTGGCGGGCGCCCCGGTCGTACGCGCAGGAGACCTGGCGGGGGAAGCCCTCGGGCCAGGCGGAGGCCGCGTACAGCGCCGCCGAGAAGTACTCGACGACCGCGTCGGGCTCGCCCGCGCGCAGACCGGCCACCAGCTCGGCCACGCCCGCGTTGTGGTTCCGGACCTCCGCGAGCCGTTCGCGCGCCCAGGACTCGTACCGCGCCCGGTAGTCGGCCAGTTGGCGGCGGCGCTCGGTCTCGGCGACCTGCGCCGCGTCCCAGTCCCGCCGGTAGGCGGCCCGGGCCTCCTGCTGGGCGCGCCGGCCCGACCAGCCGCCCGGGGCCTCGTAGCGCGCCGGGTCCGGCATCGGCACCGGCCGCGCCAGCGCCCCGGGCGAGAACGGCTCCACGCCCTCCTCGCGCAGCAGCGACCCCGTACGGAACGCCGGCTGCGCGCACCCCGCCGCCAGCAGCCCCGTGAGCTCCGCCACGCGCGCGTCCAGCTCCTGCGAGCGCCGGCGGGCGTCCGCCTCCCGGCTCTGGCGGTAGGCCGCCCGCTGCTCGCGGTGGACCCGCGCGGCGTCCCTCTCGTACTCCCGCTGCCGGCGCTCCATCTGCCGCTGCTGCTGGACCGCCGTCCGGTGCTGGTCCTCCCGCTCGCGCTGCTGCTGGCGCTGCGCCTGGGCCCACACCCCGGCCAACCCGCTGGAACGACGACTCATACGGCTCCCCGGCCCCTTTCCCCGCACACCCCTCGAAGCACCCCAGGCACCCCGAGCGCCCCTTGAAACACAATTGTCCCGGACCAGAAAGGTCCGGGACACGGTGTGACGCGGTGTTTCGGTGGAGCCGCCTGTCGGAATCGAACCGACGACCTCAAGATTACAAGTCAAGCGCTCTGGCCAACTGAGCTAAGGCGGCGGCACGTGCGCCGGGCCGCGCACGCGAGGCGCCCCCACCTCGCGACGGGGGCTCCCTCACTCTACACAGAGCACGATCGGCGGCTCCAGGAAGTTCCCCTCCCGCACCTGCTGACAGATCGGACAGCGCCGGGTAGCGTCTCGTGCAGCCCACCCAGGTGGACTACACCACTTCTCCCTCTACTCGGATCGTCCGGCACGTTCCTGCCGGTGAAGGGACAGGTCTGTCATGGCCACTGTCACGTTCGACAAGGCGACCCGGATCTACCCGGGCTCCACCAAGCCCGCGGTCGACGGGCTCGAGATCGAGATCGAGGACGGCGAGTTCCTCGTCCTCGTAGGCCCCTCGGGCTGCGGAAAGTCCACCTCCCTGCGGATGCTCGCGGGCCTGGAGGACGTCAACGGCGGAGCCATCCGCATCGGCGACCGCGACGTCACCCACCTCCCGCCGAAGGACCGGGACATCGCCATGGTGTTCCAGAACTACGCGCTCTACCCGCACATGACCGTCGCCGACAACATGGGCTTCGCGCTCAAGATCGCCGGGGTCAACAAGGCGGAGATCCGCAAGAAGGTCGAGGAGGCGGCGAAGATCCTCGACCTCACCGAGTACCTGGACCGCAAGCCCAAGGCCCTCTCCGGCGGTCAGCGCCAGCGCGTCGCCATGGGCCGCGCCATCGTGCGCGAGCCGCAGGTCTTCCTCATGGACGAGCCGCTCTCCAACCTCGACGCCAAGCTGCGCGTCTCCACCCGTACCCAGATCGCCTCGCTCCAGCGGCGCCTGGGCATCACCACGGTGTACGTCACCCACGACCAGGTCGAGGCCATGACCATGGGCGACCGCGTGGCGGTCCTCAAGGACGGTCTGCTCCAGCAGGTCGACTCGCCGCGCAACATGTACGACCGCCCGGCCAACCTCTTCGTCGCGGGCTTCATCGGCTCGCCCGCGATGAACCTGGTCGAGGTCCCGATCACCGACGGCGGTGTGAAGTTCGGCAACAGCGTGGTCCCCGTCAGCCGGGAGGCGCTGTCCGCGGCGGCCGACCGGGGCGACCGCACGGTGACGGTCGGCGTCCGGCCCGAGCACTTCGACATCGTCGAGCTGGGCGGCGGCGTCGCCGCGTCCGTGGCGTCCCTCTCCAAGGACTCCGACGCCGACCCCGCCGGCCTCGCCGTCACGGTGAACGTGGTGGAGGAGCTCGGCGCCGACGGTTACGTCTACGGCACGGCCGAGGTCGGCGGCGAGCAGAAGGACCTCGTGGTCCGGGTGAACGGCCGCTCGGTCCCCGAGAAGGGCTCCCAGCTCCACGTGGTCCCGCGGCCCGGCGAGACGCATGTCTTCTCGACCTCGACGGGCGAGCGCCTCAGCGACTGACGTACGGCGGCACGTCAGCCGGCCCCGCACCCTCCTACCGGGGTGCGGGGCTTTCCCGTGTCCCCGACGAAAGCTGTCGCCTCTCCGACGGGAGCTGGCGACAAATACCCCGGCAGACCGCCCATTTCGAACATTGTTCGTCAACACGGGATTCGAAAAACCGCCTCGAACCATCCCTCGACCGGGTGACTAAATGTCGCCAAATCATTACTCCCCGCTACGCTCGCCTCCGTGACGCACACAGCCCGCCGAATCGGCCGCACCCTAGCTCTCGTCCTGCCCGTCGTCCTCGTCCTCTCCGGGACGCTCGCGGTCACCCGGGTCAACTGGGCCGGGACCAGCGACTCGCAGCTGCTGACCGCCTCCTCCCAGGACGTCTCCGTACGCGCGAAGCCGCGCGCCCCGCAGGACGTCCTGCGCGACGCACTCCTCGTCGAGCTCCAGGAGAAGGACCCCGGGACCGCCCTCACCCACCTCCAGCGCGAGGTGGAGCAGCGCCCCTCCCTCGCCAAGCACTGCATGTCGATCGCGCGTGCGCTGGGACGGGCCGCCGTGGAGCAGTACGGCCCCGCCAAGGCCCAGTCGTACTCGCGCCCCGTCTGCGACACGTCGTTCGCCTCCGGCGTGGCCCAGGAGTCCTGAGCGCGGCAGCCCGGCCGTACCGCGTCCGGTCCACGGCATAGGGTTCACCGCATGACTGCGAGCACGACTTCGACCTTCCCGACGCAGGCCGTGGTCCTGGCGGGCGGCCAGGGCTCACGACTGCGTCCGTACACCGACGACCGCCCCAAGCCGATGGTCGAGATCCCGGGAACCGGGACCCCGATCATCGGCCATCAGCTTGCCTGGCTCGCGGCGGAGGGCGTCACCGACGCCGTGATCTCCTGCGGCCACCTCGCCGACGTACTCCAGGAGTGGCTGGACTCGGCGGACCTTCCGCTGCGCGTCACGACGGTGGTCGAGAGCGAGCCGCTGGGGCGCGGGGGCGGCCTCAAATACGCGGCGGCGCACCTGCCGCACGCCGACCAGCCCTGGTACGCCACGAACGGTGACATCTGGACGCGGTTCTCGCTGCGCGAGATGGCGTCCTTCCACGGGGAGCGCGACGCGACGGCCACGCTGGCGCTGGCCCGTCCCCGCATCCCGTGGGGGGCGGTCGAGACGGACGCGTTCGGGCACATCACGGACTTCATCGAGTCCCCGCCGTCGCCGTATCTGATCAACGCCGGCGTGTACGTGTTCTCGTCCGCCTTCACGGGGATGCTGCCGGACCGGGGCGACCACGAGCGCACCACGTTCCCACGCCTGGCCCGCGAGCGGCGCCTGGCCGGGTTTCCGCTGCCGCACGGGGCGTACTGGCGGGCGATCGACACGGCGAAGGATCTGACGGAGGCGGCGAAGGAACTGGCGACGGGGCGCCACTGAGGGCGTTGCTCTCCCCCGCCCCGCCCCTTCCCCAACCCCTCCGGGGGCGGGGGGCTGCGCGGGGTACGAAGCCAGTCCCCGGGGCTACGCCCCCGAGCCCCAGGCGGGGCCTGCGGCCCCTGCACCCCGCTACGGGCTGCGCCCTCGGACCCCGGTGGATCCCGCGCCCCGGCGCCCCGCTGTGCGGCTCCTTCGTCGGCGGACCGTGCTGGGTTGCTCGCGCTGTTCCCCGCGCCCCCAAAGGGGCCTCCGGCCCCTCCCGAGCCCCAACGCCCAGAACAGGCAACCCCCTGAGCACCTGAGCACCCGGACACAACGCCCGGGACGCCCCCAACCTCCTAGGGGCGCGGGGAACTGCGCGAGCAACCCAGCATGGTCCGCAGGCAGAAGAGGGGGCTGGGGGGGGCGCAGTCCCCGTGGCGGGGTGCGGGGACCGCAGGCCCCGCAGGGAGGCGCCGGGGCCGCAGGGAGGCGCCGGGGCCGCAGGACACGGTCGGGGGCGGGGGCGTAGCCCCCGGGGAAGAGCAGCCCCGCCCCTCCCCCGCCCCCGGAGGGTTTGGGGAAGGGGCGGGGCGGGGGCTGAACCCCTCAGCCCAGTAGGCCACCGATCGGATTCCGATTACCCCCGGTAGTCCCCCCCGCCCCTCCGGACGGAGCAGACGCACCCCCCGTGGACGCCGGCCCGGATGTCGTCGACGGCGGCGGCGCGACCGGCGCCGGCTTGTGGCGGGGCGCCGGAGCCTTGTGCCCCGTCGTCCCCTGGGACGTCCGGCTGGGGACACCCCCCACGGCCCCCGACTCCCGCACCGACTTCGACGCCGCCCGCTTCGACGGCTTCACCGACGGCTTGGCCGACCCGCTCACGGAAGGCCGGGGCGAGCCGGGGCGACGTACGGACGGGGTGTGCGGCGTGGGCGCCAGCGGCGTGCCCGGGAGGTAGTTGGTGGGGTCGGAGTGCGGCCCGGGCACCGTCACCATCTCGGTGGAGCGCACCGCACCACCGAGCAGCGACCCGATCACCAGGGTCAGCCCGACCACCACCGTCGCCATCACCGTGCCCCGCCGCAGCACCCGCCGCCGCAGCTCCCACAGCGTGGAGCGCGGGCCGAGGCGGCGCCACGCCTCCCCGGCCAGGCGGGCGTCCAGCGAGTACACCGGCGCGCCCGCCGTGATCAGCGGGGACCAGGCGGCGAGGTAGATGAAGTCCGGCGCGTCGTACGCCGGGACGGTCTGCCAGCTCACCGTCAGCAGCAGGGCCGCCGAGAGCAGCGCTCCGAACACCGCCGCGACCCGCTGCCACAGCCCCAGCATGGTCAGCACGCCCACCACGATCTGGAGGAAGGCCACCGACAGGCCCGCCCCGACCGGATGCTGGATCGCGAAGGTGCGCAGCGGCTCGGCGAGGGCCCACGGGTGCAGCGAGTTGAGCCACTTCATCATCGAGCCGCGCTCGCCGCCGTCGAAGTAGACGGGGTCGCAGAGCTTGCCCATCCCCGCGTACACGGAGATGAAGCCGAGGAAGACGCGCAGCGGGAGCAGGACCACGCCGAGGTTCATCCGGCGGCCCGGGTAGTACGCGTGGCGCACCTGGTCCGCGCCGTGCCGCTGGCCGCGCGCGTCGGAGCCGTCGGGCCCTTCGGGGCCGTCCTCGCCGTAGCCGCGCTCGAACTCGTCGAAGTCGCCGTCCCCGTACGCCCCTTGGGCGCGCACCGCCTGGAGCAGGGCCGTCTCCGCGCCGGCCCCGGAGTCCGCGAGCGGCGCGCGCGGGCCGACCACCACGGGCGTCGGCCTGGTGTCCTCGTCGACGCGCGGGATGGTCTGGGTGGTGCCCACGTCGAGCGCCTCGCCCGGCGCGGCGGGCGCGTCCAGGCCGCGCACCGCCTGCAACAGACCGGTCGCCCCGGGCGCCGCCCGGCCGCTCCACACCACCGGGGCCCGGCGGCGGGCCGCCCCGGAGGCGGCCGGCATCCTCGCCGGGTCCCTCAAAAGGTGCTTCGACTGGGCCTTCGGGGCGAAGTGCACCCGGAAACTGGCGTGGTTGACGATGACCTGCGCCGGGTCGGAGTCCACCTTGACCATACTCAAGGCAGGCTGATCGTCGAACCCGGGCCGGGGCGTTCTGGTGTCCACACTCATCTAACCGAGTGACGGTGGTTTAGGACACTGCTTGACGCTCGCGATCTGTCCGAGGCCCGTCAAGATCACCTACTCCGGACGGGCGCCGGGCGGATCCGTGCCTCAGCCCTTGCGGCGGCGCGCGGCCTCGTAGAGCACGATGCCCGCCGCGACACCGGCGTTCAGCGACTCGGCGCCGCCCGGCATCGAGATGCGCACCCGGTAGTCGCAGGTCTCCCCGACCAGGCGGCCCAGGCCCTTGCCCTCACTGCCGATCACGATGACGACCGGACCGGCCAGCGCCTCCAGCTCCTCGACCGTGTGCTCGCCGTCGGCGGCGAGGCCGACGATCGTGACACCGGCCTTCTTGTAGTCCTCCAGGGCGCGGGTCAGGTTGGTGACGCGCGAGACCGGCGTACGGGCGGCGGTGCCCGCCGAGGACTTCCAGGCGCCCGCCGTCATCCCGGCCGCGCGGCGCTCGGGCACGACCACGCCGTGGCCGCCGAAGGCGGAGGTGGAGCGGACGATCGCGCCGAGGTTGCGCGGGTCGGTGACGCCGTCGAGGGCGACGATCAGCGGCTCGTCGTGCGCGTCGTACGCGGCCTCCAGGAGGTCCTGCGGGTGCGCGTACTCGTACGGCGGGACCTGGAGGACCAGGCCCTGGTGGTTGAGCCCGTTGGTCATCCGGTCGAGCTCGGCGCGCGGGGCCTCCATCAGGTGGATGTTGCCGCGCTCGCCCGCGAGCTGGAGCGCCTCGCGCACCCGCTCGTCGTTGTCGATGTACTGCTGCACGTACAGCGTGGTCGCCGGGACGCCGTCGCGCAGGGCCTCGAAGACCGGGTTGCGGCCGACGACCATCTCGGACGTGCCCTTGGGGCCGCCGCGGCGCGGGGCGGGGCGGCGGGTCGCGGCCTGCTTGGCCTTGGCGGTGGCGATGCGGTTCTTCTTGTGCTTCTTGCGGGCCTCCGCGGGGGGCGTCGGGCCCTTGCCCTCCAGGCCCCGGCGCCGCTGGCCACCGCTGCCGACCGTCGCGCCCTTCTTGTTGGACGTGCGGCGGTTCCTGCGCTGGCTGTTCCCGGCCATGACCTACCTGTTTCCGTGATTGAGCGACCTGCGGGGTGTCGTGGCGTCCGCGGGTCCTGCGTACGTACGTATATGAAGTGTGCCGCCCAGTCGCCCGGGCGGCACATCGCGCCTGCCCGTCAGCGGGGGCCGAGGGTCCAGCGGGGGCCGCCGGGGCTGTCCTCGACGACCAGACCGGACTGGGTCAGCTGGTCGCGGATGGCGTCCGCGGTGGCCCAGTCCTTGCGGGCGCGGGCCGCCTCGCGCTGTTCGAGCACCAGCCGTACGAGCGTGTCGACGGCCCCGTGCAGGTCTTCCCCGCGGTCCGCCTCGCCCGCCCAGTGGGCGTCCAGCGGGTCAAGACCGAGGACGCCGAGCATGGCGCGGACCTCGGCGAGGCGGGCGACGGCCTCTTCCTTGTCGTCGGCGGCCAGCGCGCTGTTGCCCTGGCGGACCGTGGTGTGGATGATCGCGAGCGCCTGCGGGACGCCCAGGTCGTCGTCCATCGCCTCGGCGAACGCGGGCGGCACCTCGGCGGCGGGCTCGACCACGCCCCCCGCCTTCTCGACCACGCGCTGGACGAAGCCCTCGATGCGCGCGAACGCCGACTCGGCCTCGCGCAGGGCCTCCTCGCTGTACTCGATGGTGGAGCGGTAGTGCGGGGTGCCCAGGTAGTAGCGCAGCACGATGGGGCGCCACTGCTTGACCATGTCGGAGACGAGGACCGAGTTGCCGAGCGACTTGGACATCTTCTCGCCGGACATGGTCACCCAGGCGTTGTGCATCCAGTACGCGGCGAAGTCGTCGCCGTACGCCTTGGCCTGGGCGATCTCGTTCTCGTGGTGCGGGAAGATCAGGTCGCGGCCGCCGCCGTGGATGTCGAAGGCGCTGCCCAGGTACTTGTGGGCCATCGCCGAGCACTCCAGGTGCCAGCCGGGACGGCCGCGGCCCCAGGGCGTCTCCCAGTCGGGCTCGCCCGGCCTGGACGCCTTCCACATGGCGAAGTCGCGCGGGTCGCGCTTGCCCGCGACGCCCTCGTCGGGCTGGCGCAGGTCGTCGATGTCCTGGTTGGACAGCTCCAGATAGCCCGGGAAGGAGCGCACGTCGAAGTAGACGCTGCCGTCGGCCTCGTACGCGTGACCGCGCTCGATCAGACCGCGCATCATCTCGATCATCTCCGGGACGTGCCCGGTCGCGCGCGGCTCATAGGTCGGCGGCAGGCAACCGAGAGCCTCGTAGCCGTCGTTGAAGGCGCGCTCGTTCTCGTAGCCGATCGACCACCAGGGGCGGCCCTGTTCGGCCGACTTCGCGATGATCTTGTCGTCGATGTCGGTGACGTTGCGGATGAACGTGACGTCGTAGCCGCGGTACTGGAACCAGCGGCGCGCGATGTCGAAGTCGAGGTAGGAGCGGACGTGCCCGATGTGCGGGGCGGCCTGCACGGTCGCGCCACAGAGGTAGATCGAGACACAGCCCGGCACGAGCGGGGTGAAATCACGGATCTGCCGGGCGCTGGTGTCGTACAGGCGAATAGTCACGGGTCCAGGGTAGTGGGCCCGTGGCGGTGCCCCGCGACCCTTGGGCCACGGGGCACCGAAGTGTGACAGAAGCTTTTCCGGCGGGCTCCTGGCCGGGCGTCCGCCGGGTTTCCGGCCGCCGCCGGAACGGATTCACCCGGTCCGGTACACCAGCGCCGTGGCGATCGCGGCGAGGCCGTCACCGCGGCCGGGGAAACCGAGGCCGTCGGTGGTGGCGCCGGAGACCGAGACCGGCGCGCCGACCGCGTCGGAGAGCACCTTCTGCGCCTCGTCGCGCCGCTTGCCGATCTTCGGGCGGGGGCCGACGACCTGGACGGCAATATTGCCGATGCCGAAGCCCGCGGCCCGGACGATCCGGGCCGCCTCGGTGAGGAGGGTGACACCGGAGGCGCCGGACCACTCGGGGCGCCCGGTGCCGAAGTGGGCGCCGAGGTCACCGAGGCCCGCCGCCGAGAACAGCGCGTTGCAGGCGGCGTGCGCGACGACGTCGGCGTCGGAGTGGCCCGCGAGGCCGGGGCCCTCGCCCTCCCAGAGCAGGCCCGCGCACCACAGCTCGCGGCCCTCCTCGAAGGCGTGGATGTCGGTGCCGATGCCGACCCGCGGAATCAGCGGAATCACCGGGACCGGCGGGGGAGTGGCGGGGGCCGTGGGCGCCGGCGTCGGGTCAGAAGCCATCGTTGGCCCTCCTGCGCGCCAGGACCGCCTCGGCCAGCACCAGGTCCAGCGGGCGGGTCACCTTGAAGGCCTCCTCGTGGCCCGGCACGACCACGACCTTCAGGCCGAGCCGCTCGACCATGGACGCGTCGTCCGTGACCTCGCCGCCGACGCTCTCGTGGGCGCGCACCAGGGTGGCGCGGTCGAAGCCCTGCGGGGTCTGGACCGCGCGCAGCCGGGACCGGTCGGGCGTGGCGAGCACCGGCTCGGGGGCGCCGTCGGTGTGCGGCTCGACCTCCTTGACGGTGTCGGCCAGCGGCAGCGCGGGCACGACGGCCGGTGCCCCGTCCCGTACCGCCTCGATCACCGCGTCGACCGTGTCGACCGGCACCAGCGGGCGGGCCGCGTCGTGGACGAGGACCACGTCGATGCCGGGCGGCAGTGCCTCCAGGCCCCGGCGCACGGACTCCTGGCGGCTCCCGCCCCCGGGCACCACGACGAAGTCGGTCCTCTCCGGCAGGGCGTGCTCGGCCAGCAGATTCCTGACCTCGGTGGCGCCCTCGGGCGGGGCCACGACGACGACGAGCGAGACGGCGCGGGAGGCGGCCATGGCCCGGACGGCGTGGATGAGCATCGGCGTGCCGTTCAGCGCGCGGAGCGCCTTGGGGGCGCCCGGGCCGAGCCGCACGCCGCGGCCGGCCGCGGGGATCACGGCGGCGGTGCGGAGAACGCGCGTTTCCTCAGACAAGGTTTGTGTCCTTCGGCGACATGGGTATGGCCTCAGCAAGCCGGGCGCGACGCCCCTGACCGGCCCTTCCGTGACGACCGGTCGTGCGCTCTGCCCGGCGCGGCGAGCCGCTGCGGGTGCCGTGGGCGTACGAATGATGTCCGAACATGCCGCAGCGCCCGGCGACACAACAGTAGGGTCACTGCTGGTCAGCGGGCACCGCGGCAATTACTGGCCGCCCGGGGGGCGCAGGCCCCCGGAGCCGGCCGGTGTCAGGACGCGAGAACCTCGTCGAGGAGGGCCTCGGCCTTGTCTTCGTTGGTGTTCTCAGCGAGGGCCAGCTCGCTCACCAGGATCTGCCGCGCCTTGGCGAGCATGCGCTTCTCACCTGCGGAGAGTCCGCGCTCGCGCTCACGGCGCCACAGGTCGCGCACCACTTCGGCGACCTTGATGACATCGCCGGAGGCGAGCTTCTCCAGATTCGCCTTGTAGCGACGGGACCAGTTCGTGGGCTCCTCCGCATACGGTGCGCGCAGCACCTCGAAGACCCGGTCCAGCCCGTCCTGCCCGACCACATCGCGCACGCCTACGAACTCCGCATTGTCCGCGGGTACGCGTACCGTCAGATCGCCCTGGGCGACCTTGAGCACCAAGTAGGTCTTGTCCACGCCTTTGATCTGGCGAGTTTCGATGGCCTCGATCAGCGCGGCCCCGTGATGGGGATAGACCACGGTGTCGCCAACCTTGAACGTCATGTGACAGGTACCCCTTCCGTGGCTATCCAGAGTAACACGAGAACAGCCTGTTCTGAATGGCGTTTTCGCAGGTCAGGGCATATCTCGGGGCTTGACAACAGCAACAGGAACGTGCTGCGGAGGGCTCGCGGGAAGGGGTATTCGCAGGTCGGAGCGGCTGTTCGGGGGCAGGGAAACATGCCCGTCACACTCTTCGCAACCCCCTTCCGATGCCCCGAACATCCCGGTTTGTCGGGTTCCAAGCGGTGAACTTCCACTGCGCCGTTCGGTGATCGGTCACCCGTTCGGCGGGACCCCGGCCTTTTCGCGAATTGATCACCGGGGGCGGGCCGGGAGGTTTTCGGCAAGGAATACGTGGCGGTCCGGGGAATTGATCACCGGTGATATGTGAACGCCGCGGGAAACGCCGAGATCAGAGCGGGTGCGGAGGTTCGGAGGAGGTTGTGGGGAGAGTTGTGCGGGCGCGCTCGGCGGGTGCGCCGGGAAGGGCGTACGACTCCCGGCGCGGCGCACCGGCGCACAGGGGCGGGTCGGGTGCGGGCTCGCCGCGACGGCTCGGTAACCTGATCCAGCTGACACAGACTTTGCCGTCCTTTAGATGTCCTTACGTCCAAGGAGTTGCCGCCGCCGTGAGCCGCAGCCTTCGACGCGGCGCCCTCGCCGCCTCTGCCATCGCGTTCTCGCTCGCCTCCCTCGCCGCCTGCTCGGCGGGCAACGACGCGCAGACGCTCGAAGTGAAGCCGGACAACGCCGCCGTCAAGGTCGGTGACATCAAGATCCAGAACGCGACCGTCCTGACGCAGCCGAAAGCGGACGCCCCCGGGCCGGCCGTCATCGCGGCGACGCTCTTCAACAACGGCGACAAGCCGCAGACGCTCGACGCGGTCAAGCTCGCGGCCGCCGGCGCCACGGTGAAGCTCTCCCCCGCCAAGGGCCAGAAGGGGCTCACCGTGCCCCCGCACGGCTCGCTGATCCTCGGCGGCAAGGACAACGCGTCCGCCGTCGTCGAGAACGGCAAGGAGGCCGCCAGGAACGGCGACGCCCAGCCGGTCACCTTCCAGCTGAGCAAGGCCGGCGACGTGACGCTGCGCGCCTTCGTGGTCCCCTCCACCAGCTACTTCGAGGGCTATGGCCCCAGCGAGCTCCCCAAGCCCCCGGCGGCCACCCCGGGCGCGCCGGGCGCGTCCGCCTCGCCGGAGGCCGGCACCACGCCGGGCGCCACCGCGAGCGGCAAGCCGTCGGGCAAGCCGTCGAACACCCCGGCCAAGGGCAAGCCGTCCGGCGCCGCGAGCACGGGTGCGGCGCACTGACGTACCCGTACGCACGAGGAGGGGCCCCGGACAGACGTCCGGGGCCCCTCCTCATTGCGCGGGGTGCGGCGCGTGTCTACGGCTCGAACTTGTAGCCCAGCCCCCGCACCGTCACCAGGTACCGCGGCGCCCCCGGGTCCGGCTCGATCTTGGCGCGCAGGCGCTTGACGTGGACGTCGAGGGTCTTGGTGTCGCCCACGTAGTCCGCGCCCCAGACCCGGTCGATCAGCTGCATACGGGTCAGGACGCGGCCCGCGTTGCGCAGCAGCATCTCCAGGAGGTCGAACTCCTTCAGCGGCAGGTCGACCTTGCCGCCGGAGACCGTGACCACGTGGCGGTCCACGTCCATACGGACCGGGCCCGCCTCCAGGGCCGCCGGGGTGACCTCCTCGGGCTCGCCGCGCCGGCGCAGCACCGCGCGGATGCGGGCGACGAGCTCGCGGGAGGAGAAGGGCTTGGTGACGTAGTCGTCGGCTCCTATTTCGAGGCCCACGACCTTGTCGATCTCGCTGTCCTTGGCGGTGACCATGATCACCGGGACGTTGGAGCGGCCGCGCAGCTGGCGGCAGACCTCCGTGCCGGGCAGCCCCGGCAGCATCAGGTCGAGCAGCACGAGGTCGGCGCCGTTGCGCTCGAACTCGTCAAGACCGTCGGGCCCGGTGGCCGCCACGGCGACCTCGAAGCCCTCTTTGCGGAGCATGTAGGACAGTGCGTCGCTGAACGATTCCTCGTCCTCGACGACGAGCACTCGGGTCACGGAAGGACCTCCGGGGCAGGGGGCACAGTGGTGGAGTCGTGCGCGATGGGGAAGGTGTCGTACGGCGGCTCGTCGACGGCGTCGTCGTCCGGGCCCGCCGGGTCGGATGCGGCGCGGTCCCGGACGGCGCCGGCCTCCGGCAGCCTCAGGGTGAAGGTGGAGCCCTGTCCCTCGGAGCTCCACACCGTGACCTCCCCGCCGTGCGAGGCGGCCACGTGTTTGACGATGGCCAGGCCCAGGCCCGTACCGCCGGTGGCGCGGGAGCGTGCCGGGTCGACGCGGTAGAAGCGCTCGAAGACGCGCTCGCGGTCCTTCTCCGAGATGCCTATGCCCTGGTCGGTCACGGCTATCTCGATGAGGTCCCCCCCGGGCGCGGCGACGCGGCGGCCCGCGATGCCTACCCTGGTCCTGGCCGGGGAGTAGTTGACGGCGTTCTCGACGAGGTTGCCGAGGGCGGCGGCGAGCTGGCCGCGGTGGCCCCAGACGTACAGGTCCGCCGTGCCGCCCGCGGCCATGGTGATCTGCTTGGTGGAGGCGGTGTGGCGGGAGCGGTCGATGGCCTCGGCCACCAGCTCGTCGACCCGGACCGGCTCGGCGTCGTCCAGCGGGTCGTCGTTCTGCACCCGGGAGAGGTCTATCAGCTCCTGGACCAGATTGGTCAGCCGGTTGGCCTCGATCTGCATCCGGCCCGCGAAGCGGGTGATCGCCACGGGGTCGTCCGAGGCGTCCATGACGGCCTCGGAGAGCAGGGAGAGCGCGCCGACCGGGGTCTTGAGCTCATGGCTGACGTTGGCGACGAAGTCGCGCCGGACCGCCTCGATGCGGCGCGCCTCGGTGAGGTCCTCGACCAGGAGCAGCACGAGCCGGGAGCCGAGCGGGGCGACCCGGGCGGAGACCGCCAGCGCCTCGCCCCGGCCGGTGCCCCGGCGCGGCAGGTCCAGCTCCACCTGCCGTATCTCGCCGTCCCGCCGGGTGTCGCGGGCCATGTGGAGCATCGGCTCCACGGCCAGCTTGCCGCCCCTGACCAGCCCCAGGGCGTACGCCGCCGAGCTGGCCTTGACCACCGAGTCGCTCTCGTCGAGGACCACCGCCGAGGAGCGGAGCACCGAGAGCACGGTGTCCACGCCGGGCGGCAGGACCGCGTCCGTGTGCAGGGATGTCCGGGTGGGCCGCGCCTGGTCGCGCTCGCTCCAGCGGAACGCCAGCATGGCGATGACGCCGGTGCACAACCCGGCGATCGCTGCAGCTGCGGCGACCGCCGCGTTCACGTCCATGCCTCCAGGTTATGCGGGTGCGCCGACACTCTCCCAGCCATCCGGGGGCCTGCTCGAACGTTCGTCGCCCAGAGTTCACCATGGTGATAGTGCTGGTTCACTTGGTGTGGCCGAATCGGACGCGTAACCCACGGAGCGTGGGAGCGTGGGGGCCGCGGCATCCCCTGCCTCCCCCGGAGTCATAGCCCGGAGTCATCGAAAGAGGGACACCCATGCGGGACGCGTACCACGAGGAACTTGACTCGATCGGCGAGGGCCTGGTCGAGATGGCCCGCCTTGTCGGGTCGGCGATCGGGCGCGCCACGACGGCCATGCTCGACGCCGATCTGAAGCTCGCCGAGAGTGTGATCGCCGCCGACCAGAAGGTCGACGACCTCCAGCACGACCTGGAGGCGCGGGCGATAGCCCTGCTGGCCCGCCAGCAGCCGGTCGCCACCGACCTGCGGATCGTGGTGACCTCGCTGCGGATGAGCGCGGACCTGGAGCGCTCGGGCGACCTGGCCCAGCACGTGGCCAAGCTGACCCGGCTGCGCTACCCGGCCCGGGCGGTCCCGCACGACCTGCACGCCACCATCCTTGAGATGGGCCAGCTGGCCCAGCGCCTGATGGCGAAGGCCGCCGAGGTGATCATCACCAAGGACGTCGACCTCGCGCTCCAGCTGGAGCAGGACGACGACGAGATGGACCTGCTGCACCGCTCGGTCTTCCAGCACCTGATGGACGACCGCTGGAAGCACGGGATCGAGACGGCCGTCGACGTGACGCTGCTCGGCCGCTACTACGAGCGGTTCGCCGACCACGCGGTCTCGGTCGCCAAGCGGGTCGTGTACCTGGTCACCGGCGAGCACGCGGACGAGCTCCAGCCGCCGGTGCAGGTCGAGACGCACCCCATCGAGGGCGCTGCGGGCGTGTAGCGCCGTCCTCGGGACGTCCCGGAGCACGCACGGCGCGCGAAGGGGATGCCGCGCGCCGTTGATGCGCCTGCCCCGGTGGGCATCCAATGGGGAGAGGTGCGCGTGTACCCCCAACCCCGGGAGGGACCATGACCGAGACCCCGACCCCCGCCCCCGCAGCCTCGGGCTGCTCCTGCGGCCCCGGCTGCCAGTGCGGCTGCCAGTCGGGCGGCGCCTGCCAGTGCGGCGGCGGCTGCTGAGGAAGCGATACGGGAAGGGCCCCGTCCGGCTGCCGGACGGGGCCCTTCGCGCGGTGCGGGCAGGGAGTGGTTACTTCTTCTTGCCCTGGTTCTTGACCGCCTCGATCGCCGCCGCCGCCGCGTCCGGGTCGAGGTAGGTGCCGCCCGGCTTGACCGGCTTGAAGTCGGCGTCGAGTTCGTAGACGAGCGGGATGCCGGTCGGGATGTTCAGGCCCGCGATGTCGGCGTCGGAGATGCCGTCGAGGTGCTTGACCAGGGCGCGCAGCGAGTTGCCGTGCGCCGCCACCAGGACCGTGCGGCCCGCGAGCAGGTCCGGGACGATGCCGTCGTACCAGTACGGCAGCATGCGGACGACGACGTCCTTGAGGCACTCCGTGCGCGGGCGCAGCTCCGGCGGGATCGTCGAGTAGCGCGCGTCGTCCGACTGGGAGAACTCGGTGCCGTCCTCCAGGGCGGGCGGCGGGGTGTCGTACGAGCGGCGCCACAGCATGAACTGCTCCTCGCCGAACTCGGCGAGCGTCTGCGCCTTGTCCTTGCCCTGGAGCGCGCCGTAGTGGCGCTCGTTCAGGCGCCACGAGCGGTGCACGGGGATCCAGTGGCGGTCGGCGGACTCCAGCGCCAGCTGGGCCGTGCGGATCGCGCGCTTCTGGAGGGAGGTGTGCAGCACGTCGGGGAGCAGGCCGGCGTCCTTGAGCAGCTCACCGCCGCGCGCCGCCTCCTTCTCGCCCTTCGCGGTGAGGTTGACGTCCACCCACCCGGTGAACAGGTTCTTCTCGTTCCACTCGCTCTCGCCGTGGCGGAGGAGGATCAGCTTGTACGGTGCGTCGGCCATGCGTCCGAGCGTAATCGACGCGCGCGGGCCCTCGCGCGCGTGGGCGCCGAGCCGCCGGGGGCGTCTCGGCAGCTGGACGATTGACGGTCGCCGTCAAATGAGTGGCGGCCGCGCGCCCCGGAATCGTAAGTTGCCGTTATCGCCAGCACCACTTACACCGATCGGTGCTGTCCGTTCGTCGCTCCGGGGGGAAACCGATGTCCGTCGCCAGTGTCAGGCGTGCCGCACGAGAGAGCGTCTCGGGGCTGCCCCGGGAGTTCTGGTGGCTGTGGACGAGCACGCTGATCAACCGGCTCGGGGCCTTCGTCGCCACCTTCATGACCCTGTACCTGACCCATGAGCGCGGCTACTCCGCCTCGTACGCGGGCCTGGTGGTCTCCCTGCACGGCCTGGGCGGCGTCGTCTCCTCGCTCGGCGCGGGCGTCCTGACCGACCGGCTCGGGCGGCGCCCCACGATGATGATCGCGCAGACGGCGACGGCCTTCTCGGTGGCGCTGCTCGGCTTCGTGACCGACCCGGCGGCGATCGTCGCGGTGGCCTTCCTCGTCGGCATGGCCTCCAACGCCTCGCGCCCGGCGGTGCAGGCGATGATGGCGGACATCGTGAGGCCCGAGGACCGGATGCGGGCCTTCTCGCTCAACTACTGGGCGATCAACCTCGGGTTCGCCGTCTCCTCGGCGGGCGCCGGCTTCATCGCCCAGCACAGCTATCTGGCGGGCTTCCTGGGCGAGGCCGCGCTGACCCTGGTCTGCGCGGTCCTGGTCTTCCTCAAGCTGCCCGAGTCCCGCCCCGAGGCGGCCGCGACCGCACGGGAGAAGGACCGCGAGCCGGAGATCGGCCTCGGCACGGTCTTCCGCGACGGCCGCTTCATGGGCGTGGTCGGCCTCTCCTTCCTCATCTCCCTGATCTTCCAGCAGGGTTACGTCGGCCTGCCGGTGGCGATGGGCGCGGACGGCTTCTCCAGCGCGGACTTCGGTCTGGCGATCGCGGTGAACGGCGTCCTCATCGTCGCCCTGCAGATCCCGGTCACCCGGGCCATCGAGCACCGCGATCCGCGCCGGCTGCTGATCGTCTCGGCGCTCCTGGCGGGATACGGCTTCGGGCTGACCGCGTTCGCCGGTTCGGTGGCGGTGTACGCGCTGACGATCTGCGTCTGGACGCTGGCCGAGATCGTCAACTCTCCCACCCAGACCGGCCTGGTGGTGCGCCTCTCCCCCGTCCAGGGCAGGGGCCGCTACCAGGGCGTCTACACGATGTCCTGGTCGGTGGCGGCCCTGGTCGCCCCACTGCTGTCCGGGTTCGTCGTCGACAACTTCGGCGCGGACTGGCTGTGGGCCGCCTGCGCGGTGCTGGGAACGGTGGCCGCGGCGGGGTACGCCCTGCTGATGCGCGGCCTCGCGGACGACCAGGACGTGGTGGCCGGCGTCAGCGCCCCGGAGCCCGCCGAACCTCGTACAGGTTCCACGGACGGCCAGCAGGTGGTGGCCCGGGCCGGCGCCCCGGAGCGCGCCGAACCGCGTACAGGTTCCGTGGTCTGACGGGCCCGGGGGCACCCGTACGCCCCCGGGCGGGTGCGCGGGCCCCCGGGGCGCGGGGAACTGCGCGAGCAACCCGCCACCACCCGCGGACGACCCCCGGGCACCCTGCGGAGCTACCCCTTGGGCCGGGTCAGGCTCTTGAACGCGTCCAGGTTCCGCGTGGACTCCCCGCGCGACACCCTCCACTCGTACTCCCGCCGGATCGCCGTCGCGAAGCCCAGTTCCAGCAGGGTGTTGAAGGAGCCGTCCGCCTCCTCCAGGACCGTGCCGAGCAGCCGGTCCAGCTCCTCGGGCGTGACCGAGGAGAGCGGGAGCTTGCCAGCGAGGTAGACGTCGCCCAGCTGGTCGATGGCGTAACCCACCCCGTACAGGCGGAGGTTGCGCTCCAGGCACCAGCGGTGGACGCCCGTCGCGTTCTCGTCGGGGTGGCGGACCACGAAGGCGTTCACCGACAGGGAGTGCCGTCCCAGCCGCAGCGAGCACGTCGTGGACAGCTTCCTCGTGCCGGGGAGCTTCACCACGTACGAGTCCGGCTCGGGGGACTCCCACTCCAGCTCCGCGTCCTTGAGGTACGCGTCGATCACCGCGCGTGCGTCAGCCATGGTGCGAGCGTACGCGACGGCGGTGTTCCTGCATGGCGGCGGTGTAGACGTCGGCCGTGGCCGACGCGGCCGTCCCCCAGCCGAAGGACTCGGCGTGCCGGGCCGCCGCCGCGCCCATCCGGTCCGCCAGCGACGGGTCGTCCACGAAGCGGCGCAGGGCGCGCGCGTAGTCGGCCGGGTCGTGGCCGGGCACCAGGAAGCCGGTCTCGCCGGAGCGCACCGCGACCGGCAGACCGCCCACCGAGGCCGCCACCACCGGCGTCCCCGCCGCCTGCGCCTCGATCGCCACAAGACCGAAGGACTCGCTGTAGGAGGGCATGACCAGGACCGACGCGGCCCGGAACCAGTCGGCGAGCCGGTCCTGGCCCACCGGCGGGTGGAAGCGGACCACGTCCGAGATGCCGAGCCGGGCCGCCAGCTTGTGCAGCCCCTCCGGTTTGGCCAGACCGCTGCCCGAGGGGCCGCCTATCACCGGCACCACCAGGCGCGAGCGCAGCGACGGGTGCTCGGTGAGCAGCACCGCCACCGCCCGTAGCAGGATGTCGGGGGCCTTCAGCGGCTGGATGCGGCCCGCGAAGAGCGGGATCAGGGCGTCCTGGGGCAGGCCGAGCCGGGCCCGGGCCGCCGCCCGCCCGTCCCCGGGGCGGAAGCGGTCGAGGTTCACGCCGGGGTGGACGACCGCGACCTTGCCGGGGTCGGCGTCGTAGAAGCGGACGAGCTCGTCGGCCTCCTCGGCGGTGTTGGCGATCAGCCGGTCCGCCGCGTCCACGATCTGCGTCTCACCGATCACGCGCGCGGCGGGCTCGGGCGTGTCGCCCTCGGCGAGCGCGGCGTTCTTGACCTTGGCCATGGTGTGCATGGCGTGCACCAGCGGCACGCCCCAGCGCTGGGCGGCGAGCCAGCCGACGTGGCCGGAGAGCCAGTAGTGGGAGTGGACGAGGTCGTAGTGGCCGGGCCGGTGGCCCGCCCAGGCCTGCATCACGCCGTGGGTGAAGGCGCACAGCTGGGCCGGCAGCTCCTCCTTGGCCAGGCCCTCGTACGGGCCCGCGTCCACATGGCGTACGAGCACGCCCGGCGCCATCTCGACCGTGGGGGCGAGGCCGCCGGTGGTGGCCCGGGTGAAGATCTCGACCTCGATGTTGATCGCGGCGAGCCGTTTGGCGAGCTCCACGATGTAGACGTTCATCCCGCCCGCGTCGCCCGTACCCGGCTGGTGCAGGGGGGAGGTGTGGACACTGAGCATGGCGATCCGGCGCGGTCTTCGGTGGGCACCGGGGAGCCGGAGCCGGGGCGGCCCCGCCAGGGTGCCGGTGAACCGGGACACGTACTGGCTCACGTCGACGTCCTCTCGGCCGGGAAGGCGGGTGGCGCTGCGGGCTGGGCATGCTCCTGGAGGGCACGTGGGCGCCCTCAATGACCGGTAACCACCGGAACCCTTCCTTTCATTTCCGCTTCCCCGCTCTTTTGCCGAAAACTTGCCCACCGGGCCGCCGCCCGGCACGTCCTTCCCCGGCGCCTACCCTCGTCGTATGGCTCCACCCAAGCGACCCGTCGGCACCGTCACGCGCGGCACCACCAATCCCAACCGGCTGCGCCGCATGGACCGCTGGATCGCCGAGGTCCACGGGCCGGCGCTGCGCCGCGCGCAGGCGCCCGTCGCGGTGGACCTGGGGTACGGGGCGGCCCCCTGGACGGCCGTCGAACTGCTCCAGCGGCTGCGCACCGCCGCGCCCGCCGTCTCGGTGGTGGGGATCGAGATCGACCCCGCCCGGGTCGCCGCCGCCCAGCCGTACGAGAGGGACGGCCTCTCCTTCCTGCACGGCGGCTTCGAGGTGCCGCTGCCCCGCCCGCCGCTGCTGATCCGGGCGGCGAACGTGCTGCGGCAGTACGAGGAGGGCGAGGTGGCGGCGGTGTGGGCGCGGCTGTGCGGGCGGCTGGCGGAGGGCGGGCTGCTCGTGGAGGGCACCTGCGACGAGATCGGGCGGCGGCACGTGTGGGTGGCCCTCGACGCCTCCGGCCCGCGCACGGTGACCTTCGCGACCCGGCTCGGCTCCCTCGACCGCCCTTCCGACCTCGCGGAACGGCTGCCGAAGGCGCTGATCCACCGGAACGTGCCGGGCGAGCCGGTCCACGCCTTCCTGCGCGACTTCGACCGGGCGTGGGCGGCTGCGGCGCCGTACGCCTCGCTGGGCGCGCGGCAGCGCTGGATCCGGGCGGTCCGGGACCTGGCGGCGGACTGGCCGCTGCGGGACGGGCCCCGGCGGTGGCGGCAGGGGGAGGTCACGGTGGAGTGGGGGGCGCTGGCGCCGCGGGGGTGAGGGGCGGGGGCACGCCCCGGGCGCTCCGGGGGCGGCTGACCTCGCACGGGTGAATCCGCGAGCGGATCGCCGCCGGGGGGAACGCACCGCCCCTTCCGTTCGTCCCACACGCGGGGGGTGACCCGTGAGGTAGCCGTCCGCCCCTGTCGTTTTGGGGGACGGCATGGCACCATCACGACGTCGCCAGAATGTTACTGACGGTAAATCACCTACCGTATTGCCTGGTGTTGTCCGGTTGTCCGGAGGGGGAGACTTAGTGCAGCCGCGCCGCTTGGCCACCGCGATCACCGTGGTGTGCGCCCTGACCGTGCTCGCGATGCCGGCGACGGCGTTCGCCGCGCCCAATCCGACGCCGGATCCGACCGCGTCGACCGCTCCCCCGGCCGGCCCGCCCGCGTCCGCGGAGCGCCTGGAGGACGTGCGCAAGCAGGTGGACGAGCTCTACCGGCAGGCGGCGGTCGCGACCGAGGCGTACAACCAGGCCCAGGAGCAGACCAAGCTCCAGTCCGCCGAGATCGTCAAGATCGCCCAGGAGATCGTCAAGGGCGAGGAGCGGATCAAGCGGCTCCGCGACCAGGCGGGGGCGACGGCCCGGCTCCAGTACCGCACGGGTGGGCTCCCCGCCGGTGCGCAGATGATGCTCAGCGGCAACCCGGAGAGCTTCCTCGACGGCGCCGACCGGCTGCGCCAGGGCCAGCAGGCCGCCCAAGGCATGCTGGCGGAACTGAGGCGTACGCAACAGGACTTGGCGCAGTACTCCAAGGACGCCTCCGCCCAGTGGAAGAGGCTGGAGGCGAACCGGGTCAAGAAGGAGACCGCCAAGAAGGAGATCACCGAAAAGATCGCGGCCGCCGAGAAGCTGGAGTCCCAGTTGGAGGCGAAGGAGCGCGAGCGCCTCGCCGAGCTGGAGCGCAGGCAGCAGTACAGGGCGCAGACCGACTGGCTCGGTTCGGGGATACTGAAGGAGATCAACGGCAGCGCCAGCGAGCAGGGCCGCAGGGCGGTGAGGTTCGCCACCGACCAGGTCGGCAAGCCGTACGTGTGGGGCGCCGAGGGGCCGCGCGCGTTCGACTGCTCGGGGCTGACCTCCCAGGCGTGGCTCGCGGCGGGCCGCGGTATCCCGCGCACCTCGCAGGAGCAGTGGGCGCGGCTGCCGCACGTCGCCGTCAAGGACATGCGCCCGGGCGACCTCATCATCTACTTCGCGGACGCCACCCATGTGGGGATGTACATCGGCGACGGCGCGATCGTGCACGCCCCCCGGCCCGGCCGCAATGTGACGGTCGCGGGCGCGGGCACCATGCCGATCCTGGGAGTGGTCCGCCCGGACAAGTAAGGCAATGTGGCATATGCCATGAGCCATTTGCCGAACAGTCACCGAACGCCATTCCGCTGTGCGGCCCACTGCGGCTAGGGTCCCGGACTGGCGGCAACGCAGCCCGGCGTTCCGCGGCGCCCTCGGGAGGAGGGAGACCGGAACGATGCCCGCACCGCACCAGGAGTCCCCCCACACGCCCCGGGGAGGACCGGACGCACCGGTCCCGCCCGTCTCGGCCGCCGCCGGCCCAGCGGCCCCCGCCCCTGCCTCTGCTCCTGCCCCCGTCCTGCCGGGGACGCGGGTGCCCGCCGCACCGGCCGGCGCGAGCGCCCCGGACGCCCTCGGGGGCACGGGCCGGGCCGTCCCGTCGGCCGCGCCGCACCCGGGCGGCGCGAGCGGTCCCGGGCCCGGGGGGAGCGCCGTCGGCGCCGCCCCGCAGCCCGTCACCGCCCTCAACCTGCTCGTCATCGAGGACGACCCCGGCGGCCCCTTCACCGTCTCCGAGCTGCTGCACAACACCGGGACCCGGGTCCGTATCCGTACCGCGCGCAATCTCACCGAGGCCGAGCGGCTGCTCACCGACGACGTGAACTGCATCCTCCTCGACCTCGCCCTGCCCGGCCGCGACCCCGACGACGAGCTCGCGGCGCTGCGGCATCTGCTGCGCCTCGCGCCCCGGCACCCGGTCCTCGCCCTCACCGCCTCCACCCACGCCGAGCGCGCCGCCGAGGCCGTCCGCGTCGGCGCGCAGGACTACCTCTTCCGCGACGAGCTGGACGGCCGGCTGCTGAGCCGCGCCATCCGGTACGCGGTGGAGCGCAAGCGCGCCGACACCGCGCAGTACAAGCTCGCGGAGTCCCGGCTGCGCGCCCAGGAGAACGCCCGCCTGGAGCGCGGGCTGCTGCCCACGCCCCTGCTGGAGGGCTCCGAGCTGCTCTTCGCCGCCCGCTACCGGCCGGGCCGGTCCCGCGCCCTGCTCGGCGGCGACTTCTACGACACCGTCCGCACCCCCGACGGCACTGTCCACGCCATGATCGGCGACGTCTGCGGCCACGGCCCGGACGAGGCCGCCCTCGGCGTCGAACTGCGCATCGCCTGGCGTGCGTTGACGCTGGCGGGCCTGAGCGGCGACGCGCTCCTGGCGACGCTTCAGCAGGTCCTGGAGCACGAGCGGGACGACGACGAGATCTTCGCGACGCTCTGCACGGTCGACATCGCACCGGACGGCCGCCGCGCCGACCTCAGTCTGGCGGGACACCCGGCCCCGCTGATCGCCCGCGCGGACCGCCCCGCGGGCCTGCTCGCGTACGAGAGCGGGGGCCCGGCGCTCGGCCTGCTGCCGCAGACCCACTGGCCGCGCCGCCGGGTCGAACTGGGCGAGGTGTGGAGCCTGTTGATGTACACGGACGGCCTGATCGAGGGCCGCACGGGCGTCGGCAACCAGCGGCTGGGCCAGGAGGGGATGACCGACATGGTCAACCGTCTGCTGACCGAGGGGCTGCGCGGCGAGTCACTGCTGGAGGCGGCGGTCACCGAGGCCCGCGAACTCAACGGCGGCGAACTCACCGACGACGTGGCGGTGGTACTGCTGGAACGGGCCCGGCCGGGCGCCTGACCCGACGGGGCCCGCAGGGTCAGGGCAGGGCCGGGGCAGGGCCAGGAACAGCCGCCCCCCGCCGGCGGCCTGGCCGCCGCCGACGAGGCGGTCGGCCCACCGGCGGTTGGATGGGAAGCGGACCGCGTCCGAGATGCCGAGCCGGGCCGCCTGCCCGCCCGCCGTCTACCGCCCGCCCTCTACCGGCCGCCGTTGTACGGCCCGTACGGACCGTCACTGCTCGATCCGCCGCGACGGCCGCCGCGCCCGCGCCCCCCACTGATCTGCCGGACCGCGGGACGGACGTCCACGATGTAGACGATCACCGCCACCGCGCCGATGACCGGCAGGAACGAGAGCACCGGGAACAACACGCTGACCAGCAGCGCGATGGAGAGGATGATCAGCCAGAACGGCTTGGTCTGCTTGTCCACCGCACGGAACGCGTCCTCCCGGCGGAAGGCCGCGTCCACCAGCGCGAACAGGCTCAGTGCGGTCAGGGCTGTGCTCAGCAGCCACATGAACCCCGTGAATCCCTGCATCAGCACGGTCGTCCACCACCTCTTCCGGGATCGTCCCTACGCGGCCAAGGTACCCGTCCAACGTGGCGGACACCGAAAGGGTGCCCGCCGCCGCGGACCCGGATCACTCGGAGGGCTTGGCCGTGCTCTTCTTGGCCGTGCTCTTGCGCGCGGTGGGCTTCTTGGCGGACGCGGACGGGGCCTCGGAGGCGGCCACGGACGGGGAAGCGGACGCCGGCTCGCTCGCGGCAGCGGCCGGAGCGGGCGAGGCCACGGGCACGTCGGCCGCTACACCGGCCCCAGCCCCGTTCTCGGACGGCGCCGACGCGGGCGCGGGCGCCGAACCCTCGACGGCCCCGGCGACCTCCAAGATCTCCTCGGCGGCCTCGCCGCGCCACTTCTTGACGGCGGCCTGACCGTGCTCGGCCACCTTCTCGTACCCCTCGCGGCCCTTGACCAGCGACTCGAACGCGAGGCCGACCGCCTGGAGCGCGAGGTGCTGGACGGAGTCGCCCAGCTTCTTCACATCGCCGTCGAGCGCGCCGACGACCTCGGTCACCTTGGCGGTGACCACGGCCTGCGCCTCCTTGGCCCGGTCGACAACCTTGTCCTGGACGGCCTTGGGGTCGGTCCTGCGTACGGCCTCCAGCCGCGCCGGGACCTCGTTCTGGATCCGCTCGACCAGGCCCGGGATCTTCTCCGGGACCTTCGCGGCCTGCTTGGCGCCGAGGTCGAGCGCCCCGGCGACGAAGAAGAGGGGCTTGGGGTCGGTCAGGGCATTACGCAGCTCATCGGTGACAGCCATGCTGGTTTCCTCCCGGATCGGTACGTGGGTCAGCTCGTGGGAGCCGAGGCGGCATCGCCCGTGTCGCCGTTCTCGCCGTTCTCACCGAGCCCGGGGCCCTCGGCCGGAGCAGGCGCGTCCGCGTCGAACCCGTTCTCCTTGCGGAAGGACGCGTAGATCTGGATCAGCACCTGCTTCTGCCGCTCGTCGAGCGAGGGGTCGGCGAGGATGGCACTGCGTGTCCCGGCCGCCTCCGGCTCGCGTTCGTCGAGGATCCCGGCCTGCACGTACAGCGTCTCGGCGGAGATCCGCAGCGCCTTGGCGAGCTGCTGGAGGATGTCCGCGCTCGGCTTGCGCAGCCCGCGCTCGATCTGGCTCAGATACGGATTGGACACCCCGGCGGCGTCCGCGAGCTGCCGCAGCGAGAGCTGCGCGGAACGCCGCTGCTCGCGCAGGAACTCGCCGAGATTGCCGACGTTGAGCGATGCCATGCCCCGATACTGCCCCCTCGTTGCTAACTATTGCAAGCGACTGCTTGCAATAGTGTGCCGCGCCACTTCCGGGGCATGGCCGCCCCGCCTCAGACCCGGCTCGCCTCCACATCCAGTGTGATCTTGATGGTGTCGCCGAGCGCCGCGCCCGTCGCGCCGCCGGTGACGCCGAAGTCCTTGCGGCTGAGCTGGGTGGTCGCGGAGAAGCCCGCCACCGAGCGGCCCTCGTACCCCTTGCCGAAGCCGTTCAGCTCCAGGTCGAGGGCGACGGGACGGGTGACGCCCCGTACGGTCAGCTCGCCGTCGAGGAGGAAGCCGTCACGGCCGCCGCGCCGGACCCCGGTGGAGCGGAAAATCATCTCGGGGTACTCCTCCGCGTGCAGGAACTCCTCCGACCGTATGTGGGCGTCCCGCTGGTCGTGCGCCGTGGAGACCGACTTGGTCCTGATCGCGGCGCGGACCGAGGACTCCAGCGGGTTCTCGGCGAGCGTGATCTCGCCGTCGAAGTCGTCGAAGCGGCCGCGCACGTTGGCGATGCCCAAGTGCCGTACGGAGAAGGCGATCTCGGAGTGGACCGGGTCGATCGCCCAGGTGCCGGTCTCGTAACCGGGCAGGTCGGCGGCCGAGACGGCCGACTCGTCGGCGGCGGATGACGGGGAGGAAGTGGCGGACATGCTGGTGACCCCCTGAGGACGGAAGCGTCGAGTGGTGGAGTGCGCGCGTCGCCGTGCGCCGCCCCGCGCCCCCGCGCGGGGCCGGCCTCACCCCGCGTAGGGCTCGGCCTCGTGCTTGAACCATCGACAACATAGTGAGTCGGAGCCACCCATGCATCCAACTCCCGCATGGAATCGGTGTGTTGGAGCGTGTTGCCGGACTTTCGGACGGATCGGGACCGCTTACCGCAGCGCGTCCGGCAGCGGTTCGCTGTGCAGGATTTCGAGCCGGGACACCGCCCGCGTCAGCACCACGTACAGCCGGTGCGGGCCGCGCTCCTCCGCCGCCGCGATCGCCGCCGGTTCCACGGCCACCACATGGTCGTACTCAAGGCCCTTCGCCATCGTCGCGGGCAGCACCGTCACCCGGGCCGCCGCCGTCAGCTCGTCCGGCTCCGCCGTCGCCAGGCCCGCCGCCGTGAGGGCCGCGCGCAGCTCCGGTACGTCCGCGTCGCGCGCGATCACGCCCACCGAACCCTCGTGCGCGAGCGCCGCCCGTACGGAACCGGCGAGCGCGGCCCGTACGTCCTCGACCCGGCGCACCGCCAGCTCCCCGTCCCGGCGCAGCGAGCGGGCCGGCGGTACGGCGACGCCGAGCGTCCCGAGCAGGCGGTTGGCCACGGCCACGATCGCGGCCGGGACCCGGAAGCCGGTGGTCAGCGGGACCACCGGGGTGTCCGGCTTGCCCAGGTGCGCGAGGTGCCCGGGCCAGTCGCGGGCCGCCCACGGCGTGGTGCCCTGCGCGAGGTCGCCCAGCACGGTCAGCGAGCCGAAGCCGGAGCGGCGGGCGACGGCCCGGCACTGCATGGGGGAGAGGTCCTGGGCCTCGTCGACGACGATGTGGCCGTATCCCCGGGGGCGTTCGATCAGGCCCGCGAGCTCGTCGAGCAGGATCTGGTCGGCCGCCGACCACGAGGCCGACTTGTACGAGCGCGGCGCCCGGCTCCACAGCAGGCGCTTCTGCTCCTCGGCCGTCAGTACCCCCTCGGCGGCCGCCGACAGCGTGTCCGGGTCGGCGAACAGCGCCGCGAGCACCTCCTCCGGCGTGACCTTGGGCCAGGCCGCGTCGACGAACGCGGAGACGGGGCGGGCCCGCGAGATCCGCTGGAGCCAGGTGCTGCTCATCGGCCCGGCCCGGCGCTCGGCCTCCAGCTGGATGACGCGCACGGCGCGGCTGCGCACCCGCTCGCGGCCCACCGCGTACGGGGGCGCCTCGGCCCGTACCTCCTCCACGATCCCCGCCAGCTCGCCGCCGGTCACACGCCAGCGGTAGGAGCCGTCGGGCACCTCGACCGCCTCGAACCGCCGGGACGGGCCCGCCACCCTGGCGTACAGCGCCCGGTGCAGCACCCGCGCCATCCGGGCGTCGTGCTTGAGGACCGCCGCGGCCTCGTCGTCGACGGCCCGCACGGGGGTGCGCGCGACCTCGTCGTCGACCGTGGACTGCCGGATGTCGATCTCGCCGAGGGCAGGCAGCACCTGGGCGATGTAGTGCAGGAAGGTCCGGTTGGGGCCGAGGACCAGCAGACCGCCGCGCTGGATGCGCTGCGGATGGGTGTAGAGCAGATACGCGGCCCGGTGCAGTCCGACCGCCGTCTTGCCGGTGCCCGGGGCGCCCTGGACGCACAGGGACCGGCCGAGCTCGGAGCGTACGAGGTCGTCCTGCTCGGGCTGGATGGTCGCGGCGATGTCGCGCATGGGGCCGACGCGGGGGCGCTCGATCTCCGCGGCGAGGATGCCGCCGGGCGGCCCGTCCGTCCCATCCAACCCGTCCGCCCCCTCCATCCCCTCCGCCCCGGCGGGCCCCGCCTCGCCCAGCCGCTCGTCCTCCAGGCCGGTGAGGTCCTCGGGGGCGCCGTGGCTGCCCGGGGCCCAGCCGAAGCGGCGGCGCACCGCGACGCCGAGCGGGTCGCGGGCGCCCGCCTGGTAGAAGGTCCGCGAGACGGGCGCCCGCCAGTCGACGACGAGCGGGGGCGCCCAGGGGTGCTCGCTGACGCGGCGGCGGCCGATGTAGTAGCGCTGCCCCGCGTGGTCGCCGCGGTCCTCGCCGTCCTCGAAGTCCAGCCGCCCGAAGAACAGCGGGCTGCCCGGATCCTGCCGCAACTCCTTGGCCCAGCTGCGCAGTTGGTAGCCGAGGACTTCCGCGTCCGCGCCGGAGGCGAAGGCGTTCTCGCCGGTCACCACCCGCTCGTCCGCGCCCTCGGCCATGGCGGCGAGGGCCGCGCGGCAGGCTTCGTGGTAGGCCCGTTCCCGGCTGAGTTCGCGGTCGAGTGGCGTCATGCCGTTAAGCGTAACGCAACTCGGTCACATTCTTTACCCGGTAACGAAATTAGCCACCGAGGCAGGCTCTCCCGGACCTCAGGCGTACCGCCCCAGCCCCTCCCCCAACTGCGCGAACGCCTCTTCCGCCGCCTCCACCGCGCCCCCGTACACCTCATCGGCGCTCTCGCCGGACTGGATGCGGCGCCAGTTCTCCTCCGCGAGGATCCGCTGCACGGCGACGATCTGCCCGGCCGCGAGGCGCGCCCCGATGTCCGTGCCCAGAGCCGCCGCGAGCGCGCCCTCGGCCCGGCTCTGGTAGGCGAACAGCCGTGCCACCAGGCTGGGCGTGCCGTAGAGCAGCCCGTGGTAGGCGCGCACCCGGGGGTCGTCGTTCAGCCCGGTCACCGGGTCCCGGCCGTCGAGCCCCGCCAGGAAGTGGCGGCGCAGGGCGGGAAGCGGCGCGAGCCCCTCCGTACGTCCCTGGGCGACCACGCGGGCGGCCTCGTCCTCGTGGTCGGAGAACCGGTGCAGGGCGAGGTCCTCCTTGGCCGGGAAGTAGCGGAAGAGGGTCGGTTTGGAGATCCCGGCGGCGGCGGCCACCTCCGCGACCGGCACGTTGGCGAAGCCCTTCTCCAGGAAGAGGGCGATCGCCACGTCCGAGACGGCCTGGTACGTCTGCTGCTTCTTCCGCTCCCGCAAACCCATGGGGTGAGCGTACGGGGGAGGCGGGGCGGCCCGGGCTTGACCTCAACCGCGCTTGAGGCCGAAGACTCCGGATCGAGGAAGCGCTCCGCCGCTTCCGGCGGCTTCGACGAACGACGGGACGGGTGAGCGGCATGCGCGTGGCGCAGGTGGAGGAGTTCGGCGGTCCGGAGGTGCTGGTTCCGGTGGAGCTGCCGGATCCGGTGGCCGGACCGGACGAGGTGGTGGTCGCGGTCGACCACATCGACACGCTCTTCGTGCAGACGCAGATACGCGGTGGCGCGTTCGGCGAGTACTTCGACGTCCGGCCGCCGTACGTGCCCGGCGGCGGCTTCTCCGGCACGGTGACGGCGACCGGGACGCAGGTCGACCCGGCGCGGTGGAGGGGGCGCCGGGTCATCGCCGCCGTCGACGCGGGCAGCTACGCCTCGCTGGCGGCCGTCCCCGTCGCCCACCTCGTCCCGGTCCCCGAGGGCCTGGGCCTGCGGGAGGCGGCGGCGCTGGTCCACGACGCCGTGACCGCGTCGGCCCTGCTGGACCTGACGGCCCTGAAGGCGGGCGAGACGGTCCTGATCACAGGGGCGTCCGGCGGCATGGGCACGCTCCTGGTGCAGCTGGCCCGCGCGCGGGGCGCTCGGGTGGTGGCGGTGGCACGGGGGGAGAAGAAGCTGGCACTGGTACGGGAGTTGGGCGCCTACGAGGCCGTGGACGCGGCGTCCCCCGACTGGCCGGGCCGGGCGGCCGAGGTGCTGGGCGGGGCGGGCGCGGACGTGGTCCTGGACGGCGTGGGCGGCGAAGTCGGCGCGGCTGCCTTCCCGTTGACGGCTGAGGGCGGCCGCTTCTCGGCCCATGGCGCCCCCACGGGCCACGGCTTCGCGGCGATCCCCCCGGAGGAGGCCCACCGCCGCTCGATCACGGTGCTGGGCATCACCGATGTCCAGCTCCCCCCGTCCCGCCGGGTGACCCTGGCCACCCGAGCCCTGGAGGAGGCGGCGGCGGGGCGGCTGCGCCCGGTGATCGGGGCTGTGTATCCGCTGGAGCGGGCGGGGGAGGCGCATGGGGCCATCGAGGGACGGGAGGTTCTGGGGAAGGTGCTGCTCGGGGTGTAGGGGTGGGGTGGCCCCCCGGGGCCCGACGGGGGGCCTGGGGTTGAGTGGCTGGGGACGCGGGGAGCGGCACACCCGGGGACGCGAGGAGGGGGACGCCCGGGGACGCGAGGAGCGGGACGCCCGGGAAGCCCGGGAGTTGAGTGGCTGGGGACGTGAGGAGCGGGACGCCCGGGACGCCCGGGAGTTGAGTGGCTGGGGACGCGAGGAGCGGAATGCCCGGGTTTGGAATGCCCGGCGGCGAGGGCGCGAAGCCCCTACCCCCGCCGCCCCACCCGCTCCCGCAGCCACTCCCCGTACGCCGTCCTGATCCGAGCGCGGGTGGGTACCGCGGGCAGGCCGAGGGCCTCCTTCGCCCCGGCCAGTACCCGTTGGATCCTGCCCGCCGCCCGGGCCAGGCGCAGACGGCTCGGGCCCGGTCCGGCGGTGGCTCCCGGCGCGCCCGCGACCAGGCCCGCCACCAGGGCCGGCGCGCCCGCGCCCACCAGCAGCGCCGCGGCCGTACGGATCACGTCCGTGTACACGGACTGCGCCCGCTTGAACGCCAGCAGGTGCGGCAGGTCCCGCTCCCAGCCCTCGCAGGCACCGGGGCGGGCGGCCCCGACCGCCTCCCGCCACACCTTCTTGATCCGTCGCGCGTCGCACTCGGGGTAGTCCATCAGATGCAGATGGGTCGCCAGCTCGTACAACGGGTCCCCGATCATGGCCAGTTCCCAGTCGATGAACCACAGATCACCCGTGGCGTCGACGATCAGATTCCGGCGGTGCAGATCGCCGTGCACAAGGGAGAACGGCCGCTCGGCCAACTCCCCGGCCCGCTCCCTCAGCCCTTTCAGCGACCTGGCCGAAACCCCCAGGCTGTCGAATAGCGCGCCGAACTCCCCCACATGCCTGCCATAGACCTGGAACCGCGTGAAGTCGATCAGCCTGCCGAGGAATCCCGCGCTGTCCCCGTCCCGGATCGGTGGCGGGAAACCGCCCCCGGGGCCATACGGCTCCTCGGGCAGCAGTTCCAGGGATAGTTTCGCGTGCTCGATGGCGGCCAGTTCCCGGAAGAACACGCCGAGTTGGCTCAGATGGCGTCCGGAGAGGCGGCCGAGTCCGAATCGCGCGCGGCCGAGCGTATCCCCCTCGACGAAACCCTGGAGGAACAGTCCCTCGGTGAATTCGGCGCACCGTGGAATGCGGGAGACGCGGCCCCTGAGCGCCATCAGGAGCGCGTCCTCGGAGGCGAAGGTACGCCGGTCGAACCAGAGCAGGTTCTCCCGGCGCACCCGCAGTTTCCCGCGCGTGTAGTCCGCGCCGAGCGGGTTCCCCGGCGGGAGCCGGATCGCGTACGCCTCGTGGTGGTGCCCCTGGAGCGGCCCGGACACTCCCCGGTCGCCGTCCGGGCTGAGCGCGACCGCCGTCAGCCGTGCGGGGGACGTCTCGGTTGCCATCGTGTCGAGCCTTCGGGTGCGGCGCGGGTCGGGCCGCGGGAGGACGGAGGAGCTGGGGCGGGACGTTACCGGGCCCCGGCACCGGACGAGGAGGATCCGGGGGTTTTCACCGTGGTGTCGCGCGGGCCGCCTCCTGCGGCGCCGCGCGCCGCCCGGCCGTCCGCCCCGTCACCTGCTCAGAAGCTCACTGAGCGACTCGACCACCGGCACCCGCCCGTACCATCGGCCCTCGGCATCCTGTTCGCCGGATTCCCGCCTTCTCCCGGCGTCCGGCACGAAGGCGATGAAGGGCACCCCGAGCCGGGCGGCCGCGCCGAGGTCGTTCTCGGAATCCCCGATCATGACGGACTCCTGCGGTGTGGACCCCGTCGAGCCGAGGACCCGCAGCAGGGAGTCCGGGTCCGGTTTCAGCCTGGCGATGTCGGACCCGCGGCCGTGGACGTGCGCGCCGAAACTGTCGGCCAGATCCATCCGCCGGAGATACGCCCCCACGGCTTCGGCGGAATTGTTGGTGGCGATGCCGAGCCGCGTCTCCACGGCGCCGAGTTCCCGTATCAGGTCGGCGGCTCCTTCTGTCGGCTGGGCCGACTCGGCGGCGCGTTCCTCTTGTTCGGCGAGACGTTTCTCCAGCTCTCTCGTCCACCGTCTGCCGTGCGGGCTCCACTCGACCAGCCTGAGATATCCGAGCGGATCGGCCACGTGTTTCCCCGGCGGGACACGCACACCGAGGTCACGTTCCAGCCATGCGCAGAGGTCTTCCACCACATCGGCCGCCGTGTATTTCGCGAAGAGATCGCATACGGGCCCGTCGAAGTCGAAAATGACGCAGTGAGCGGCGTCGAGGAGCTCGCGCGGATCGTCCACGGCACTCCGTCCGTCGAGGAGGAGGCAGAATAGCGTCACCCCGTCCTCCATACTGCCCCGTCCGCGCGACGCCCCCTTTCTCGACGCCACTTCGCCGGTGCGCCCCGGTGTTCAGTGCCCGAGGTCGAGGCGGGTGGTGATGGTCTCCCAGAGGTTGTCGAACCACCGCTGCGAGCGGTCCACGAAGGCCGCGTCCCGCGCGCCCGCGCTGCGCAGGAACTGGAACAGCATCGACTGGTTGCCCAGCGAGTCGAAGATCTCCACCGAGGTGTCGGCGATCTGCTGCTCGCGTTCGGTGATGTCGTAGTAGCCGAAGAGCGCCTCGGAGCCGTTCAGCAGGTACAGCTTGATCGGCGAGGTGAGCGGCAGCGCCTGGAACGCGATGTGGACGTCGATCCCCTCGATGCGCAGCGCCTCCAGGTTGTCCCGCAGGACGATGCCCTGGGTGTTGCGCTGGCTCAGCCACCGCTCGTGGACCAGCCGGTCGTCGGCCGCCGAGCGGCGCACGGGCCGGGGGAAGGCGAGGTTGATGCCCCGGTCCGGCAGCAGGATGCGGACGTGGACCGAGGCCGGGCGGAACACGCCCGCGTGGATGGCGGCGAGCGGCTCGCCCAGCGCCAGGTTGAGGGTCTCCGTCGTCAGGCACACCGCGTCGATCCGCACCTCCTCGGCCCGGAACGCCTCCGCCACCCGGGGGCTGAGCACGGCCGCCGTCAGCTTCGGCTCCTCGTCCGAGGGCCGGGAGGCGGCCGGCACGGCGCTGGCGATCCTCGCCGGGGCGCCCTTGCGGCCCTCGGTGATCAGCCCCTCCTCGTGCAGGTGCCGCAGGGCCTGGCGCACCACCGTCCGCTCCACCCCGTAGTGCTCCACCAGCCAGGCCTGGGTGGGCAGTTTGGCGCCCACGGTGAGCTCGCCCGCGCGGATCCGGGCCCGCAGCGAGGCGGCCACATCGTCGGGCGTGCGCCTGGCGCCGCCACCGTCCGTCACCTCAGGTTCCGACGTCACACCGGCACGCTACAACTATCCGTCAGCGGGAGGGAGTTGTTGAGAAGTTGGTTTATGGCTCTTGAGGCAGCGGGACAACTTCAGAAAGTTGTCCGCCAACTTGGTGAAGTTCGCGCGGAACCTCCATCAGGCGGACCTCTCGGGGGAGGGAACCCATGCCCGTGACCGCTCTCATACTCGCCCTCGCGGTGATCGCCGCCGAGAAGCTGGTGCACCACCGGCTCGGTCTCGTCGGCAGCGTGGGAATCGTCCTGCTGACAGTGGGTCAGCAGACTGACGAAGCCGCCTTCGGCCTCATCGGCGCTGCCGCCGTGCTGGCCGCGCTCATCCCGCGGAAGACCGACACATGACCGCGCCCGCCGCCCTCAGAACACGTCCGGGCACCAAGCCCGCCGCCCCGTCCGCAAGAGGGCGTCCGCCCGTTCCGCTGCCCCCGCCGTCTCCTCGGCGGCCCGGCCCAGCGCGGCCAGTCGTACCGCCGACTCGTCCCCCAGGTACAGCGCCCCCAACTCCCGTACGTCCAGGGCCAGATCCGGGGACGAGGTCGTGAGGGAGCAGGACGCGCCGGACGGGTCCGCCTCCAGGCGGTAGCGGCCCGAGGAGAGACCGGACGCGTCCGTGACCTCAAGCACCAGGGTGCCCGCCGCCGCGTACGTACGCGCTTCCAGGGCCCGTACGACGTCCAGCACCCGCAGCCACAGGAAGTCCGCGTGGGTCACGATCCTGGCCGCGCGCGGGTCCGGCAGGAGCAGCGGGAGCAGGTCGTCGGGGGCGCGGTAGCCGGTGCGGACCCTCGCTATCCAGTCGATCGAGCAGATGAAGTGCCACAGGGCGCGCTCGGCGGCCGGGGTCAGAGCGATCAGCTGGCGTACGGTCGCGGTGTTCAGCGGCTGCTTGGCGTCGGTCCACGTCTCGTCCGCGTGGTAGGCGGCCAGGCCCTCCACCTCGCCCGCCGCCGAGCGGTGGACGGCCCAGAACGGCTCGCTCCAGGGGTGGTCGTCGCGCCTGGCCGCGCCCGTGCTCAGGTCCCACCAGCGCGTGTCGCGGGACACCGCGCCGGGCTGCCGGGGCCTGAAGCGCGCGAAGAGCTCGGGGCCCAGCTTGCGCACGTCCTCGGAGGCGACCAGCTCGATGCTGCCGCCGTCCTGCGGGCCCGACCAACGCGGGTCCAGGCCCGCCCGGCCCGTGTCGACCTCCCACTCGGCGGTCCAGGTGGCGGGCCCGTAGCCGAACCGCCCGTAGATCGGGTACTCGGCGGCGATCAGCGTCGACACCACGTCGCCGCGCTCCTTCGCCGCCGCCAGGTCCCGCGCCATCATCCGGCTGAGCAGACCGCGCCGGCGGTGGGTCGGTGCGACGGCGACGTTGGTGACCGCGCTCGCCGGGACGGCCGCGCCGCCCACCACGGTCAGCTCCTGGGCGAAGGAGCGGAAGGCCGCCACACAGCGGCCGCTGTCGAAGACGCCCTGGGTGCGCGAGAGATCGCTGTGGGCCAGGCGGGCCGCCCGGTCGTTCTCGCTCACCACCGGCGGGCGCAGGAAACCGGTGTTCACCGCTCGCAGCCAGTCGCCGAACTCGGCCTCGGTGACGGTCCGCAGGTCGGGGGAGTGGGCAGGGGCGGCCGCGGGCGCGGTGGCGGGCGTGGTGGCGGGAGTGGGCACGGGAGCGGCTTCACGACGCGTCGGGCTCATGGCCGCCACGCTAAACACGCCCCGGCTCGCCTGTCGCCCCAATTTCCGCGGCCCCGGGGCCGTTCAGAACGCCGCCCGGATCTCCCCCACCCGCTCGGCCCCGCCCAGCAGCGGCGCGCTGCCGATGCGCTCCACCACCGGGCCGTCCACGCCCAGCAGCCGCAGCGCGCGGGCCAGGACCGGGCCCAGCGCGCGGGCGGCGCCGTCGTCGACCTTGAAGGCCAGCGCCCGGCCGTCCGGCAGCGCCACCGCCTGCACCGCCTCCGCGCCCATCTTGGACAGGGTCCCGGGCACCTCCCGCATCAGCCAGGTGTCGGGGCGGCGGGTGCCCGCCACGTACTCGGGGTGCGCGCGCATCGCGTCCGCCACCCGGCGCTCGGGCGTCCCGGCCTCGGCCAGCACGAACGTACGGAAGGCGCGGGCCAGGCCGGTCAGGCTGATCGCCATCAGGGGCGCCCCGCAGCCGTCCGTGCCGACCGCCGCCACCGGCTCGCCCGCCGCCGCCTCCACCCCGTCGTGGACGAGGCGCTGGAGCGGGTGGGCGGGGTCGAGGTAGGACCTCTCGTCCCAGCCGTTGAGCCGGCAGGCGGCGAGCATGGCCGCGTGCTTGCCGGAGCAGTTCATGGTGACCCGGTCTCGGACGTGGCCGGCCGCCAGGTACGTCTCGGCCTCGGCCGGGTCCAGCGGCAGGTCCGGCGGGGTCTGGAGGTCGTCCGGGGTCAGCCCGTGCTCGGCGAGCATCTTGCGGACCAGGTCCAGGTGGAAGCCCTCGCCCGAGTGGCTGGCGGCGGCGAGCGCGAGCCGCTCTCCGGCCAGGTCGAGCCCGGCCCGCAGCACGGCGGCGGCCTGCATGGGCTTGTTGCTGGAGCGCGGGAAGACGGGCGCCGCCGGGTCGCCGAGCGCGAATTCCACCCCGCCGTCGGGGCCCAGCACCACCAGCGAGCCCCGATGGTGGCCCTCGACGAAACCGGAACGTACGACTTCGGCGAGGACCGGGGATATGACGGTGTCGGTGCTCATGGCAGGGGCCTTCCGGGGCGGGACCGCCCGGTGACCTTGGAATCGTCGGTCAGATGAGCAGGTCGTCTACTTGTGCTTCCCCTTCACGGTACCTGCGGGCGATCTCCGCGCTGCAATCGTCGGCGGTCCGCTGGAGGTGCTGGCGGCGCCGCGAGACCTGCTGCTCGTAGCGGATCAGGCGTCCCATGGCGGTGTGCAGCTCCTCGTCCGTACGGGCGTCGAGGTCGGAGAGCTGGACCTCCGCGTCCATCTCGGCCGCCAGCCGCCGGTACTCGGCGCTGCGGGGCGTGGAGAGCGTGACGTGGCGGGCGGAGGCCCGGTGCGGGGATGGCGCGTCCGCCAGGATCTCGGAGAGCCGCTCCACGACGGGCGTGTGCGGCCCGGTGCGCCGGGCGAGCTCGGCCCGCAGGATGTCGATCCGGCCGTGCAGCAGCCGCCGCACATAGCTGAGGTCGGCCTCGTCGCTCTGCGACTGCCGCCGCAGACCCCGCAGCTCCGGCAGCCGCAGGGCGGTCAGATCGTGCTCCGCCGGTACGGACAGGTGGTCACCGGCGCGCTGTACGGGTGGCCGCGACACGGCCGCCCGCCCGGCCGGCGTGCCCGTCCGGATCAGCGAAACGGGGCCGGGCGAATGCTGCCCTGCGCCAGGAGTGCTCATGCGTCTTACCGTCCCCTCGACCGGTGCGGGATGGGGGCGCACCGCCTGTCAGCATCGTGCCACTCCCCGTGGTGCATATGCAGACCCACACCACCCGTTCGGCCCCCGCGGGTCCGGATTGGTGCGTGGAATAGGCTGGGACCCATGCGAGCGGTGGTACAGCGGGTCGACGGCGCGAGCGTCGTCGTGGCGGGCGAGACGGTCGGCGAGATCACGGGCGAGGGCCTGTGCGTCCTGGTCGGGGTGACCCACGGGGACACCCCCGAGAAGGCGGCGCACCTGGCCAGGAAGCTGTGGTCGGTGCGGATCCTGGAGGGCGAGAAGTCCTGCTCGGACGTGAACGCCCCGCTTCTGGTGATCTCCCAGTTCACCCTCTACGGCGACGCCCGCAAGGGCCGCCGCCCCACCTGGAACGCGGCGGCCCCCGGCGAGGTGGCCGAGCCGCTGGTGGACGAGGTGGTGGCGCGGCTGCGCGAGCTCGGCGCGACCGTGGAGACGGGCCGCTTCGGCGCGGACATGCGGGTGTCCCTGACCAACCACGGCCCGTTCACGGTGCTGGTGGAGGTGTAACCCCTCCCACCCACCGCCGCTGCGGGCAATCGTGCCCACCCGTTCCGCCCGGCGGAACGCCTGCCCACAACGGAGGCAACGGTTCAGCCCCCGTCCGGGATCAGGGCTCGACCACGACCTCCTGGGCGGCGGCCGTACCCCCCGCCAGCAACTCCGCGTCCACCGCAACATTCCGCTTCACCAGCGCCAGCGCGATCGGCCCCAGCTCGTGGTGGCGGGCCGACGTCGTGATGAAGCCGATCTGGCGGCCCTCCTGACCGTCCGCGGCGACCCGCAGCGGCGTCCCGTGCCCCGGCAGCAGCACCTCGCTGCCGTCCAGGTGCAGAAAGACCAGCCGGCGCGGCGGCTTCCCCAGGTTGTGGACGCGCGCGACCGTCTCCTGGCCCCGGTAGCAGCCCTTCTGCAGGTGCACGGCGGTGCCGATCCAGCCCAGCTCGTGCGGGATGGTGCGGTGGTCGGTCTCCAGGCCGAGCCGCGGCCGGTGCGCCTCGACCCGCAGGGCCTCGTACGCCAGGATCCCGATCGCGGGACCGTGCTCGGCGGCGAACGCCTTCAGCTCCTCGCGCGGCAGGAACAGGTCCCGCCCGTGCGAGGTCTCCCGGACCACCGTGTCCGCGGGCACCTCCGCGATCGACCCGGCGGGCAGGTGCACCACCGCGAACTCCGCCGTGCGGTCGGCGACTTCGACGCGGTAGAAGAACTTCATCGACTCCAGATACGCGACGAGCTCGTCCTGCGTACCGGGCTCGACGTGCGCCCACACCGTCGTACCGTCGTCGACGAGGTAGAGGGCGTGCTCGATGTGTCCGTGCGCGGAGAGGATCAGCGCCTCGGTGGCCACGCCCGGCCGCAGGTCGCTGACGTGCTGGGTCAGCAGCAGGTGCAGCCAGCTCAGCCGGTCGTCGCCGGTGACGGTGAGGACGCCGCGGTGCGAGAGGTCGACGAGGCCGGCGCCGCCGGCGAGGGCGCGCTGCTCGCGGAACAGGTCGCCGTAGTGCGCGGCGACACCTTCGTCGGGTCCCTCGGCGGGGACGGCGCCAGGCAGGGCCAGCAGAGGGCTCATCGTGGAATGTCGCTGCATGACAGCAAGCCTACGTCGCGGGGTCCGGACCCTCGCTGGAGGCGTTCTTGGCGCAGTCCTGGCACTGACCGAAGATCGCGAAGTGCTTCATGTCCGTGGTGAAGCCGAACGTCGAGCACAGCTTCGCGGTGAACTCCGCCGCCACGTCCACATCCGCCTCGATCACCGACGTGCAGTCCCGGCAGACCAGGTGGATGTGGTGGTGGCGGTCGGCCAGGTGGTAGGTCGGGGCGCCGTGGCCCAGATGGGCGTGCGAGACCAGACCCAGCTCCTCCAGGAGCTCCAGGGTCCGGTACACGGTGGAGATGTTCACGCCGCCCGCCGTCTTCCTCACCTCGGTGAGGATGTCGTCGGGCGTCGCGTGTTCCAGTACGTCGACGGCCTCCAGCACGAGCTGGCGCTGGGGGGTCAGCCGGTACCCGCGCTTGCGGAGGTCGCTCTGCCAGTCGGTGGTCACCACACGCCCAGTGTAGGAGCCACCGCGCGATTACCCCCGCGCGGAACGGATCTCCCCCGTATCTCCGTACTCGTCTCCGTACCCGCGCCTCGGGCCCGGCCTCCGTGACCGGTCCTCCTACTTGAAGAACGCGATCCCGTCGTCCGGCAGGTCACCCAGGCCCCGGGCCATCGCCGCGACCTCCTCGGGCGTGACGACCTTCTTGAGGTGCGCGGACATGTACGGCCGCAGCTCCACCTCGGGGGTCGCCTTCTCGCCGACCCACATGAGGTCGCTCTTCACGTACCCGTACAGACGCTTGCCGCCGGTGTACGGGCCGGAGGCGGCGGTGCGCGCCACGGCGTCGGTGACCAGGTCGATCTGCGGCTTCTGGTCGGCGAGCTCGCCGTACCAGATCTCCACGACGCCCTGGTCGCGGACCATGACGACCTCGACCTTGCGGTCCTTGTCGATGCGCCAGAAGCCGGACTCGGTCTCCAGCGGCTTCACCTTGTTGCCCTCGGCATCGAGGATCCAGGAGTGCGACACGTACTCCAGGAAGTCCCGGCCGTCGTGGCTGAAGGTGACGGACTGGCCGAAATTGGCCTTCTCGGCACCCGGGAAGTCGGTGACACCCGCGCCCTCCCACGTACCGAGGAGGAACGCGAGGGGGACGAGGTCCGGGTTCAGGTCGGACGGGATCTCGATCATGAGGCTTCGATCAGTCTTTCGTTACGTCTGCGGCTGGGGCGCGGTTCAGCGCTGGCCCTGGTACAGCTTCTTCACGGCCAGACCGGCGAAGGCGAGGACACCGACGCAGACCAGGACCAGCAGGGTTTCGAAGAAAGCCTCAAGCACGGGGTGCTCCTCGGATGAGCGTGTGGGCAGTAAAGGGCCGAACCCCAGCCTAATGGGTTCGGCCACGGCCTTCTCTGTGAGGTGCGCCCCGTCGGCCCAGCGGCTGGTTCTGCGGGACGTGTCCTCGGTCCTTGGCGTCCTGTCGACGTACGGAGGGTGCGCATTACAGTTCGGCCCATGGCCAAGAAGCTCGTACTGAAGGTGACCGCCGGGGCCGATGCCCCCGAGCGGTGTTCGCAGGCGTTCACCGTGGCGGCCGTCGCCGTCGCCAGTGGGATCGAGGTCTCGCTCTGGCTGACCGGCGAGTCGTCGTGGTTCGCGCTGCCGGGACGGGCTGCCGAGTTCGCCCTGCCGCACGCGGCGCCGCTGCCGGACCTGATCGACGGGATCCTGGCGGGCGGCGGCACGATCACGGTGTGCACGCAGTGCGCGGCCCGCCGGGACATCGCCGAGGCGGACCTGATCGAGGGCGCGCGGATCGCCGGGGCGCAGGTCTTCGTCCAGGAGGCGATGGCGCAGGAGACGCAGGCGCTGGTCTATTAGTACCGGCAGGACGGATCAGTACGGGTCAGTACGGGTCAGTACTTCCTCTTCCCGTCCAGCTCGTCCCACCACTCGTCGGACTTCGGGTCCCCGGACGGGTCGTCCCACCAGCGGTCGTCCGGGCCCCGCCGGTTCGCCACCATCGCCGCGACCGGCGGAATCACCATGGCGACCACGCACATGGCGACCGCGGCCGGGACCGACCACAGCCGCACGAAGCCCCAGGCGGACACGAACAGGACCAGGCATCCGCCCATCATCCAGAAGTACTCGCGCCGGCGTCGGGCCAACATGACTCCAGCGTACGACCGTGTCGACCGGCCGGAAACGGCACGGAGGGCCGCACCCGGTCCAGGTAAGCGTCCAACCCCCTGGGGTGCGGCCCTCCGGCCGGTACTGACCGCCGTCGTCAGACGGCGATGGCGACCTCGGCGAGTCCGCCGGTCTGCGCCACGACCGTGCGGTCCGCGGTCGCGCCGGGCACCAGGGCCCGCACGGTCCACGTGCCCTCGGCCGCGTAGAAGCGGAACTGGCCCGTCGCCGAGGTCGGGACCTCGGCGGTGAACTCGCCGGTCGAGTCCAGCAGCCGGACGTAGCCGACCACGGGCTCGCCGTCCTTGGTCACCTGGCCCTGGATGGTGGTCTCACCGGGCTTGATCGTCGAGGCGTCGGGGCCGCCTGCCTTCGCTCCACACATGGTTCTTCCTTACGGTCTGTGTTCTCGGGGGCCGGGGCTGTGCGGGGTTACTTGTTGGCGCCGAGCTCGATCGGCACACCGACGAGGGAGCCGTACTCGGTCCACGAGCCGTCGTAGTTCTTGACGTTCTCGACGCCGAGCAGCTCGTGCAGCACGAACCACGTCAGGGCCGAGCGCTCGCCGATACGGCAGTAGGCGATGGTGTCCTTGGCCAGGTCGACCTGCTCCGCCGCGTACAGCTCCTTCAGCGCGTCGTCCGACTTGAAGGTGCCGTCGTCGTTGGCGTTCTTCGACCACGGGATGTTGCGGGCGCTGGGCACGTGGCCCGGACGCTGCGACTGCTCCTGCGGGAGGTGGGCCGGGGCGAGCAGCTTGCCGCTGAACTCGTCGGGCGAGCGCACGTCGACCAGGTTCTGCGAGCCGATGGCCGCCACCACGTCGTCGCGGAAGGCGCGGATCGCGGTGTTCTGCGGCTTGGCCTTGTAGGAGGTGGCCGGGCGGGAGGGCACCTGCGAGCCGTCGACCAGGTCGCGGGAGTCGAGCTCCCACTTCTTGCGGCCGCCGTCGAGCAGCTTGACGCTGTCGTGGCCGTAGAGCTTGAAGTACCAGTAGGCGTACGAGGCGAACCAGTTGTTGTTGCCGCCGTAGAGGACGACGGTCGTGTCGTTCGCGATGCCCTTCGCCGACAGGAGCTTCTCGAAGCCCTCCTGGTCGATGAAGTCACGGCGGACCGGGTCCTGGAGGTCCTTGGTCCAGTCGATCCGGATCGCGTTCTTGATGTGGTTCTTCTCGTACGCCGAGGTGTCTTCGTCGACCTCGACGATGGCGACCTTCGGGTCGTCGATGTGGGCCTCGACCCAGTCGGCGTCTACCAGGACGTCGCTGCGGCTCATGCGGGTTCTCCTCCGGGGCAGGTGCGGCGGGTGGTGCGGAGGTGCGGGGGTACGCCACGCGAGCGGGCGCGGCGGTGCCTCGGCACGGGGGGGGGTGGCCCTGAAAAGGTTCAACGGGCCCGGGGAACACGGGAGTTGCCGTCTCTTCGCAGAGAGGGGCGGGTCCCGGTCAGACGGAGCGACAGAGCATGGCGGCGACGCGGCACAGGTCGACTGCCCGCCGCTTCGTGAGGTCCGCCTGTCGCTTCATGGGTCCGATCGTAGGGACGGACGGGTGGCCATGTCACCGGCGTGTCGCATGGTGAGACACGATCATCCGGATAGTGGGACAGCACCCGCCCGAGGCCGCCCCGCCGTCGCCCCGGGGCCGACCCCGCCCGGCGAACCATCTGCGGAGCGGACACCCCCGTCTCACGATCCGGCTATCGAACCGCTGGAGGCCCGCCCCATTCCCCAGGGGCGCGGAAAACTGCGCGACCAGCCCACCACCGGCCCGCAGCCGGGAGGCGACCGCAGCCGGCCATCACCCCGCCAGGGAAACGTTCGTCCCCGTCCCGGAGAACCGCAGCCCGTCCTCCACCGCGGTCACCTTGTCCAGCTCGATCCCCCGAGGAAGACCCTCGATTTTCAGGTCGTAGTCGACGGCCTTGCGCAGCTTCTCGTCGAAGCCCGGCACCGGCAGCTTGGGCAGCTCCGAGGACCGCACCCGCACGGTCGCGCCCCCGTCCGTCGTCACCGTGCTGTACGCGCTGACCGTCCGCCCCGCGAGCAGCACCTTCAGGCCGGCGGGGACCTGCACGCCCGCCCCTTCCAGCAGGTCCGCGAGCGGCCCGCTCACCCGCACCTGCCCCTTGGCCGCCCGCTCCGGCCCGGCGTAGCCGACCGTGGCGCCCTTGGGCGCGGACTTCGTCAGGTCGGCGTAGGAGATACGGGCCGAGCCGTCCGCCCGGACGGCCGTGGCGGAGGAGTAGCTGCTGTCGACCTTCACGTCGTGCAGCTTGGCGCGGACCTCGGTGACGTTGACCGAGTGGCCGTCGGCGGTCGCGGTGACGCCGCCCAGCTTCACGTCGACCTCGTCGAACTCCTTGCCCATCGCCTGGGTGAGGAAGGGAAAGCCGGTGATCGAGACGTCAGGGGTCTCCCGCAGCCCCTGACTGGCCTTTATCTTGTCGGCCACCTTCGACTCGACGACGTTCACCGCGATGCGGTCCGCGGCGACGAAGAGGCCGCCGAGAACCACCGCGACGATGAGCCATATCCGGAGTGCGCGCATTGCGTACGAGTCCCCCCACGCTGGTCGTTGACCCTGCGAGCCTAACTCCCGGAATTACCCGATCACTCGACCGATCAGATACAGAGCGGGAACAGCCGCGGTCAGCGGCAGCGCCACGCCGGCCGTCATGTGGACGAACCGCGACGGGTAGTCGTAGCTGGCCACCCGCAGCCCGATCAGCGCGCACACGCCCGCCGCGAGCCCCAGCAGGGCGCCCTGGGCACCCATGTCGGTGAGCCGGCCGACCACGATCCCCGCGCCCGCGGCCGCGAGCAGCGCGACCGCCACGGAGACCGGGGCGGGCAGCGGCAGCGCCCGGGCCGGGACGGCGACGGCCACCGCCACCGCGCCCACCGCCACCGCGTGCGGGATCGCGGCGAGATACCCGGCGGCCAGGATCGCCAGCGCCGCCGAGGCCACGGTCGCCATCAGGCCGTACATCCGCTCGTCCGGGTCCGCGTGGCTGCGCAGCTGGAGCACCAGCGTGAGCAGCACCCACACCCCGAGCGTGCCGAGGATCGCCGCGGGCGCGTGCTCGTCGCCGACGGCGAGCAGCGCCGCGTCGGCGACCAGGCCGCCGAGGAAGGCGAGCGCGATGCCCTGCCGGGCGGGCCACATCCCGTTGAGCCGGAACCAGCCCGCCGCCGTGACGGCCTGGAGCAGCACCAGCGGCACCACCAGCGCGTACTGCCCGATGCCGGACGCGGCGGCGAGGAGGGCGCCGAGCACGGCGGTCAGGGCCGCGGGCTGCATCCCGGGCGCGATGATCGGCGAACGCCCCTCGGCACGGGCCCGCTGGGCGTCGGTGATCCGGGTGTTGCCGACGGTGGTGGGCGAGCCGTAGGCGGGACCGCCCTCGCTCGGCGCGGGCGCGGGCGCGGCGGGCGGCTCCGGCTCGTACACCGGCGCCTCGGGGGGCAGCGGCACGGACCCCGTCTGCGGCGGCAGGTACGGGGAGTCGTCGGCGGACTGGGAGTACACCGCCTGCCCGTACTGCTGCTGCCCCGGCTGCGGCTGGACCGGCTGCTGCACCGGCTGCCGGGACTCCGGCTGGACCGTGGGCTGGTACTGGGTGTCCCAGGTCTGGCCCTCCCACGTCTGCGTGTACCGCTGCTGCTCCTGGTACGACGCGTCGTGCGGGAACTGCTGCTGCACGGGCGGCTGGACCGGCGGCTGGTACTGCTGCCGCGCGGGCTGCCCGTACTGGTCGTACTGGTCGTACTGCTGCTCGTACTGCTGATATCCGTCGTACTGCTGCGGCTGCTGCGGCTGGGCCTGCTGCTGCGGGTACTGCTGGACCGGCTGCCCGTACTGGTCGAACCGCGGATAGGGCTCTTCGTACGGATGCGGGTACTGCTGATCGCTCATGACGTGGGGGTCACCCTCCTGCGAACGGCGGGAGCACCTCGACCGTGCCGCCCTCGGCAAGCCGTACGGTCTCATGCCCACGGGTCCCGACGGGGTCCCCGTCGACGAGGAACGAACACCTCAGCAGCACACGCGTCAGCTCGCCGGGGTGGCGCTCGCGCACCGCGTCCAGCGCCTCGGCCAGCGTGGCCGCCGCATACGGCTCCTCCGCGACACCCGCGGCGGACTTGGCCGCGGCCCAGAAGCGGATGGTTCCCGCTGCCATGGCGACCCTCCTTTCGTCGTCCCCCATGATGGGCTACGCCACCGACAGCCAGTGCGCGATCCTGCGCAGCAGCGCATCCCCGGCCGCGTTCTCCGCGTGCCCCATGCCCTCTTCCAGCCACAGCTGCGCAGGTCCGGCGGCCGCCAGCATCCTGGGGTGGTCGACGGGGAAGTACGGGTCGCGGTCGCCGTGGACGATCAGGAGCGGGGTCGGCGCGATCAGCGGGACCGCCTCGACCGGCGAGAGGGGCACCGGGCTCCACGGCCGGGAGTCGATCCGGGTGGCGAAGCCGAACCGCCCGACCAGGCGCCCGGCGGGCCGCGTCACCATCCAGTGCAGCCGCCGCATCGGGGCCGTCCCCCGGTAGTACCAACGGGCCGGCGCACTGACCGACACGACGGCGTCGCTCCGCGCTTCGGTGAGCCCCTTGTGCGTCGCCGCGTGCCGCAGGACCACCGAGCCGCCCATGGAGAACCCGACGGTCACCACGCGCGCGTAGCCGAGTGATCTCGCCCACTCCACTGCCGCCGCCAGGTCGAGCACCTCGCGGTCGCCGACCGTGGAGCGCCCGCCGGAGCCGCCGTGGCCCCGGAAGGAGAACGTGACCACGCCCGCGTACTGGGCGAACACCTCCGCCGCCCGCCGCAATGCGGGCCGGTCCACCGAGCCCGTGAAGCCGTGCGCGACCACGATCGCGGTGTCCGTCCGGCCCGCCGCGCAGGGGTCGTGGACTGCCTCCACCGACACCCCGTCCGAGGTGCGGAGAGTGGCGCGCCGCGGTCCCCTGGTGATCGAGGAAACATCCACAGTGTGAAATCGGCCCTCTGCCCCGGAACTCATGTGGGCTATTGTGCTGGGCAGAGGATCCGGGCAGCGCAGCCCCCGGGTCCTTTTGCGTTTCCAGCTCGTTGTTACGAGCAGGTGAACAAAGGCTCTCAGGGCGCGAGAGCCTGTGGATGCGCAGTGCCGTAAACGTCCTCGCAGGGACCGAGGAGGAACCGACGTCATGGGCGAGCAATCCGTGCACGAACCGAAGAAACCGACGACGACCCGGGCAGGTGGGGCGCGATGAGCTCGCTGCTGCTCCTGACCAACGCCCTCCAGCCGTCGACGGAGGTGCTCCCCGCGCTCGGCCTGCTCCTGCACAACGTGCGGGTGGCCCCCGCCGAGGGCCCGGCCCTGGTCGACACCCCCGGCGCCGACGTGATCCTCGTCGACGGCCGCCGCGACCTCCCGCAGGTCCGCTCCCTCTGCCAGCTGCTGCGGTCCACCGGGCCCGGCTGCCCGCTGATCCTGGTGGTCACCGAGGGCGGCCTCGCGGCCGTCACGGCCGACTGGGGCATCGACGACGTGCTCCTGGACACCGCGGGCCCCGCGGAGGTCGAGGCGCGGCTGCGGCTGGCGACCGGCCGCCAGCAGATCACCTCCGACGACTCCCCCATGGAGATCCGCAACGGTGACCTTTCGGTGGACGAGGCGACGTACAGCGCGAAGCTCAAGGGCCGGGTGCTGGATCTCACCTTCAAGGAGTTCGAGCTCCTGAAGTACCTGGCGCAGCACCCCGGCCGGGTCTTCACGCGCGCGCAGCTCCTCCAGGAGGTCTGGGGCTACGACTACTTCGGCGGTACGCGGACGGTCGACGTCCACGTACGGCGGCTGCGGGCCAAGCTCGGCCCCGAGCACGAGTCGCTGATCGGCACCGTCCGGAATGTCGGGTACCGGTTCGTCACCCCCGAGAAGGTCGAACGGGCGGCCGAGGAGGCCAAGGCGAAGGCGGCTGCGGAAGCCGAGGCCAAGGCGGCCGCGCGATCCGTGGCCTCCCCACCGGGTCCGGCCGCCGCGGAGCCGGAGGAAGCCTCCGTACGCCCTGCCCAGAGGTAGGTCACCCCGCGTAGACTCCCGCTCGTGGCCAAGGTGACGCGGGATGATGTGGCGAGACTGGCGGGTACGTCGACCGCGGTCGTCAGCTATGTCATCAACAACGGACCGAGGCCGGTCGCCCCGGCCACGCGCGAGCGGGTACTCGCCGCGATCAAGGAGCTGGGCTACCGGCCCGACCGGGTTGCCCAGGCGATGGCCTCCCGGCGCACGGACCTCATAGGCATGATCGTCCCGGACGCGCGCCAGCCGTTCTTCGCGGAGATGGCGCACGCGGTGGAGCAGGCGGCGGCCGAGCGCGGAAAGATGGTCCTGGTCGGCAACTCCGACTACCTGGACGACCGCGAGGTCCACTATCTGCGGGCGTTCCTCGGGATGCGCGTCGCCGGTCTGATCCTGGTCAGCCAGGGTCCCAGCGAGCGCGCGGCGGCCGAGATCGACGCCTGGGACGCGCGGGTGGTGCTCCTCCACGAACGCCCGGAGGCGATCGACGACGTGGCCGTCGTCACCGACGACATCGGCGGCGCGCAGCTGGCCACCCGCCACCTCCTCGAACACGGCCACGCGTACGTGGCGTGCCTCGGCGGGGTCGAGTCGACCCCGGCGGTCGGCGACCCGGTGGCCGACCACGTGGAGGGCTGGCGGCGGGCGATGCTGGAGTCCGGGCGTGCTACGGAGGGGCGGCTCTTCCAGGCGCCGTACAACCGGTACGACGCGTACCGGGTCGCGCTGGAGATCCTCGGCGGTCCCGACCGCCCCCCGGCGATCTTCTGCTCGACGGACGACCAGGCGATCGGCGTGCTGCGCGCGGCGCGGGAGCTGCGGATCGACGTTCCGGGGGAGCTGGCTGTGGCGGGCTTCGACGACGTGAAGGAGGCGGGTCTGACGGATCCGCCCCTCACCACGGTCGCCTCCGACCGGCCCGCGATGGCCCGCGCGGCGGTGGACCTGGTTCTGGACGACGGGCTTCGGGTGGCGGGCTCACGCCGCGAACGCCTGAAGCAGTTCCCGTCCCGCCTGGTGATCCGAAAGTCCTGCGGCTGCCTGTAACGGAGCCACGACACCCCGCACCCTCCCAACTGCCCGGGCCTTCGCCTGCGGCCCGTGGGGGGCTGATCGCGCAGTTCCGCGCCCCTGAGAGGGTCCCGGCCAGTCGGCGAACAGAGCTCGGCCACAGCCCCCTGAGGGGCGCGGGGAACTGCGCGAGAAGCCCCACCGGCCCGCACACAACCCATGACCCCAGGGGCGCGGGGAACTGCGCGAGCAACCCACCACCCCCCGCGGGCAAAAGCCCACCCCTCACGGCCCGCAGGCAAGCACCGGCCGTCCGCCCGAGGACTTTCGGGAAGGGGCGGGGTGGGGGGAACCCCGCACGAGCAACCCCCACCCCGCCCCCGGACAAAGCCCGGCCAAACCGCCCTACTCCACCAACTCCACCTGAAGCTCGACCTCAACCGGCGCATCCAGCGGCAGCACAGCCACCCCCACAGCACTCCGGGCATGCACCCCCTTGTCCCCGAGCACCGCCCCCAGCAGCTCACTCGCCCCGTTGAGCACGGCCGGCTGGCCCGTGAAGTCGCTCGCCGAGGCGACGAACCCCACGACCTTCACCACGCGCGCGATCCGGTCGAGATCCCCCACCACGGACTTCACCGCGGCGAGCGCGTTCAGCGCACACACCCGCGCCGCGTCCTTCGCCTCCTCGGCCGTGACCTCCGCGCCCACCTTGCCGGTCAGCGTCAGCTTGCCCTCGACCATCGGCAGCTGCCCGGCCGTGTACACGTACACACCGGACCGCACGGCCGGCTGGTACGCGGCCAGCGGCGGCACGACCTCCGGCAGCGTCAGGCCGAGCTCGGCCAGCCTCGCCTCGACGACACCGGCACCCGCGGCCGCACCCGCGCCGCTCATGCCTGCTTCTCCCGCTTCAGGTAGGCCACCAGCTGCTCGGGGTTGTTCGGCCCGGGAACGACCTGGACCAGCTCCCAGCCGTCCTCGCCCCAGGTGTCCAGAATCTGCTTGGTCGCGTGCACGAGAAGGGGCACGGTCGCGTATTCCCACTTGGTCATGGGGCCGACTGTATCCGCTGGCGGGGGCAGCCTCATGCGTAGGCCGCCGGGGGACTGGTTAGGCTCGACGGTGTGAGCAGGCTCCAGGTCGTCAGCGGCAAGGGCGGTACCGGCAAGACCACGGTCGCCGCAGCCCTCGCGCTCGCCCTCGCGACGGAGGGCAAGCGCACGCTCCTCGTCGAGGTCGAGGGCAGACAGGGCATCGCACAGCTCTTCGAGACGGAGGCCTTTCCGTACGAGGAGCGGAAGATCGCCGTGGCGCCGGGCGGCGGGGAGGTGCACGCGCTGGCGATCGACGCCGAACGGGCCCTCCTGGACTACCTCCAGATGTTCTACAAGCTGGGCTCGGCCGGCCGCGCGCTCAAGAAGATCGGCGCCATCGACTTCGCCACCACCATCGCCCCCGGCGTCCGCGACGTCCTGCTGACCGGCAAGGCGTGCGAGGCGGTCAGACGCAAGGACAAGCAGGGGCGGTACGCATACGACCACGTGGTCATGGACGCCCCGCCCACCGGGCGGATCACCCGCTTCCTCAACGTCAACGACGAGGTCGCGGGCCTCGCCAGGATCGGCCCGATACACAACCAGGCGCAGGCCGTGATGCGGGTGCTCAAGTCGCCCGAGACGGCCGTGCACCTGGTGACGCTGCTGGAGGAGATGCCGGTCCAGGAGACCGCCGACGGACTCGCCGAGCTGCGCGCCGCCGACCTTCCGACCGGCGCCGTGATCGTGAACATGGTCCGCCCGCACCTGCTGGACGAGGAGGCGGTCCGGGGCGTCACCGGCGACCGGCGCAAGGAGGTCGCCAAGGCGCTCACCCGGGCCGGGGTCACCGGCTCGGCCAAGCTCGTCACCCCGCTGCTCCAGGAGGCCGCCGAGCACGCCGAGCGGGTGGAGCTGGAGCGCGAACAACGGGCGGTGGTCGCCGGGTTGGGGGTCCCGGCGTACGAGCTGCCGCTGATCGGTGAGGGAATGGACCTGGCCGGGCTCTACCGCCTGGCCGTACGACTGCGAGGGCTCGGGGTGGGGCAGTGACCATGGACACGGCGACGCCGCTCGACATCGACCCCCTGCTCGACGACCCCGGCACACGGATCGTGGTGTGCTGCGGCTCCGGGGGCGTCGGCAAGACCACGACGGCCGCGGCGCTCGGGCTGCGGGCCGCCGAGCGCGGCCGGAAGGTGGTCGTCCTGACCATCGACCCGGCGCGCCGGCTCGCCCAGTCGATGGGCATCGACTCGCTGGACAACACCCCGCGCCGGGTCAAGGACGTCGAGGGCGACGGCGAGCTGCACGCCATGATGCTCGACATGAAGCGGACCTTCGACGAGATCGTCGAGGCGCACGCGGACCCCGAGCGCGCCCGGGCGATCCTCTCCAACCCGTTCTACCAGTCCCTGTCGGCCGGCTTCGCGGGCACGCAGGAGTACATGGCGATGGAGAAGCTGGGCCAGCTGCGGGCCCGCGACGAGTGGGACCTGATCGTCGTGGACACCCCGCCCTCGCGCTCCGCGCTCGACTTCCTCGACGCGCCGAAGCGGCTCGGGTCGTTCCTGGACGGCAAGTTCATCCGGCTGCTCATGGCCCCCGCGAAGATGGGCGGCCGGGCCGGGATGAAGTTCCTCAACGTCGGCATGTCCATGATGACGGGCACGCTGGGCAAGCTCCTCGGCGGCCAGCTGCTGCGGGACGTCCAGACGTTCGTGGCGGCGATGGACACCATGTTCGGCGGCTTCCGCACCCGCGCCGACGCCACCTACCGGCTGCTCCAGGCCCCCGGCACCGCCTTCCTCGTGGTCGCCGCGCCCGAGCGGGACGCGCTGCGCGAGGCCGCGTACTTCGTGGAGCGCCTGGCGGCCGACTCCATGCCGCTCGCCGGCCTCGTACTGAACCGGGTGCACGGCAGCGGCGCGGTCCGGCTGTCGGCCGAACGGGCGCTCGCGGCGGCCGAACACCTGGAAGACCTCCACCCCGAGGAGAGCCACGACGAGGCCCACGAAGAGACCCAGGATCCGAACCACGAACGGGGTCATGAGCCGGGTCACGAGGCCGGTCACGAGCCGGGCCACGAGGCGGAAGACCGCCCCCAGGAGGGACCCGGGGAAAATCTTGTCGACGGCCGCATTGTCGATCAGGGGTACGGGAAGGCTGAGGATCGTGGCACCGGTGGTTCCTCTCCCGAAGCTCCCTCCCCCACCGGTCCCGAGGACGGCGTGTCGGTCGACCGGCTGACCGCCGGTCTGCTGCGCCTGCACGCCGAGCGGATGCGGGTGCTCGCCCGAGAACAGCGCACGCGTGACCGCTTCACCGCGCTCCACCCCGAGGTTCCGGTGGCCGAAGTGGCCGCCCTGCCCGGCGATGTCCACGATCTCGCCGGGCTCCGGGCCATCGGGGAACGGCTCGCGGCCCAGGAAGAGGCGGCCGGAGCGCTCTGAGTACGGCCGGCGCGTCTCCTCGACGGCGCGCCGGACGGATACGGCCTACCCCACGGCCGCGTACGTCTCCTCCACGGCGTGCCGGTAGGCGTACGCCTCCTCGTCGTCCATGCCCACGGGCAGGATGCCCGTGCTGCGCTCGTACTCCGTACGCGCCGTCTCCAGAAGACGGCGCCAGGACGTGACGGTGGGACGCCGGCGCAGCAGCGCGCGGCGTTCCCGTTCCGTCATACCGCCCCACACGCCGAATTCGACGCGGTTGTCCAGTGCGTCCGCGAGGCACTCGGTCCGCACCGGACATCCGGTGCACACCGCCTTCGCCCTGTTCTGAGCCGCACCCTGTACGAACAGTTCGTCCGGATCGGTAGTGCGGCAGGCTGCCTGCGCACTCCAGTCGGTTACCCAGCCCATGCCGGCGCCGTCCTCTCCCGAATCGAGGCTCCCCCACGGCGGCAGAGGCATATTCACCGCTGCCAGTTGAGGACGTTACGGAAGGTGGGCACAGCGCAACACCCCCTTCGGGCCCAATCTTGAATGGCCCGAACGGACTATGCGTACGCGGCAGATCACCCAACGGAGTGAGCCGGCGACAAACGTCAGAAACCCGACCAAGCGGGACGTTCCAGTTGAGCCACAACGGACGCCGGATGACGCATGAGGCGTAAACGGGCGGCGAATCCGGGACAGCCGCCCTCCTGCGAGAGCCGAACAGCGCTCTTGATCGACCGGCACCGACCGGCCTGACCGGCACCGACACACACACCGGCACGCGCATCGCCGCAAACATCGATTGATGCACGACCACCCTGCTGTGACAGTTGAGAGCAGCTTAGGCCAGAGCATTGACCCGTGTCCGGCGAATCAGAACGTAGGCTGCCCCCATGGCAAAGAAGCGCTCGGGCGGTGGTCTGACCGGGACCCAGCAGGCCGCCAAGTTCGTCGGGGTGAGTGTGCTCTCCGGAGCGGTGCTCGCGGGGATCGCGCTGCCCGCGTTCGGCGCGCTGGGACTCGCGGCCAAGGGCACGGTCGAGGGATTCGACGAGATCCCCGCCAATCTGAAGACCCCGCCGCTGAGTCAGCGCACCACGATCCTGGACAACAAGGGCGGCCAGATCGCCACGGTGTACTCGCGCGACCGCACGGTGGTCCCGCTGGCGGACATCTCGCCGTACATGCAGAAGGCGATCGTCGCGATCGAGGACGCGCGGTTCTACGAGCACGGCGCGGTCGACCTCAAGGGCGTGCTGCGCGCCCTGAACAAGAACGCCACGTCCGGCGGGGTGGCCCAGGGCGCCTCCACGCTCACCCAGCAGTACGTGAAGAACGTCTTCGTGGAGGAGGCCGGCGACGACCCCGACAAGGTCGCCGAGGCCACCCAGCAGACGCTCGGCCGCAAGGTCAAGGAGCTGAAGTACGCGATCCAGGTCGAGGAGGAGCTCGGCAAGAAGAAGATCCTGGAGAACTACCTCAACATCACGTTCTTCGGGCAGCAGGCGTACGGCGTCGAGGCCGCCGCCAAGCGCTACTTCTCCAAGGCGGCCAAGGACCTGAAGCTGGAGGAGGCCGCCATGCTGGCGGGCATCGTCCAGTCGCCGAGCCGGTACGACCCGGTCAACGACGCCACCGAGGCCAAGAAGCGCCGTGACGTGGTCCTCCAGCGGATGGCCGACAAGAAGGACGTCTCGCAGGCCGAGGCGGACCGCGCCAAGGCCGCGCCGATCAGGCTGAAGGTCTCCAAGCCGAAGAACGGCTGCATCACCGCCATCAGCGGCGCGGGCTTCTTCTGCGACTACGTCCGCGAGGTCTTCCTCTCGGACCCGGTCTTCGGCAAGACCAAGGAGGACCGGGCCAAGCTCTGGAACCAGGGCGGCCTGACGGTCCGTACGACCCTGGACCCGCAGGCCCAGCAGGCCGCCCAGGCCTCCATCAAGGACCACGTCTACCAGTCCGACAAGGTCGCCACCGCCGTGACGCTGGTCCAGCCCGGCACCGGCAAGATCATGGCGATGGGCCAGTCCCGTCCGTACGGCTTCGGCAACCACGAGACGCAGATCAACTTCTCGGTCAACCGGCAGATGGGCGGCTCGAACTTCGGCTTCCCCGTCGGCTCGACCTTCAAGCCGTTCCTGGCCGCCGCCGCGATCGAGGGTGGCAAGCCGCCGACGCAGGAGTACCCGTCGCCGTACGAGATGGACTACCCCGACACCGTCCAGACGTGCAGCGGCAAGCCGTGGCAGAACCTGAACCACGAGTCGCTTGAGAACGAGAACGAGTCCGAGCACGGGCCGTACTCGCTGCGCAAGGCGATGGAGAAGTCCGTCAACACGTACTTCGTGCAGATGCTCGGCGACATCGGCATGTGCCCGGTGTCGCAGATGACGGACAAGCTGCACGTGGTCGAGGGCAGCGGCGCCAAACTGCCGCTGTCGCCGTCGGCGCTCACCCTCGGCTCCCGCGGCATCTCGCCCCTGACGATGGCGACCGCGTACGCGGCCTTCGCCAACCGGGGCACCTACTGCACGCCGATCGCCATCGAGTCGATCAGGAAGGCGGACGGCAAGGCGCTGCGGGTGCCGAAGTCCACGTGCAGCCAGGCGATGTCCCAGAACACGGCGGACGCGATCAACACGCTGCTGCGCGGGGTGACGGACTCCGGTACGGGTGCGCAGGCGGGCCTGTCGGACCGCGACAACGCGGGCAAGACCGGTACCACGGACGCGCGCAAGAACGCCTGGTTCGTCGGCTACACGCCGAACATGTCGGGCGCGGTGTGGGTCGGCAGCCCGCTGCAGAACGTCGAGATGGAGAACATCACGATCGGCGGCGTCTACAAGGAGAAGGTGTACGGCGGTGAGGTCCCCGGACCCATCTGGAAGGACGCCATGACCGGCGCCCTCTCCGGCCTGCCGGCCCCCGAGTTCGTCCGGCTGGACATCCCCGACCCGCAGCAGTCGAAGGAGCCCCCGGCGGACCCGGACAACGCCAAGGCCCCGACCCCCGGCAAGAACAAGGGCGGCAAGAAGCACCGCCCCGGCACCGGCGACAACAAGCCGGGCGCCGCGGGCGGAGGCGGGGGCGTGACGGTCCCGCCGAACCCGGGGATCTCGCTTCCGCCGGGAGTCATTGGGGGGGCGGGGCAGACGATCGGGGGGAACTGGCCGTAGGGCTGTGGGTGTGGCCGTAGGGCTGTACGTGTGGCCGTACGCGTGGCTGTACGTGGCCGTAGGGCCGTACGTGAAGAGGGGCGCCCGGGGGTCCGGGCGCCCCTTTCGCGGGCCGTGGGCATGGCGGGTGACGGCTCGGGGCCGGGGGCCTGGGGCGGCAGGACCGGGGCGGGCCGACCGAAACGGGCCCGAGGCGAGTCCGGGCGGCCCCGGGTGGCCACCCCCGATGGCCAAGGGCCGGAGCGAGCCGTTCCGGTGTCCGGGGTCAGCCGGCCAGCAGGCTCTTCACGGCCGCCGAGACCCGTCCGCCGTCGGCCAACCCCGCCACCTTCGGCTGCACGATCTTCATGACGGCGCCCATGGCGCGCGGCCCCTCGGCGCCGGCGGCCCGGGCCTCCGCCACGGCCTCCGCGACGATCGCGTGGAGCTCGTCGTCGGACAGCTGCTTCGGCAGGTACGCGTCGAGGATCTCGCCCTCGGCGCGCTCCTTGGCCGCCGACTCCGTCCGGCCGCCCTGCTCGAACGCCTCGGCCGCCTCGCGCCGCTTCTTCGCCTCCTTGGCGATCACCTTCAGCACCTCGTCGTCGGAGAGTTCGCGCGCGCTCTTGCCCGCGACCTCCTCCTTGGCGATGGCGGTGAGGGTCAGTCGCAGCGTCGACGAGCGCAGCTCGTCGCGCGCCTTCATGGCGGTGGTGAGGTCGTCCTTGAGCGTGGCCTTGAGCGTGGTCATGCGCCCAGTGTGGCAGGTGGCACCCGCGGGGCGCGTGCCAGTTTCACCCGGGGAGCGCGGCCCCGAGCGCACGCGGGGGCGCAAGCCCGGGGCGTACGTACCCAACTCCGCGCGTCTGCGACGATGGAGCGCATGCACGCGCGATACGGGATTCCCTTGAAGGCAACGGCGGCTCTCACGGCGATCGGCGCGGCCGGCGTCGCCTACGCGGCGGGCTTCGAAGCCCGCTCGTTCCGGCTGCGGCGGGTGAACGTACCCGTACTGCCGAGCGGAATGAGGCCGCTGCGCGTGCTCCAGGTCTCGGACATCCACATGGTGAGCGGCCAGCGCAAGAAGCGGGCGTGGCTCCAGTCGCTGGCGGGGCTGCGCCCGGACTTCGTGGTGAACACGGGCGACAACCTGTCCGACCCGGAGGGCGTACCGGAGGTCCTGGACGCGCTGGGCCCGCTGATGGAGTTCCCCGGCGTGTACGTCTTCGGCTCGAACGACTACTACGGCCCCAAGCTGCGCAACCCCGCCCGCTACCTGCTCGAAAAGGTCCAGGGCAAGCACGGCCTGAACGGCAACCCGCCGGCCGTCGGCGTCGTCCACAACCCGTGGGAGGACCTGCGGGACGCGTTCGACACGGCGGGCTGGGTCGGCCTCAGCAACACGCGGGGCCGGCTGAAGCTGGAGGGTCTGGAGCTGGCGTTCACGGGCCTGGACGACCCGCACATCAAGCGCGACCGGTACGCGGAGGTGGCCGGCGGCCCGGAGGCGGACGCGGACCTCTCGATCGCGGTGGTCCACGCCCCCTACCTGCGCTCCCTGGACGCCTTCACGGCCGACGGCTACCCCCTGGTCCTGGCCGGCCACACCCACGGCGGCCAGCTGTGCGTCCCCTTCTACGGGGCCCTGGTCACCAACTGCGACCTCGACACGGACCGGGTGAAGGGCCTCTCCACCCACGAGTCCGGCGGCCACCGCTCCTACCTCCACGTCTCGGCGGGCTGCGGCACGAACCGCTACACCCCGGTCCGCTTCGCCTGCCCCCCCGAGGCCACCCTCCTGACCCTGACGCCCCGCCCCTGACCCCGCCCGCCTCCTCCCCGAGCAGAGCCACCCCACCGCGCCCGCCCCGCCCCGCCCCCGAAACCGGATTTCGTCTCCGGCCGCCGGTGGGCTAAAGTAAACGACGTCGCCGCGACAACCGGTGACATCGGGGTGTAGCGCAGCTTGGCAGCGCGCTTCGTTCGGGACGAAGAGGTCGTGGGTTCAAATCCCGCCACCCCGACAGCCGAAATCAGTCAGGCCCGGTTTTCCTTCCAGGGAAGACCGGGCCTGACTTGCGTTTCGGTATCGCTGAGGAGTGGATCAAGGCCTCAGCGCGTTCCGCTCGGGCTACCTACGCGGTCCCGTAGCGGCCCCTTCGGTCGGATGGGCGCCGTGCGTCGACCTGCGAGTACGCGCAGGGGCTCGGCGGGCTCGCAACGGACGGGGCTCGTCCTTGTGGGTGCCGGCGCCCTCGCCTCACGAGTGGCCCGTCCGGTGCCCGGCGGTGACCGGATACGGGGAAAGCCCCTGGCCCGCTGCCCCTACTGCCCCGCCCTGGAAGCCTCCACCTCGATTCCCTTCACCGTCATCCGGTCGTCGTACGCGACCCGTACGAAATAGCCGTCGCGGAAGGCGTTCAGGACGCGTTCGATCACGAACTGGCTCGGGTGTGGGAGGTGTACCTCGCGGCCGTTGACCATCAGTGTCATTGCCCCCTCTGTTCCGGGGAACGCGGCTATCGGCGCCTGTACGGCTGTTGCGTACGCCACGAAGTATCGCGGTTGTGGGGGGACTTGGGGCTGGCGTTGTAGCTGTGGCTGTGGCTGTGGCTGTGGCTGTGGCTGGTTGGTCTGCTGCCCCTGCTGTCCCTGCCGCCCCTGCTGCTCCTGGCCGAACTGATGCAGTAGGGACTGGAACGGCTGTTGCTGACCCAGTTGGTGCAGTTGGGAGAGTTGTTGCTGGAGGAGTTGTGGGGCCGCCGTCCCCGCGCCCCCGCCCACGCCCCCTCCCCCGCCCTCGCACTCACCCTCACCGAACCTCTGTGGTTCGTTCATTCCGGTCCCCCTCTCCCCTTCTCCCGCCGGCCCTCCAGTCCCATCCCACCCCACCCCCACCTCTCCCCCCTCATCTCTCCCTGTCACCCTCACCCCCACCACCTCACCGTCATCCGTGTACCGCACCCGTACGACATGACCGGCTCCCCCGAACGCCGCGTGGATCGCCATGCGGACGTGTGGGGCGGGGTCGGGCAGGGTGTGCCAGGAGCCGTTCGCGTGCAGGCGCAGGTGGGTCGTGCCGGTGTGCGGGTCGGGCAGGAGGTCGTCCCAGAGGCGTTCCGCAAGGCCCTCCGTGGTCCGGCGGGGGGCCAGGTGCGCCACGATCGCCCGTAGGTCCGGGCGGTTGCCGATGTGCTGGGAGGACGGGCGGCCCGGCGCCTCCCGCTGGGGTGAGCCGGTGCGGCGCAGCAGCGCGCGCAGGGGCTCGGGCGCCAGCGGCGCGAGCCCCGCCGTGCGCAGCATGCCCTGGAGGGAGGCCAGTACGCCCGCGACCTGCGCCGCCGCCGGTGACGTACCGGAGAACGCGTCCGTGTACCAGGTCTCCTCCGACTGCCCGCCCTGGAGCTCGCCCGGCCGGTTCCAGAAGCCGCCCGCCGTGGTGACCTCGTGGCCCCAGCCCTGGGCGTCCACGCGCGTACCGAAGTTGGAGAACCCCAGGCGGGAGCGGTCGGGGCCGTGGTCGCGGCCGTGGGTACCGGGGGGCGGGGCGCCCGCGCCGACCACGATCGCGCCGGAGGGCGGGGCCGCCGGGTCGAACGGGTTGCGCCACCATGCCGGGAAGCCGTCCGGGCGCGACGCGTACAGCGCGTCGTCCAGGCTCTCCGCGCCGTTCCCGGCGGCCTCGACGACCACCACGCCACGGGCCGTCGCGTACCGTACGGCCGCGAAGTCGTCGGGCCACCACTCCAGCGGGATGTGTCCGCGCTGATGGTCGTCGGCCGCGTACCCGAAGCGCGGGCCCGGGCGGTGCAGCGGGACCAGCAGGATGTCGCCCGCGCCGAGGCGGTCGGCGGCGCAGGTGATGGCCCGGGCCGTGCCGATGCCGTGGATGGACGCGGCCGCGAGGACGGCCTCCGGGACGATGCCCAGCGTGCCGCTGCCGCCGCGGCTGCCGCCGAGCACCCCGAGCACGCCGGTGCCGTGGTTGCGCCAGGCCAGGTCGTCGACCGGGGTGCCCGCGACCATCCCGGCGAGCTTCGGGCCGAGGTCGCGGTGGCCGAGCTGCCAAGCCGCCTCCACGTCGACGATGCTCACGCCCTCGCCGGAGCCGCCCGCCTGGAGCCACGCCCAGGCCGCGTCCACGCCCTCGGGCGCGGGCCCCAGATAGCCCTGGCGCCCGCTGAAGTCGGGTGTTGCGGCCCCCTCCTTCTCGCGCCGTCCTTCGTCGGCGCGCTCGTCGGAGCCTCCGTGCTCCTCCCTCCCGCCGAACGGGCCCGTCGCCGGGAGCGCGCTCGGCTTCACGTACGCCGTCTCGATTCCGGGGAGCCCCGCCAGGCGGCAGGCGAGCTCCTCCAGGCGGTCCTCGCCGCCCCGGACGCGGTGGAAGAGCGTGAGGTCGGGTACGTCGGCGCCGTGCCGGGGGAGCAGCGCCAGCGCCTCCCGTACCCGTGCCTCACTGCCGAACAGTGGCTCCAGGGCCAGCTGTTGGTCCATCAGGAACATGTCCAGGGCCGGTGAACCCTGGTGCTCCCCGGTGCGTCCCGAGCCGCTTCCGGTGGGCCCGTAGGCGTTTTCGGTGTGCCCGTAGGCGGCTGGGGCGGGCTCCGACCCGTCTCCGGCGAGCTCCGGGAGGGCGACGACGATCAGCTCCCGCTCGACGGGGTGGTACGCGAAGCCCGCGCCCTCGGGACCGGGGTCCTGCGCCCCGGCCGGACCGGCCGCCCCGGGCGGGTCGCCCATGGTTCGCCTCCCATCGGTCGCGTCCTCGGTGCGCGCTCCCCCGGGGCGCCGCGGCCCTGCCGCCGGGAAGAACCCTGCTGCGGGGAGCGGCGGCTGTACAGGCCGCAAACGCGACAAACGGCGGGGAGTGCGGGACACGGCCGAATCGTGGGGGCCGGTATCGGACACTCCGGCCTGCCGGGCGGGCGCGGCCCCCGGACGCAGCCCAGCGGGTCGGCGTCCCCGTGCCCTCGCTGGTCAGAGGCCTTGTGGATACGTTTGCGTATCGGATACGTTCGCGTATCGGATACGTTCGCGTATCGGATACGTTCGCGTATCCACGAGGAGGACCCCATGGCCCCGCCCGCCGCCCCGGCACAATCGCCCGCGTCCCCGTCCATGTCCCCGTCTACGTCCCCGCCCGCCCCCAAGCGCGTCACCACCCGCCGCGCACGCACCCGGCGGCGGCTGCTCGACTCCGCGCTCGAGGTGTTCGCCGAGGAGGGCTTCGGCCGGTCCACCGTGGAACAGGTCTGTGAGCGCGCCGGATACACCCGCGGCGCCTTCTACTCGAACTTCACCTCCCTCGACGAGCTGTTCCTCGCCATGTGGGAGGAGCGCTCGCAGCGGCTGCTCACGGATGTACGCGACGCCCTGGCCGAGGTGTCGGCGGCGGCGCCCGAGGACGCCGTACGGGCCGCGCTGCGGGCGATCCCGGTCGACGACGCCTGGTACCGGGTCACCGCCGAGTTCACCGCGCACGCCCTGCGCAACCCCGCCCTGCGGCGGGTGATGGCCGCCCGGGAGCAGGCGATCCAGGACGCCGTGCTGCCGGTGGTCGTGGCGGCGCTCGGGCGCGCCGGGCGCCGGGTCACCGACGAGGACGCGCTCGGACAGGCGCTCGTCGCGGTCCACGACGGCACCGCCGTCCAGGTCCTGCTCGATCCGGCGAGCGAGGCCGTCCGCGCTCGCCGCGAGGCGCTCTTCCTGCACGTCCTCCACGCCTACAGCACCGAGATCACCGCCACCTCTTAGCCCCCGACCCCCAGGAGACCCCCGTGAGTGACGACGCCGATGTCATCGTCGTGGGAGCCGGCCTCGCCGGACTCGTCGCCACGTACGAACTCGTGCGCGCGGGCCGCAAGGTGCTCGTCGTCGACCAGGAGAACGAGGCCAACCTCGGCGGCCAGGCCTTCTGGTCGCTCGGCGGGCTGTTCCTCGTCGACAGTCCCGAGCAGCGCCGGATGGGCATCAACGACTCCTACGATCTCGCGCTCGCCGACTGGATGGGCTCGGCCGCCTTCGACCGCGAGCGCGAGGACCACTGGCCGCGCCAGTGGGCCAGGGCGTACGTCAACTTCGCCGCCGGGGAGAAGCGGAGCTATCTGTCCGGGCTCGGGCTGCGTCTGACGCCGACCGTCGGGTGGGCCGAGCGCGGCACGGGCACGGCGGGCGGGCACGGCAACTCGGTGCCCCGCTTCCATCTGACGTGGGGGACCGGCCCCGAGGTCGTCCGCGTCTTCCGCGAGCCGGTCCTGGAGGCCGCCGCACGCGGGCTCGTGACCTTCAAGTACCGCCATCGCGTGGACGGGCTGGTCGTCGAGGGCGGGGCGGCGGTCGGGGTGCGCGGCACCGTCCTGGTGCCGTCGTCCGAGCCGCGCGGTGTGGCCTCCTCCCGTGAGGCGCGGGGCGAGTTCGAGCTGCGCGCGCAAGCCGTCGTCGTCACCTCCGGAGGCATCGGCGGGGACCACGATTTGGTCCGGCGGAACTGGCCGACCGAGCGGATGGGGCCCGCGCCGCGCTCGATGGTGACCGGTGTGCCCGCGTATGTGGACGGACGGATGCTGGGGATCACCGAGGAGGCGGGCGGTTCGGTCGTCAACCGCGACCGGATGTGGCACTACACCGAGGGCCTGAAGAACTGGGACCCGGTCTGGCCCGGCCACGGCATCCGGATCCTCCCCGGGCCCTCCTCGCTGTGGCTGGACGCGACCGGACGGCGGCTGCCCGCGCCGTTCTTCCCCGGCCACGACACCCTCGGCACGCTCCGGCACATCGCGGGGACCGGCCACGACCACACCTGGTTCGTGCTGACGCGTTCCATCGTGGAGAAGGAGTTCGCGCTCTCCGGCTCGGAGCAGAACCCCGACATCACCGGCAAGAACCTGAAGCTGGCGCTGTCGCGGGTACGCAGGGGCGCGCCCGGTCCCGTACAGGCGTTCCTCGACCACGGTGAGGACTTCGTCGTCCGCCGCAACCTGCGCGACCTCGTCGACGGCATGAACGCGATCCCGCCCGGCCCCAAGCTCGCATTCGACCAGGTGGAGCGGGAGATCCTGGCGCGCGACCGCGAGATCGACAACTCCTATGGCAAGGACTTCCAGGTCATGTCGATGCGCAACGCGCGTGCGTACTGGCCGGACCGCCTCTCCCGGGTGGCCAGGCCGCACCGGCTGCTCGACCCGGCGCACGGGCCGCTCATCGCCGTGCGGCTGCACCTGCTGACGCGCAAGACGCTCGGCGGTCTGGAGACGACGCTGGAATCCCAGGTCGTACGGCCGGACGGGACCCCGTTCGACGGGTTGTACGCGGCCGGGGAGGTCGCCGGGTTCGGCGGCGGCGGGGTGCACGGCTACAACGCGCTGGAGGGTACGTTCCTCGGCGGCTGCATCTTCTCGGGCCGGGCGGCCGGACGGACGCTGGCCCGTCGGCTGGCGTGAGCCGACGGGCCCACGCGTGCGCCAACGGGCGCCTGGGGGTCACTCGTTGACGAGAACCGGGACGGACAGGACCGCGCTCGCCGGGGTGCCGGTCAGCGCGGTCTTGGGCGCGGCGGAGAAGTCGATGCCGGTGCCCTCCGCACGGGACTCGGCGTGTCCGGCGGTGCCGTGGACGGCCTCGCCCGCCTCGCCCTCCTCCGCGTACTGGAAGGAGCCGGTACCGACCAGGTGGCCGCGCTCGTCGTAGAAGGCGGCGCGCAGCTCCAGCGCCAGCACATCGCTCACGTCGGAGGTGATGGCCAAGTGGCCGGTGACGGACGGCTTGCGCTCCTGTGAGAGCGCGAGCTCGGTGAGCCGGATACGGTCCGTGAACGGGCCCTGCTCCAGGCGCACTTCCCCCTTCGCCGGGACCTGGGCGAGGGTCACTGCGGGCGGGGGCGCCCCGCCCGGCGCGGGGAAGGTGACGGCCGGGGCCGCCGCCCGCTCGGCCCGTGCGGGCCGCTGCCCGGCGTCGGCCCCGTCGTCGCCGGAGCCCCCGCAGGCCGTGGTGAGGGCCAGGGCGCTCAGGGCGAGGGCGGCCAGACGGATCGAGCGGTTCACTGCGTACTCCCGGGGTGGCGGTGCGGGGCCGGGGGAGGGTGGCCCCCCGGCCCTTGGCGGGCGGTAGTGGTGTCGTCAACCGCCTGGTGGAAAAGGGACGTTGGGGCGATGTTTCACGTGAAACAGCGTGGGGTGTTTCACGTGAAACAGTGCGCCGCCAACCGTCCTGCCGTGTCAGCCGCGCGGCGCCCGGCCGAAGAGCGAGCGGTACATCTTGCCGTACAGCTCGGTGTTGACCTGGCTCGCCGCGAACTTCTCGGCGCCCGGTCCGTACGCGTAGATCGGCACGTCGGCGCCGGTGTGGTTGCCGGAGAGGTAGGTCAGCCACAGGCTCGCGTCGGGGGTGCCGTCCTTGACGCCCGCCGGGTCGTCCGGCGTGCGGAAGGTCGCCGGGGCGAAGTTCTTGGCGTCAGCGGAGCCGGAGCCGTTGAGGATGCCGGGCGAGCGGACCGGGTCCTTGGCACCCGACTTGTCGCGCGACGGCGTCGAGTTGTTGGCCGGGTTGCCCGCGTCCGTGTTGGCCGGGGGCGCGACCGACTCGGCGTTGGTGTAGGTGCCCTTCTCGATGATGTTGAAGCCCGCGCACTCGTGGTCGGCGGTGACGACGACCAGGGTGTGGCCGTCCTTGCGGGCGAAGTCGTAAGCGGCCTTGACGGCGTCGTCGAACGCCTTGACCTCGGCCAGCGTCTGGGCGGCGTCGTTGGCGTGCGAGCGCTTGTCGATCTGGGCGCCCTCGATCTGGAGGAAGAAGCCCTTCTTGGAGCGCTTGTCGAGCAGGTCGATCGACTTCTTCGCCATGTCGGCGAGAGTCGGCTCCTGCTTCTGCGGGGCACCCGCCGGGAGACCGGCCTTGGCCTGCTCGACGGTGAGGTTGCCACGGTTGAAGAGGCCGACGACCTTCTTGGCCTCGACGGCGTCGAGGTCGGCCTTGGTGGCGACCTTCTGGCTGGCGGCGCTCTGGGCGGGCAGGCTCGGGTCGCCGAAGCTGCCGAGCACCTGGTAGCCCTGGGCCTGGAGGGCCTTCTGGTCGTCCGGCTCGAAGCGGGCGAGGCCGCCGCCGAGCACCACGTCGGCGGTGCCGTTGCGGGCGATCTGCTCGGCGACCGGGGTGATCAGCGTCTTGTCCTCGGGCGCCTTCTCGTACGAGCCGTCCGCGTTCTTCGGCAGGCAGGCCGCGTCCGAGTACACCGGGCCCTGGCAGCCGCGCAGCAGCACATGGCTGAACTGGGCGCCCGGGGTCGCGTCGGTGACCTCGGCGGTGGAGACGTTGCCCGTGGCGAAGCCGGCCTTCTTGGCCTGCTCCATCAGCGTCACACGGCGCTTCTCGTACGCGTCCACGCCCAGTGCGGCGTTGTAGGTCTTCACGCCGGAGGACCAGGCGGTCGCGGAGCTGGCCGAGTCGGTGACGAGCGCGGGCTGGTCGCTGCCCTTCTCCACGGCGTACGTGGCGACCGCGCCGGTGTACGGCAGACGCTCCATGTTCAACTTGCCCTGGGCGCCGTAGTAGCGCTCACGGCCGGCGGTGACGTGGGTGCGGCCCATGCCGTCGCCGAGGAGGTAGATGACGTTGTGTATCTCCTGGCCGTGGCCCGGGAACGGGCGGCCGCCGTGCTGCGGGGCGGAGTTGGCCGTGACGGCGCTGCCCGCCGCGACGGCGGAGGCCAGCGCCACCACCGTCAGCGCCTTGCGGCGCTTGTGTCCCATGGATCTCATGGCCGCGAAGCTATGAGCCCAATATGAACGAGTTGTGAGGCGCGGGCGTACGGCGGACGAACGGCTGCGCCCTTCCCCGGTGGCACGACCGCCGAAGGCCCTGGCCGCCCCCCCTGCCCGTACGCGGGCCGGGGGCGGCTCACCCGTACGAGACTCCTGAGCAGATGTCGTCGTCCGCCGAGCGGGCCTTCCGGGCGCCCTCGGAGGGGGCTGCGGCGGAGGGGGCGGTGCCCGTGGGGGGCTGCGCGTACGTCGAGCCGAGGGTGACGGTGAGCCCCGCTGTCCCGGCCGGACGCAGCAGCGCGCCGGGGAAACGCCGGGCGAGCGTGCCGGCGTGGGTGCGCTCGCCCGGTCCGTACTCGATGACGGTGTGGACGAAGTCCTGGGAGGCGGCGGTCGCGGTGCCGGTGACCCGGTAGCCGCCCGCCTTCAGGGACACGGCGACGCGGGCCGCCAGGCCGTCGGTGGTGGTGCCGTTGCGGACGGCGACGGCCACCCCGGCGCCGGGCGGGGGCGCGCTCGGGGCCGGTGGGGCGGTCCGGTCCTGCTCCTGCCCGCCGCCCGCCTCCTTGCCGCTCGCGTCCTTGCCGCCGACGGTGCGGTCCGCGCGCAGGGCCGCGAAGAGCGCGTCGGCCTGCGGCCGCTCGATGGCCACGCGCGCGCCCTCGTACCGCCAGGGCAGCGTGACGAACTCGGTGTTGTGCAGGTCGACGCTCTTCATCGACATGGCGAAGGAGATCAGCTTGTCGGCCGAGCCGAGGCCCGCGTCGACGGTCAGGGACCCGGTGGCGGCCCTGGCGAGCGGGAGCAGGGTGGTGGGGTCGAGTCCCTGCTGCTTCACTTTCTTCAGGAGACCGCCGACGAACGCCTGCTGGCGCTGGATCCGGCCGATGTCCGAGCCGTCGCCGATGCCGTGCCGGATGCGTACGTAGTCGAGGGCCTTCTGGCCGGACACCTCCTGGACGCCCTGCGGGAACAGCCGCGCCCCGCGCGCGTGGCGGTTCGGGTCGAGATCTCCCTCGTAGACGTCCTCGGGCACGCAGACCTGGACGCCTCCCACGGCCTCGGTCATCCGGGCGAAGCCCGCGAAGTCCACGACGACGGTGTGGTCGACGCGCAGCCCGGTCAGCCTCTCGACGGTGTTCTGGGTGCAGGCCGGATTGCCCTGGGCGGTGTCGCCCACGGAGAACGCCGAGTTGAACATCACGTCGTGCCGCGTCCTGGTCCATTCGCCGTTCGGCAGCTTGCAGGGCGGCACGTCGACGAGGGCGTCGCGGGGCAGGGAGACGGCCGTGGCGTGTTGGTGGTCGGCGTGGACGTGCATCAGGAACGCGGTGTCCGAGCGGCCGATGTCACCGCTGCCGTGGCCGTACCGGACGTTGTCGCCAGCGCGTGAGTCCGAGCCGATCACCAGGACGTTCTGCCCCTTGACCGAGGCGGCCGGGCGCTCGCCCGAGATCCCGCCGTCGTCGAAGGTGTGGATGCCACCGTCGAGCTGGAGGTAGCCCCAGCCGAGCCCGGCCGCCGCGAGGACCAGCAGGGCCACGGGCAGGCTCAGCCTGCCGCGTCCGCGCCCCGCCGGGGACGCGCCCGCGCCTGCCCGGGGTCCGCCGCGTGTCTGTCCCGCCTTCTGGGTGCCTGCCATGCGTACGCCCTGTCCGTGACCGATGGGTTGTACAGTTGCGCAATGTAGCAAGTCTTAGGGGAGAGTCGCCGGGCGTGGAAGGACGAGCGGAAGCCGCACGGCCGGACGACACGCACCCCCGACCGCTCCCGGCCCGCTCGGCAGGGCCCGCTCGGCATGCCCACGCCCATAGTTGTCCACAGGCTGCGGACGGTGGGGGCGGGTTGTCGGCGCGGCGGCGCATGATGGGGTCCATGAACGAGATGCCGGAGTGGGAGAAGCGGTTCAGGGCGCCCAGGGTCGGGCTCCCCGACTGGGCGGAGGACGCCCCGGACCGCTCGCTGTTCGTGTCCAACGCGACGGGGACGTACGAGCTGTACGCATGGGACCGCGCCGGCGGGGCCCAGCGCCAGGCGACGGACCGGCCGAACGGGACGACGGACGGGGTGCTGTCCCCGGACGGCGAGTGGATCTGGTGGTTCAACGACACGGACGGCGACGAGTTCGGCGTGTGGATGCGCCAGCCGTTCGGCGGGGGCGCCGACGAGCCCGCCGTGCCCGGTCTGGAGCCGTCCTACCCGGCGGGCCTCGCGCTCGGCCGGGACGGGACGGCGGTGGTCGGCCGCTCCACCGACGAGGACGGCACCACGGTCCACGTCGTCCGGCCCGGGGCCGCCCCGGTCGAGATCTACCGGCACCGCGAGTCGGCGGGCGTCGGCGACCTCTCGCACGACGGCACGCTGATCGCCCTGGAGCACACCGAGCACGGCGACGCGATGCACTCGGCGCTGCGCGTGGTCCGGCTCGACGGCTCCACCGCCGCCGAGCTCGACGACACCAAGGGCGGCGCCGAGGAGCTCGGCCTGGAGGTGCTGGGCTTCGCACCGCTGCCCGGCGACACCCGGCTGCTCATCGCCCACCAGCGCCGGGGCCGCTGGGAGCCCATGGTGTGGGACGTGGCGTCCGGCGAGGAGACCGAGCTCGCGCTCGAACTGCCCGGTGACGTGGTGGCGGAGTGGTATCCGGACGGCTCGGGGCTGCTCGTCGTCCACAGCTTCGAGGCCCGCAGTGAGCTGTTCCGGTACGACCTGGCGGCGGCCGAGCTGATCGAGGTGGAGACCCCTGCCGGTTCCGTCTCGGGCGCCACGGCCCGGCCCGACGGGACCGTGGAGTATCTGTGGTCCTCGGCGGCGCGCCCCTTCGAGGTGCGCTCCACCACGGGCGCGGTCGTCCTCGACCCGCCGGGGATGAAGGCACCGGCCTCGGTGCCGGTGGAGGACGCGTGGGTGGAGGGCCCCGGGGGCCGTATCCACGCGCTGGTGCAGAAGCCGGCCGGGGCGGGCCCGTTCCCGACGGTCTTCGAGCTCCACGGCGGCCCGACCTGGCACGACAGCGACGCGTTCGCGGCGGGCCCGGCGGCCTGGGTCGACCACGGATACGCGGTGGTGCGCGTCAACTACCGGGGCTCCACGGGCTACGGCAGACAGTGGACGGACGCGCTCAAGCACCGCGTCGGGCTCATCGAGCTGGAGGACGTGGCGGCGGTCCGGGAGTGGGCGGTGTCGTCCGGCCTCGCCGACCCGTCCCGGCTGGTCCTTGCGGGTGCGTCCTGGGGCGGCTATCTGACCCTGCTCGGCCTCGGCACCCAGCCGGACGCGTGGGCGCTCGGGATCGCGGTGGTGCCGGTCGCGGACTACGTGACGGCGTACCACGACGAGATGGAAGCCCTCAAGGCGATGGACCGCACGCTGCTCGGCGGCACGCCGGAGGAGGTGCCGGAGCGCTTCGAGGCGTCGTCGCCGCTGACGTATGTGGACGCGGTGAAGGCGCCCGTCTATATCTCTGCGGGCGTCAACGACCCGCGCTGCCCGATCCGCCAGGTCGAGAACTACGTGGACCGCCTGGCCGCGCGCGGCGCGGTGCACGAGGTGTACCGCTACGACGCGGGGCACGGCTCGCTGGTGGTGGAGGAGCGGATCAAGCAGGTGCGGCTGGAGCTGGAGTTCGCGGGGAGGCATCTGGGGAGCTGAACCGTCCCCGGGCGCCCGGTGGCTCCGGACACGCGGCACCCTGGGCGCGCCCGGGCACTCCCGGGCCCCGGGCACTCCTGGGCGCCCGGGCCCTGCGCCCGCGCCCGCCGGGGGGCGGCTCACGCTCCCGGTCCCGGACCCCCGTACCCCGGGCACCCCGAGGCCCGGGACCCCGGGGGGATTCCGTACCGTGGTGGTGTGTACCGGTTCCTGCTGACGCCCCGCTGGTGGGGGATCAACGTCTTCGTCGTGCTGGCCATCCCGTTCTGCGTGTTCATGGGGTCCTGGCAGCTCGGCCGCTTCGAGGACCGCGTGCAGTCGCACAACGCGGCCGAGGAGCGGCCCGACCCGGCCGAGCAGAAGGCCGCGCCGCTGCGCGAGCTGCTGCCCGTCGACCAGAAGACCTCGGGCCGCACGGCGAGTGCGACCGGGCGGTACGGGGAGCAGTTCCTGGTGCCGGACCGGCGGGTGGAGGGCCGCGACGGGTCGTATGTGCTGACCCTGCTGCGTACCGACACGGGCAAGGCGCTGCCGGTGGTGCGCGGATGGCTGCCCGAGGGCCGCCCGGCGCCCGCGCCGCCCACCGGCGAGGTCACCGTCACCGGGGCGCTCCAGGCGTCCGAGACGCCCGGGACGGACGGGGTGAACGCCTCGGGCGGGCTGCCCCGGGGGCAGCTCGGGATGATCAGCGCGGCATCGCTGGTGAACCTGGTGCCGTACGAGGTGTACGACGCGTGGGTCACGCTGACGGCGGCGGACTCGGGGATGACGGCGGTGCCGGCCGTGAAGCCGCAGAACACCGGGCTGGATCTGAAGGCGTTCCAGAACCTCGGGTATACCGGGGAGTGGTTTGTCTTCGCCGGGTTCGTGGTGTTCATGTGGTTCCGGTTGTTGCGGCGAGAGGCTGAGGCGGTGGAGGACGCGGAGCTGGGCTTGGCGCCCGAGCCCAGCGCCACGGGCTGACCCGCCCGCGCCCCGCCCCGCCCGTGGCCCTTCTGTGGCTGCCTGCGCGGTCCCCCGCGGCCCTTTTTGGCCCGGTGTTTGTCTGCGGGCCGGTGGCTGGTCGCTCGCGCAGTTCCCCGCGCCCCTGATCCGCCCGGGCTTTGTCTGCGGGCCGGTGGGTGGTCGCTCGCGCAGTTCCCCGCGCCCCTAGGGGGTCGGGGTCCGCCGGAGAGACCAGCTCAGCCACAGGCTTTTAGGGGCGCGGGGAACTGCGCGAGAAGCGACCACGGTCCGCAGACGAACGAGGGTTTTGGGGGCGCGGGGAACTGCGCGAGCAACCGCCCACGGTCCGCAGACGAACGAGGGGTTTCAGGGGCGCGGGGAACTGCGCGACCGGCCCACCACCAAGCCGCAGATGAACACCGGCCTTTCAGGGGTGCCGGGGGACTGCGCGAGCAACCACCCCCCCCCAGACAAAGCCCCGGCCCAACAGGAGCGCGGGGAACTGCGCCGGCAACCCAGTGCCGGCCGGCCCGCAGGCGGACACCGGACCCGCCCGACCGCAGCGGTCAGGGGGACGGCGGTGCCGGGGCCTCCAGGACTCCGGTGCGGTAGATCGTTCCGGCGCAGGCGTTGGGGATGGTCGCCTCGGCCGTCGGGGCGCCGGGCTCGGCCACATGGGTCACCGCGACCTTCCCGGCCGCCGGGGCCGCCGGAGTCGCCGGATCGACGGCGGCCAGCTGCGGCTGGGTGCCGGTCGTCGCCGTCACGGTGCCGGTGCCCGTGCCGGTACCGGCGGTCGCCCCGCCGCTACCGCCCCCGGCCGTCGACGGCGAGGGATCGGGCGAGGGCTGGGGCTTGGGACAGGTCTCGGACGGCACCCAGGCGAACTTGACCTCGTACGCGGCCGTCGGCTTGAGCACCAGTCCGGTGGCCTCCAGCGAGGGGTCGGGCAGCCCGGCCGCCGGGTCGCCGGTGGCGTGGTCGACGACGGTGATCCGGGAGGCGTCGGCCGCCCCGAGCGCCTGGAAGTCGACCTTGCCGGCCCCGCTGACCTGGCAGAGCTTCTTGGAGACATTGGCGACGCGGAACGTGCCGTAAACCTTGCCGTCGGCGTCGGGCTTGCTGATGCGCGCGGACTTCACGCCGAGCTCGGTGGCGTCGCAGGCCGGTGAGTCGACCTGCGCGGGCCCGTCGGCGGGTGCGCTCGGGCCCCCCACCGTGCCGCCGACGGGGGTCCGGCCGGGCTCCTGGGACTTCACGGTGCCGCTCGGCGTCGGGGCGGGGGTGCTGCGGCCGGAGGACCGCCCGGCTGTCCGCTCACCGTCCTCCACGCCCGGCGCCGCGCCGGTGCCGCCCTGGGTCTGTTCGCCGTGCCCGGCGATGGTGGGCCGCTCCTCGGAGGTCCCGCCGGTGTTGGCGACGTGCAGAAAGGCGGGGATCGCGGTGCCGATGAGCAGCGCCGCGGCGACCGCCCCGACCACCGCCTGCCGTTTGCGGGCCTGGCGGGCGGGGACGGCCCTGCGCAGATGGTCCAGGGCCCCGTCGGACGGCTCCAGGCCGTCCACGGCGCCCCGCATCAGCCGCCGCAGCGCGTCCTCGTCGGGGGTGAGGCCAGGTGGGAAGGGGTCGTTCACAATGATGGTTCCAGTCCGGTCGTCCCAAGGGCGGTCGGGCCCGTATGTGCTCTCCCCGTGGTGACGGTCCGCCTGGTGGCGGTCCGCGTAGTGGCGGTCCCCAATGTGGCGGTCCGCGTGGTGTCCGTGTTCCCCCCGGAGCCCGCGGTGGTCGCCGCGCTCCCCGCCGTCTCCCCGCCGGCCCCCCGTGTCCCTGTCCCCCTCGTTCCCCCTGTCTTCGAATCCCGCGTTCCACTTGGCGCTCATACCGGTGCCTCCATGGCGATCCGGAGGGCCGCGATCCCGCGCGAGCCGTACGCCTTCACCGAGCCCAGGGATATCCCCAGTGTCTCGGCGACCTGGGACTCGGTCATGTCCGCGAAGTACCGCAGCACGAGCACCTCGCGCTGGCGGCGCTGGAGGCCGCGCATGGCCTTGATCAGCTCGTCCCGCTCCAGCTGGTCGTACGCCCCCTCCTCGGCGCTCGCCATGTTGGGCATCGGCTTGGAGAGCAGCTTGAGCCCGAGGATGCGGCGGCGCAGGGCGGAGCGGGAGAGGTTGACTACGGTCTGGCGCAGATACGCGAGCGTCTTCTCGGGTTCGCGCACGCGCGAGCGGGCCGAGTGGACGCGGATGAACGCCTCCTGGACGACGTCCTCGCAGGAGGCCGTGTCGTCGAGCAGCAGCGCGGCGAGCCCGAGCAGCGAGCGGTAGTGCGCGCGGTAGGTCTCGGTGAGGTGGTCGACGGTGGTGCCCGCGGCCATGGCGTCGTCAGTGCCCTCGCGCGCCGGCGTCGGCTGCGCGGGGACGCGGGTGGGGCGCGCGGTCGGCACGGGGGCGATCACCGGCATGCCGCCGGAAGGCCGCGGCCGCCGGAGCGGGCGGACCACTGAGCCGCGCACCGGGATCGCGGTGATGTCGAGTACCTCTGCCACGCCAGTTGGACACGCTTCCCCCCGTCAGGGTTGTACGCGTACGGCACCGTTTTTGACAGTGCGACAAATGCCCTCATGCGTACTCGCTCTTCCCCAATGCCCCGATATTTACGGCGCCTTGATGGGCGACCGCATAGACGCTCCATGCCGGGCTGCCGGTTGCAGGGACACGGAAATGAATCGTGTAACAGGGCAACGGCGCAGTTCAAGTGGTACAGACCAGCGACTTGCTCACAGAGCGTTCACAGATCGTACAAAGTCTGTGGCCTTCTCGCCGGGAAATCGCTCTGGTATTCAGCCGGGGAAGTCGGCGGCCGCCAGTTCGGCGATTTGAGCGGCGTTCAAAGCCATGCCCTTGCGGAGATTGTCGCCGCAGACGAAGAGATCGAGCGCGTACGGATCGTCGGGCGAGCGCCGCACCCGTCCCACCCACGCGGGATCGGTGCCGACCGCGTCGGCGGGCGTGGGGAACTCCCCCGCGGCCGGGTCGTCCAGGAGCACCACGCCGGGCGCGGTGGCCAGGATCTCGTGGGCCCGCGCCACCTCGACCTCGTTCTCGAAGGTCGCGTGGACGGAGACGGAGTGGGTGGTGACCACCGGGACCCGGACACAGGTCGCGGCCACCGCCAGCCGCGGCAGACCGAGCACCTTGCGGGTCTCCTCGCGCAGCCCCAGCTCCTCGGAGGACCAGCCGTCCTCGGCCGGATCCCCGCACCAGGGCACCACGTTGAGCGCCACCGGCGCCGCGAAAGGACCGGTGTCCTCGCCCACGGCCCGGCGCACATCACCGGGTCCGGTGCCCAGTTCCGTACCGGCGACGAGGGAGAGCTGTCCGCGCAGGGCCGCGACCGCGGCCCGGCCGGCGCCGCTGACCGCCTGGTACGTGGAGACGACGAGCCCGCTCAGGCCGTACTCGGCGTGCAGCGCGCCCACCGCCACGATCAGCGCGAGAGTGACGCAGTGCGGGGAGGCCACGATCCCGCGCGGACGCATCCGTACGGCATGGGGATTGACCTCGGGCACCACCAGCGGCACGTCCGGGTCGGCCCGGAAGGCCGCCGAGGTGTCGACGACCACGGCGCCCTTGGCCGCGGCGACCGGCGCCCACTGGGCGGCGACCTGCTCGGGCACCAGGAAGAGGGCCACGTCGACGCCGTCGAGCGCCTCCTCGTCCAGCGCGAGGACCTCGCACTCCTCGCCGCGCACCGCGAGCTTGCGGCCCGCCGAGCGCGGGGAGGCGACGAGTCTGATCTCGCCCCAGACGTCCGCGCGCTGGGACAGGATCTGGAGCAGCACCGCGCCGGCGCCCCCGGTCGCTCCGACGACCGCGAGCGCCGGCTTGCGGGTCATCGTCCGGTGCCCCCGTAGACGACCGCCTCGTCGGAGTCGGAGTCGAGGCCGAAGGCGGTGTGCACGGCGCGGACGGCCTCGTTGACGTCGTCGGCGCGGGTGACCACCGAGATGCGGATCTCGGAGGTCGAGATGAGCTCGATGTTGACCCCGGCGTCGCTGAGCGCCTCGAAGAACCCGGCGGTGACGCCCGGGTTGGTCTTCATCCCGGCGCCGACCAGCGAGATCTTGGCGATCTGGTCGTCGTAGCGCAGCGACTCGAAGCCGATGGTCGCCTTGGCCCGCTCCAGGGCGTCGATGGCCTTGCGGCCCTCGGCCTTGGGGAGCGTGAAGGAGATGTCGGTCAGCCCGGTCGAGGCGGCCGACACGTTCTGGACGACCATGTCGATGTTGATCTCGGCGTTGGCGATGGTCCGGAAGATGGCCGCGGCCTCGCCCGGCTTGTCGGGGACCCCGACCACCGTGATCTTCGCCTCGGAGACGTCGTGGGCGACTCCGGAGATGATGGCGTGCTCCACCTTCTGACCTTCCGCCTGGGAACGTGGTTCGTTGCTGACCCAGGTGCCCTGCAGTCCGCTGAAGGACGACCGCACATGGATCGGGATGTTGTAGCGACGTGCGTACTCGACGCAGCGGTGCAGCAGCACCTTGGAGCCGGACGCGGCCAGCTCCAGCATGTCCTCGAAGGAGATCCAGTCGATCTTCCGGGCCTTCTTGACCACCCGCGGGTCGGCGGTGAACACGCCGTCGACATCGGTGTAGATCTCGCAGACCTCGGCGTCGAGCGCCGCCGCGAGGGCGACCGCCGTGGTGTCGGAACCGCCGCGGCCGAGCGTGGTGATGTCCTTCTTGTCCTGGGACACGCCCTGGAACCCGGCCACGATCGCGATGTTGCCCTCGTCGAGGGCGGTGCGGATGCGGCCCGGCGTGACGTCGATGATCCGCGCCTTGTTGTGGACCGAGTCCGTGATGACGCCGGCCTGGCTGCCCGTGAACGACTGGGCGTTGTGGCCCAGGTTTTTGATCGCCATCGCCAGCAGGGCCATGGAGATCCGCTCTCCGGCGGTCAGCAGCATGTCGAACTCACGGCCGGTAGGCATCGGGGATACCTGCTCGGCGAGATCGATCAACTCGTCCGTCGTGTCGCCCATCGCGGAAACCACGACGACCACCTGGTGGCCGTTCTTCTTGGCTTCCACGATCCGCTTGGCGACGCGCTTGATGCCCTCGGCATCGGCAACGGAGGAGCCTCCGTACTTCTGCACGACAAGGCCCACGTGCGCTCCTCGCTCGGTTCATTACTGCGGTCGGCTCAGTCTAACGAGCGGGCCGGATCCGCCCGGGAGGTGCCACATCGTGAGATGTCCCGCTCGCGATGCGGGGAGTCCCGGGAGGGGGGGTCGGATCCGGTCCGCTCGTGGAGGCGCACCTGCCCCTGCGCCCCGCATGTACGCATGGTGTGGGACGGCTCACAGAGCGGCGGGGCGCCGCGGAACGGGACGGCGGGCGCCGCCCCGCGCGGGTGACCGTTCGACCGCGCCGGTGACCGTTCGACCGTACGGGGACCTCTCGACCGTACACGGGCCTCCAGGCCGTACGGCGGCTACTTGACCGTACGCAGACCCAGCGGGCCCGCGATCTCCTCGGCCATCACGCGCCCCGCCTCGTCGGCGAGCGAGTCCTCGGACAGGTCCTCGTCCGTGTCCAGGCCGTCCAGCTCCTCCAGGGGCTGGTTGAGGCGGACGTGGGCGACCAGGGACTGCAGGGCGCGCAGGGTGGCGGAGGCGGTGGAGCCCCAGTTGGAGAAGTAGGAGAACTGCCACCACCACAGGGCCTCGCTGGTGCGGCCCGCGCGGTAGTGGGCGAGGCCGTGGCGCAGGTCGGTGACGACGTCGGCCAGGTCGTCGGAGATCCGGCAGGGGACGGGCGCCTTGCGCGGCTCGTACGGGTCGAAGACCTCCGAGTACACGTCGATCGGCTCCAGCAGGGCGGCGAACCGCTCGCGCAGGTCGTCGACGTCCGGCTCGGGGCCGAGGTCCGGCTCGTACCGCTCGTCCGGGACGATGTCCTCGTGCGCGCCGAGGCGGCCCCCGGCGAGCAGCAGCTGGGAGACTTCCAGGAGCAGGAACGGCACGGCGCTGTCCGGCTCGTCGCCCTTGGCCACCTCGGTGACCGCGACGATGAAGGACTCGACCTGGTCGGCGATCTGGACCGCGAAGGAGTCCGGATCCTGGTTGACCGCGTGCAGCGTTGCGTCAGACATCGAGAAGTCGCCTTCCTTCAAAGGCCCGCCCCAGCGTGACCTCGTCCGCGTACTCAAGGTCTCCCCCGACGGGGAGTCCGCTGGCCAGCCGGGTGACCCGCAGGCCCATCGGCTTGATCATGCGGGCGAGGTACGTCGCCGTGGCCTCGCCCTCCAGGTTCGGGTCGGTGGCCAGGATCAGCTCGGTGACCGTGCCGTCGGCGAGCCGGGCGAGCAGCTCGCGGATGCGCAGATCGTCCGGACCGACCCCCTCGATGGGGCTGATGGCGCCGCCGAGCACGTGGTAGCGGCCCCGGAACTCACGGGTCCGCTCGATCGCGACGACGTCCTTCGGCTCCTCCACCACACAGATGACGGCCAGGTCGCGGCGGGCGTCGCGGCAGATGTTGCACCGCTCCTGCTGCGCCACGTTCCCGCACACCTCGCAGAACCGGACCTTGTCCTTCACTTCGAGCAGGGCGTGCGCGAGGCGGCGGACGTCGGTGGGCTCGGCCTGGAGGATGTGGAAGGCGATCCGCTGCGCGCTCTTGGGACCGACGCCGGGCAGCCTGCCCAACTCGTCGATGAGGTCCTGGACCACGCCTTCGTACAACGGACTGCCTCTCGTGGGTCTTCCGGGTGCTTACGGTAGTTGGTGGGCGGGCGCCGCAGAAGGGCGGACCCGCGTTGTTCACCACTGTTCACATGGGCGGTACCGGCCGCGGGGCGCGGCCGTCCTGCGCGCCCGTCTCAGAAGGGCAGGCCCGGCATGCCGCCGAGGCCCTGCGCCAGCGGGCCGAGCTTCTGCTGCTGGAGCTGCTGGGCGTTCTCGTTGGCCGCGCGGACGGCCGCGACGACCAGGTCGGCGAGACCCTCGGTGTCCTCCGGGTCGACCGCCTTCGGGTCGATGACGAGGCCGCGCAGCTCGCCGGAGCCGGTCACGGTCGCCTTCACCAGACCGCCGCCGGCCTGGCCGTCGACCTCGGTCGCGGCGAGCTCCTCCTGCGCGCGGGCGAGGTCCTGCTGCATCTGCTGCGCCTGCTGGAGCAGCTGCTGCATGTTGGGCTGGCCACCACCAGGGATCACGGTGCACTCCGTCTTCACGTCGACTGCTGACTGCTGATTGCTGACTGCTGTTGCTGTCTGTTCCGGGCCGGAAGGATCCGGCACTCCGAGCCTACGTGGTCTCCCCGCGCCCTGCTCCGCAACTCTTTCGAGTGACTCCACGGAGGTTCTCCGACCTGATCAAGGCCCACTTACGGGGTGAAAACCCGGGATACCGGCTCTGGCCCCCACCATTCGGCGGTAGGAAGGGCCGTCACGTCTCGGGGGAGGCCGAAAGACGTAACTGTACGTTACGTCACCGTCACTGCCGTCGTCGGCGGCGGGGACGTGGGATGACGATTCGCACCGCGGAGGGAGCGCCGGGTGAGCCAGCCGGAGATGCAGCCCGAGGGGCCCCCGGGACCGCCCCGGGACGAGCGCGACCTGACCGGACGCCCGTTCCCGCTCGGCGACTGGGGCGAGCCCGCGGAACGGCTGGACGAGCTGTACCGGTGGGTCGAGGCGGGGGCGCTGCGCACGGCCGAGTGGTACCTGGCGGACCGGCTGTGGAAGCGGCGCGGGGCGCGGGCGCTGCGGGTGTGCACGGCGGGGGGCGCGATCGCCGGGGCGACGCTGCCGCTGCTGGATGTGACGGGGGCGCTGTCGGGCGCCTCCGGCTGGGGGTACGTCTTCCTCCTGCTCGGCGCGGCGTGCCTGGCCTGCGACCGCTACTTCGGGCTGACGTCCGGGTGGATGCGGGACGTGGCGACGGCGCAGGCGGTGCAGCGGCGGTTGCAGGGGCTCCAGTTCGACTGGGCGTCGGAGAGCGTGCGGGAGGTGCTGGGGCCGACGGAGGGGACGGCGGGGGAGGCGGCGGAGCGGTGTCTGTCGGTGCTGCGGCGGTTCTCCGAGGACGTGACGGAGTTGGTGCGGTCGGAGACGGCGGACTGGATGGTGGAGTTCCGGTCGGGGCCGGCGCCGTTGGTGATGCAGTCCCTGGCGGCGGCGTCGCCTCGGCCGGATGTCGCGCCCGGGCCCGGGCGGTTTCCCCTTCCGCCGGGGACGCGGCCGAACATGCCGCGCCAGCGGCCGCCGGAGTCCCCCCGATAGGTTTTCCCCACCCCGCCCCGTTCCCTCAAGCCCTCGGGCGGGCGGCCGGTCCTACGCCTGCGGGTGGGTGGGGCTTGCCCGCGCAGTTCCCCGCGCCCCTGATCGGCCCGGGGTTCACCTGCGGCCGGTGGGGGCTGGTCGCGCAGTTCCCCGCGCCCCTTGACGGGCCGGACCTTGGCCGCGGGTCTGCTTGGGTTGCTCGCGCCGTTCCCCGCGCCCCTGGGTGGTTAGGGGCGCGGGGAACTGCGCGAGCAACCCAGCACGGTCCGCAGGCGAAAACGCAGGCCGCCCGGCCAGGGCTTTCGGGAAGGGGCGGGGTGGGGGATCAAGTCCTCAGCGACGCGGCAGAAGCGACCTCGCCAGGCGGCGCGCCAGCGGGGGCCGCCGCTTCGGGGACGCCGGCGGCGGGGGCGTGGCGCCCAGGGGCGCCGGCGGCGGGGGCGTGGCGCCCGGGGACGCCGGCGGCGCGGGCACGGGGGCCGGGGACGCGGGACCGGAGCCCGGGGACGCCACCCCCACGTGGCGGGAGCGCGGCGCCTGCGGCGCCACCGCCTTCTTCCCGTCGATCCGGATCAGCGGCGCCCCCGCCACCTCCTCCACCCCGTGCCACATGTCGGAACGACCCCCAAGCCACGACAGAAGCTCGGAGCGCACCGGCTCCGGATCCGCCCACGTGCCGTAGAACTTCGTGCCGGTGATGCACACCGGCCGCAGCCCGTGCGTCGCCACCGCGCCCCACACCGCCGCCGCCACCCCGGGACAGTGCTCCGCCCGGAAGTCGTCGAACGCCACGATCCCGTCCGGCGCGATCAGCTCCCGCGCCGCCTCGATGTCCCCGTACACGTGCTCGTACAGGTGTGAAGCGTCCACGTGGACGAAGCGGCAGGTGCCGGGGCGCACCCGTGAGGTGATCACCGAGGTGGGGGCCTGCACGACCACCGGCAGGGAGTCGTGGAAGGAGAGGTAGTTCGCCTCGAAGGCCCGCCGCGTCAGGGTCGCGTACGAGCGGTCCATCTCCTCGCTGTTGGGGTCGTCCGGCGCGGGCGAGTCGAACAGATCGCAGACCGTGAACGTCTCGCCCGGCCGTAGGTACGACCCGAGGAAGATCGCGCTCTTGCCCAGGTATGCGCCGAGTTCCAGCAGGTCACCCCGGAGGCCCTGGCGCTCCTGGCGGGCCAGGAACCAGTCGAAGAGCAGTTGGTCGGCGGGCCAGAACCACCCCTTGACGTCGGAGAAGCGGTCCGGGGCGGCGCTCGCGGCGCTCGTCGTGTGTGCCATGGACCCGGTCCTACTCCCGCCGGATGGCGCGGAGTTTACGGCCAGGGGTGAGGCCGGTGGTGGCGCGGCGACATCCCCGCCCGGCGGCACCGCGCTCCACGGCACCCCCGCCCGGCGCCACCGCGCGCCCGCCGCGACCTCAGCTGAAGATGATCATTGAGCCCTGTGCCAGCGACCGCGTCGCCGCCGCGTGCAGCCCCAGCCACACGTGCCGCTCCCGGGCGAAGGGGCTCTCGTCGTACGGGATGGGGCCGGCCGGTTCCTCCAGCGAGGTCGGGCGGTCCGGCGGGGCGGGCGCCATCGGCGGGTTGACCGGGTCTATGCCGATCGCCGGGGCCACGAACTCCAGCTCCCTCAGCAGCCCGTGGGTGGAGCCCAGCGGACCACCGCCGGCCAGCAGCTCCTCGTTGGCGAGCGGGGTGTGGAAGTCCACCGGCACGTACGCGCCCGCGTGGTCGTAGTGCCAGACCAGATGGGACTGCTGGGCCGTCGTCTCGAACATCTCCAGGAGCTGTTCGTAGTCGCCGCCGAGTTCGTCCACCGGGGTCACCGCGAGGCGGCAGAGCTGGAGGAGGTAGGCGCGGCGCAGGAAGTGCAGCGCGTCGTAGTCGAAGCCCGCGACCGGGGCGACGTCGCCCGAGAGGCCGGGCATGTACGCGAAGACGGGCACGGGCGGCAGCCCTGCCTCACCGAGTGCCTTGTCGTACGAGGCGATCTCCTCGGCGAACGGGTTGTCGGGGCTGTGGCACAGCACGTCGACGAGGGGGACCAGCCACAAGTCACAGGCCACGGGGCTCCTTACGAGGTCGCGATGGTCGGGACAGCGTAGTCCGCCGAGCACGCTCCGCGAAGCTCGCCCGTCAACTCCCGTGCGGAGCACGCGTCAACGCGCCGCCGGACCACCGGCCCGGGCGTCCCGCACGTCTCGTGAGACCCAGAAACGCCCACCGCCGCCGGCCCTCAGCGGCCCACGTCCCAGATCCATACCCCGTCCACCCGCCGGCCCTCGCTGCCGAGGAGCCGCGACACCGTGGTGTACAGCGCCTCCTCGTTCTCCTGCGGCGGCAGGACGACGAGCCCGGCCTTCCAGTACGCCAGGTCCGCCCGCGCCTGGGCGCGCCAGCCGTCGTCGATGGGGGGGATGGGGGCGCCGTAGCGCACATCGCGCAAGAGGTTGGAGGTCCAGCGCGGGGAGGCGCCGTAGATGCCGATCCGGTCCGGGCCCCAGGGGCCGTTGAAGTAGCCGCCGGGCAGCGGGAAGCCGAGACCCGCGCGGACCTGCCAGTGCAGGGCGTCTGCGGCGGCCGGGTCCGGCAGCGGCACGGTCACCACGGACTCGCCGGGCTTGAGATACGTCCGCCACAGGCCGTCCGCGAAGAACGGCGGCACCGGAGTCCGCGCGGTCACCGGAAAGGGGGTGGGGACGATCGGCAGCAGCGCCGCCGCGACCGCCGCGAGGACGGCCGTCCGTTTCGCCCGGCCCGCCGTGGCCGCCCGCCCGGCGGCGAGCGCGACCAGCGCGCCGACCGCCGGCGCGCAGACCATGGCGACCCGGCCCTCGATGACCGACTCGAAGAGCGGCCGGTGGGCCAGGGCGCGCCAGGGGCCCGGCAGCACCACGTCCGTGTACGGGACGCGGATCCTCCGGCCGAGCGAGAGCAGGGCGGCCGCGACCGCCGTGAGGGCCAGCGCCTTCACCAGGGCATGCCGCCACAGCCGTACCGTGATCACCAGGGCCAGCAGGATCAGCGGCCAGCCGTAGAAGGCGTTCTGCTCGGTCCGGTTGAGCGCCAGCTTGTCCGCCGCCGCCTCGTCCCCGAGCAGCGACCGCCCGGAGAACGTCCAGAACGACAGCGGGCTGTTGCCCGCCGCGTCGCCGTGCAGCACCGAGTGGTAGCTCTGCTCGCCGAAGAACTGCCGGGTCAGCGGATAGGCGACCAGCGGCAGACAGACCAGGGCGGCCACCCCCAGGCCCTTGGCGAGGGTGGGTCCTGCCTGCCGGATCACCTCGCGGCGGGCCAGCGCGTACGACAGCGCGAAGAGCAGCGTGCCGAGCGAGGCGAGGAGCAGCACCTCCTCGCCGAGGAAGATCTGGTACGCGCCGAAGAGCCCGAGCAGCACGCCGTCACGGCGTACGTCGGCGGTGGGTGAGCACAGCCGCAGCGCCCGGTCGATGATGACCGGGATCATGAACAGGACGCAGAAGTTCGGGTGCGCGGTGGCGTGCGAGACCATCGGCGGCGCGAAGCCCGCGAGCGCCCCGCCGAGCCCCGCAGCCCACGGATCGGCCGTCACCCACCGCGCGAAGAGCCGGTACCAGGCGTATGCGGTGGCGGCCAGGCCCAGGGTGAGCACGAGCGCCCAGGTGACGGTCGGACCGAACGCCAGCGTGACCGGCGTGAGCGGTACGGACAGGCCCAGCATGGGCGTGTTGCCCATGAGGTTCACCCCGTCCGGGTAGCCCTGGAGGGTGGTGAAGAGGGGGTCGCGCAGCTGCCGGACGTTGTCGGCGGTGACCGAGAAGAACCATTCCCACTGGTTCTGGTCCTGCCCGGAGTCGGCGAGGTAGCCGTGGCCGAGATCGGCCCACAGGTTCTGGTAGAGCAGGACCGAGGAGAGCAGGAAGAGGCCGAACAGGGCGAGGCTCGCGCGGCCGGCGGAGCGCGCTTTGAGGCGGACGAGTTCGAGGAGCACCCGGCCGTAGTCGGCGGGGCCGACCTTGGAGCCCTCCTGGTGGGACCAGCGGACCGGGACCTCGGCCACGGCCCAGCCGTGGCGGCGGAAGTACTGCAGTATCTCCACGTCGATGCCCCAGCCGTCGAGGCGGGCGTCCGCGAAGGCCGCGCGCGCCTTGTCGCCGTCGAAGAGCTTGAAGCCGCACTGGGTGTCGTGGATGCCGGGGACCGCGACCGCGCGTATCAGCCGGTTGCCCATCCGCCCCAGCCACTCGCGGATACGGCTCTGGTGGACCGCTATGTCGGCCTCGGGATGGGCGCGGGAGCCGATCGCGGCGGCGGCCTCGGCGCCGTCGAGCTCCTTGGTGAGCCGGTCGAGTTCGGCGACGGGGGTGGCCAGGTCGGCGTCGGTGAGCAGCACCCGGGCGCCCCGGGACGCGGCGACGCCGAGCCGCAGGGCGTGGCCCTTGCCGTGGTTGCGGTCGGCGGCGACGAGGCGGATGCGCCCATCGGCGCCCGCTGCGTCCCGGGCGACGTCCGCCGTGCCGTCCTGGGACCCGTCGTCGACGACGATCAGCTCCCAGGAGAGCGGGGCGTCGTGGAGGTGGTCCCGGATCGCGTCCAGGGTGGGACCCAGACGCCGTTCCTCGTTGTACGCGGGGACGACGACCGAGAGGTCGAGCAGGCCGCCGTCGGTCACCGCTTCAGCCGCTCCGCCCAGGTCAGCGAGTGGTCGTTGTACGCGCTGATCACGGCGTACGCGGCGTCGCCGTCGCCCTGGACCACCGCGTCGACCAGGTCCCCGTGGCCGTTCCACAGCCAGTCGCACAGGTCGGAGCGGCCCCGCAGGTACGGCACGGCGAAGACCCAGCACTGCATCCGCAGCCGGTGCAGGAAGTCCGAGATGTACGGGTTCCCGGCGAGGGCGCCGAGCTCCCGCCAGAACCGCAGGTCGTACCCGATGAGGATGTTCAGGTCGCCGCTGCGGGCGGCGCGGGCGCACTCCTCGGCGCGGCGCCGTACGGAGACGAGCGCGGGCCCGTGCCCGGCGCCCAGCTCCGTGATCTTCCGGAAGATGCCGTTCACCACGACGGACCGGGCCTCGACCATGCCCCGGTAGTCCTCGACGGTGAACTCGTGGACGCGGAAGCCGCGGTGCTGGTCGGAGTCGAGCAGACCCTGCGCGGTGAGGTCGACGAGCGCCTCGCGCACGGGGGTGGCGCTGACCCCGTACTGCTCGGCGATCTGCTTGACGGTGAACTCCTCGCCGGGCTGGAGCCGCCCGGCCAGTATCTCGTCACGCAGCGCGTCGGCGATCTGCTGCCGCAGCGTACTGCGGGTCACGCCGCCACTCGCGGGCACGGGCGCCCCTCCCCTCGTCGGTGTTCCGCACACGATAGGCCAGGGGTGGGGAAAGGGGGATTTCCCGGGGCGGGGCCCCCGCGCCCCCGGGGCGCGGGGGGGTCTCCTGCCTGTCCGGGGTGGTCAGACGGTGTACTCGTCCGCCACGGCCAGCGCCTCGTCCAGCACCGCGAGCCCCTCCTTGGCCTCGGCCTCGGTGATGGTGCACGGCGGCACGACATGCGTCCGGTTCATGTTGATGAAGGGCCACAGGCCGTTCTTCTTGCAGGCCGCGCCGAAGGAGGTCATCGGGGCGGCGTCGGCGCCGGAGGCGTTGTACGGGACGAGCGGCTCGCGCGTCTCCCGGTTCTTGACGAGTTCGAGCGCCCAGAAGACGCCGGTGCCGCGCACCTCGCCGACGGCCGGGTGGCGGGCGGCGAGCTCGCGCAGGCCCGGCTCCAGGACGGTCGCGCCGATGTGGGCGGCGTGGGCGACGACGCCCTCGTCCTCCATCACGTTGATGGTGGCGACGGCGGCGGCGCAGGCCAGGGGGTGCCCGGAGTAGGTGAGGCCGCCGGGGAAGGGCCGCTTGTCGAAGGTGGCGGCGATCTCGGCGGAGATGGCGACGCCGCCGAGGGGGACGTACCCGGAGTTCACGCCCTTGGCGAAGGTCATCAGGTCCGGGGTGACGCCGTACAGGTCCGCGGCGAACCACGATCCGGTGCGGCCGAACCCGGACATGACCTCGTCCAGGACGAGGACGATCCCGTACCGGTCGCAGATCTCGCGCACACCCGCGAGGTAGCCCGGGGGCGGGGTCATGATTCCGGCGGTGCCCGGGACCGTCTCCAGGATGATCGCGGCGATACCGGCGGGGCCCTCGAAGGCGATGGTGTCTTCCAGGTGGGTGAGGGCGCGGGCGCACTCCTCGGCCTCGGTGGTGGCGTAGAAGGGGGACCGGTAGAGGAACGGGGCCCAGAAGCGGACCACGCCGGCGGAGCCGGTGTCCGAGGCCCAGCGGCGGGGGTCGCCGGTGAGGTTGACGGCCTGGGCGGTGGCGCCGTGGTACGAGCGGTACGCGCTCAGCACCTTGTGGCGTCCGGTGTGCAGCCGGGCCAGCCGGACGGCGTTCTCCACGGCCTCGGCGCCGCCGTTGGTGAAGAAGATCTTGTCGAGGTCGCCGGGGGTGCGCTCGGCGATGAGCCGCGCGGCCTCGGAGCGGGCCTCGACGGCGAAGGCGGGTGCGAAGGTGGCCAGCTTGCCCGCCTGCTCCTGGATCGCGGCGACGACCTTCGGGTGCTGGTAGCCGATGTTGGTGAAGACGAGACCGCTGCTGAAGTCGAGGTAGCGGTTGCCGTCGTAGTCCCAGAAGTACGAACCCTCCGCGCCGGCGACGGCGAGCGGGTCGATCAGGCCCTGGGCGGACCAGGAGTGGAACACGTGCGCACGGTCGGCGGCCTTCACGGCCGCGCCGGCCCGGGGATCGGGGTCGACATGAGGGGTCATGGGGCCCAGGGTAAGGAGTGGGGGGTGGGGGTGGGGATGGCCATGGTGTCTGTCCTGGGGGCCGCGGGTCGGCAGGGTGTCGCCCCTCCCGGAGCACGAGCCGCTCACCCGCCCCCGACCACCCCCGGGCCGGGCTGCCCACGCGGTTCCCCGCACCCCTGAAAACTACGGGGCCGAGCCACATACCCCGCTACAGGCAACCCCCTCAGGGGCGCGGGGAACTGCGCGACCAGCCAGCCACCATCCGCAGACGCACGACAAGCCACCCCGGATCCGACGGTCACACCGGCCCCCCACCCACTATCCTCACCCCGTTGAAGCTCGTTCGAGCGAGGGGGGCGGCGGGCGCCATGGAGAGGCTTCACGACGGGGATCCGCAGCGGATCGGCGCGTACCGGCTGCTCGCGCGGCTCGGAGCGGGCGGCATGGGCCAGGTCTACCTCGCCCGTTCCGACCGCGGCCGCACCGTCGCCGTCAAGCTCGTGCGCGAGGATCTCGCCGCCCGCGAGGAGTTCCGCGACCGGTTCCGGCAGGAGGTGCGGGCCGCCCGCCGCGTGGGCGGCCGGTGGACCGCCCCCGTCCTCGACGCCGACACCGAGGCCCCCGTCCCCTGGGTCGCCACCGGATACGTCGCCGGCCCCAGTCTCCACACCGTGGTGGGCGGCGACCACGGCCCCCTGCCGGAACGTTCCGTACGCGTCCTGGCCCGCGGCCTCACCCACGCCCTCCAGGACATCCACGCCGCCGGGCTGATCCACCGCGACCTCAAGCCCTCCAACGTCCTCGTCACCATCGACGGCCCCCGCGTCATCGACTTCGGCATAGCCCGGGCCCTGGAGACCGCGGCCGGAGAGGGCCTGACCCGTACCGGCGCGCTCGTCGGCTCGCCCGGCTTCATGGCCCCCGAGCAGGTGCGCGGCGACCGGATCACCCCCGCCTGCGACGTCTTCTGCCTGGGGTCCGTGCTGGCGTACGCCGCGAGCGGCAGGCTCCCCTTCGGCGGCAGCGACAGCGGTGTGCACGCGCTGATGTTCCGGATCGCCCAGGAGCCCCCGGAGCTGGACGGCGTCCCGGAGTCCCTGCGCGACCTCGTACGCGACTGTCTGCACAAGACCCCCGGCTCACGGCCCTCGCCCGACGCGATCCTGGAGCGCCTCGGCCCCGAGGACGCCTCCCCGGGCCCCTGGCTCCCCGGCCCCCTGGTCGCCGAACTCGGCAGCCACGCCGTGCAGTTGCTGGACGTGGAGAACCCCGAGGGCGGCACGGCACCGGCCCCGGTCCCGGCCCTGCCCCCCATGCCCGCCCTCCCGCCGAGCCCCCCGACCCCGCCCCCGGCTCCGGACCCGGCACCCACCCCCGCCCCCACCCCCACCGTGATCTCCCCCAACGGGACGGGCACCCCGCCGCCCCCGTTCCCCCCGGCCTGGGCCAACGGGAGCGGCCCCGGCTACCCGCCCCAGCCCCAGTACCCCCAGCACCCGTACCCCGCCCCGCACCTGAATTCGGCCCCGCACCCCAACGCCAGCCCCGCCCCGAATCCGTATCAGCCCGCCCACCAGCCCCCCGCCTACGGCCATCCCCACCCCAATCCCCCCTACGGCTACGGCCCGCCCCCGCCCCCCGAGGACGGTCCGCGACGCAGCACCAGATCGACGATCGCGCTGGTGGTCGTGGCGCTGGTGGTGGCGGTCGCCGCGGGCGGCTCCGTGTACGCGTACATGAACGGCGACAACGGAAAGCCGAAGCGGACCGGCGGCTCCTCGGCCTCGCCCGTCCCCTCCTCCGCGCGGCCGACCCCGGACCCGGCCACCAGCGGCCCGAGCCGGAGCCCGAGCCCGAGCGAGAGCCCGGCCGGGGACGTCCCGCGGCAGTACCTCGGGACCTGGGCCGGGTCCATCGACAGCGGCTCCGGGCACAACAGCCGCCGCCTGGTCATCCAGCCCGGCAAGGTCGGCGACACGGTGCTCACGCTCACGGCCGACGGCCCGCTGGACTCCGGCGGTACGTACCACTGCGTCTTCCGCGCCAGGCTCACCGCCGCGCCCGGCTCCCCCGACGGCCCGCTCAGGTTCGGCCCGTCGAGCGTCGAGTCCGGCCCGACCACGTCCTGCTCCCCGGGCGCCGCCACCACCGTCACCCTCCTCGCGGACGGCCGGCTGCGCCGCGAGAACGACGACACGGGTGAGCAGTTGACGTACGACAGGGCCGGGGAGCAGTGAGCGGAGGAGCGCGAGGATCCGCGGGCACGGGCGTACACGGACGGCTCAGCGGGCGGCGGCCGCCTGCGTGAGGAGTTCGCGCAGCGGCTCCGCCGACTCCGTGCCCGACCTGCCGAACGGCGCGTCGAAACTCCACACCAGGAAGAGCAGGAAGACGATCAGGCCGCTGAAGATCCCGGCGAGCAGCAGCTCCCGGGCCGAGCGGCGGATCTGGAGCGTGAAGATCAGCCCGATCGTCACCACGGCCCCGGCGAGAAGGCCCAGCCAGACGACGTCCGGCAGCGTGGACCCGGCGCCCGCGATGCGGGCGTGCCGGGCGTCGTCGGCGGTGGCGATCTGGTCGAGCAGCGGCTGGTACGCCTGCGCCTGGAGGTCGTTGGCGGGGGCGCGGTGGGCCACGTCGGCGCGTACGGCGGCGAGCAGCGCGGCGCCGTCCGGCGACGGCTCCCGCCCCTTGACCAGCAGCGGCCACTCGGCCGTCACCGCGTGCTGGGCGTAGCTGCCGATCTCGCCCCGGACGCGGTCGCGCACGGCGGGCGGGTAGACGTCGACGCGCTGCCCGACCTCGTACAGGGCCTGGGCCTCGCGCCGCACGGAGTCCTCGGCCGCGCCCCGCGCCTCCCACACCCCCGCGATCGCGAGGCCGAGCACGATGGCGTACACGACGCCGACCATCATCACCATGTACTCGATGACGTCGGGCGTCTCGCTGGGGTCCTCGGCCTCGGCCACCCGCCGGTGGCGCAGGACGGTGACGGTCAGGACGACGGCGCAGACGAGCGCCATGGCGACGACGAGGACTAGCCATTGCGACACGGGCGGGCTCCGGAACGGGATCGGGGGCGGAGGATCGCGGCGGCCAGGACGGCCGGGGTGGTGACGAGGAGCATCAGCGTGACCGTGGAGAACCCGGCCGGGGCGGCCCGAGCGGCCGTACTCGGGCGGTACGGGTGGCCGAAGCGGGCGCGGGCCGTCCCCGGCCGCGGCACGCGCGCGTCCGCCGCCCGCACGGGGGCGGGACGCGGCCCGGGACGCGGCCCGGCCACCGCCGCCCGGGGCCGGGCCGGGGCCGCGAGAGGGCCGGGACCGGGGCGTTCACCGCGGGGCGCGGGCCGGGACCGCGGGGCCTGGGCGGGCACGACGGGCGCGGCGGGCACGGTTGCCGCGGGCACGGGCGGCGCGGCCCTCGGCGCCGCCGGCACGGGGCCCACCGGGCACGCGCCGGTCTCCGCGTACACCTGCGCGCCGAGCGGGCCCAGCGCCACGCTCACGCCGAGGCAGAGGAGCAGCTGACGGGTGATCACACCCGGCAGAACGACCACCGGGCCGTCACGATACGGCCGCGGCACCGGCAGTAGTGACGCCGAAGGGCCTGCCGGTACGTACCGGCAGGCCCTTCGGGGCGGGGCGTCCGCCTACAGGAACGAGTTGATCTCGATCGTCTCGGTCCGGCCGGGGCCGACGCCGATCGCGGAGATCGGCGCGCCCGACATCTCCTCCAGCGCCTTCACGTACGCCTGCGCGTTCTTCGGCAGGTCGGAGAAGGTCTTCGCCTTGGTGATGTCCTCGGACCAGCCCGGCAGCATCTCGTAGACCGGCTTCGCGTGGTGGAAGTCGGTCTGGGAGTACGGCAGCTCCTCGACGCGCTTGCCGTCGATCTCGTACGCCACGCAGACCGGGATCTGCTCCCAGCCGGTGAGGACGTCGAGCTTGGTGAGGAAGAAGTCCGTCAGACCGTTGACCCGGGTCGCGTACCGCGCGATCACCGCGTCGAACCAGCCGCAGCGGCGGTCGCGGCCGGTGGTCACACCGCGCTCGCCGCCGATGCGGCGCAGGTCCTCGCCGTCCTGGTCGAACAGCTCGGTCGGGAACGGGCCGGCACCGACGCGGGTCGTGTAGGCCTTGAGGATGCCGATGACCCGGCTGATCTTCGTGGGGCCCACGCCCGCACCCGTGCAGGCGCCGCCCGCGGTCGGGTTCGACGAGGTCACGAAGGGATACGTGCCGTGGTCGACGTCGAGGAGCGTGCCCTGGCCGCCCTCGAAGAGGACGACCTTGCCGTCGTCGATCGCGTCGTTGAGGATCAGCGTCGTGTCGGCCACGAACGGCCTGATCTGCTCCGCGTACTGGAGCATCTCCTCGACGATCTTCTCCGCCTCGATCGCACGGCGGTTGAAGACCTTGGCGAGCAGCTGGTTCTTCGACTCCAGCGCCGCCTCGACCTTCTGCGTCAGGATCGACTCGTCGTACAGGTCCTGGACGCGGATGCCGACGCGGTTGATCTTGTCCGCGTAGGTCGGTCCGATGCCACGGCCGGTGGTGCCGATCTTGCGGGATCCGAGGAACCGTTCCGTCACCTTGTCGAGCGTGACGTTGTACGGCGTGATCAGGTGAGCGTTACCGCTGATGAGCAGCTTGGACGTGTCGACGCCGCGCTCGTTCAGCCCGCTCAGCTCGGAGAGCAGGACCGCCGGGTCGACGACGACTCCGTTGCCGATGACCGGGGTGCACCCCGGCGAGAGGATCCCGGAAGGGAGAAGATGCAGCGCGTACTTCTGGTCGCCGACGACGACGGTGTGGCCGGCGTTGTTGCCGCCCTGGTAGCGCACTACATAGTCAACGGATCCACCGAGCAGGTCGGTGGCCTTTCCCTTGCCCTCGTCACCCCACTGAGCACCGAGCAGCACAAGTGCGGGCACAGGCGTACACCCCTTCCGGGCGGGGCATGTCCAAGGTCAGGGGCGTGTCCGCCGCCTCACCCGTGTGCCCCGGAATAGACGAAGCCCCTGGCGCAATAGCGCAAGGGGCTCTTGCACAAAGATGCTACCCGAGGAAGGACCGACGTGTCGGCTGCCGACCGGCTACTGGTGGTCATCGACCCGGTCGCCCGCCGTATCGACGGCGAGTCCGTACGGATCGCGAAGGATGTGCTGTGCGCGGCCGCACAGGCGAAAATATGCTGGCCGGAGGGGGCGGAGGAGTTCTCCCGGGCCCTGGCCAGGCGGGGTGGACGGCGGCTGGTGGTGGTAGGTGACGACCGGGCCCTGCTACGTACTGTGACCTTGCTCCAACGAGATCGTGAGCCGTCCGGCCCGGCCCTGTCCGTGGTGCCCGTGGGAACCCCTTCCACCGTGGAAACCACCAGGTCACTGGGGGTGCCGACGGACGCGGTCGCGGCGGCCCGGGCGGTCCTGGAAGGCGTTCCCCGCCGACGCGGCCTCCTGGTGGACGACGCCGGGGGCGTGGTGCTGGGGGAACTGCGCATCCCGGCGCCGGCGCCGGCACCCGCGCGAGCCGTGGGCCCGACGGTGTGGGGGACGTGCCGCTCGCTCGTCCGGACCCTGGTGGGCGCGCCGACCCCGGTGGCGGCGGCGCTGGCGCACCACCTGCGCATCGAGACGGACGGCACCCTCCTGACCGACCTGGACCGTCCCCTCGCGGGCGTGTCGGTGGGGTGCGGGGAGGGGGTCGTCCAGGTGGTGGTGGAGGAGTGCGGGGGGTCGGTGGTGCGGGGGCGGGGGGCGGTGGTGGAGGTGTCGGTGGGAGGGATGTCGGTGGGAGGGATGTCCGGGGGGCCGGCAGGGGCTGGGTCCGGGGGCTTGGCCGGGGGCTTGGCCGGGGGCGGGTCCCCTGGCTCGGCCGGGGGCGGGGAGGGGTTCCGGTACCGGGTGGGGCCGGTGGTGGTGGGGCCGGTGTGGAGACGTACGTGGACGGCGGGGTCGTGGTCGCTGATGCTGCCCGCCGGGGGGTGAGGGGGCCCGGGGCCAGGGCTCGGGGCCGGGGCTCGCGGCTGAGGTGGTCCGCGAGCTGAGGTGACCCGGGGGTGAGGTGGGGTCCGGAGGCCGCGGACCCTCGCTCAGACCTCCACCTGGAGGGCGGTGAGGCCGCGGATCACGTACCCCGGTTTCCACCGGGGCTCGGCCAGCAGCCGCATGCGTGGAGCCTCGCGCAGCAACAGGCCGAACGATGTGGTCAGTTCGAGACGGGCGAGGGGCGCGCCGAGGCAGTAGTGGATGCCCGCGCCGAAGCTGACGTGGCGGTTGGTGGCCGGTGGGCGGCGTACGTCGAAGGTCTCCGGATCCGGGAAGACCGCCGGGTCGCGGTTGGCGGAGCCGAAGAGCAGGGCGACTTCGCTGCCGCGCGGGATCAGGGCGTCGCCCACCTCGATGTCGTCGAGCACCCAGCGCTCGAAGAGCTGCAACGGGGTGTCGTAGCGCAGCAGTTCCTCGACGGCGCCGGGCAGGAGCGCCGGGTCGGCGCGGAGCAGGGCGAGCTGCTCGGGGTGGTGGAAGAGGGTCCACCAGCCGTTGGCCGTGGTGTTGACGGTGGCCTCGTGGCCCGCGTTGAGGAGCAGGACGCAGGTGGAGATCAGCTCCTGCTCGGTGAGGGTGGTGCCGTCGGTGTCGTGGACGGCGATGAGGGCGGAGACGAGGTCGGGGGCGGGGGCGCGGCGCCGCTCACCGATCAGCTCCCGCAGATAGGCCGAGAACTCCACGGACGCCCGGACCGCGCGGGCGGCGGTCTCCTCGTCCGGGTTGAGCTCGTACATCCCGCAGATGTCGGCCGACCAGGGGCGCAGCAGATGCCGGTCGGCCTCGGGGACACCGAGCATCTCGGCGATCACGGCTACGGGGAGGGGCTCGGCCACCTCCGCGAGCAGGTCCCCACCGCCGGCCGTGACGAAGTCCCCCACGAGGCGCCGGGCGATCCGCTCGACGACGGGCCCCAGCTCCTCGACCCGCCCGGGCGTGAACGCCTTCGCCACGAGCCGCCGGATACGGGTGTGGTCCGGCCCCTCCAGATCGAGGATGCCGTGGTCGTTGAGGGTGTGGAACGGCTCGTGGGCGGGAGGCGGGGGTGTACGCCCGAACTCCTCGTGGCTGAACCGGTGGAGGTGGGTACGGCCGAGCCGACGGTCCCGGAGGAGGGCGGAGACGTCGGCGTGGTGGGGGATGAGCCACTGGCCGGTGGGGGGGTAGTGGTGGGCCCGGGTGGTGCGGCGGAGGTGCTGGTAGGCGGGGTAGGGGTTGGCGATGAAGTGGGGGGAGGTGGGGTGGAAGGGGTGGGTGTCCATGGGGGTTTCTTCCCCACCCCGCCCGTTCCCTTAAGCCCTGGGCGGGCGGCCGGGGGGTGGGTGTTTTGGGCGGGGGTTCGGGTGCGGTGGGTGGAGGGCTGGTCGCGCAGTTCCCCGCGCCCCTGGGGAGGCGGGGAGTCGGGACTTCGTCTGCCGACCGGTGGGGACTGAGCGCGCAGTTCCCCGCGCCCCTGGGGAGGCGGGGAGTCGGGACTTCGTCTGCCGGCCGGTGGGGACTGGGCGCGCAGTTCCCCGCGCCCCTTCAGGGCCCCGAGTTCGTCTACCGGCCCCGGGGGGTGCTCGCGCCCGTGGGGGTGGGGGCCGAGGCTTGTTCTCCGGGGGCGGGCGGTCCCCTTGGGGGCGCGGGGAACTGCGCGACCAGCCCGCCACGGTCCACAGAAGAATGCCGGGCCCGGGGCGCAGCCCCGAGGTGGGGTGCAGTACGCCCGAGCCCACGGTTCTAGTACGCCAGCTGCGCGATCTCCTCCGCCACGACCGCGCAGGCGTCGGCCGCGGGGTCGATGAGGGGAAAGTGGCCGACGCCGTCGAGCACGGTGAACCCGACGGGCTCGCCGGCCCGGGCGGCGGCGTCGGCATACGCCTCGGCGACGGCCCGCGGCACGACGATGTCGTCCCGGCCCTGGACGAGGGTGGTGGCGATGCCGGTGGGCAGGAGCGCGGCGGGGTCCGCGCTCGCCACCCGCGCCCCGGCCCTCTCCTCGCCTCCGGGTCCCTCGCCCCCGAGGAGCTGGAGCACGGCCCCCTCGCACACGTCCAGCGCCAGAGCGGTGGCGAAGTCGGCGATGGGCGCGAGGGCGACGACGCCGCGGAGGGGGACGGGGGCGGGCGCGTGCCACGGGGAGGTGGGCGGCAGGACGTGGCGGGCGGCGGCCCACAGGGCGAGGTGGCCTCCGGCGGAGTGGCCGGTGAGGACCGTACGGCGCGGGTCGGCCGTGGGGAGGTGGGTGCGTACGAGGGCGGGGAGCGAGTCGAGGGCGGCGGCCACGTCGTCGAACGTGTCCGGCCAGCGTCCGGCGACGGGGGTGCCGCCGCCCTGTCTGGGCAGCAGCCCGCCGCGTCGGTACTCGACGTTGGCGACGGCGAAGCCGCGGCGGGCGAGGAAGTCCACGAACGGGGTGAGATGCCCCCGGTCGTACCGCTCGCGCCAGGCGCCACCGTGGAGGGCGACGACGAGGGGGGCGCCCGGGGTGTCGTGGCGGGGGGCGTAGAAGTCGATGACCTGGTCGGGGTGGGGGCCGTAGGGGGCGGTGGTGTCCGGGGGGACGTGGGGGTGCGAGAAGGCGGAGGCGGCTTCGGCGGCGTCCCTGGGGGTGGGGTCTTGGTCTTGCATGGGGCACCTTTCTTGGGGCGGGGGGGGCGGGGGTTCGTCTGCGGGTGGGGGTGGGTTGCCCGCGCCGTTCCCCGCGCCCCTGATAGGCCGGGGACTCGTCTGCCGGTCGTGGTCGGTTGCTCGCGCCGTTCCCCGCGCCCCTGATAGGGCCGTGCTTGTGTCGTTCCTCGTGCCCCTTGCGGGGCCCGGGCTTCGTCTGGAGGGTCCTGCTCCTGGAGGGTGGGGGGCGGAGCTTGAGTTCCAGGTGTGGGCCGTCCCCCTTGGGGGCGCGGGGAACCGCGCGACCAGCCCGCCACGGTCCGCAGGCGAAAACGGGCCCGGGGCGCAGCCCCTGGGCGGGGTGCAGGGGCCGCAGGCCCCGCCCGGAGACACGGGGACGGGGCCGGGGCACAGCCCCGGCCCCGGGGGACTGAGGCTGAGCCCCGGAAGCCCCCCCCCCGCCCCCGGCAGGGTTCAGGGAAGGGGCGGGGTGGGGCTAACCCAGGGCCAGGGACAACGCCCGCGCCGCCCTCTCCGCATCCCCAAATCCCACATACAGCGGTGTGAACCCGAACCGCAGCACATCAGGACGCCGATAGTCCCCCACCACCCCCGCGGCTATGAGCGCCCGCATCACATCCCCCGCCCCCTCACACCGCAACCCCACCTGGCTCCCCCGCTCCGCATGCGCGGACGGCGTCACCGACTCCACCCGCCCCGACGGCACGTACTCCGCCACGCACTCCAGGAAGAAGTCCGTCAGCGCCAGCGACTTGGCGCGGACGGAGTCGATGGAGACGCCCGTCCAGACGTCGAGGGCCGACTCCAGGGCCAGCATGGACAGGATGTCCGGCGTGCCGACCCGGCCCCGCACCGCGCCCGCCCCCGGCACGTACTCCGCCCGCATCCCGAAGGGGTCCTCGTGCGAGTTCCAGCCGGGCAGGGGGGAGTCGAACGAGGCCTGGTGGTCGCCCCGTACGTACAGATACGCCGGTGAACCCGGCCCCCCGTTCAGGTACTTGTAGGTGCAGCCCACCGCGAAGTCCACCCCGTGCGCGTCGAGCCCGACCGGCAGCGCGCCCGCACTGTGGCACAGGTCCCACACGGTGAGCGCGCCCGCCTCGTGCGCGGCGGCCGTGATGCCGGGCAGGTCGTGCAGCCGGCCCGTGCGGTAGTCGACGTGGTTGACCAGGATCGCCGCCGTACGCGGCCCCAGCGCCGACACCATCTCGCCGGGCGCGACCGCCCGCACCGACCGGCCGGTCATCCGCGCCGCCGACCCCGCCACGTACCCGTCCGTCGGGAACGTCGACTCGTCGACGAGGATCTCGTCCCGGTCCGACGGCGCCCGGCGCACCGCCGCCACCAGGGCCTTGAAGACGTTCACACTCGTGGAGTCGCCCACCACGACCCGGCCCGGCGCGGCCCCGACGATCGGCGCTATCCGGTCGCCGATCCGCTCCGGCGCCGTCCACCAGCCGCTCTCGTCCCAGGAGCGGATGCGCAGCTCGCCCCACTCCCGGGTGATGACCTCCTGCATGCGCGCCGGGACATGGCGCGGCAGCGCGCCCAGCGAGTTCCCGTCGAGGTAGACCGTGTCGTCGTCGAGGGCGAACAGCTCGCGGTGCTTGGCGAGTTCGTCTGCGGCGTCCAGCGCCGCGGCCTTGCCGGCCAGGGACTCAGACATGGCTGCGCGCCGTCCACAGCTCGGGGAACACGCTCTTCGTGGCGCGCTTCTCCAGCCAGGCCACGCCCGCGGAGCCACCCGTGCCGGTCTTCGCACCCATCGCTCTCCTCGTCGCCACCAGATGGTCGTTGCGCCAGCGCCACACCAGCTCTCCCACATCGGTCAACGCCTCGCCCAGGCGCACGAGTTCCCCGTTCTGGTCCCCGGCGTAGAGCTCCGCCCAGACCGCCTCGACCTCGGGCGAGGGCTCGTACCGCCGGGACAGGTCGCGCTCCAGGACCGCGGCCGGGACGGCGTGCCCGCGGCGGGCGAGCAGGGCGAGCACCTCGTCGTACAGGCTCGGCTCCTGGAGCGCCTTGTCCAGCTCGGCGTACACCCGCGGCGCGCCCCGGTGCGGCACCAGCATGGACGCCGACTTCTCCCCCAGCAGGAACTCCATCCGCCGGTACATCGCGGACTGGAAGCCAGAGCCCTCCCCGAGGGCCGAGCGATAGGAGTTGAACTGCGCCGGGGTCAGCTGGGCGAGCGGCGTCCAGGACGCGTTGAGCGCCTCCAGCTCGCGTACGGACCGCTTGAGCGCGTCCACGGCCACCTGCACGCGGTCCTCGCGCAACGCGCGCGTGGCGGTCTCCCACTCGTGGACGATGACCGTGAACCACAGCTCCATGACCTGGGTGGTGACCAGGAAGACCATCTCGCCGGGGTCGTCCGAGCGCAGGTGCTGGAGGTGGGTGAGCACGTCCGCCTGGACGTAGTCCTCGTACGGGGTCGTGCCCGCGAAGTCCAGGTTGGGGGCGTCGACCGGGTCGGCGACGGAGGCGGAGGCGGAGGCGGAGGTTCCGGGTGCAGGTGCGGGCACGGCCGCGTCGGCGGGTGCGGATGCGGGCGCGGCTGCGGCGGCGGGTGCGGGCGCGGCTCCGGACGGGGCGGCTTCCGCGGATCGGGCGGCGGCTCCGGCATTTTCGGCCGGTTCGGACATCTTTGATGACATCGCTGTCTCCTCGACGTGTCCGGGTAGCGGTCCGCCCCTTCCTTCATCGGCATCGGAGCCCCGGTCCCCACCCGCATCATAAGCACGCCCCTCCACCCTCGTCAGGGCACGGACGGGCCCTCCACGAAGCGGCCGGACTCGGTGTACGGCCAGGCGTTGGACCTGCACCCGTTCAGGCCCTTGATCTGCTGCTGCATCACCGGGGCGGCCTTGCCCGGCCCCGGGCAGGCCATGTGCCGGCGGAAGCCGATCAGGTGGCCGATCTCGTGGTTGATGATCAGATGCCGGTACGCGGCGGGCGGCCCGTCGTACTGCGGCGAACCCGCAACCCACCGCTTGAGGTTGACCACGACACCACCGGCGACCTCGCAGTTCAGCTCGCCGTGGGTGTCGCCGTTGACCGCGCACAGCTTGTCCGTGGTGGCCGGGGTGGCGATCTTTATGGTGACGTCGGCGGCGCTGTCGCCGGAGACCAGCTGGAACCGGCCGCGGCCGTGCGCGGCCCAGCCGCGGGGGTGGGCGAGTATCGCCTGGATCTCGGTGGCGGCCCGGGCGGGCGAGACGTCGGAGCCGTTCTCGACGAGGACCCGGTAGCGGCGCAGGGGGCCTCCGGTGCCGACGACGGCGCCAAAGGCGCGGGCGGCGGTGAAGGTGCCGGGCCCGGAGGCGGGCACACCGGCGCCGTCGGTCGCGGCATCGTTGTCACCCGGGCGGCACGCGGTCAGGACCGCCGCGCAGACGAGGGCGAGGCCGAGGAGACCGCCGATACGGAGAGCGCGCGGGCCGCGCCGGGCCGCGCCCGCACCATCGCTACGGGGTCGGGCCCGGCCATGTGCGCGACCGGTTCCGTTGCGGGCTGCTCGCTTGCCCAAGACAGACTTCTCCCCTGGTCCCGGCTGGAGTTGGGGGGAGAGGTGTGGGGCCTCGTGCGCCAGCGCGTCTGCGGTGCTCGCTCATCGATGAGCGATGTTCTTCGTTCGATTGTCCGGTATTCGATACCACGTGCGATCGTACCGCCCGTACGCCAATTGTCCGGGCGGTACGTATACGCGCAGATCAGCTCAGCGTGTCGGCGGCGAGCTGCGAGGAGTCCCGCAGGAACGTCGTGCAGCGCTCGAACTCGGCCTGCTCGCCGATGGCCTGGGCGGCGCGGGCCAGGGCGTGCAGCGCGCGCAGGAAGCCGCGGTTGGGCTCGTGCTCCCACGGCACCGGGCCGTGGCCCTTCCAGCCCGCGCGGCGCAGCGAGTCGAGGCCGCGGTGGTAGCCGGTGCGGGCGTACGCGTACGACTCGACCGTGCGGCCCGCGTCGAACGCGTCGTCCGCGAGCTGGGCCCAGGCGAGGGAGGACTGGGGGTACTTGGCGGCGACGTCGGCGGGGGCGGTGCCCTGCGCGAGGAGCTCGCGGGGTTCCGGGTCGTCGGGGAGGTGGGTGGGGGCGGGGCCGCCGAGGAGGTTTTCATGAATGGACATGGAGCCAGTCTGCCGCGTCCGGCCGGCAACCGGGTCTTCTCCCCCACGCTGCCCGCTCCCGCGCCCCTCCGGGGTTGCCCCTTCCGGCCCGGAGTTCGTCTGCGCCCCGGTGGGGGCTGATCGCGCAGTTCCCCGCGCCCCTATGGGTCCGCCGCCCCCGAAGAGCGAGCTCGGCCCCCCACCTCCCCGGGGCGCGGCGAACCGCTCGACCAGCCCACCGCCGCCTGCGGGCACAAACGAAGCCCTGCCCCCGATCCCCCCGCGAACAACCCCCTCACCCCTCACGGTCGCGTTCCAGCGGCGGCCCCGTCACCCCGCAACACACCCGGCACTCCGCGTGGCACCCCGTCCGCGGGCGCCGCACCGTCGTGTACGCCAGCACCGCCCCCACCACCAGCACCCCCGCGCACACCGGCATCGCCCGCCGGAACGTCGAGCCGAACTCCGTCGCCGAGCGGTACGCCGACGGGGACATGCCCGCCACCAGGGGCAGCGCCGCCACCGCGATCAGGCCCGCCGCCCGGGCGGCCGCGTTGTTGATGCCGCTCGCCAGCCCCGCCCGCCCCGCGTCCACCGACCCCAGCACCGTCGCGGTGAGCGGCGCGACCAGGGTCACCATGCCGAGGCCGAGGACGACGACCGCGGGCAGCACGTCCCGCGGGTACGACGCGCCCTCCCCCACCCGCAGCATCAGCAGCATCCCGCCGGCGCACAGCAGCGGCCCCACCGTCAGCGGCAGGCGCGGGCCGATCCGCTCGCCCAGCGCCCCGGAGCGGGCCGACAGCAGCAGCATCAGGACCGTGGTCGGCAGGAGGGCCGCGCCCGCGCCCAGCGCCGAGTACCCCGCGACCACCTGGAGCTGGAGCGCCGCCAGGAAGAAGAAGCCGCCGAACGCCGCGTACACGCACACCGTCACCACGTTCACCGCCGTGAACTGGCGCGAGGCGAAGATCTGGGGCGGCAGCATGGGGTCGGGCAGACGCCGTTCGAGGCGGAGGAAGGCGAAGCCCGACAGCACGCCCGCCGCCACCGCGCCCAGCACCAGCGGGGAGGCACCCTGCCCGGGCGCCTCGATCAGCGCGTACGTCACCAGCGCGAGCGCCAGCGCCCCCAGCGCCGCGCCCGTCACGTCGAAGCGGGCCGTGTGCACGCGCGCGTCCCTGGACTCCGGGACGTGCCGCAGCGCCACCGGCACGCACAGCGCGGCCAGCGGAACGTTCAGCAGGAAGACCCAGCGCCAGCCGGGGCCGTCCACCAGCCAGCCGCCCAGGAACGGCCCCACGGCCGCCCCGACGCCGCCCAGGCCGGACCAGACGCCGACGGCCGCCGCCCGGTCCTCGGGGGCGAAGCTCGCCTGGATGAGGGCGAGGGAGCCGGGGGTCAGGAGCGCACCGCCGATGCCCTGGAGGGCGCGGGCGGCGATCAGAACGCCCGCGTCCGGCGCGAGCCCGCACAGCAGGGAGCCGGCGGCGAACCAGACGACGCCGACGACGAAGACCCTGCGGCGGCCGTACCGGTCGCCGAGCGCCCCGCCCAGCAGGATCAGCCCGGCGAGGGTGAGCATGTACGCGTTGACGGTCCACTGGAGCACCGCCATGTCCGCGTCCAGGTCGGCGCCGATGCGCGGCAGGGCCACATTGACCACCGTCGAGTCGAGCATCGCCATCCCCGACCCGAGCACGGTCGTGAACAGCACCCACCGCCCCGCCGCCGTCCCCATCGTCACGTTCATGCACTCCACTCTCGCCGAACGCACAAGGCCCGGCACCCCCCGCGTGGGGGATACCGGGCCTCGGACGGGGGAGCGCGGGCCATGGGCCCGCGCGCCCGTTACTTCAGCTTCGTGCCGGTCGAGCGCAGGTTCGCGCACGCCTCGGTGACGCGCTTGGCCATCGACGCCTCGGCGAGCTTGCCCCAGGTGCGCGGGTCGTACGTCGACTTCTTGCCGACCTCGCCGTCGACCTTCAGAACGCCGTCGTAGTTGCGGAACATGTGGTCCGCGACCGGACGGGTGAAGGCGTACTGGGTGTCGGTGTCCAGGTTCATCTTCACGACGCCGTTCTCCAGCGCGGTCGCGATCTCCTGCTCGGTGGAGCCGGAGCCGCCGTGGAAGACGAAGTCGAAGGGGTGGCTGCCAGCGGCCTTGCCGTACTTGGCGGCGACGCCCTCCTGGAGGTCCTTGAGGAGCTCCGGACGCAGCACGACGTTGCCCGGCTTGTAGACGCCGTGGACGTTGCCGAAGGAGGCGGCCAGCAGGTAACGGCCCTTCTCGCCCAGGCCGAGCGCCTCGGCGGTGCGCAGCGCGTCGTCGACGGTGGTGTACAGCTCGTCGTTGATCTCGTGGCTGACGCCGTCCTCCTCGCCGCCGGTCGGGGTGATCTCGACCTCAAGGATGATCTTGGCGGCGGCGGCCTTGGCGAGCAGCTCCTGGCCGATGGCCAGGTTGTCCGCCAGGGTCTCGGCGGAGCCGTCCCACATGTGCGACTGGAAGAGCGGGTTCAGGCCCTTGGCGACGCGCTCGGCCGAGACCTCCAGGAGCGGACGTACATAGCCGTCCAGCTTGTCCTTGGGGCAGTGGTCGGTGTGCAGCGCGACGGTGATGTCGTACTTGGCGGCGACGACGTGCGCGAACTCGGCCAGGGCGACCGCGCCCGTGACCATGTCCTTGTTGTACTGGCCACCCAGGAACTCGGCACCGCCGGTGGAGATCTGGATGATGCCGTCGCTCTCGGCCTCCGCGAAGCCGCGCAGGGCAGCGTGCAGGGTCTGGGTCGAGGTCACGTTGATGGCCGGGTAGGCGAACTTGCCTGCCTTCGCCCGGTCGAGCATCTCGTTGTAGACCTCGGGGGTTGCGATGGGCATCTGTCCGCTCCTTGTGATGTGCGGGGTGTGCGATATGTGCTGGCCCTGACCTGGGGGCGACGTCATCGTCGCGGCCCATCTTTCCAGACTCTGCGCCCGGCTCCACCCTGCGGACGGACAAGGGGGCGGCTGTTTCACGTGAAACAGCCGCCCCCTCATCGAAAGCGCAGGTCAGAGTCGGTGGGCAGGGACGCGAGGCCCCGGGTCACCACTTTCGGAGTGCCCGTCAGTCGATCTTTCCGACTCCCCCGGACCGGTTACGACTCAGGGAACAACCGGGGCGTTCCGCCCACCGCCCCGCGCCACCGCCCCGCAGCCGTTATGCCAGGCCCAGGTCGCCGAGCTGGTAGCCCGTGAGGTACGTCAGCCCCGCCCCGGTGATCGCGTCGGCCGCGCCCCGGTCGACGATCGTGGCCACGGCGACGACCTCGCCGCCCGCCTCGCGCACCGCCTCGACGGCCGTCAGCGGCGAACCGCCGGTGGTGGAGGTGTCCTCGACCACCAGGCAGCGGCGGCCCTTGACCTCCGTGCCCTCGATCCGGCGCTGCATGCCGTGCGCCTTCTGCGCCTTGCGGACGACGAAGGCGTCCAGGCGCCGGCCCCGCGCGGCCGAGGCGTGCAGCATCGACGTCGCCACCGGGTCGGCGCCCAGGGTGAGGCCGCCGACGCAGTCGAAGTCCAGGTCGGCGGTGAGGTCGAGCATGACCTGGCCGACCAGCGGCGCGGCCTCGCCGTCCAGCGTGATCCTGCGCAGGTCGATGTAGTAGTCGGCTTCCCGGCCCGAGGAGAGGGTCACCTTGCCGTGGACCACGGCCTTGTCCTTGATCTGCTGGAGCAGGTCGGCTCGTACATCAGTCATGTCGGCCAGCTTAAAGGCGCCGCCAGCTCCAGGTCGTCGCCAGCTCCAGCGGGTCCACCGGCGTCACCAGCCGCGGCAGCGTGTTGAGGCCGTTGGGCGGGCCGGACTGCGGCTCCACGCACACCGCCTCCTCCTGCTCGTCGTAGACCACCACCCACTCGCTGCGGCTGGTCACCCTCAGCTCCAGCTGCCGCGGCCAGACGAGGGTGACGTCGACGCCGTCGGGCATGCCGAAGCAGTCGTCCCAGGGGCCGGGCAGGGGGTCGATGCGGCGGCCGGTCGGCAGATGGTCGTCCCCGCGCTCCTCCTGCCAGGCGGGGGTGAACTCCAGCCGTACGTCCTCACCGCCGAGGCTGCGCCGGAACCAGGGGTGCCAGCCGACCTGCGCCGGGAAGGAGTCACCGTACGTCTCCACACCCATGGTGATCGTCAGCGCGCTCTCGGACAGCTCGAAGATCTGCGTCACGCGGCCGGTGTACGGCCACGGCTCGGCCAGGTCGTACGTGAAGTGGGCCTCGGCGTGCCCGGATTCGGTCTCGCCGGTGCGCACCCGCTTCCATGCCGTGTCGCGGCCGGTGCCGTGGATGGCGTGCGGCGCCGCGTTCAGCGGCAGCCGGTGCTTGGTGCCGCCGTTGCGGAACTCGCCGCGCTCCACCCGCCCGCACCAGGGGACCATCGGGAACGAGCCGTACTTGTCACCCTGGCGCAGCACTTCCGTACCGCCCACCCGCAGGCTCTCGATCCGGCACCCGAGGTCCGGACGGACCGTCAACTCGACGTCGCCGGCCGCCAGCCGGACACTCTTGTCGCTACTCACACCCCTGACCCTACTGGCGCCACCGCGCCCGTCGCGCGCGCGTCGCCGTGTCCGGCCCGGGCGCCGCGGGTCAGCGGCGCCGGCGCAGGGCGCGGCCAACGACCACCGCGGAGGCGAGCGCGAGCGCGGCGGCCGGGGCCGCCCAGCGCAGGGTGGCCCCGGCGCCGGCACCGGCCGGGGCGGGCACGGGCGCGTACCGCCCGCGCGGCGGGGCGTGGTCGACCTCCTCGGCGCTGCGGCCGATCATCGTGCGCCGGGCGTGCGCGGCTTCGGCGGGCAGGTAGTCGCCGTCCCCGGGGAGGTCGAACTCCTCCTCGGCGAGCGGGTCGAGCGAGGGCGGCGGGACGGCCGCGTCGAAGACGGAGGGGCCGAGGGCCGGGTCCTCGGCCGGGTCCTCGCCGCGCGCGCCGGCGTCCACGTCCGCGTCGGCGTCCGGGGTGGCGGCCGTACCCGACCCCGAGGTGGTGGGCCCGACGGGCCCGGTCGCGGGCTCCTCGCCGGGCGCGGCGGCGTCCCGGGGCGCGGCGTCGTGGGGAGCGGTGTCGGGCGCGGGGATCTGGGGCGCGGCGGCGTCGGGCCCGGAGGCCTCCGCGCCCTGGACGGCCGCCCCGGCCTCCGTCGCGTCCGGCTCGCCGGTGTCCCCGGCCGTATCGCCGGTCTCCTCCCCGGCTCCCCGCCCGTCCGCCGCCAGCGCCGCGCCGAAACGGTCCAGCAGGCGGGCGGCCGCGGCACGGGTGCCCTCCGGGGTCGCGGTGGCCACCCGGCCGTCCGCCGCCGCCTTGGCGGTGACGGACATCCGGGTGCCCTCGTCCTGGGGGGCCAGCCGGAGCGTGAGGGAGAACGTGCCCGCGCCGGTGCCGCGCGCCTCGGTGCCCTCGGCCTCCACACCGAAGGTGTCCTCGTCGAGCTCGGTGATCCGCATCGTGCCGCGGTAGGTGATGGTGTGGCCCTCGACGCGGAGCTTCAGCCGGCCGGCGACCGGTGGCTCGCCCGCGTCCTGCTGGAGGCCGGGGACGCAGCGGGCGACCCTGGCCGGGTCCCGCAGCGTCTCACGCAGGGACTGGACCTCAACCGGAACGAACACCTCATGCTCCATGGGTAACGAGCCTACTCAGGGGCGGCCGTCCCGTCTCCGCAAACGACGCGCCGAGCCCGCGTCGCGCCGCGCCGGGCCGGGCAGAACCCGCCCGTCCGGGCCCTGCGCGGGTCCCCGGCTCCCGGGCCGCCGTCATCCCGTATAGCGCGGGTGCACCAGCGTCGACGGGACCGGCTCCTCGCGGGGGCGCTTCTCGCCGAGGGGCTCCAGCTCCGGGGCGCGCGGGGCGCCCGGCGGCCCGGACGGGGAGGCGAGGACGAAACCCCAGTCGTGCGGGGCCCGGGTGGCGCCCGAGGCGCGGTCCGGGCCCGCCGTGAAGCCCGTGAGACGGCCGGTCGCCCGGTAGGGCACGGTCCACAGGCCCGCCGCCCGGACCGTCGACTCCACCGTCCAGTACGTGTGCGTCCGCGTCGCGACCGGCCCCGCGTGCACCGCGATGCGCCCGCCCGGCGCCAGCACGCGCGCGGCCAGGCCGAAGAACTCCTCCGAGTACAGCTTGGTGCTCGGGGTGATGCCCGGGTCCGGCAGATCGGAGATCACCACGTCGAAGGGCCCGGCCGCGCGGCCGGGCCCGCGCAGCCAGTCGAAGGCGTCCGCGACGACCGGCCGCACCCGCCGGTCCTCGTACGCGTGGCCGTTCAGCGCCGACAGGGCCGGGTCGTGGCGGGCCAGGCCGACCACGCCCGCGTCCAGCTCGACCAGGGTCACCGAGCGCACGTCCGCGAAGCGCAGCGCCTCACGGGCGGCCAGGCCGTCCCCGCCGCCCAGGATCAGCACCCGCCGGTGCCGCCCGCACTCCATCGCCGGGGCCACCAGCGCCGAATGGTAGCGGTGCTCGTCCCGGCCGCTGACCCGCAGCCGGCCGTCGAGGAAGAGGTCGAGCGGCCCTCCGGGGCCGTGCCCGGTGCGGCTGCCGGTGAGGACGATCTCCTGCACCCCGGTCTGCACCGCGACCCGCACCTGCCCGCCGTACACCGCGCGCCGCGCCGCCTGCTCGAAGGCGCCGACCAGGGCGGTGGTGACCGCCAGCACCGCGAGGACCAGCACGTTCGCCGCGAGCAGCCACCAGCGGGCGCGGGGGGTCAGATCGCGCCGGAACAGCCACAGCACCAGCGCCCCGCCCGCCACCGCGTTGACCGCGCCGGTCAGCAGCGCTCCGGTCAACTGGCCCAGCAGCGGCAGCAGGAGGAAGGGGAAGGCGAGGCCGCCGACGAGCGCTCCCACGTAGTCGGCGGCGAACAGGTCCGCGACCGTGCCGCCCGGGTCCTGCCGCGAGACGCGCTGCATCAGCGTCATCAGGAGCGGGATCTCGGCGCCGATGAGCACGCCGATGCCGAGCGAGAAGGCCACCAGGGCGTAGCGCGCGCCGCCGAGCCACGCGAACGTCGCGTACAGCACCATCGCCGAGCAGCCGCCGACCAGCGCGAGGGCCGCCTCGATCAGGCCGAAGCCGACGGCCGCGTGCAGCCGCAGCCGTTTGGCGAGCAGGGAGCCGATGCCCATGGCGAAGACCATCACGGAAAGCACGACGGACGCCTGGGTGACCGAGTCGCCGATCAAGTACGAGGCGAGGGCGACCAGTTCCAGTTCGTAGACGAGTCCGCAGGCCGCGCAGATGAACACGGTGCCGAGCACGATGAACCGCGCGGTGCCGCGCCGGGGTACCGGCGGCGGGATACCACGGCGCAGGACGGGCACGGACGGTTCGATCATGATGGGAACGCTACGTCACGACTCGCTCGCATCTTGTCACCCACAAGGGTGCAACTCGCGCACGGCAGAGGGAATTACGGCGTCCCGGGTGGCGGCACCGGGGTGGCGCGGTGGTGGCGCGCCACCTCCCGCCCGCACGCGGCCTCACAGCGCGACGGGAGCCGCCGTCCGGACACCGACCCTCGTCCGGGTGACCACCAACTGCCCCTCCTGCGGGTACGCGTGCCAGGTCCGCCAGCGCACCTGGCCCTCGCTGTGCTGCGCGAGCATCGCGGTGAAGGCGTGCGGCGAGCCGGGGAACGTCCCCGCCAGGCCGTTCGGGTGGTCGGCGACCAGCGCGAGGAGCTCCTGGGCGCGCCCCGCGAACGAGCCCTCGGAGAGCGTCTCCACGCGCGCGGCGAACTCGTACTCCCACTCCCCGAGACGTTTCGCCACACCGAGGGGGAGCGGGGTGCTGCTGCCGGGCATACAGGCGACGGTCTCCGAACAGGAGCCCTGTTCCTCTTCGAGGAGCACCTGGTGGGAGGCGCCCAGCAGCCTCAACTGGAGTTTCGCTCCGGGGAGTTCCAGGTCGAGGACGGCCAGGGCGGGCAGCGGCTCCCTGCCCAGGGCCCAGGCGAGGTCGCTGGCACGCGTGTCGGTGTAGGCGGTCTTGAGAGTCGTGAGCATGGGTGGGCTCCGCAAAACGCACATGGGGAGGGTGGACGACCGGGGGCACCCCGGAACCGGTGCGAGGGGGGTAGGGGCGACCGTCTGCTCGGGTCCGCCCGGTGGGGGGAGGTTCCGTGGGCTGCGTTTCTCAACAGCGAGGGAATCATGAAGGGAGCGGCGCTCACAGCGTTTTTACCCAACTTGACGTGGTTTCCATCCCTCGGGAGGCAAGCCGGTTCACCTGTTCAGTGCGAGGGTGCGCGCAGGAGCGCCCGGCGGGGGCGGACCCGCCGGGCGCTTGGAAGGGGCGTGCGGACGGAATCGGCTGCCCCGTGTCAGCCGCGACCGCCGCACGCCGTCAGCTGGAGCCGCAGCCGCCGCCCCCGCCTCCGCAGGACGAACCGCCCCCGCAGGAGGAGTTTCCGCCGCAGGAGGAGTGGCCGCTGCCGCACGAGTGGCCGCCGTGGTGGCCGTGGTGGCCTCCCCCGCTGTCCCCGGCCCACCAGGGGCCGCCGGCCGCGCCGGAGGAGCCGCCCGTCCCGGACGAGTACCACCCCCGCCGCCACCGGCCTCGGCTCGCCCTGCTGACCTTGCCGACGACGTACCAGATCAGTACCAGCACGGCCCCCGCGACGACATATCCCATCTCCCCCACCGTCCTTCTGCTGTGTGTGACAGGGGGATGCCCTCGGCCCACGCGCGCGAAAGCAGACTTGAGCAACTCCAGAGGTTGCCCACAGGATGGCCGCCATGACCTCCAGCGCGCGTCCTCACCTCAACCGCCGCCTCGCCGAGTTCGGCACCACGGTCTTCGCCGAGATGTCCGCCCTGGCGGTGTCGACGGGAGCCATCAACCTCGGCCAGGGCTTCCCCGACACCGACGGCCCCGAGGAGGTGCGCGAGGCCGCCGTGCGGGCCCTGCGCGACGGGCGCGGCAACCAGTACCCGCCGGGCATGGGCGTGCCCGAGCTGCGCACCGCGATCACCGACCACCAGCTGCGCCACTACGGGCTGGCGCTCGACCCGGACCGGGAGGTGCTGGTCACGGCGGGCGCCACCGAGGCGATCGCGGCCGCGCTGCTCGCCCTGGTGGAGCCGGGGGACGAGGTGGTCGCCCTGGAGCCGTACTACGACTCCTACGCGGCGTGCGTCGCCATGGCGGGCGGCACGCGCGTGCCGGTGACGCTGCGGCCCGACGGCGACCGCTACCGGCTGGACCTGGACGAGCTGCGCGCCGCCGTCACCCCGCGCACCCGGCTCATCCTGCTCAACACCCCCCACAACCCGACCGGGACCGTGCTGAGCCGCGAGGAGCTGACCGCGATCGCGGAGCTGGCCCTCGAGCGGGACCTGCTGGTGGTCACCGACGAGGTCTACGAGCACCTGGTCTTCGACGGCGAGCACGTGCCCGTCGCGACGCTGCCGGGGATGCGCGAGCGCACCCTCACCATCGGCTCGGCGGGCAAGACGTTCTCGTTCACCGGCTGGAAGGTCGGCTGGGCGACGGGCGCGCCCGAGCTGGTGGCGGCTGTGCGGTCGGCCAAGCAGTACCTGACGTACGTGGCCTCCGGCCCCTTCCAGTACGCGGTCGCCGAGGCGCTGCGGCTGCCCGACTCCTACTTCGACGGCCTGCGCGCGGACCTGCGGGCCAAGCGGGACCTGCTGAGCGAGGGGCTGGCGGCGGCCGGGTTCGCGGTGTACCGGCCGGCGGGCACGTACTTCGTCACCACCGACATCCGCCCGCTGGGCCCCGCTCTCTCGCACGGCGGCGACGGCTTCGCCTTCTGCCGGGCGCTGCCGGAGCGCTGCGGGGTGGTGGCGATTCCCAACGCCGTCTTCTACGACCACCGGGACGCGGGCGCGCCTTTCGTCCGATTTGCCTTCTGCAAGAGGGAGAGTGTGCTCGAAGAGGCCGTCTCCCGGCTGAAGGCGCTCGCGGGCTGAGCTCGCGGGGCAGGCGCCGCCGAAGGCCGGGGAGGACCGACCACGCGCGCGCCCGGAGGTGCACCCTGTCCGCCGAGATCACCGCCCTTGTACGCCGGTCCGCGGACGCCCTGTCCACACCGCGCCGGCTGACCGCGCTGCGCCGGGCGGCCCCCGCGCTCGGGCTGTTCGCCGCCGCCCGGCTCACCGGGATGCTGGTCCTGGCGGGGTGGGCCTGGCACCTGGGACGCTCGCCGCGCGCGCTGCTGGCCACCGCCTGGGACGCCGACTGGTACATCAAGATCGCGGCGAACGGTTACGGGCGCACGCTGTACTGGCCGGACGGGACGGTCCAGAGCGACCTGGCGTTCTTCCCGTTCTACCCGAGCCTGCTGCGGCTGGTGACGACGGCGCTGCCGGTGGCGGGCGGCACGGCCGGGCTGCTGGTGTCCTGGACGGCGGCGGGGGTGGCGGCGTGGGGCGTCCACGCGGTCGGGGAGCGGCTGGCGGGCCGGCGCACGGCGACCGCGCTGGTGCTGCTGTGGGGCCTGCTGCCGCACTCGGTCGTGCTGTCGATGGCGTACACCGAGCCGGTGATGACGGCGCTGGCCGCCTGGTCGCTGTGGGCGGTCCTGGAGCGGCGCTGGCTGTGGGCGGGCGGCCTCGCAGCCCTGGCGGGCCTCTCGCGGCCCAACGCGGTCGCGGTGGCCGCCGCGGTCACGGCGGCGGCCGCGGCGGCCCTGTGGGACGGCGGGCGCGGCGCACGGCGCGACTGGCGGGTGTGGACGGCCGGGGCGGTGGCGCCGCTCGGCTGGTGCGGATACGTCCTGTCGGTCGGCGCCCGTAAGGGTGATCCGCTCGGCGGCTACTTCGCGGTCCAGGCCGCCTGGACGTCCCGGTTCGACTTCGGCCGGGGCTCGCTGCGCTTCGTGACGAAGCTGGCCACCGGGCCCTTCGACCTCGGCTACACGATGGCGTTCCTGATCACCGTGGCGGCGCTGCTGCTGTTCGCGCTGTTCGTGCTGGAGCGCCCGCCGCTGCCACTGTTCGTCTACACCGGGGTGCTGGTGCTGATCACCGTCGGCGGGTCGGGGTTCTTCGAGTCCAAGCCGCGGTTCCTGCTGCCCGCGTTCCCCCTCCTGCTGCCGCTGGCGGCGGCGCTGACGAAAGCCCGGCCGAGGGCGGCGGTCACGGTGACCGCGGCCCTGGCCGGGCTGTCGTTCGCGTACGGGGCGTATCTGCTGACGCTGGCCCCGATGGCACTGTGAGTGCCGTGCGTCAGGCGTCGTCGCCGGGCGCGTCACCCTCGTCGCCCTCGGCGCCCTCGGCGTCCTTCTCCAGGCCGAGCTGCTCCACGAGCCACTTGTCGAACTCGATCGAGGCGCGGACCCAGCTGACCGTCGAGGAGACGAAGTGCTCCAGGGCGACGCCGGTGCCGATCAGCATCTGCGCCTCACCGATGAGGCGGACGGCGCCGTCGTCGTGGGTGTGCGTGTAGACCTTGGGCCACAGGGTGCGGCGGTTCCAGTCGTCGATCGTCTCCAGCAGCGCGACCTTGTCGTCGATGCCGTGGGGGCGGTCGTAGAAGGTCCGCACCGAGAAGACCTGCTGGTCCTCCTCGCCGCGGAACATGAAGTACGTGCGGAACTCCTCCCACGGCGCGGCGAGGTCGCCCTCGTCGTCCACGACGTACTTGAGCTCCATCTGGTCCAGGAGCTGCTTGACCAGATCCTGGTCGGGTACGACGGGCCCGGCCGGTCCACCGGTGGGCTGCGGGCCGGGCTGAGCCCCGAAATTCGGAATCGAGGACGGGTCGATGCTCATCGTGAATCTTCCTTCGTACGGTTCCGGTCATCCTCTCCCATGCCGGGCGGGGGCTGGCAACCCCCGCCACGGGTATCCGCTGACGGCTGACCGAATCCCGGCGCGGCCATCGGGCTACAGGCTCTTTCCGGCCGCCGCCCCCACGCTCAGACCGTCCCCCACCCGGTCGACCCGGACGGTGTCGCCGTCCTTGACCTCGCCCGCCAGGATCTCCTTGGCGAGCCGGTCGCCGATGGCGGTCTGGATGAGGCGGCGCAGCGGGCGGGCGCCGTAGGCCGGGTCGTTGCCCTCGTGGGCGAGCCAGGCCAGGGCCTCGGGGGTGACCTCCAGGGCGAGGCGGCGGTCGGCCAGGCGCTTGGCGAGGCGGCCGATCTGGAGCTCCGCGATGTGCGCCAGCTCGTCCTTGGTGAGCGCCGAGAAGACCACCAGGTCGTCCAGGCGGTTGAGGAACTCGGGCTTGAAGGAGGCCCGCACCACCTCAAGGACCTGCTGCTTCTTCTCCTCCTCGCTGGTCAGCGGCTCGACCAGGTACTGGCTGCCCAGGTTGGAGGTCAGCACCAGGATCGTGTTGCGGAAGTCGACCGTGCGGCCCTGGCCGTCGGTGAGGCGGCCGTCGTCGAGGACCTGGAGCAGGACGTCGAAGACCTCCGGGTGCGCCTTCTCGACCTCGTCCAGCAGCACCACGCTGTACGGGCGGCGGCGCACGGCCTCGGTGAGCTGGCCGCCCTCCTCGTACCCCACGTACCCGGGCGGGGCGCCGACGAGGCGGGCCACGCTGTGCTTCTCGCCGTACTCCGACATGTCGATGCGGACCATCGCCCGCTCGTCGTCGAAGAGGAAGTCGGCCAGCGCCTTGGCGAGCTCGGTCTTGCCGACGCCCGTGGGGCCCAGGAAGAGGAAGGAGCCGGTGGGGCGGTCGGGGTCGGCGATGCCCGCCCGGGTGCGCCGCACCGCGTCCGAGACCGCGCGGACCGCCTCGCTCTGGCCGATCAGCCGGCGGCCCAGCTCGTCCTCCATGCGCAGCAGCTTCTGCGTCTCGCCCTCCAGCAGGCGCCCGGCCGGGATGCCGGTCCAGGAGCCGACCACGTCCGCGATGTCGTCCGGGCCGACCTCCTCCTTGACCATGGTGTCCCCGGAGGCCTCCTGCTCGGCCTCGGAGGCGGCCTCCAGCTCGCGCTCCAGGGTCGGGATCTCGCCGTACAGCAGCTTGGAGGCGGTGTCGAAGTCGCCGTCGCGCTGGGCGCGCTCGGCCTGGCCGCGCAGGTCGTCGAGGCGCTCCTTGAGCTCACCGACCCGGTTCAGGCCCTCCTTCTCCTTCTCCCAGCGGGCGGTCAGACCGCGCAGCTCCTCCTCCTTGTCGGCGAGGTCGCGGCGGATCTTCTCCAGCCGCTCCTTGCTCGCCGCGTCCGTCTCCTTGGACAGGGCGAGCTCCTCCATCCGGAGGCGGTCCACCGACCGCTGGAGCTCGTCGATCTCCAGCGGCGAGGAGTCGATCTCCATACGGAGGCGGGAGGCTGCCTCGTCCACCAGGTCGATCGCCTTGTCCGGCAGGAAGCGGGAGGTGATGTAGCGGTCGGAGAGGGTGGCCGCGGCCACCAGGGCGCTGTCCGCGATCTGCACCTTGTGGTGCGCCTCGTACCGCCCCTTGAGGCCGCGCAGGATCGCGATGGTGTCCTCGACCGTGGGCTCGGCGACCAGGACCTGCTGGAAGCGGCGCTCCAGGGCCGGGTCCTTCTCGATGCGCTCGCGGTATTCGTCGAGCGTGGTGGCGCCGACCATCCGCAGCTCGCCGCGGGCCAGCATCGGCTTGAGCATGTTGCCCGCGTCCATCGACGAGTCGCCGCCGGCGCCCGCGCCGACGACCGTGTGCAGCTCGTCGATGAAGGTGATGATCTGGCCGTCGCTCCCCTTGATCTCGGACAGGACGGTCTTGAGGCGCTCCTCGAACTCGCCGCGGTACTTGGCCCCGGCCACCATCGCGCCCAGGTCCAGCGAGACCAGCCGCTTGTTCTTGAGGGACTCCGGGACGTCGCCCTTGACGATCCGCTGGGCCAGGCCCTCCACGACCGCGGTCTTGCCGACGCCGGGCTCGCCGATGAGCACCGGGTTGTTCTTGGTGCGCCGGGAGAGCACCTGCACCACCCGGCGGATCTCCTGGTCCCGGCCGATGACCGGGTCGAGCTTGCCCTCGCGGGCCGCGGCCGTGAAATCCGTGCCGAACTTCTCCAGGGCCTTGTACTGGCCCTCCGGGTCGGGGGTGGTCACCCTCCGTCCTCCTCGTACTGTCTCGAATGCCTCAAGGAGCTTCTTGGCGGTCGCGCCCTGCTGGGAGAGGAGCTCGCCGGTCCGGCCGCCCTTGGCGGCGAGGCCGATGAGCAGGTGCTCGGTGGAGAGGTAGTCGTCGCCCAGCTCCTTGGCGCGCCGCCCGGCGTCGGTGATGACGGCCAGCAGGTCGCGGTCGGGCTGCGGCGGGGCGACCGTGGATCCGGCCACTCTGGGCAGCGCGGCGAGCAGCCGCTCCGCCCCGGAGCGGACGGCGGCCCGGTCGGCCTCGACGGCCGCCAAGAGGTCGGTGATGTTCTCGTTCTCCTCGCCCGTCAGGAGGGCGAGCAGCAGGTGGGCGGGCGTCAGGTCCGGGTGTCCGTCGGACACGGCCCGGCTGCCGGCGGCGTTGATCGCTTCCCGGCTCTTGTTGGTCAGCTCGGCGTCCACGTGCGGTCTCTCCTCCTCGGCTCGGGGGTACGAACTCCATGACTCATCCAGCGTACATAAAGTTGAGCCTATTCCGCTCAAGGTGGTGGGGACGAGTTCCGCGTAGGTTTCGGCCCATGAGCACGAGCACGGACACGGCGGCCGTCCCGGCCTCCCGCACGCGTACCCCTGTGGACCCCCGCCAGCCCGACGCGGCCTATCTCGCCTTCTGGCGCGAACGCCACCTGTGCACGCTGACGACCCCGCGCCCGGACGGCAGCCCGCACCTGGTGCCGGTGGGGGTCACCTACGACCCGGACGCGGGCGTGGCGCGGGTGATCGCCAACCGGTCCAGCAGGAAGGTACGGAACGTGCTGGCGGCCGGCGAGCAGGGCGCGCGGGTCGCGGTCTGCCAGGTGGACGGGCGCCGCTGGGCCACCCTGGAGGGCCGGGCGTACGTGCGGACGCAGGCGGAGCCGATCGCCGAGGCGGTGGCGCGCTACGCCGAGCGGTACGGGCGGACCCCGCGCGAGAACCCCGACCGGGTGCTGATCGAGATCGTCCTGGAGCGGGCGATGGGCAAGGGCTGAGCCGCGCGCGGCCACGCGCGCGCGGGGGCGCGGGCGCATCCGTGTCCGGGCAGCACAGCGGCGCCACCGTGTTCAGGTCCACGATGGCGCCGCTGTGTGGGGGAAGCGCCTGAGCGATTTACAACGACGGGGGAATCGCTTCAGGCGCTGCGGGGGGTGGCGGTAGACGACTCGGGGTCGAACAGTTGGTGGTCTCGCTGGTCCAGATTGACGAACACCATGCCGTAGCGCACGGCACAGCGAATCGGCTGCGGCGCCCCGCGCGGCCGGCGCAGGCACCGGTAGGCACGGACGTCCTCGTCGTCCTCGCGCGCGACCAGGATCGGCTCGCCGAACAGGGTGACCATCAACGAATCGCCACGGTGGGGGATAGCCGTGACGAGGTCGATGAAGTGCCACCCCGAGCGGTAGGCCGTGGCCATTTCGCGCCGGAAGACCCGGTCGTCCGGCGGGAGGCTCATGCGCTTACACCCGCGGGCGCGACCTCCCAGGTAGGCTCCACCGGAGCCGCCAGGACCCGCGTCACCGGCTTGTGCTCCCAGGTGGGCTCTCCCGGAGCCGCCACGGTTCCGTGGGACGGCTTGCTCTCCCACGTGGGTTCCCCACTCGCGGCGAGAGCGCAAAGAGCAGCCGCGACAACGGCTATAGCGCTAAGTGCTCGAACCATCCTGCTCATGGCCGATCTCCACCTCTTTATGATCATTCCCTCCCCCCGCGCATAAGACGATGGCTCACTCTGAGCGCTTCCACCAGCGAGGCCAGGCATCATGTTCCTGTAATTCAGGAGTATGAGGGGGGTGTAATCCGGTTGTATCAGGGGCACTTCGGACATAGTCATGGCCCTACAGACCTGTGCGAGATGGGCAAGACCCTCTACGCCACCGCGTTGCGTACCGGCGGAATAACTCGCACGGAAGCCCAGGCCGCTCCCTGTCTCATCGATCTCGCGCTGCTGCGGCCCGACGCGGACGACGCGGAGCAGCTGCGGCCGGTCCCTCCCTCCGTCGTCCTGAACCAGCTCGTACAGCCCCTGGAACGCGAGATCCAGGAGCGCAGGAAGCTGTCGATGTCGCTGGCCAGCACCTTCGAGCCGTTCATGGCGATCACCAGCGAGGACGCGGCCGGCACCCACGCCATCACGGTCCTGGAGGGCCTGGAGCTCATCAACGCGACGCTGGACCGCGTCATCGACGAGTGCACCAAGGAACTGCTCACCATCCAGCCCGGCAGCGGACGCAGACCCGAGACCCTGGAGTCGGGCCTGCGCCGGGTCCAGCCGCTGCTCGACCGGGGCGTGGGCATGCGCACCCTCTACCAGCACACCGCCCGCCACCACTCCGCGACGATCGGGTACGTGGAGCGCATCGCGCCCTACGGCCTGGAGGTCCGCACGCTGGAAGAGATCATCGACCGGCTGATCATCGTGGACCGCCGGGTGGCCTTCATCCCCGCGCGCAGCGACCGCCGGGTCGCGCTGGAGCTGCGGCACGAGGGCCTGGTGCAGTATCTGGTCGGCGTCTTCGACCAGTTCTGGCTGCACGCGGTGCCGTGGGAGGAGGAGGTCCCCTACGGCTCCTCCAAGGCGGAGGGCATCACGGGCGTCCAGCGCTCCATCGCCAAACTCCTCGTCGAGGGGCACGTGGACGACTCCATCGCGCGGCGGCTGGGAATGAACGTCCGCACCTGCCGCGCCCACATCGCCAAGCTGAACGCCGCCCTGGGCAGCGGCAGCCGGGCCCAGCTCGGCTATCTCATCGCCCAGTCCGGAATCCTGGAACAGGACGACTGAACGCGCTCCCCGCCCGCGAACCCGGCGGCCCGGCCGTGGAGTTCGAGCCGAGGCGGCGGTCCGTGGCGGTCCGGGGCCGTGGTCATACGTGCGGGTGGCTGCCCGGTGGGTCGTCGTCGTCCGTGGGGCGGCCGCGCTGGCGTCCGCGCGGGCGGTGCGGCATCAGGTCCCTGCCGCGCGTCTGCCCGGTACCGACGATCGGCAGCGGGTGGGCGGGGCGGCCGTCGGGGGTCTGGGGGAAGCGGAGCAGCCGCCCGGGCTCCGACGCCCGGCCCGCCTCGGGGTGCCCGGCCGCGTCCCGCCCGCCGTCGCCCCCCGGGTAGGCGTCCTCCTCCGGCGCCCGCCCGGGCCCGTCCCCGCCCCGCCGGGCGGCGCTCCCGTCCCCGTCCGCCCCGCGACTGACGCGGGCGTGCTCCTCCCAGCCCTCACGGAACCAGCGGAGCTGCTCGTGCTGGAGCTCCTGGTCGGTCAGGACCCGTACGCCGTCGAGGCCGGCGCGCCGGACCTTCTCCCCCAGTTCGATCAACAGGCCGCCCAACACCTGGGCCAGAGCGTCCTGTTCGGTTCCTGAACCGTCGCCGTCCGCCATCCCCCGCCCTCCTTCACACCCCCGGGCTGCCGGCCCCCTCGCGTCCGTCCGGCAGGAACGCCTTCGTCACGCGTACGAACAGCTCGCGCAGCTCCTCGGGCACCCCCATGCGCCGGGCGGCGTCCTCGGGGCTGAGCGGCGCCGCGCCCTCCCCGTGCTGCCCGCCCCGGCCCGCGGCGATCGGCAGATCGTCCTCGGAGAGCCTGCCGGAGCGGATCAGCATGTCCCGCAGCGGTACGCCGAGCACCGCCGCCAGTCGGCGCATGGTCTCCAGGTCCGGCATGCTCTGCCGCTGCAACAGCCTGCTCACGGCGGCCCGGTGGACCCCGGCGTCGTCCGCGAGCTTGGACTTGCCGCCCCCGCGCGGGCTGTCGATGTCGTAGTTCCGCAGCCGCATCAGGCGCTCGATCCAGGCGGCGAACTCCTCCAGCCCGTCCGCGTGGCCGCGACCGCCCTCACCGCGGTAGCCCTGCTCGTTGCGGGCGCCGGCCCGTGCGCTCGAACCCATGTGTTCGCTCTCCCTCGTCGCGGGAGACAGCGTACTCCCGGGGCGCTCGCGCGGACAGTAGGTGCGCGCCCGCACGCATGAGCCGCTTGCGGACGCGCACGCACCGTGTCACCCTGATCACGCGTTCGCAATTTGCCGAACTCGTGTTCCCATACGTGGGGAGGGGTTTGCACGTGCCCGCACATCTGACCACTCCGAAAACACCCTTGACCTCGGGCTTACCCCGAGCGGCGGACGACCTCGACTGGCGCAGGGCCGCCGCTTGCGCCAACCTCCCACAACACTCCGTGTTCGCCCGCGTCCCCTCCGACGCCGAACCGGTATTGCGAGCATGCAATCAGTGTCCCATCCGCAAGGAGTGCGAGATCGTCGTCGACCCCGCGCACACCTTCTTCGACGGGGTGAGCGGCGGACGGCTCTGGAGCAACGGCCGCGAGGTCAAGCGGCCCTGGGCGCACCCGTCCGGACAGGCGGGGCGATGAGCGGCGTCAGCGCGGACGCGGCGTGGCTCCACTCGCTCGCCCGCCGCTTCCCCGACCTCCTCGCGGAGCTCGCCCCGTCCCCCGCCGGCCCGCGCGAACGCCCCGGCGGCTCCCCGCGCTCCACCACCGCCCCGATCCGGCTGCGCATCTCCGACGCCGTACGGGACATCACCGACGGCGTGGTCGAGCTGGAGGAGGCGGTACGGGAGCGGCTCGGCCTGCGCCCCGCGGCCCCGGCCCCCGTGGTGGTCCGGCTCGGCCGCATCGTCCGGCTCCTCGACTCCGTGACGAAGGTGCCCGATCTGGCCGCGCACGTGACGGAGGAGACCCGGCGCATGGCCCGGCGCTGCGCCCGCGAGCTCGGGGACCCGGAGCAGATGATCCGGATCGGCGGACGCTGCCCCGCGTGCGCCTCGGTGTCGCTGCGCATCTTCCCCGAACGCGGTGCCGTGCTCTGTGTGAACCCCGTGTGCCGCCATGTCGTGCGGACGGCCCTGGAGGAGGCGTCGTGACCACGTTCCCGGTGTCCGGCCTGGTCTGCGGCGAGCTGGCCGCGGCCGAGGTGGCCGTCTCGCCCGCGACCCTGCGCAAGTGGGTCCAGCTCGGCCATCTGCGGTCCGCCGGCCGGCAGGGGCGCAGGCTGCTCTACCGGCTGGAGGACGTGTTCGCGGCGGAGCGTTCCGTACACCGCGCCGAGCTCCCGCACCCCCGCTGACGGCGCCTGCTCCCACACTCCGCGACCCGTGCTCCACCGGGCCCCACCCGCACCCCGGGTGGGGCCCTTCCGCTGTCCCCGCCCGCCTCCCAAATGCCTTCCTGAGCAGGCCTGTTGCGGGATCGGGCACCCCGGATCACACTGGGAGCAGCGGCAGAACCGCGCCCACATCCGGGGCGACGGGTCTGCCGCTTCGTGCTGCTCCGGCCGTTTCTGCCACGCCCCTCCGCCCAGGAGCCGGGCGCCTCGGCCATGCGTGCGGCACACCACCGTGAAAGGAGTCCCCCTGTGGACCAGATCCTGTTCTGGAACGCGGTGGCCCTGGAGGCCGACCGCACGACCCACACCACGGGCGCCCCCGCCGAGGCCGGCACCCGGGGCCCGTGCGGCGCCTCCCGGGCGCTGGCCCTGACCCATCTCGCCATGCACGACGCCTACTTCGCCATCCACCCCGGCCACGACTGCTACCTCGGCGACTCGCTGCCCGAGGCCCCGGCCGGCGCCTCCTCGGACGCGGCCGTCGCCGCCGCCGCGCACGCCACGCTCAGCGCCCTCTACCCGACCCAGAAGGAGTACTTCAACGCCCAGCACCGGGCCGCCGCCCTCCCGGCCGGACCGGGCACCGGTTCCGGCCACGCCTTCGGGCTGCGGGTCGCCCGCGTGCTCCTGTCGCTGCGCGGGAACGACCCCGGCCTCGGCGACGACGGCTACGTCTACTCCACCGACCGCGGCCACCACCGCCCCGACCCGGTCGACCCCGGCCAGAGCGTGTACGCCGCGTACTACGGCGCCCGCTCCCACCTCTTCGCGGCCACCCGCCGCCACCACCTGGACGCCCCGCCGCGGCCGGGCAGCCCGCGGTACGAGGCGGCGCTTCGCCAGGTGCGCGCCAAGGGCATCGCGACCCGTCTGGCGGGCGCGCTCCCCGAGGACCTGCGGGCCGCCCGGCGCACCCCGCAGGAGACGGCCGTCGGCATGTTCTGGGCGTACGACGGGGTCATCGGCCTCGGCACGCCGCCGCGCCTGTACAACACGATCGTCCGCAAGGTCGCCGAGGCGCAGCGCAACGACACCGCCCAGAACGCCCGGCTCTTCGCGCTGCTCAACGCGGCCATGGCCGACGCGGGCATCCTGGTCTGGGCCGACAAGTACGTCTACGACCTGTGGCGCCCGGTCGTCGGCATCCGCGAGCACGACCCCTCCACGGGCCCGGCCGGCACCGGCCGCCCGGCGCTCGGCGCGGACGCCGACCCCGAGTGGCTGCCGCTGGGCGCGCCCAACACCAACAACCCCGGCGGCAGGGACAACCGCACGCCGAACTTCCCGTCCTACCCCTCGGGCCACGCCACCTTCGGCGCGGCGGCCTTCCAGTCGGTGCGGCAGTTCTACCGCCACGGCTCCTACGGGCCGGACAACCTGGCCGCCGGTCTGGAGTTCGTCTCCGACGAGCTGAACGGCACGACCACCGACACCCACGGGACCGCCCGCACCCGGGTGGTCCGCACCTTCCCCGGCGGGCTCTGGGACATGATCCGCGAGAACAGCCTCAGCCGGGTCTTCCTCGGTGTGCACTGGAACTACGACGGCTGGGTCCCGAACGCCTCCGGCGACATGGACCTGAGCCTCAACATCGGCGGGGTGCGGCTCGGCCTCGACATCGCCGACGACATCGCCGCCCACGGCCTGCGCGCCTCGCGCGCGGCCGGCCCCGCGGACTAGGGCCCGTACGCCATGCATCTGCTGCCCCGCGGCCGAAAGCCGCATGCCCGGAAGAAGGAGTCCCCCATGGGTACGAACGAGAGCTCCGAAGCGGTGACCGACGCCACCACCGGATCCGGCCACCCCGGCGACAACCCGCCCCGGCCCCCGGCCCGGAGCGGCGGCTTCGTCTATGTGATGAGCAACCAGGAGACCGGCAACTCCGTGACCGTCTTCGCCCGTGACGTCTACGGCAATCTGACCCGCAAGGGCACCTACCCGACCGGCGGCCTCGGCGTCGGCCGCAGCTACGACCTGGAGGACACCTCCGACCCGCTGGTCTCGCAGGGCTCGCTGATCGCCTCCGAGGACCAGCGGTTCCTGTTCGGCGTCGACTCCGGCAGTGACGAGGTCTCCTCGCTCGCCGTCGAGGGCGAGCGGCTGCGGCTGGTCAGCCGGGTTTCCACCGGCGGTGTCCGCCCGGTGAGCGTGGCCGTCCACGGCAACCTCCTGTTCGCCGTGAACGCCACCGACGGGTCCGTCTCCGGCTTCCGCGTCGGCGACGACGGCACGCTCACCCCGGTGGAGGGCTCCCGCAAGGCCCTGATCGGCGGGGCGGGGGCGGGCCCCTCGCAGATCCAGTTCACGCCGGACGGCACCCGGTTGATCGTCACCGAGCGGCAGACGAACATCATCGACGTCTTCCCCGTCGACGCCTACGGCCGCGTGGGCGAGCCGGTGCGCAACCAGTCCGCGGGGCTCGCCCCCTTCACCGCCACCTTCCACGGCGACGTCCTGATGGTCACCGAGATCATCGGCGCCCCCGGCTTCCTGGGCTCCATGTCCACGTACCACGTCAACCGCGACGGCACCCTCCAGGTGATCAGCGCGTCGGTGACCACCACCGAACTCACCACCTGCTGGACGGCGAACAGCGTCCTGGACCCGGGCGTGGTGTACGTGGCGAACGCCCAGAGCGGTTCGATCGGCGGTTTCCGCGTCAACGAGCGGGGCGAGATCACGCTCTTCCCGGCCGACGGCCACCTCGCCGTCACCAGGAACTCGCACGCGACCCAGGACATGGCCATCACCAACGACGGCCTGTACCTGTACGTGCTGACCGCCGGGATCGACGAGAAGATCGCCGACCCCCGGCTGCCCACCTACGTGGAGGGGACGCCGTACTGCGACAAGATGACGATCAGCGCGTACCGGATCGAGTCGAGCGCGGGGCTGACGACGCTGAAGGGCTTCGGCGTGGCCGACGACCCGCCGCGGGTGGTCAGCCCCGGGGTACTCGCGCCCAGCGCGGGCGGCCTGGCACCGGGGTCGGAGGGGATCGTCGCGTTCTGACCCCCGGGGGGCGCTGATCCGTCCGCGCGACCGGCGTTCGCCGGTGCGCGGGCCCCGGAGGAATGGGGTCCACGGCCGTCCCGCGAACGCCGGCCGTGGGCCCCGCGCACCGGCCGTGGGCCCCGCGCGCCCGCACCCCTACGCCGCCAGGACCGCCAGATCCAGCCGCCGCAGCCGGTCCTGGTCCGCCCGCAGGGTGATCCCGGTGATCCGGCCCCCGGCGAGGGTGAACCCGATGACCACCTTGAGCTCGCCCCCGGGCGCCCACACGGCTCCCACCGCGCCGTCCACCAGGGCGAGTTGGGCGGTGTGCGCCCGGCCGTTGAACGTCCCGGCCACCGCGTGCGCGCCCCGGACCTCGCCCATCGCCCCCACCTCCACGGTCGCCCGGTCGGCCCGGACCACCACGTCCGGGTCGAGCAGATCGAGCAGCGCGTCGAAGTCACCGGCGCGCGAGGCGGCGAAGAAGGCGTCGACGACCTCCCGCTGGCGGGCCAGGTCCGCGTCCGGCACCGGCGCCGACTCCTGCACCCGGCGCCGGGCCCGGCTGGCGAGCTGGCGGGTGGCGACCGTGGAGCGGCCCACCACCGGGGCGATCTCGTCGAAGGGCACCATGAACATGTCGTGCAGCACGAAGGCGATCCGCTCGGCGGGCGCCAGCGTGTTCAGGACGACCAGCATCGCCAGGCCCACCGAGTCCACGAGCAGCACCTCGTGCTCCGGGTCGCCCGGCTCCTCGTGCCCGCGCCCGTCCACCGGCACGGGCTCGTCGTACAGCAGCTCGCGCCGGGAGTCGCGCGAGCGCAGCATGTCCAGGCAGACGCGGCCCACCACGGTGGTGAGCCAGCCGCCGAGGTTCTTCACACAGCCCGCGTCGGTGCGGCTGAGGCGGAGCCATGCCTCCTGGACGGCGTCGTCCGCCTCGTTGAGGTTGCCCAGGATCCGGTAGGCGACGGCCCGCAGGTGGGTGCGGTTCGCCTCGAACCGCTCGGCCAGCCGTTCGCCCTCGTCCACGTTCACGGTCACGTTTGTTCCCCTGCCTCACCCGTAGAGGTGACACCGACTGTATCCGCTGACCCGCCGGGCGGGTACGGCGATCAGGCGCTCAACCCCGTTGGGAAACAGGCCATTTGAGGGAGGTCCCATGGCCGCGACACCCGCGACACCCGCCCCCGGTACCCCCCGGGTCCACGCGGCCCGCGCCCAGCGCCTGGAGGCGCTCGGCCGCTCCTGGGCCTTCGAGCTGGGCGGCGAGCTCTTCGAGCTGCCCGGCGAACTCCCCCGCGCCGCGGTGCGCGCCCTGCGCACCCTCGGCGGCGACGACCTCGGCGCCTCCCTCGAACTCCTCCTCGGCGAGGCCCAGTCGGCACGCCTGCGCCGCCACCGCCCCTCACCGCACGACATCGAGGCGGTCCTGATGTGCTGGGGCCGCGACACCGGGCTCGGCCTGGGGGAAGGCTGCGCCTCGGTGTGTACGTGGAGGACAACGCCGAGGCACTGGAAGCCGCGCTCCTGCGCCACTACGGCGTGGACCTCCTGGACTGGCACCGAGGCCGGCTCTCCTCCCGCCGTCTCGCTGTCCTGATCCGCCATCTACCGAAGGAGCCGTCATGGTGACCACCGGCCAGACCGAGGGAGTCGCGATCGAACTGGAACGGCTGCGGCGCGCGGTGGAGGTCGGGTTCGCCACCACCCGGGGCGACCTGGCGCTGCTGCTCCAGCGCGCCGACCAGACCGACAAGACCCTGGGAGAACACGACGACCGTCTGGACGCCCTGGAGCGCGGGCGCTGGCCGCTGCCCGCGATCGCCGCCCTGACCTCGTGCGCCGCCCTCGCGGTGAGCCTCTGGCAGGGCACGGGCCATTGAGGACGGCCCCGGCGGGCGGCCCTTGCGGAACCCAGGCGCCAGGCGCCACGCGCCACGCACAAGGCCCGCGGCCCCCTCTTGGGGACCGCGGGCCCTTGGCGTTCGTCGAAGCCGCCGACCGGCGTCCCGACGGCATCCTGCTGCCCTAGGGCGTGTCCTTCGGCCTCTTGGGCCGCCAGACCACCAGGGCGCCGGTTTGCTGCACGTCCTGGTACGGCACCAGATCGCGCCGGTACGACGCGTGGACCTGGGCCTCGCGCTGCCGCATAGCGGCAGCCGCCCCGTCCACCGCCGCCGAGAGCTCGGCGACGCGCTGCTGGAGCGCGGCCACCTGGTTCTCCAGCTCGATGATGCGCTTGATTCCGGCCAGGTTGATGCCCTCGTCCTGCGACAACTGCTGCACCGTACGGAGCAGTTCGATGTCACGGGCCGAGTAGCGCCGGCCGCGCCCGGCCGTGCGGTCGGGCGAGACCAGGCCGAGACGGTCGTACTGACGCAGGGTCTGCGGATGCAGACCGGAGAGCTGAGCGGCGACCGAGATGACGTACACCGGCGATTCATCGGTCAGTTCGAACGGATTGCGTCGTCGGCCGTCCATCTCATGCTCCCTTCGCGGCCTGGAACAGTTCGGCCCGCGGATCCTCGTCCACGGTCGCCTCGCGGAACGCCTCCAGGGCCTCGCGCGCCTTGTCGCCGAGGTCCTTGGGCACCATGACCTCCACGGTGACCAGCAGGTCCCCGCGCGAGCCGTCCTTGCGGACCGCGCCCTTGCCCCGGGCGCGCATCGTACGGCCGTTGGGCGTGCCCGCGGGGAGCTTCAGGGTGACCGGCGGCCCGCCGAGGGTGGGCACCTTCACTTCACCGCCGAGCGCCGCCTCCGCGAAGGAGACCGGCACGGTGACGGTGAGGTTGTCGTCCTTGCGGCCGAAGACCGGGTGGCTGTCCACGTGGACGACCACATAGAGGTCGCCCGCCGGGCCGCCGCGCTCGCCCGCCGCGCCCTTGCCGCGCAGCCGGATCCGCTGGCCGTCGAAGACGCCCGCCGGAATCCTGACCTGCATGGTCCGCGAGGACTTGGCACGGCCGCTGCCCTTGCAGACCTCGCACGGGTTCTCCGCGATCAGACCCCGGCCCTTGCAGTCCACACACGGGTCGGTCAGCGAGAACCCGCCGCCGGTGCCGCGCGAGACCTGGCCGGTGCCGACGCAGGTCGGGCACACCCGGGGCGTGCCGTTCTTGTCGCCGGTGCCCGAACAGGCCTTGCACGGGGCCTGGCTGGAGAGCCGGATCGGGACCGTGGCCCCGTCGACCGCCTCGGTGAAGCTGAGCGTCACCTCGGACTCCAGGTCCTGGCCCCGGCGCGGCTGGGTCCGGGTGCCCGGGCCCGCGCCGCCCCGGTTGAACAGGCCGCCGAAGACGTCGCCGAGCCCGCCCCCGAAGCCGCCGGCCGCCCCGCCGCCCTGGGCGCCCCCGAAGAGGTCGCCCAGGTCGAAGTTGAAGTTGCCGCCGCCGGCGCCCGGACCGGCCCGGAAGCCGCCGTTGCCGAAGAGGGCGCGCGCCTCGTCGTACTCCTTGCGCTTCTTGGGGTCACCGAGGATGTCGTTCGCCTCGGAGACCTCCTTGAAGCGCTCCTCCGCCTTGGCGTCGCCCTTGTTGGCGTCCGGGTGGAACTCGCGGGCGAGTTTGCGGTACGCCTTCTTGATCTCGGCCTCGGTGGCGTCCTTGGGGACGCCGAGGACCTTGTAGTAGTCCTTCTCGACGAAGTCCTTCGTGCTCATCGACGTCCCTCCTCCCGGACGACCACTTCACCCATGACCGTCGCGTCAGCCCTCGTCCGGGCCACCGCTCTCCTCTTCGGCCTTGCCGTCTGTGCCTTCCTTGCCGTCCTTGCCCTCCTTCACCGCGCCCGGCTGGGGCTCGGCGACGGCGACCCGCGCGGGGCGGATCGTACGCTCGCCGATCCGGTACCCGGGCTGGAGGATCGCGACGCAGGTCGTCTCGGTGACGTCCGGGGCGTAGCTGTGCATCAGGGCCTCGTGGACCGTCGGGTCGAAGGGCTCGCCCTCCTTGCCGAACTGCTGGAGGCCCATCTTCGCGGCGACCGTCTCCAGCGACTCGGCCACCGACTTGAAGCCGCCGGTCAGCTCGCCGTGCTCACGGGCCCGGCCGATGTCGTCGAGTACGGGCAGCAGCTCGGTCAGGAGGCCGGCGACGGCGATCTCCTTGACCGTGACGCGGTCCCGCTCCACGCGGCGGCGGTAGTTCTGGTACTCGGCCTGGAGGCGCTGGAGGTCCGTCGTGCGCTCGGCGAGCGCCGTCTGGGCCTGGTCCAGCTGGGCCTGCAGGGCGATCTCCTTGGCTGCGTCCCCGGCCGGGGCCGCCTTCTCCTCCTTCGAGGAGTCGGCGGCCTTCGGCTCGGCGTCTTCCTGTGCGCCGGAGGGGACGTCGGGCTTCTCCTCGAAGCCCGGGGTCTCCTCAGACATCAGGCCGCGCCACCCTTCGCGTCGCCCGGCTTCTCGTCGTCGACGATCTCGGCGTCGACGACGTCGTCCTCGGCCTTGGGAGCCTCGGCGCCCTCGGCACCGGCGGCGCCCTGGGCGGCCTGCGCGTCCGCGTACATCGCCTGGCCGAGCTTCTGGGAGACGGCCGCGAGCTTCTCGGTCGCGGTGCGGATCTCGGCGGTGTCCTCGCCCTTGAGCTTCTCCTTCAGCTCGCCGACGGCGGCCTCGACCTCGGTCTTGACCTCACCCGGGACCTTGTCCTCGTTGTCCTTGAGGAACTTCTCCGTCTGGTAGACGAGCTGCTCGCCCTGGTTGCGGGACTCGGCGGCCTCGCGGCGGCGGTGGTCCTCCTCCGCGTACTGCTCGGCCTCCTCGCGCATGCGGTTGACCTCGTCCTTCGGCAGCGAGGAGCCGCCGGTGACGGTCATCTTCTGCTCCTTGCCCGTGCCCAGGTCCTTCGCGGTCACGTGCATGATGCCGTTGGCGTCGATGTCGAAGGCGACCTCGATCTGCGGGACCCCGCGCGGGGCCGGCGGCAGACCGGTCAGCTCGAACATGCCGAGCTTCTTGTTGTACGCCGCGATCTCGCGCTCGCCCTGGTAGACCTGGATCTGGACGGACGGCTGGTTGTCCTCGGCCGTCGTGAAGATCTCGGAGCGCTTCGTCGGAATCGTGGTGTTCCGCTCGATGAGCTTGGTCATGATGCCGCCCTTGGTCTCGATGCCGAGGGACAGCGGGGTCACGTCGAGGAGCAGGACGTCCTTGACCTCACCCTTGAGGACACCGGCCTGGAGCGCGGCGCCGATGGCGACGACCTCGTCCGGGTTGACGCCCTTGTTGGCGTCCTTGCCGCCGGTCAGCTCGCGGACGAGCTCGGCGACGGCGGGCATACGGGTGGAGCCGCCGACCAGGACCACGTGGTCGATCTCGGACAGCTGGATGCCGGCGTCCTTGATGACGTTGTGGAACGGGTGCTTGCAGCGCTCCAGGAGGTCCGCGGTCAGCTGCTGGAACTGGGCGCGCGTCAGCTTCTCGTCCAGGTGCAGCGGGCCCTCGGCCGAGGCCGTGATGTACGGCAGGTTGATCGAGGTCTCGGTGGACGAGGACAGCTCGATCTTCGCCTTCTCGGCGGCCTCGCGCAGGCGCTGGAGCGCCATCTTGTCCTTGGAGAGGTCCACGCCGTGGCCGGACTGGAACTGCTTCACCAGGTAGTCGACGACGCGCTGGTCCCAGTCGTCACCACCGAGGTGGTTGTCACCGTTGGTGGCCTTCACCTCGACGACGCCGTCACCGATCTCCAGGAGGGACACGTCGAAGGTGCCGCCGCCGAGGTCGAAGACGAGGATCGTCTGGTCGTCCTTGTCCAGGCCGTACGCCAGCGCCGCGGCGGTGGGCTCGTTGACGATGCGCAGCACGTTGAGGCCCGCGATCTCACCGGCCTCCTTGGTCGCCTGACGCTCGGAGTCGTTGAAGTACGCCGGGACGGTGATGACCGCGTCGGTGACCTTCTCGCCGAGGTAGGCCTCCGCGTCCCGCTTCAGCTTCTGCAGGATGAAGGCGCTCATCTGCTGCGGGTTGAAGGTCTTGCCGTCGAGGTCGATCTTCCAGTCGGTGCCCATGTGGCGCTTGACCGAGCGGATGGTCCGGTCGACGTTGGTGACGGCCTGCCGCTTGGCCACCTCACCGACGAGGACCTCGCCGTTCTTGGCGAAGGCGACGACGGACGGCGTGGTCCTGGCGCCTTCGGCGTTGGTGATGACGGTGGGCTCGCCGCCTTCGAGAACGCTGACGACGGAGTTAGTCGTGCCCAGGTCGATGCCGACCGCACGTGCCATTTCGATTCCTCCAACTGACATCTTGAGTGGAACTGACTCAAGGATGCACGACTCCCCCTCACCGGTCAACAGAGCTGAGTCGCCCGGGCTCAACTTTTATGTAGCGCTTAGGTGCGGCACGGCTTCTATCCGCAGGTGACGGGGCTGACCGCGCAGTTTTCCGCGCCCCCGAAGACGCCCCTCCGGGGCGCCCCCGGCTACCCCGAAGGGCGCCCCGAAAGCGGCGCGGGGAACTGCGCGACCAGCCCCACCGGGCCGCAGCCGGTGAACCACGCCCTCCAGGGGGCTTCAGAACCGCGGGGAAAGGGCCGTCACGCCCGGCCCGTGGGCGCCGCCTGCGCGGGGACGTGGTCCGACGAGTCCTCGCGCAGCAGGATCAGCTCGCACTGGAGCAGCCTCCCGTCCCGCGGATCCACCAACCCCGGCCACACCGACATGAGCGAAAGCCCCAGCTCCCCGCGCGCACGGGCCAGCACGTCGTCGAACCCCGCGCCCCCCTCGTGCAGCGGCACCAGCGCCGCCCCCACCTGAAGCCCGACGATCTCGTCCGCGTACGCCCCCGCGCCCCGCAGCACCTCGTGCTCGTACCCCTGCACCGCGAGCCGTACGAAGACCCGTTCGCCGGGCGCGGTGACGCCCTCCCACAGGGCGTCGAGCCGGTGCGCCTCGACACACCGCGTCCCGGTGTACGCGGTGTGCGGCGCGGCCGCGCGACGGCGGGGCAGCATCGCCAGCGCCGAGCTGCTCACGCCCGCGTCGCCCGCGATGTTCAGGGTGAGCGGCCCGCTGCGGTCGGCGAGCGCGTACGGCAGCACCGACCAGAAGGGGTCCTCCGCGGCCCGCAGCCGCAGCTCGGCGCGGGGCTCGCGCAGCGGCTCGAAGGAGACGATCCGCCCCTCGTAGCCGCAGCGCCGCAGCATCGTTCCGTACGCCCCGCTGTACGCGCCCACGTCCAGGACCAGGTCGATCTCGTACCGCCGCAGCAGCCGCACCAGGCGCCCGCCGTCCTCGTCGGCGGGCCGGCCGGGCGCGCCGAGGGGGCGGGCGAGGCGGCGCAGGGCCGTACGGGCGCGGTCGCCCATCGCGATCATGTCGATGCTCACGCCGGTGCTCCTTCGCGGGCGGCCCCGGGGGCCGGTTCGGTACGCAGGGCCGCGTCGCCGTAGACCGGCACCCGCAGCAGGGCCACCACCGCGACCACCGTGCCCAGCACGAGCGGCAGCACGGCGGCCGGGGCGAGGCGGCCGTCGTGGACGAGCAGCGCGGTGACGGTCCCGACCGCCGCGGCCAGCCCGAGGACGACGGCCGTGCCCTGCACGGTCAGCCCGCCGCGGCGCAGCCGGTGCGCGATGTGGTCGGCCGCGCCCTCGGCCAGCGCCCGGCCGGCGAGCCGCCGCGACACCAGGACCAGTACCGCGTCGGCCAGGACCACCGCGGTGAGGGCGAAGAGGGAGGCGGTGGCCCGGGCCGGGTCCGCCTCGGTGTGGACGAGTACGGCGGCGCAGGCGAGCAGGAACCCGGTGAAGAGGGAGCCGCAGTGGCCGAGGACGATCCGCGCCGGGTGCCAGTTGTGCACCAGGAACCCGGTGAGGGAGGCGGCCAGCACGCTGAGCAGCAGGGCGAGTCCGGTCAGCGCGTCCTCGACGGCGCAGACGGCGAGCCCGAGCGCCATCACCGCGGCCACCGTCCCCATCGCCCCGTCGGAGGCGTCCAGCAGGCTGAAGGCGTTGGTGACGAGCACGATCCACAGCACGGCGAGCGCGCCCGGTCCCGGCGAGAGCCCCGACGCCAGGGCGACCACCACGGTGGCGGCGGCGGTCTGCACCCCGATCCTGACCCGGGCCCCCGGCGGACGCAGGTCCGCGCCGAGCCCCAGCAGCGCCACGGCCCCGGCGGCGCCGAGCAGCGGCCCCACGCCGTCCCCGAGTTCGGCGAGCCCGAGCACCGGCCCGGCCCCGACCGCGGCGACCGTGCCCACCGCGACGGCGATCCCGCCGAGGTGCGGGGTGCGGCCGGAGCGCGCACCTCCGGCCCCGGCGCGCAGGACGGCCGCGCGGACCACCGCGGCCAGCAGGGCGGTGCACAGCAGGGCGGCGACGGCGGCGGTGAGCCCGGAGATCATGCGAACCAAGTTAGATTGTTATGTCCGTGTATGGGCTGAATAACACGATGGACATTTCAAAAGTGCCCAAAACCCCGTCCACACTGGGGACTGAGGGCCGCCTGAGCGACACAGATCACCGCGTGCGCGGCTACAGCGCCGCCGCATAAATGGGTACGCTCAGACGAGCTCGATAAGTTACTGCTTAGTAATCCCTGGCAGGCCCGAGGAGCCCCCACATGCAACTCGCCGCGATCATTGTGTCGCTGGTCCTAATCGCGGTCGGCGTAGCGCTGTTCGGCCGTGCGATCTGGCAGATCTACCGCTTCGTGCGGCTCGGCCAGCCGGTGCCCGCGGGCACCCGCACCGACGAACCCGTCCAGCGCACCGTGACCGTGGCCAAGGAGTTCCTCGGCCACACCCGGATGAACCGCTGGGGTGTCGTCGGCGTCGCGCACTGGTTCGTGGCGGTGGGCTTCTTCTCGCTGCTGCTGACGATCGTCAACGCCATCGGCCAGCTCTTCCAGGCCGACTGGCTGATCCCGGTCATCGGCGACTGGCTGCCGTACGAGATCTTCGTCGAATTCCTCGGCCTGATGACGACGCTCGGCATCCTCACGCTGATCACCGTCCGCCAGCTGAGCAAGGCCGACCGGCCGGGCCGCAAGTCCCGGTTCGCGGGCTCCAACACCGGCCAGGCGTACTTCGTCGAGACGATCATCCTCATCGTCGGCGTCTGCATCATGACGCTGCGCGCCCTGGAGGGCGTCCAGCACGGCGTGGACAGCTACGAGCCCGGCTTCTTCGCCTCGTACCCGCTGATCCTGGCGCTCAAGGGCCTGAGCCTGACGACGATCCAGAACCTGACCTACGCGGTCGCGGGCCTGAAGATCGCCGCCTCCTTCATCTGGATGATCACGGTCTCCCTCAAGACCGACATGGGCGTGGCCTGGCACCGCTTCCTCGGCTTCCCCAACATCTGGTTCAAGCGCGAGGCGGACGGCTCCACGGCGCTGGGCGCGCTCCAGCCGATGACCTCGGGCGGCAAGGCGATCGACTTCGAGGAGCCGGGCGACGACGACGTCTACGGCGTCTCCCAGATCGAGCACTTCTCCTGGAAGGGCATCCTCGACTTCTCCACCTGCACCGAGTGCGGGCGCTGCCAGTCGCAGTGCCCCGCCTGGAACACCGGCAAGCCGCTCTCTCCCAAGCTCCTGATCATGTCCCTGCGCGACCACGCGCACGCCAAGGCCCCGTACCTGCTCGCGGGCGGCGGCAAGGACATGGAGGGCAACGAGAAGGCCACGGCGGAGCAGCTGAAGGACGTCCCGGCCGCCGCGATCGCCGAGGCCGAGCGCCCGCTGATCGGCACGCTGGAGGAGAACGGCGTCATCGACCCGGACGTCCTGTGGTCCTGCACCACCTGCGGCGCCTGTGTCGAGCAGTGCCCGGTCGACATCGAGCACATCGACCACATCGTCGACATGCGCCGCTACCAGGTGATGATCGAGTCCGCGTTCCCGTCCGAGGCGGGCACGATGCTCAAGAACCTGGAGAAGAAGGGCAACCCCTGGGGTCTCGCCAAGAAGCAGCGCGTGGAGTGGACCAAGGAGGTCGACTTCGAGGTCCCGATCGTCGGCAAGGACGTCGAGGACCTCAGCGAGGTCGACTACCTCTACTGGGTCGGCTGCGCCGGCGCCCTGGAGGACCGCGCCAAGAAGACCACCAAGGCCTTCGCGGAGCTGCTGCACATGGCGGGCGTCAAGTTCGCGATCATGGGCGGGGACGAGAAGTGCACCGGTGACTCCCCGCGCCGCCTGGGCAACGAGCCGCTGTTCCAGCAGCTCGGCCAGGAGAACGTCGCGATGCTGAACATGGCGTTCGGCGAGGATGACGAGGACGAGGCGACCAAGAAGCCCAAGTCGTCCAAGAAGATCGTCGCGACCTGCCCGCACTGCTTCAACACGATCGCCAACGAGTACCCGCAGCTCGGCGGCGAGTACGAGGTCATCCACCACACCCAGCTGCTCCAGCACCTCATCGACGAGGGCAGGCTGGTCCCGGTGACCCCGGTCGAGGGTCTGATCACGTACCACGACCCGTGCTACCTGGGCCGTCACAACAAGGTCTACACGCCTCCGCGCGAGATCATGGACAAGGTCCCGGGCCTGCGCCAGCAGGAGATGCACCGCCACAAGGAGCGCGGCTTCTGCTGCGGCGCCGGTGGCGCGCGGATGTGGATGGAGGAGCGGATCGGCAAGCGCATCAACAACGAGCGCGTCGACGAGGCCCTCTCCCTCAACCCGGACATCGTCTCCACGGCCTGCCCGTTCTGCCTGGTCATGCTGACCGACTCGGTCAACGGCAAGAAGAACGAAGGCCAGGCGAAGGAGTCCGTCCAGGTCGTGGACGTGGCGCAGCTGCTGCTCGACTCGGTGAAGACCCCGGCGGACCCGGCGGCGTCCGAGGACGCGGAGCCGGCCCCGGAGCCCGAGCCGGTGAAGTAGCCGGAGCCCGGAGCCCGCCGGTCTCCACGACAACGGCACCACCACCAGTGGCCGTTCCCGCCTCGCAGGCGGGAACGGCCACTGCCGTGTTCGGCACGGGCGAGCGGTTACCCAGCGTCCGGCCCTGCCCCACGATGCGGCATCCTGTGGCGGGTGACGAGGCCGAGACGTACCCGTAGAGCCGTGGCAGGCGCGAAAAGAGCGGCGGGAGCGGCCGCCGTGGTCGCGGCGGCGGTGTGGGCCGCGGCGGGCTGCGACTCGGCCCCCGCCCGCCCCTCCGCGCCCTCCGCCTCCCGGGCGGGGCCCGCCGGGGCGCCCGTGGACCCCGCCCGGCCCGTACCCCACGGCCGCGGCAGCACCGTCCCGTACGACTTCAACGGCGACGGCCACCGCGATCTGGTCCTCGACGACCTGGCCAAGGACGAGAGCGAGCGCTACGGCGACGACGCCGGCCTCGCCGTCGTCTACGGCACGGACCCCGCCCGCGCCCTCGACCCGGCCGCCCGCCAGATCCTCACCCCCCGCCACGACGCGGCCCCGGTCGGCGGCGAGCGGCCCGCCACGTTCGAGGCCGAGGCGGCCTGCGACCTGGACGGGGACGGCTTCGGCGATCTGATCGTGACGACCGACCCGCCGTACGACGGCACCGGCCGCCCGCCCGTCCCGCTCCAGGTCCTCTTCGGCGGCCCCGGCGGCCTCACCGCCCGCGCGGTCGTCCTCGGCATCCCCGGCCGCGCCCGGTACGGCGACGACTGGCCCGGCCACCCCGTCTGCGGCGACTTCGACGGCGACTCGGCCACCGACCTCGCGGTCACCGCGACCGGCGGCCGCATCAGCTTCCTGCGCGGCCCCTTCACCCGCACCGGCGCCCCGCACGCGGCGGGCGCCCCGCTGCCCGGCGGCGGGCCGGCCCTGGCCGCCCCGGAGCCGGGTGCGGACGTGAACGGGGACGGCTGCGACGACCTGGTGGTCCGCGAGTCGGCCGCTCCGGGCGCCCGGGCCCGGCTGCTCCTGGGCGGCCCCCGCGGCCCGGCGCGCCCCGGCGGCACCTACACCTACGGCCCCGCCACCTCCGCCCGCCCGCCGCGTCCGCCCGCGACCGCCCTGCCCGGCGCCGGCCCGGCCCCCGTGACGGACGTCCTCCAGGTCGCGGACTTCACCGGCGACGAGGTGGCCGATGTGGCGGTCCGCGTCCACCGGGGCGAGACGAGCGACCTGGTGGCGGTGTACGCGGGAACGGACCCGGGCGTACGGGAGAAACCGCTGGTCCGCTTCACGACGGCGGGCTGGGGCTGAGCCCGCCGCGCCGCCGGCCCCGGCCCCTCCGGGTCCCCCTAGGGGATGTCACAGCTCAGCCGCAAAGACGCCCCGTTCCCGCCGCCCCGGCTTGGCGCCCCGTCAGAACAGGTACGTTCGAAAGCGTGGCAGGATTCAGGATGGGGCGCGGCCGGGACGACCGGAACGCGCGACGGCGACCGCAGCAGGGACAGGGGCAGGGACACGGCCAGGGAGGCCAGTGGCCCGCCTCTCCGCAGCAGCGCGCACAGCAGCAGTACGGATACGGGCAGCCGCAGCCGCGGCAGGGCGAGCCGGAGTACTTCGGCGACCCGTACGGCGGCCAGGGCCAGGGCGGCTACGGCGAGAGCGGCCATGGCCAGGGCGGTTACGGCCAGGGCGCGCCCCGGGGGTACACGCCCGCCCAGGACCCGTACGCCAACAACCCGGGCCACACCCAGGCCTTCAGCATCGACGAGGACCCGTACGGCCAGGGGGCGACCTACCGCGCCGGCGCCGTCGCGGCCCCGTCCGGACCCCGGCTGCGCTGGAAGGACCTGCTGCACGGCATCGTGACGCGGCCGGGCCCGACGTTCTGGCAGATGCGCGACTACGCCGTGTGGGGCCCGGCGCTGACCATCACGTTCCTCTACGGCCTGCTGGCGATCTTCGGCTTCGACAAGGCCCGCGAGGACGTCATCAACACGACGCTGAGCAAGGCCGTCCCGGTGGTCCTCACCACCGGTGTGGTCTTCGTCCTCGGCGGCATGATCCTGGGCGCGGTCACCCACACGATGGGCCGTCAGCTCGGCGGCGACGGCTCCTGGCAGCCGACCGTGGGCCTCTCCATGCTGATCATGTCCCTCACGGACGCGCCCCGGCTGCTGCTGGCGCTGTTCCTGGGCGGGGACAACGGCCTGGTGCAAGTGGTCGGCTGGGCGACCTGGCTGGCGGCGGGCGCGCTGTTCACGTCGATGGTGAGCAAGTCGCACGACCTGCCGTGGCCGAAGGCACTGGGCGCGAGCGCGATCCAGCTGGTGGCGCTGCTGAGCCTGATCAAGCTGGGCACGATCTAGCGGGTACGCCGGATACGGGAAGGGGCCCGGGGATCAATGATCCCCGGGCCCCTTCCCGTATCGCTTGCACCTGCTCTACGCGTCGAGGACCTGGCCCTCACGGCGTACGACGGGCGGCTCGACGCTCCACGGGAAGTTGATCCACTCGTCTGTGCGCTTCCAGACGTACTCGCACTTCACGAGCGAGTGCGCCTTCTCGTAGATGACGGCGCTGCGGACCTCGGCGACGTGGTCGACGCAGAAGTCGTGGACGAGCTTGAGGGTCTTGCCGGTGTCGGCGACGTCGTCCGTGATCAGGACCTTCTTGCCGGAGAAGTCGATCGCGTTGGGGACGGGCGCGAGCATGACCGGCATTTCCAGGGTGGTGCCGACGCCGGTGTAGAACTCCACGTTCACGAGGTGGATGTTCTTGCAGTCCAGGGCGTAGGCGAGCCCGCCCGCGACGAAGACGCCGCCGCGCGCGATGGAGACGACGATGTCGGGCTCGTAGCCGTCGTCCGCGATGGTCTGCGCGAGGTCGCGGATGGCGCCCCCGAACTTCTCGTAGGTCAGGTTCTCGCGTACGTCGCTCATGTCACTCACACCTGGGTCCGATGGAAATTGAGGAAGGACCGCGAGGCGGTCGGTCCGCGCTGGCCCTGGTACCGGGAGCCGTACCGCTCCGAGCCGTACGGCGACTCGGCGGCGGAGGTCAGCCGGAAGAGGCACAGCTGCCCGATCTTCATGCCCGGCCAGAGCTTGATCGGGAGGGTCGCGAGGTTGGAGAGCTCCAGCGTCACGTGCCCGGAGAAGCCCGGGTCGATGAAGCCGGCCGTGGAGTGCGTCACCAGCCCGAGCCGCCCGAGCGAGCTCTTGCCCTCCAGGCGGGACGCGAGGTCGTCGGGGAGGGAGATGACCTCGTAGGTCGAGGCGAGGACGAACTCGCCCGGATGCAGGATGAAGGCGTCGTCCCCGTCGGGCTCGACGAGCCGCGTCAGGTCCGCCTGCTCGACCGCGGGGTCGATGTGCGGGTACCGGTGATTCTCGAACACCCGGAAGTAGCGGTCGAGCCGTACGTCGATGCTGGACGGCTGGACCATGGATTCGTCATACGGATCGATACGGACGCGACCCGCGTCGATCTCGGCCCGGATGTCCTTGTCTGAGAGAAGCACGTCCCGAGGATACGCAGGGTGCGCGGGCCTGCCGTAATCGGACAGACCCGCGCGCGCCACGGGGGGGGGCGGGAAGGGGGCGGTCCGCCTGGCGGGCGACCCCGGCAAGCGGGCGGGGCCTACCTCTGCCCGCCCGCCACGGGGACGGCGTGCCGCAGCCGGGCGCAGCGGGGGCACCGCAGCAGCCGCCCGGGGCCGATCCGCTCGGTCCCCAACTGCTGCATCGGGAACATATCGGTGGTGAAGACGTGCCCCTCGGCACAGCGGACGACGGTGCGCTCCAGCGAGTCCATCAAGTGGCTCAAGTCCCTTCCCCAACAACAAGCATGGACGGAGGAACCACCACATTAAGGGATGAACAGGACGCCACTCCCAGCGGCACTCCGACACCGCCGCCACCCAAACGACCACCCAGCACCGTACGCCCCAACTCCGGCCCCCCACACCCGGATCCCGCCACACCGAATGCGAGAAGCCCCCGGGCGGATACGCCTGGGGGCGGGGATGGGGTAAGGTGAGCAACGATGCGAGCCCCTTCGGGGGAGCGTTGCGCGAGTGTAGTTTAATGGTAGAACATGAGCTTCCCAAGCTCAGAGCGCGGGTTCGATTCCCGTCACTCGCTCCATGACAAAGGCCCTGGTCGGTGACCGGGGCCTTGTTTGTTGTCTGGACCACATCAGGGCTTCCTGCACCAGATCCGCACCAGATGCTCGATCATCCGACGCGGCAGCCTTGGCCCGCTCGGCACGGGTCCGGGCATCCATCCCCGCCGCCACCTCCCGCTGACGCTCCAACGCCGAGTGCTGGTAGATCAGCGCGGCCCGCTCGGAGGACTGCCCAGCACGCACCGCCCTTCAGCGACGCCCCGGACTGGGTCGAGAGAGTGTGCCCGGTGTGGCAGAGATCGTAGAACCGGAAGTCGGCCAGAAACCCGACCTGGCACGAGCCGTGCCGCCGGACCACAGGAGACCCCTCTCTCGGCTTTCCAGCATCTCAGTGAGATGGAAGGGGGCGAGTACCGCGAAACCCCCCGGTGCCGCGCGGCGTGGGACGCGGTGGACTACCAGGACCGCATGGCCTTCTCCGGGGTGTGCCCCGCCAGCCCCGAACAGGTGCTGATCCCGATCGCCTGACCCGCCGAACGCTTGAGCCGGTCCGGCCCATCAACCGTTCGGGGGAGGCTTTGTCGGCGGCCGTCGCCGTCGCCCTTTCATCGGCGACGGCGACGGCCGCCGGCGCGCGGAACAGCCCCCCTCATCACGGGATCCGCGCGCGCGGATCGTCCTCGCAGCCAGTGGGGCATCGCGGGAGTGTGGCCCCAACTCGAAGAGACCGGGAGGACGCGGGCCGGAGTCCGTTCACGTCCGTTGCGGGACGTGCTTCCGGCCACTGGAAGAATGTGTCTCTCCCGACCCGGGGGCACGGGGTCGGAAACCGTCCACCGCACAGGCCGGCACTGCTGCCGCTGATTCGGTGGGCGGGAAGTTCCTCGACCAGCAGCCTAGGGTGGGTTGCCCGCTGGCAACAGGACACTAATCAGCCGAATCATCAAACTGCCCGTCGGGAAGCAGCGGCCGCGCGGATCCGGCCTCAACTCGCGGACGTGCGGCGGCCGAGCGCCCCCTCCAGGGTGCCCACCACAGCGAAGACCTGGTCGAGCCCCAGAATCCGGAGCATCTGGCGGACGACGGGACCGGGGCGGAGAAGTGTCAGACGGCCGCCCCGCTGCTCGACGCGTCGCCGTGCACGGCACAGCATCCCCAGCCCGGAGCAGTCCAGAAACTCGACGGAGCCGAGATCGACAACGATGGCGGCATGCGGACGGTCCGTCAGGACGTCCATCTCGGCGGTGATGCCGAGGACGACGGCCATGTCGATCTCGCCGAGCAGTTCGACGACGGTCCGCCCTTCCGTCTCGCGGACGCGGATCTGGCGGACAGAAGGCTGCGGGACGGAAAGCTGGGGGACAGAAAGCTGGTGGACAGAGCAGTTGACAGAAGGAACGGGCTCCCGGGGCATCGCGCCATCTCCGTGGGGGTTCGCGAGATGCCCGCCTCGACAGCGAAGCGGGCGTCAGTGGAGGTCCTCGGCCACCGGGAGCACGGGTGGCGACGGGGTGACTCTAGGCCGCCCTGGGCCGGAAACAGGCTGCCCTCTCGAACAGAAACGGTTCGCCTCGAAAGATATGCACCCGTTCGGGTGTATATCTGCGAATAAGCTTGATGAGTCACCCCGAGGGTGCATCTGGATCAGGCGGTCATCCTCCGAGCCACCGGACGTCAGCACGGGCGTCCATCGGCCGCTTCGGCTCCTCACCCACCGGGCCGGTTCCGTTACGCTCGTGATGTGACGCGCGAACGTTCATCCGCAGATCATTACGGCGTCTTCGCCGTCGCATCGTCCGCGGGCGGCATCCAAGCACTGAGCGCGGTGCTCGGCGCCCTGGGCCCCGAGCTGCCGGTGCCCGTGCTCCTGGTCCAGCACCTGGACCCACGCCACCGGACGGTGCTCGACCAGGTCCTCGCCCGCCGGACCGGGCTTGTGGTCAAGATCGCGGAGGCCCGGGAGCGCGTGCGGCCCGGCACCGTGTACATCGCCCCTCCCGGCCAGCACCTCCTCGTCGACTCCGAAGGGTTCCTGAGCCTGTCCACCGCCGACCCCGTCCACTTCGTCCGTCCCTCCGCCGACCTTCTCTTCGAGTCGGTCGCCCGCGCCTACGGTCCGGCCGCGATCGCCTGCGTACTCACCGGGACGGGCCGGGACGGAGCCACCGGAGTCGACGCCGTGCGGGCGCACGGCGGCACGGTGATCGCCCAGGACCCGAAGACCGCGGAGTTCGCCGGGATGCCCCAGTCGGCCGTGGACACGGGGGCGGTCGACTTCGTGCTACCTCTTGAGGAGATCGCCGCGGTCGTACGCGGACTTGTCGAGCCCGAGAGGCAGTGATGGGCGGACCGCAGGACGCTGAGGACGACGAGGCACTGGAGGAGCTGCTCACCTTCATCCGGGACGCCCGCGGTTTCGACTTCACCGGCTACAAGCGCTCGACGCTGGCCCGGCGCATCCACAAGCGGATGACCGACGTCGGCATCCGCTCCTATCCGGACTACCAGGATCTCCTGGAGACCGACGCGGACGAGTTCAGCGCCCTGTTCAACACCATCCTGATCAACGTCACCTCCTTCCTCCGCGACCCGGAGGCGTGGACCCTCCTCCAGCACGAGGTCGTCCCCGAGCTGCTGGAGACACTCGACCCGGATCAGGAGATCAGGGTGTGGAGCGCGGGCTGCTCCAGCGGCGAGGAGGCCTACTCGCTGGCCATGATGTTCTCGGAGGCGCTGGGCATCGAGGAGTGTCTGCGCCGGGTCAAGATCTACGCCACGGACGTCGACGAGGAGGCACTGCGCGAGGCCCGTTCCGGGCTGTACACGGCGAAGGCACTGGAGTCGCTCCCCTCGGACCTGCGGGACACGTACTTCGAGCAGAACGGCGCGCAGTTCAGCTTCCGCCTCGACCTGCGCCGCCGGGTCATCTTCGGGCGCCACGACATCACCCGTGACGCCCCGATCTCCCGGCTCGACCTGCTCGTGTGCCGGAACACGATGATGTACTTCAACGTCGAGGCCCAGAGACAGATCATCGACCGCTTCCACTTCGCCCTGCGCCCCGGCGGGTTCCTCTTCCTCGGCAAGGCCGAGATGCTGCTGAACGACGGCGAGCGGTTCGAAGTGCTGAACATGCGCCAGCGCGTCTTCCGGCGCCGGGCCGGCAGCAAGGGACCGGCCTACCACCCGGCCCCCCTGAAGATCAGGGCCGCCACGGGCGGCGAGGTGCACTCGGTGGCGCGCACCCGCCAGCTGCGCGACCTGGTGCTCGACGCCGGACCCACCCCGCTGATCGCCCTCGACGGCGACGGAACCGTCGTCGCGGTCAACAGCCAGGCGAGGATCCAGCTCGGCCTCACCACCAGCGACATCGGCCGCCCCTTCCAGGACCTGGAGGTCTCCTACCGGCCGGTCGAGCTCCGGTCCCTGATCGACCAGTCCACGCACGAGCGCCGGACCCTGCGGGTCAACCGCGTCGAGCGCCGGGGGGCCGAGGACGTCCAGTACTGCGACATCCTCATCCAGCCACTTTCCGGACCCAGCGGGCTGCACGTCGCCACCGTGATCTCGTTCACCGACGTCACGGTCGCCACGCGGCTGAAGGCCGAGGTCAAACGGGTCCGGGAGGAGCTGGAGACGGCGTACGAGGAGCTCCAGTCCACCAACGAGGAGCTGGAGACCACCAACGAGGAACTCCAGTCCAGCATCGAGGAACTGGAGACCACCAACGAAGAACTCCAGTCCACCAACGAGGAGCTGGAGACCACCAACGAGGAACTCCAGTCCGGCAACGAGGAACTGGAGACGATGAACGAGGAAATGCGCATCCGCACCGACGAACTGGACGAAGCCAGATCGTTCCTGGAAGCGGTCCTCACGAGCATCGCGGCGGGTGTCGTGGTCCTGGGCAAGGACCTGAAGGTCAAGAGCTGGAACCGGGGCGCCGTCGACCTGTGGGGACTGCGCGCCGACGAGGTGCTGGACCGGCCCTTCTTCGACCTGGACTTCGGCCTGCCCACCGAGGAGCTGCGGCCCGTCGTGGAGCGGTGCATGGAGACCCGCGAACGCTCCGGCCCGATCGGCCTGGGGGCGCTGAGCCGCATCGGCCGCCCCATCACCTGCGACGTGTTCTGCTCCCCGTTCGGCGGGAACCACGGCGGCGTCGTCCTGATGATGGAAGAGAGCCGAAACCACACCTCCCCCCGACCCCCGGCGGCGTAGCGTCGTACTCATGGACCCTCAGGGGCGTGGGGAGAACTTCGGTCTGACAGAGGTGGCCCGGCAGCGCGCCGCGCTGGCCCGGGACCGGGCGGACCGGGCGGACGCGATCGCCGAGCGGCACGAGTTCCTGGCCACGCGGCCCGGCCAGGAGTTCCACGCCCAGATCGCGAAGACACATCGCAGGACCGCCGAAAGCCATCGCGCCTCGGCCCGCCTCCAGGACGGCTTCGCCCTGCGCGCCGCGGCTTGGTCCGAAGGGCAGAGCGCCCGGCCGCGGTTCATGACGGTGGTCGCGGAGACGTGCGGTACCGCGAGCGCGGCCGTCGCCCTGCTCGACGCCGAGCAGAACCAGCTCGCGTTCGCCGCGTCGGACCAACTGGCCGGTCTGGCCCAGGACCTGGAGTACGTCCTGGGCGAGGGTCCGGGCCGGGAAGCGGCGGCGGGACAGCGCCCTGTGCGGGTGTCCGGGCCCGAGATCGAGGCGCGCTGGCCGTGGTGCGGGCCTTCCCTGCTCTCACTGGGCATCGCCTCGGTGGCCGCCGTACCGCTGCGGGCGCAGCGCAGCTGCATCGGCGCGTTGACGGTCTTCGGCACCCGGCCCGCCGACACCGCGACCGCTCAGCTCGCCGAGGTCGCCGAGGCCCTCACCCACATCGTGCTGCTGGACCCCGACGCCGACCCCCACCTCTACGGCGGGACGGACATCCGGGCCACCGTGCACCAGGCGGCCGGCATGGTGGCCGCGGGCGCCGGCTGCTCCGTCTCGGACGCGCTGGCGCTCATCAAGGCCCGGGCGTTCGCCGAAGAGGTCTCCTGCGACACCGTGGCCCGGCAGGTCGTACACGGAGACCGGAAACTCATCTGAGAAGAGGTGTCATGACACCCGAACAGCGGCTCGCCGACGCGTTCGTGGCGCTGGCCGACAGCACGGCGAACGGTTCGTCGGGCATGCCAGGGCCGCTGAACGTCCTGGCCCGCCGTGCCCCGGCCGTGCTCAACATCCGCGCCGCGACGGTGGTGTTCGCCCCGGGGGACTACGACGCGGCGCGCGCGGCCGGCTCCGACCCTCAGGTGTCCCGCCTGGAACACGAGGCCATCGGGTGGCGGGAGGGCCCCGGTCACGACTGCCACCGGGCCGACGCCGGTCCCTGGTCCCAGGCGGCTCTCACCGGCCATCCCGCCAGGCAGCGGTGGCCGCACTACACCCCACGGGCGCTGCGGCTGGGCTACACCCACGTCGTGGCCCTCCCCCTGCGCGAACACTCCGTGACGCGGGGCGTGCTCACCCTGCTGTCCGGTGCACAGCACGCCTTCCCTCCCGCGACCCTGGTTCTCAGCCGGTCGCTCGCGGACTTCACCGCCGTCATCATGGAACGCGCCCGCGAGGCCGACCGCAGCCGTACGCTCGCCGCTCAGCTGGAACAGGCGCTGGCCAGCCGCGTGGTCATCGAACAGGCCAAGGGCGTGATCGCGGCCCGCCGGGCGGTTCCCCTGAACCAAGCCTTCGAACTCCTGCGCAAGCACGCCCGTTCACGCCAGCGGTCGCTGAGGGACGTGGCCCTCGAAGTGACCGAGGGCCGCGCGGATCCCGGTCTCACCGACCGGTGAACCCGGCGCCGCGGCCCCGCCTCCTCGCACCCGGACACACCGCCGGCCGCTGGTGGCTAGGGTGACCCGAGACAGCGGGGACGCTGCGCAGCCAGTGGGAGGGGACGAGTGGGGGTTGCTGATCCCTTGCCGATACGGGTGCCAGTGGGGGAGGGCTCCCACCGATGGAGCAGTCGGACTACACCTCGCAAGGTGTTGCTGGTGGCGCACAACGTCACTTCCGCCGGACGACTCCTGGACGTTCTCCCGCTGTTCCGCGATGACTTCCGCGTACAGATGCTGGTGACCTCCACCGGGTCTTCCGCCTTCCGGTCGGGTCTCCAAGAGCTGTTCGCCGACTGGGAACTGCCCGTGGTGCCTTGGGAGCAGGCCCGGTCATTGCCGGTCGACCTCGCGGTGTCGGCCAGCTTCGGTGGAGAACTTCATACCATTCAGGGCAAATTGTGTATTCTGTCACATGGTGTTGGATACACTAAGAAGCTGGCAAGGCCGGGAGCCGGGAGCCGGGAGCCGGGAGCCGGGAGCCGGGAGCCGGGAGCCGACCTTCGGTCTGTCGGCGGACTGGCTCCTCCATGACGGCAAACCGTTCGTGGACGGTCTCGTGCTTTCCCACCCCGAGCAGCTGGCGCGGTTGCGCCACGCCTGCCCGGAAGCCGAAGAAGCGGCGGTGCTGGCCGGGGACCCCTGCTACGACCGGATGCTGGCCGCACGGCGGCACCGTGAGCGATTCCGTCGTGCCCTCGGAGTACGCCGCGGGCAACGCCTGGTGGTGCTGAGTTCCACGTGGAATCCGGAAGGGTTCTTCGGGAGCGGCGGCGGTGAGGACGTCCTGCCGGGCCTGCTGCCCCGGCTCACTGCCGAGTTGCCCGCCGACGACTACCGGCTGACCGCCATCCTGCACCCGAACGTCTGGTACGGGCACGGGCCCGGCCAGGTCCGTGCCTGGCTGGACCAGGCACGCCGGAACGGACTGACCTTGATCGACCCCGTGCATGCCTGGCGGCAGGCCCTGCTGGCCGCCGACGTCGTCCTGGGCGACTTCGGCGCGGTCTCCTACTACGCGGCGGCCCTCGGCACCCCTGTGATGCTGGCGGCCACCGGGCGGGACCGATTGGACCAGGAGGCACCGCTCGCGTCCTTCGTGCGGGACGCACCCCGGCTCGATCCGCACCGTGACCTGCACAAGCAGGTGGAGGAGGTGGTCGCGGCCCACCGACCGCTCGCCGGGCCGGCCGAGTTCGTCAGTTCGGCGCCCGGCGCCTCGGCGGCTCTCTTGCGGCGGAACTTCTACGCTCTGATGGACCTTCCGGAGCCGCAGGCCCCCGCACTGCTGGAACCGCTGCCCCTGCCGCCGTACGATCCCCCGCTGCGTACCTCGCCCCTCCATGTACGGACGGAGGTCCAGGGGGCCGTGGTCAGGGTCGAGCGTTCCACGGGGCACCCCTACGAGGCTGACGGCATCGCGCACCTCGCCGTGCACGAGGACACCCTCGACCCCGGCGTCCTGGAGTCGGCCGATGTGATCACCCGGGAGGGCCGGCCGGACGATCCCCGGCTGGGCAGCCCCCAGGCATGGACCGCCGAGGTCCTCGGCCGGTATCGGCACTGCCAGGTCGCCGCGTACGTGATGGGGCCGCACACGTGCACGGTCCGCAGCCGGGAGCACGGCGTGTACCGGCTGTCGGCCACCGCAGAGTCGGATGCCGATCCGGCGACGTACGCGTCCGCGCTGGCGGCGTGGCTCGCCGCCGGCGGCCGGGTGCCCCCCGGCGGAGCCACCCTGCGGGTACGGGTCGCCCGTGGGGTGCACCCGGTGGCGGTCCAGCCCGTCCTACCGTGCGACCTCGCAGCGCAGCCGTAGGGCCGCGAGGTAGCCCAGGTGGGGGATCGCGGCCGCCGGAAGCAGCCGCTCCGCGGCCGCGATCCGCGTCAGTGCCTCAGCGTTCTCTCCCGCATCGTGCAGGGTCTCGGCCAGATCGGTGAGAGCGCGGGCCTGGTTGTACGGTTCGCCCTGCTCGGCGAAGAAGTCCACGGCGGCCTCCAGCAGGCTGCGCGACTCGCTGAGCCGTCCCATTCCGCGCAGGGCCCGTCCCTGGTGGCGCTGGGACAGGGCACGGGCACGCGGAAGGTCGTGTGCGCCCTCGCCCTCCGGCCCGATCGCTCCGTAGAGGGCGTCTGCCGCGACGAACCGCTCGTGTGCCGCCTCGTACAGCCAGCGGTTCAGGTTGAGCAGGCCCTGCAACTCCACGGACGATGCCTGACCGAGCAGGTGACCGGCCTCGCGCTCCGTCCTGGCCGCGGCGGCCGCCTCCCGGTCCGCCTCGTCCCACCGTCCAAGCTCGCCCAGACAGTGGGCGAGCTGGAAGTGCAACGCACCCGCGATACGGGAGGCCGGCCGGTACTCATCGGCGCAGCGGGCGGCGAGGCGCAGTGCGGGCAACACGTCGTCCCAGTGGCCCGCCTTGAGCTGGAGGGGCCACAGCGCACGCGCCAGCCGCAGCGCCGTGCCCGTGTGCGCGTACTCACGGGCGACGAACACGGCACGGACCAGGTTCCCGGCCTCGGCCGTCAGCACCGCCACGCCCTCGGCCTCGTCGCGGTACCGTTCCCCCCGCTCGGGTGCCGGCTCCGTCCGCCAGCTCTGGGGCAGGGCCGCGTGTGCCGCGTGCAGCGCCCGGTTCAGCAGGAGGTCCAGGGTCCGGGCGACCGCCGCCGAGCACTCGGGGATCCCGTGCTCCGACCCAGCCGTGTCGGCCAGATGGCGCCGCACCTCGTGCCGGAACCGGTACCGCTCGTCGGGCAGGGGTTCCATGAGCTGGGCGTCGGCCGCTTCGGCCAACATGCGGGCGGCTTCGTCCTCGGCGACGCCCGCGGCAGCCGCGGCGAGCGCCGGCGTGACGGATGGCCAGCCGCCCAGGGCCGTCAACCGGCACAGACGCGCGGTCTCCGGCCGGACCCGGCGGCAGCCGGCCTCGGTCGTGGCGCGTACCGGATCGCTTCCCGGGGCCCCCGGCCCGGGATCCAGATGGTCCGGCTCCGTGTCCTCGGTCAGCAACCGCAGGGCTGTCGCCCTCACGGCGAAGGCATTGCCCGCACAGTGCGCCAATACGCCCGGCAGCCGCGACTTGGCACGCGCGATCCTCTCCCGGCCCGCGATCTTCCTCATCATCTCCAGCGCATCGCGGTCGCTCAGCCCGCCCACGGGGACGGGTTCCGCCTCCAGCGCGAGCCGCGGCCCTGACACGACCACCAGCAGGAAGACCTCCGGTGTGGCCGGGACGAGACCGCGAACCTGAGCGACCGAGGACACGTGATCGACCACCACGATCATCCGACGGCCGGCCGTCAGCCGCCGGTAGAGCTCTTCCCGGGCCGCCTCGGTGGGCGGGATCCGCTCGGCCTCCAAGCCCATCTGCCGGAGCAACCGCAGCAGGACCACGGACGGCGCCGGTCCCGGCCCTCCCGATCCGTCACGAAGGTCGACGTAGAACTGCCCGTCGGGAAATCGGTCCCGGCACACAGCACCCAGGTGTAAGGCCACCGCGCTGGTGCCGATTCCCGGAGGGCCGTAGAGCAGCGCGACGCGCGGACGCCCGGCGGCCGGGCGGGCAGCTTCCCGTTTCAGCTGCTTGATGACGTCTTTGCGGTCGGTGAAGTGGCGGGTGGCCGGCGGAAGCCCGCTGCCGGCGGGGAGCCGGGCGTCGGACTGCGGAAGGCTCCGCAGCAGAAGCGACCATTCCTCTGCCTGGCGCCGATCGTCACCCAGGCGGGCGTGTACGTGACCGGCGAGCGACTCCCAGCCTTCCCTGGTGGTGGGCATCGGCGTCTCCCGTCCCGTGGCTCTTCTCGCCAGTGCGCCGGCCGACAGCAGCAGTTGCTTGCCCATTTCACCGGCCGCGCCGTTGCCCACCGTGGTGAGGAACGCGGTCAGCGCACTGAGCGCGACGATCTCCAGCACGTGGGCCCTCCCCTGGTTCCCGATCTGCCACTGCCGGACTGTAACCCTGGACCTGCGGCGCGGGGAAACATTCCGATCAGGCCAACTCCACGCCGTATCCACCCAGATGAGTACCGGGCCACGGCACTTGACCAAGCGTGGCAGGGAAGGACCGCTCCATGTGCCGGAAGGCGAACGTTCGCGCGCGCCGCCTCGGTACATCCAGAGCCCGAGCGGTTCACTCCCCCAGCACCCGCCGCGCCAACACCCCCAGGCCCTCGGCGATCTGATCCCTGCTCAGGCCTCGTTCGCGTTGGTGGCGGAAGAGTTCGGGGGTCAGGGGGGCCAGGAGGTGGTCTGCCTGGGGGTGCGGGGCGGGGAGGCGGGACGCGTGGATCAGGTGGGTGATGTGGGCGTGCCAGAAGCCGTACGCGCCCGTGGCGAAGCGGGCCGGGCCGGTCTCCGCGCCCAGGGCCAGGGGGAGGTGGGCCTCCAGGAGCCTGGTCATCTCGGTGTAGAACGCGGCCAGCCGTTCGGCCGGGGCCGGGGGCGGGGCGTCCGGGCGGCCGGGGCCCAGAGGTGGGGCGCCGCGGAGCAGTTTCTCCTGGAGTGCCCGCTCGTGCTCGTCCAGCAGGGCCCGGGCGATCGCCGCCCGGTCGGGGTAGCGGCGGTAGAGCGTCCCGCGGCCCACCCCGGCCGCCTTCGCGATGTCCTCCATGGTCACCGAGGCGGGGTCGCGTTCGGAGAAGAGGCGTTCGGCCGCCGCGAGGATCCGGGCCCGGTTGCGGGCGGCGTCCGCCCGCTCGGGCGGGGCGGTGGGAGCCCCGGCCTCCGCGAGCAGCGGCAGCGGCGGCAGCGGCCGGGGCGGTGGCGGTTCGCTCATGGCAGCAGCCTAGGCAAGAAGTGGACACCGCGTCCAGTTAGGCGTACGGTCCGGACCGAAGCTAAGTGGACGGCGTGTCCACTTAATGGGTCATCGGGCGTCGTCACGCCCTTCACCTGCCACGGGAGCCCCCATGCCGCACCTCCTCCACCTCGACTCCAGCGCCCGCCGCGACTCCTTCTCCCGGCAGCTGGGCGCCACCTTCGCCCGCACCTGGCAGGCCGCCGGCGGGGGCGCCGTGACCTACCGGGACCTCGCCGCCGAGCCGGTGCCGCCGATCGGGGAGGCGTGGACCCGGATCTGCGACACGCTCCTGCGCGAGGGCATCACCGACATCCACCGCTACGGCGAGGCCGTCCGCACCGACGAGGAGCGGGCGGCGTGGGCCGTCGTCGAGCCGCTGCTCGCCGAGCTGGTCGCCGCCGATGTCGTCCTCATCGGGGCGCCGATGTACAACTTCGGCGTCCCGGCCGCCCTCAAGGCATGGATCGACCAGGTCACCTTCCCCAAAATGGTGCTCGCGCCGCGCAAGTTCGTCGTCGCCTCGGCGCGCGGCGGCGCCTACGGGCCCGGCCTGCCCCGCGAGCCGTTCGACCACCAGGGCCGCTACCTCCTCGACTTCTTCCGCGGTCACTACGCCGTCGAGGACGGTGAGGTCATCAGCGCCGAGCTGGTCAACGCGCGCGTCGACCCCGCGCTTGCCGCGCGCCTCGGCGAGCAGCGCGAGTCCTGCGCCGCCGCCACCGACGCGGCCCGTGAACTCGCCCAGAAGCTCGCCCACTTCACCGTCGCGCGGGAGGACTGACCGTGCCATGGATCTGGCTTTTGCTGGCGGGGGTCGTCGAAGTCGCCTGGTCGCAGAGCATCGGACCGACCGAGGGGTTCACCAGGGTCCCGCAGACCCTGCTCTGCCTGCTCCTCATGGTGGGCGCGGTCTACCTGCTGTCCCGCGCCATGGCGGACCTGCCCGCGGGCCTCTCGTACGCGCTCTTCACCGGCATCGGCACGGTCGGGGCGATCGTGCTGGGCGCGGTGGTCCGGCACGAGCCGCTGGGTCCGGGGCGGGTCGCGGCCCTGGCGCTGATCGTGGCGGGACTCATGCTGGCCCGGCTGACCGCCTCCGCCTGATCACGCGGTCCGGCCGTGCCCGCGCCCCCGCTCGAACCGCCCCCGCCCTTCCCCCAGTTCGACCAGCCGGCCCGGGTAGCCCGTCGCCTTCGCCGCCTCCGGAGGGAGTTTCCACGGCTCGTGGACGTGCCGGTCGGCCACGTCGGCGAGTTCGGGGATCCAGCGGCGTACGTACGTACCGCGCGGGTCGAGGCGCTTGCCCTGGGTCACGGGGTTGAGGACGCGGTTGGGGCGGGTGTCGGTCCCCGTTCCGGCCGCCCACTGCCAGTTCATCTGGTTGTTGGCGATGTCCCCGTCGACCAGGAGGTCGAGGAAGTGGCGGGCGCCGATGCGCCAGTCGGCGTACAGGGTCTTGGTGAGGAAGCTCGCCGCCAGCAGCCGGCCCCGGTTGTGCATCCAGCCCTCGTGGGCGAGCTGGCGCATTGCCGCGTCGACCAGGGGGTAGCCGGTGCGGCCCGCCCGCCACGCCTCGATCTCGCGTTCGTCGTCGTGCCAGCGGTCGCCCCGGGGACGGTAGTCCCCGCCCGACGCATCGGGGCGGGCCGCGAGGACCTGGTAGTGGAAGTCGCGCCAGGCCAGCTGCCGTACGAACGCCTCGGAGCCCGGCGAGGACCCGCGCCGGGCCCGGTGGACGAGCTCGGCCGCCGACAGGGCGCCGAAGTGCAGGAACGGGGAGAGGCGGGAGGTGGTGTCGGCCGCCAGGTCGTCGTGGCCGTCCTCGTAGCCGTCGAGGCCGGACGCCAGCCACGACCGCAGCCGCTCGCGGCCCGCCCGCTCGCCGCCCCGGGCCAGCCCCGGCGAGGTCCCGCTCACCTCCGTACGCGGACGCAGGGGTTCCGAGGCGACCTCGGGGACCCGCACCCGGCGCGGCGGCGGGACCACGTCCCGTACGCCCTGCTGGGTCCAGCGGCGCAGGTACGGGGTGAACACGGCGTAGTGGTCGGCGCCCGCCGGGGTCACCTCGCCGGGGGCGAGCGCCGTCACCACCGCGTCGTGGACCACCAGCGCGCCCGCGGGCAGCGCGTCGCGCAGCGCTGTCTCGCGCCGCACCGCGTACCGGCTGGGGCCGCCCGCCAGGTGCACCCGGCGCGCGCCCGTCCCGGCCACCACGGCGCGCACCTGCTCCACCACGTCCCCCGAGCGCACGACAAGACGTCCGCCGCGCTCCCGCAGACCGGTGTCCAGGTCGGCGAGGCAGTCGGCGAGGAAGGCCCGGCGGTTGGGCGCGTCGAAGCCCGCCGCGCGCACCCCGTCGTCGTACACGAACAGCGGCACGACCTCGTCGGCCTCGCGGACGGCGGCGTGCAGGGCGGGGTTGTCGTGCAGCCGCAGGTCGGCGGTGAAGAGCACCACGGAGACGGTCATCCGCTCATCCTCCGCGAGCGCCGCCGGGGAGGAGGGGAAGCGCGGCCGGTGGCCTCGGGCGAGCCGCCCTCCGCGAGTCCCGCCCGCGAGGGCGAGTCCCCCTCCGCGAGTCCCGCTCCGAGGGGGGCGCGCGGCCGGGGCCCGGGCCGCGCCACGGACCGCGCGGGCTCTCAGCCCCGCCACCCCTGTTCGCGCAGCACCGCCGCCACGTCCGGGGCCCGGTAGTGCTCGCCCTTGAGGACCTTGCCGTCGGCGCGCAGCACGGGGCGGCCGTCGGGGCCCAGCTTGGTCATGTTGGCGCGGTGGATCTCCGCGAGGACCGCGTCGAGGTCGATGCCGTGGACCAGGGCGGTGCCGTACGCCACGTACACGACGTCCGCCAGCTCATGGGCCAGGTGGTCCAGGGGGCCCTCCACCGAGACCTCCGCCGCCTCGGCCGCCTCCTCCACCAGGAGGTCGCGGCGGTGGGCGGCCAGGTCCGCGGGGACCTCGGCCGGGGTGGCGCGGGCGTCCAGGCCGAAGGCGGTGTGGAATTCCCGGACGAGGGACGCGGGGCTCGGCGCGACGGAGGAAGCGGAGGCTTCGGTTCGCTGTACGGGGGTGCTCATCCGTCCCACTTTACGTTCCCCGGCCCACCCCAACCGGTCCCGGCGGTACGCCCGTTACCCGCTGGTCAGGAGGGAGGAGATCTGTGCATCTGCTATCGGTGCGGGCCGCCTCGCGGTCCCCCGCTGCCCGGTTCGGCGGGGCCGGGAGGAGGGCCGCCGCGTACACACGTACGCACGCGCTATCGGCGGGGCGACTGTTCCTGGCGCCTGACTCGGTGTCATAATGTATGGGTAGCCCTTCGTGCATCCCCCGTCGCGAAGGGCTACATCCCTGTCCGGGCACCGCCGAGCACGGCCGTGCGCACCTCTGCCCGGTTCCGGGCATGGCGTGGCCTTCACACGGGCAAGGGACTCCCCTCGTGGCCCCCTGCCCGTGTTTTTTCGAGTTAACAGTGGCGTAGAGTGTTTGTGCAAGCCCAGTTCCGACCAGACGGGGTGGGGGGACAGATGGAAGACCGCACGCCTGAGTTGACGACCTTGCAGCAGAAGGTCGCCTACATGGTGGAGAAGACCTTCCCCGGCGAGAACGTCTCGGGGCGGGCGTTCTCCGACCTGGTGAAGGAGCGCGGCGGGCATCTGTCGCACAGCTACTTCTCCAACATCCTCGCGGGCAAGGTCACCCACCCCTCCGAGGACATCCTCAAGGCGCTCGGGCTCGGCTTCGGAGTCGACTGGCGTTTCTTCAAGGAGGAGTCCGAGGTCGTCGACGACGTGGTGGCCGGGCTCCAGTTCCTCGCCAAGCGGCGTACGGGCGAGATCAGCGGCCTCGCGGGGCGCGGGCTCGACGACGAGGGCCTCTCCGCCGAGCTGCTCCAGTTCGCCCTCTCCCTCCTTGAGGAGACCAAGGAGGGCAAGGAGACGAAGGGGAGCCGGGGGGCCACGGGGAACCAGGAGCCGGGCGGCCCCGGCGCCACCGGCCCCGCGCGGTAGCGGCGGCCCCCGGCAGCCCTGGGCGGCAGCCACGACTTACCCCCGGTCACCCGGTCCTGACCATGGCCGTGTTCATGCCCGTTCGTTAAGATGCGCCGATCCATCGCATGCCATACGACCGCGTGACCACGCCCCAGAGGGACCCAGAGGCCGACATGTCCATGCGCGAGCTGCGGAGAGAGTGCGAAGCGGGGCTGGCGGACCTGCCGATCCCCGCCCCGTTCAGCATCCCCGCCCTCGTCGCCAACATGGAGAAGGCCCGGGGCCGGACCATCGTGCTGCGGGAGCTGCCCGAACGCCTCGCGCGCGTCAACGCCGCCTGCGGACTGCGGCTCAAGGCCGGCGGGACCAGTCTCGTCCTCTACCGGCGCCGCCCCACCGACTACCAGACCCAGCACGTCATCCTGCACGAGCTGTGCCACGAGTGGTTCGACCACGGCACCTCACTCGACGCCGACCGGCTCGCGGCGCTGCTCCCGGTCTTCGACAGCTCCCTGGTCGACCGGATGCTGCAGTCCGGCGCCACCGTCCAGGCCCGTGCCCAGTACGACACCCACGACGAGCGGGTCGCGGAGTTCGGCGCCTCCCTCATTCCCCGGATGGCCCTGGACGTGACCAGCGACGACATGGTCGGACGGCTCTCCGACTCGCTCTCGCGGCCGGTCGCCCACCGCCGCCGGGGCTTCTTCCGCCGCGACTGACCCCGCGACCGCCGCCACGGCCGGCCCCCGATCGGCCCCGCCCGGCCCCAGCCACCCCGACCGGCCCGCCCGGCGCCCTGGAAGTCCCGCTCTCCCCGCCCCCGCCCCCCCCCACGAAGGAACCCGTGAGCCCCCTCGACCTCGCCGGCTACCTCATAGCCGCGCTGATGACCGCCGTCGCCCTGTGGCGTATGCCCGCAGCCCTGTGGGGCGACGAGGAGGACAAGCGCCGACGCGCCCTGTGGGGCTGCTACGCCGGGTTCGCCGTCGCCCTGTGGACCAAGACGAGGTTCGTACGGATCACCCTCAACGACAGTGAGGTCACCGACCTCGCCGTCCTCATCAAGCACTACACCGCCACCATCGCGATCCTGGCGATCCTCAGCTACATCGTGGCGATCTACGGCCACTTCCCGGACGAGGGCGCCGTCCCCCGGCACGTACGGTTCGCGCGGACCGTGCAGCGGGTCGCCGCCAAGGCGTCGGCGGCCACGCTGGTCCTGCTGACCGTGCTGTTCTTCACCGTCGTCGACCGGTCCGTGCCCTCCGACCGGTTCGTCTCCGACCACGCGGGCCAGTGGGGCGCGACGCTCTACATGAGCGTGTTCTACCTGTACTTGGGCGCTTCCTCGGCCGTCTGCGCCTACCAGTGGGCGCTCGCCACCGGCAACGCCAAGGCGCGCCATCTGCGCCTCGGGCTCGGCATGATGACGTTCGCGATGTTCATCGGCGTCGCCTACACCCTCAGCCGGACGCTCTTCCTGTGGGTGAGCGTCGTGGACCGGCCGGGCAAGTCGTTCGCGCTGCGCTTCGACGAGATCACCGAGGCCTCGCAGATCGTGCTGTTCGCGTTCTTCGCGCTGGGCGCCTCCATCCCCGCGTGCCACAAGGGCTGGCGGCGGGTGCGGCTGTGGCGGGCGCAGGCACGGCTCCACCCGCTCTGGTACGAGCTGATGACGGCCTTCCCCGACCAGCCGTTCGAGCCGCCCCGGCCCTTGGTGCGGGAGCTGACGCGCTTCGACACCCCGGCCGACCTGCGGATCGACCGGTGGGCCGCGGACATCGCGGACGCGGTGGAGAAGCTGCGCCACTATGTGCCGGACGAGCTCCTCGACGCTGCGAAGCGGGCCGCCGGGGCGGGGGCGGCGAGGGCCGGGACCGGGGGCGCCGGGAGCGAGGAGGCCGGCGTGAGCGAGGCCTCCGGTCCGCTGGCCGACGCCTACTGGATCAAGGCGGCGCTCGCCGCCAGGACCGACGGCTGCCCGGCCGGCCGGGCAGCCGCCATCGAGCCGCAGCACGCCACCGACCAGGACGGCGAGGTCGCCTGGCTGGTGCGGGTGGCCGCCGCGTACCAGACGATTCCGCACGGCCGGGCCCGCGAGGTCCTGGCGTCGGCGCGGACCGAGACCCGGGAGAGCACCGCGTGACCGGCACCACCGAGAGCAGCGCCATCGAGAGCCGCACCGCCGGTCTCGACGACCCGACCCGGCGGCCCGTCGCCCTGGCCGTCACCAACGTCCTCCAGCCCCGCAACTGCCTGCTCGTCGGCATGCTCGGCATCGGGTTGGCGGCGGCGGGCGACTGGACCGGACTGCTCTGGGGGTTCCTGGGGGCGCTGTGCGCGGGTCTGATCCCGGCCGGCTACATCGAGTGGGAGCGCGGGCGCGGCACCTGGGGCGACCGGCATGTGGTGGACCGTACGAAGCGGGCGCCGATCTTCTTCGTCATCCTCGGCTCGATCGGCACCGGCTCGCTGGTCATGGTCCTCGGGGACGCGCCCGTCGGCATCCTCGCGGCGATGCTCGCGCTGTGGGTGATGACGATCGGGCTGCTCGCGGTGAACACGGTGTGGAAGATCTCGGTGGACGCGTCGGTGGCGTCGGCGGTGGTGGCGCTGCTCGCGGCGGTGCGGCAGGAGCCGTTGTGGCTGCTGGGGTATGTCCTCACGGTCGCGGTGTGCTGGTCGCGGGTGGCTCTGCGGTATCACACGGTGGGGCAGGTGGTGGCGGGGGCGGGGCTGGGGGCGGCGACGGCGCTGGCCTTCATTTTCACCTGACCGCACCCCGTTTTGGCCCGGTCTTTGTCTGCGGGTTGGTGGGGGCCGGTCGCGCAGTTCCCCGCGCCCCTGGGAGCCTGGGGCCGAGCTGCGCTGTTGGGTGCAGGCGTACTGCCCAGGGGCGCGGGGAACTGCGCGGGCAACCCACCACCACCCGCAGACGAACACCGGACACCACAGCCCCCTACCCAGGGGCGCGGGGAACTGCGCGGGCAACCCACCACCGGCCCGCGGGCAAAACTCCGCGGGGTCACATATGAATGGGACCCGCGTCCCCGCCCTCCGTGGGAGGCGGCCGCGGCGGTCCCTTGCGGTACAGGATCACCGTGACCAGCAGCCCGAGCGCGAAGAAACCCGCCGACCACCAGTACGCCGTGGCGTAACTGTGCAGCTGGGCCTTGGCCAGGACCGGCGGGGTGGGCCGCCTGCCGACGAGGTAGTGCGTGGCCGCGCTCGTGGCCAGCGTGTTCAGGAGCGACGTCCCCACCGAACCCCCCACCTGCTGGCTGGTGTTGACCATCGCGGAGGCCACACCCGCGTCGTGGGCCGCGACCCCGGCCGTGGCCAGGTTCATCGCCGGGGCGAAGATCAGACCCATGCCGCACCCCATCACCAGGAGCGGCGGCAGGACGTGCGGCGCGTACGTGCTGTCGACGTCCAGCGCCGTCATCCACACCAGGCCCGCCGCGCCCAGACCCATGCCCAGCGGCACGATCGGCTTGGCGCCCAGGCGGGGCACGAACCGGTTCTGCGCGATCACCGAGGACGCGATCATGATCACGACCATGGGGATGAAGGCGAGCCCGGTCTTCACGGGCGAGTAGCGCAGCACCTGTTGCAGGTAGTACGTCAGGAACAGGAACACCCCGAACATCCCGGCGCCGGAGATGAACATGGCCAGGAACGAGGCGCCCCGGTCCCGGTCGAGGACGACGCGCAGCGGCAGCAGCGGATGCGCGGCGCGCAGCTGCCACAGGACGAACGCCATCAGCAGGACCCCGCCCGCCACCAGGAAGCCCCAGGTCTGCGGGGAACTCCAGGAGTGCTTCTCGGCGTTGGAGAAACCGAAGACGACGCAGAACAGGCCCGCCGAGACCAGGAGCGTGCCGGGGATGTCGAGCTTGGGGCGGTCGGCCGGGGCCCCCGGGTGCAGCAGCCGCAGGGCGCCGAGGAAGGCGAGCGCCGCGAAGATGAGGTTCACGTACAGACACCAGCGCCAGTTGAGGTACTCGGTGAGCAGACCGCCGAGCAGCAGCCCCACAGCGCCGCCGGTGCCCGCGATGGCGCCGTAGATCCCGAAGGCCTTGGCGCGTTCCTTCGGGTCGGTGAACGTCGTGGTGAGCAGGGAGAGCGCGGCCGGTGCGAGCAGCGCGCCGAAGACGCCCTGGAGGGCGCGGGCGAGGACGAGCACGGTGAAGCTGGGCGCGGCGCCGCCGATCGCGGAGGCCACCGCGAAGCCGACCAGGCCGGTCAGGAAGACGGCCTTGCGGCCCACCAGGTCCGCGACGCGCCCGCCGAGCAGCAGCAGCGAGCCGAAGGCCAGGGCGTACGCGGTGACGATCCACTGGCGGTTGCCGTCGCTGAAGCCGAGATCGCTCTGCGCGGAGGGCAGAGCGATGTTCACGATGGTGGCGTCCAGCACCACCATGAGCTGGGCGAGGCCGATGACGGCGAGGACCAGCCAGCGGTGTTCATGGGCGGCGCCCTGGTGGCCGGTGCGCCCGGCGGCAGCGGCGGCGGCCGTGGCCGCGCCCTCACCGCGCCGGGGCGGCCCCGCGGGACTCGCCCCGCCCGCCGCCGCTCCGGCACTCTCCCGGGGTGCCGAAGCGGCGGCGATGCGCTCCGCCCTGCCCTCTTCGACGGCATCCTTGGTGTGACGACCCATGGCGTACGTCTCCTTACGAGGGGATACGCGCCCTTCATCACGCTAAGGGGAGGTACGGGGTTCCGCCACGCGAGTGACGCGGGAGGCCGGAGGGGTGAACACCGAGCGCGGCCGATCCCGCGCGCGGAGCGACGCCGCCCCGTCCCGGAGCGACCGCGAGCCGTTACGGGGCCGCCGCCAGGCCGCCACCCGCACCCGGGACCGAGCCCGGGACCGAGTCCGGGCCCGAGTCCGAACCCGCACCCAACAGCCGGGCGCGCAAAGCCACTTCAAGCTCGAAACGGGCGTCCGGGTCCTCCAGCGCGGTCCCGAAGAGCTGTTCGATCCGGCGCAGCCGCTGGCGTACGGTCTGCGGGTGCAGCTCCAACCGCTCCGCCACCTCGGGCGCGCTGCCCCGGTGGCACTGGAGCCACACCAGGAGGGTGGTGGCGAGGCGGGTCGCCTGCTTGGGCGTGAGACCGTCCAGCGGTCCGAGGCGCCGGTCGGCGAAGAGCCCCACCAGCGGCCGGTCCCCCAGGAGCAGCAGCTCCGGCAGCCGTTCCTCGCAGCGGACGATGCCGCGGGGCCGGTCGAGGCGTGCGAGCAGGGTGCGCGCCCAGCGCAGCGAGTCCGCCGCCATCACGAGCGGCACGGCCGGCCCGACCACCGCGCCGCGCGCGTCGAGCGCCCCGGCGAACACCTGGTCCCGGAAGGCCGTCCCCGGCTCCGGGACCAGCAGGAACGGCTCCGGTCCCTCCAGATCCGCGAGGACGTCGGGCAGCAGCCTGCGGTGGATGCGGTCGCGCTCGGCGGGCGGCCCGAGCGCGACGCACGCCACCGCCTCCGGCAGCGTCCACCCCGCCGCCGCGGCGGCCTGTTCGAGGGCGGCCCCGGTGGCGCGGGAGACGATCCGCTCCAGCAGATGGTGGCGCCGCCGCCCGAGCGCGCCCGCCTTGTCGGCCTGGGCCTCGGCGTAGCCGCGCACGGAGACGGCGGAGATCTCGTCGATGTGCGCGAACACCGCCTCGGCGAGCAGGACGACCTGGTCGGCCCCGACCCCGGCCCGCCGCGCCGCGCGCGCGTACCGCCGCCAGGCGACGCGGGCCCCGAGCCGGTACGCGGCCTGGAGCGCGTCCAGACTGCGGCCCTCCGCGAACTCGCCGCGCCCCAGCACCCAGTAGACCCGCCACCGCTCGCCGCCCCGGTCGGCGGAGGCGCTGTCGCCGCCCTCCACCAGATCCGCGAATTCGGCGAGAGCGGTTTCCACGCCCATCTGGATTCCGTGCCCGAATTTCCCGTGCAGCGGCCTGGAGAATTCCGGCACGTGCTGGCGTATCTGCCGGATCACCTCGGCCGCCGTGGAACTCTGTTCCTTTCGCAGCTCCGCGGCGAGCGTACGCGGCAGAGCGGCCCATGGCCCGGCCATGCGTGCGAGTATGAGTGGTGGTTACTGGCCAGTCAATAGCCCTGACGTGCCGGTTCGTTGGCCGCGACGTACGGTCCGTCAGCGGTGACGTGCCGGTTCGTCGCCCGTGACGTGCCGGTTCGTCGCCGTGACGTACCTATTGGTCGAGGGCCGGGGGGAATACCTTTGGCGAATTACCCACCCCACGACCCTCCCCCCACCCCTCATCGCGGCGCGGCTTCCCGAGAGGGAATTCTTGAAATCGGCAGGTGAATGCCCGCCTCCTAGCGAAAACCGCCCATCGCGGCCCGCACTTCGTCGAGGGTGGTCTCGGCGACGGCATTGGCGCGTTTGTTGCCCTCGTGGAGGACTTCTCGTACGTACGAGAGGTCGCGCGCGTACTCGGCCCGGCGCGCGCGGAGCGGGGCCAGCCGGGTGTTGACGGCCTCGGTGACGGTCCGCTTGAGCGCGGCGGCGCCGCCGTCCCCGATGTCGGCGGCGACGGCGTGCGGGTCGCGGTCCTGGCAGAGCGCGGCGAGCTGGAGCAGGCCGGAGACGCCGGGGCGGGCCGCCGGATCGTAGGTGATGCGGCGGTCGGCGTCGGTGGTGGCGCGGCGGATGAGGGCGGCGGTCTCGTCGGCGGTGGCGGAGAGCGGGATGGAGTTGGAGCGGGACTTGCTCATCTTCGTACCGTCGGTGCCGAGGAGGACGGGCGCGGCGGAGAGCATGGCCTCGGGCTCGGGGAAGACGGCCCCGTACCGGTCGTTGAAGCGGCGGGCGATGGTGCGGGTGACTTCGAGGTGCGGGACCTGGTCCTGTCCGACGGGGACGACATCGGCCTTGCAGAAGAGGATGTCGGCGGCCTGGTGGGCCGGATACGTGAACATCAGCCCGCTGACGGCGGACTGGCGGGAGTGCGCGATCTCGTCCTTGACCGTGGGGTTGCGGCCGAGCTCGGCGACGGAGACGAGGCTGAGGAAGGGGAGGAGGAGCTGGTTGAGGGCGGGGACGGCGCTGTGGGTGAAGACGGTGGCGCGGCCCGGGTCGATGCCGGCGGCGAGATAGTCGAGGACGAGGCGGTGGGTGTGGCCGAGGAGGTCGTCGGCGATGTCGCGGTCGGTGATCACCTGGTAGTCCGCGATGACGACGAAGATCTCGGCGCCGCTGTTCTGGAGCCGGACGCGGTTCTGGAGGGTGCCGAAGTAGTGGCCGAGGTGGAGGGGGCCGGTGGGGCGGTCACCGGTGAGCATGCGGGTCATGTGTCCGTGCCGTTCTGGGGAGGTGGGTGGCGGCCGTCGCCGCGGCGGACGGCCGTCTCCCTGCCTCTTCGCCGCCTCCTCGCCGCCTCCTCCCGGGAGGGGCGGGCGGGCGGGGCGGGGCGGGCATGCGAAAGGGCCGTCCGAGTGACGAACGGCCCTTTTCGTAAACCCGCGCGCGCAGGTCCGATGGCCGCTCCTAGGAGGAGCGCCAGCAGGTGCGGGGGTGCGCGGGGGGCATGGGGAGAGTGTATCGGGGAGTGGGGGGTTGGGACGGGAGGATTTTCGGCTTCCGCCTGCCTGCTGGGGGGGAGAGGGATACGCGCGGAGTTTCTGCCCCCGCGCCCCTACAGGGCGGGCACACCGGACTTCGAGGCACGGCCGGCCGACCCGAGGGCGCGCAATTCCCCGCGGATCGTGGGGGGTTGCTCGCGCAGTTCCCCGCGCCCCTGTAGGACACCCCGGACCTCACGGCGCGGCCCGGCCCGCCCTGGCCGCCCAATTCGGCTGCGGACCGTGGACGGTTGCTCGCGCAGTTCCCCGCGCCCCTGTAGGGCACCCCGGACCTCACGGCGCGGCCCGGCCCGCCCTGGCCGCCCAATTCGGCTGCGGACCGTGGACGGTTGCTCCGCCCCTTGAGCAGGGGACCGTGCCCGAGCTGGATGTTCCGGCTGCGGGGACCACCCCAGGGGCGCGGGGAACTGCGCGAGCAACCCCCACCGGCCCGCAGCCGAAGGACTGTCCGACGACGGTGGCGCGCCGGACGGCGGAAGTTAAGGCAGGCAACCCCGCAGCAGGCGGGCGGGTGGGCAAGTGGGGTCGCCGACCACCGGCCCGCAGACGCCCACGGCCGGAACCACCCCGTAGAGGCCCGGGCCCACGCAACCCCGCCGAACGGGTGGGCGGGTGGGCAAGGCAAAGCTGGGCACCCCGGGGGCCCGCCCCCCTAACCCCCCGGTGACGCAATCGCCCGAGCCGCCCGGACCTCCTGGCGAAGTGGTCCGAGCACACTCTCCTCCGGCCCCGTCAGCGACGCCCGTACCTCCACCAGCGTGGACGACGCCCGCAGCCCGTCCGCCAGCCCGCGCAACTCCCGTACCGCCGCAGCCACTTCCGCTCCCGAGGGCGGGGCCGCGCCGTGGTTGACGCGTACCCGCGCCGCCGTCGTCGCGTCCACGATCCGCTCCACCGCCACCACCAGCGGCCACCACGCCGCCGCCCGCGCCCCCGTCGGCGGCGGCTCGGTCAGCGCGCGCTGGAACTCCGAGCGCACCACCGACAGGTCGCGGTAGATCCGGCGGCGACGGCGGACCCGTTCCGCGTGGTCCTCGCCCGCCCCGGCGAACGCGCACTCCACGTACCCCGCCGCGTCCTGCACCGCGTCCGCCAGCCGGTCCCCGATCCGGGTGTGCCAGCTCTCCGGCCACAGCAGATAGCCCGCCACCAGCGAGATCCCGCAGCCGATCAGGCTGTCCCACAGACGCGGCAGCACCAGACCGAAGCCCTGGTGGTTCAGGAGGTCCGACAGGAGCAGGATCACCGGGGTGATGGCCGCGGTCTGGAAGGCGTACCCCTTCGCCGAGAACGCCGGGATCAGGGCGGCCAGCACCACCATCACCGGCACGTCCCACCACCCGCGCGGCACCTCCGCCAGCACGGCCGCCGCCGTCACCAGCCCCACCGCCGTCCCCAGCGCGCGCAGCACCGCCCGCGAGAAGACCGACCCGAAGTCCGGCTTCAGGATGAACGTGATGGTCAGCGCCACCCAGTACGAGCGCTCCACCGCCACCAGCGACACCAGCGCCTGGGCGAGCCCGATGCAGAGCGCGAGCCGCAGCCCGTACCGCCAGGACGCCTGGGAGAACAGCACGTTGCGCGCACCCCGCCGCACCCGGATGCGCAGCGCGGCCGGGCGCCCGAGCCGGTCGTCGACGTTGTACGGGTCGGGGTCCGGCTTGTGGACCACCACCGCCGCGTGCCGCAGCGCCGCGTCCACCGCCCGCTCCGAGGGCGCGGCGGCCTCCGGGAGCGCCAGGTCGGGCACCGGCCCGGTGTGCGCCCGCTCCACCGCCGTCGCCAGCTCCCGTACGGCCGAGGGGATCGCGGGCGGCAGCGGGCGCCCGCGCAGATGCGCCGCCGGGGCCGCCTCCACCAGCGGGATCACCACGTTCAGCTGGGCGAGCAGCCGCACCAGCGGGCTGCGCCGTCCGTGGTCGCGGGTGCGGCGCGCGAGCACCAGGTCGTACGCCGTGTTGAGCGACTGCGTGACCGTCTGCCGTCTGGCGTCGTACGCCGGGGTGCCCGCGGCTTCGAGGAGGTCGGCCACCGCCCGGTAGGTGGAGGCGACGGCCGTACGCTCCGGGACGCGGTTGCGCAGCGGCCAGCCGAGCAGGGTGAGCAGGAGGACGAAGAGGCCGCCGAGGGAGAGCAGCAGCGGCGCCTTCCACCAGGGCGAGGGCATCGGCAGCCCGGCCCCGACCACGGCGTTCAGCAGGAGCAGCAGCCCGGACACGGACGCCACCGCGCCGATGGACGAGATCATTCCGGAGACGAGCGCGACCAGGGTGAGCGCGGCGACCGCGAACCAGCCCTCGCCGTACACCAGGGTTCCCAGGGTGACCCCGATCGCGCCGAAGAGCTGCGGCACGGCGATGTTGAACACCCGCATCCGGTACGCGTCGGCGGTGTCGCCGATGACTCCGGAGAGCGCGCCCATGGACACCAGCGCGCCGTACGTCGGCTGGTCGGTGGCGAAGCCCACGGCCAGCGGGGCCGCCAGCGCGATGCCGGCCCGGGCGACACCGGGCCACACGATCGGGGTGCTCTGCGGGCGCAACCCGCTGACCAGCCACTGCGGCGGCGCGAGCCGCCCCCGTCCCCGGCCGCCCGGGCCCTTGTCCACGTCGAGCTGTGCACCCATGGCATCAGTATGCGATCACGGTGAATAGAACCTTTTGGGTGGGTCTTCCACTCAGTGGCTCTTGAGGTGGCGCACACCCTTCCGCGCCACCGGCCCAGCTATCGCCACCCACCCGCCGAATATTTATCCACACCCTGTGGACAACATTTCGCCACCGAGACCACAGGACAAACACCCACAAACCAGTCCCACCCCCTACGGCAGGAACAGCGTCTTCCCCCGCGCCCCACCCACCCGATTCCGCTCCATCGCCTCCGGCACCTTCTCCAACGGGTATTCCGCCTCCACGGGTACGTGCACCTCGCCCGCCAGTGCCGCGGCCGCCAGCGCGTCGAGCAGCGCGCCCGACGCCCTGAGCTGGAAGTTCACGCCCCTCCCGGACGGGGCCGCGCCCCGGGTGCTCACCGCCGCGCCACCCGGACGCATCAGCCGGGCGTACGCGTCGAAGGCCTCCGCGTCCGCCGACACCAGGTCCACCACCGCGTCCACCCCGCCGGGCACGGCCCGTTCGCACGCCTCGCGCACCGGCTGCTCGGTGGAGTCGATCGCCAGGGCCGCGCCCAGCGCCCGCATCCGCTCCCGCTCGTCACCCCGCACCACCGCCACCACCCGGACGTCCCGCGCCGCCGCCAACTGGGTCAGCGCGCTGCCGACCCCGCCCGCCGCACCCACCAGGAGCATCGAGTCGCCCGGTTCGAGGGCCACGCCCGTGCGCAGGATCTGGAGCGCGGTCATCCCGGCCGTGGGCAGGGCGGCGGCGGCCCGCAGCGCGAGCCCGTCCGGCACCCCGGCGATGGTCGAGTCGTGCGGCACCGTCACGTACTCCGCGAACGTGCCGGCCCCCACCGGCGGCCGCGCCGCCTGCCCGTACACCGCGTCGCCCACCACGAACCGGTTCTCGCCGGGCCCGACCACGTCCACGCGTCCGGCGAAGTCGACGCCGAGGACCAGCGGGAAGACGTGCGGGGCCCGGCCGTCGAGGAGGCCGTCCGCGACCTGCCAGTCGAACGGGTTGAGGGCCGCGTACTCGACCTTCACCAGCACTTCGCCGGGGCCGGGCTCCGGCTTGGGGACATGGATGACCTCCGGCATGGCCCTGAAGGCCTGGACCGCGACAGCGCGCATACCTTGACGCCTCCTGCTCGGCCCCCCTGCAACCAGGCTTCCGGACGGTCCGATCCTCACCCAGGAGCGCGCCGCGCGCACCCCGGGAAACCCCGCCCGGACCCGTCGCGGACCGGTGGCCGCCGCCGGGGAGCGGTGCGCGGCGGGCTCAGCCCGTCAGCCGGTCGCGCAGGGCCGCGTTGAACTCCTCGGGCCTTTCCAGGTTGGGCAGATGGGCCGCCCCTTCCACGACCACCAGGGCGGACCCGGGGATCGCGGCATGCATCGCCTCGGCGTCGGCGACCGGGGTGTACGTGTCGTCGCGGCCCACCACGATCAGGGTGGGGACGGTGACGGTGGTGAGCAGCTCCCGGTAGTCGGGCCGCTCGGCGCGCCCGCGCAGCGCGGCGGCGGCGCCCTCGGGGTCGGTCGCGGTCATCATCCGGTGCGCGTGCGCCTTGACCGCCGCGTCCGCGTACGGCGCCACCATCTTCTCCAGGACCTCGTCGGCGTACGGCTTCATGCCCTCGCGTACGAGCCGGTCGGCCGCCTCGCGGCGGGCGGTGCGCCCGGCCGGGGTCTCGGCGGCGGGGAAGGTGTCCGCGAGGAGCAGACCGCTGATCCGCTCGGGGAAGAGGCGGTAGCACTCCATGACGATCTGGCCGCCCATGGAGAGCCCGCCGAGGATGAAGCGGGCGAGCCCGAGCCGGTCGGCGAGGTCCAGGACGTCCCCGGCGAAGTCGGAGAGGAGGGTGGTGGTGGCCCCGGGGGCGACGGGCGCGCTGCCGTAGCCGCGCAGATCGGGGGCGACGACCCGGTGCGAGCGCGCGAACTCCTCGGTCTGCGGGTCCCACATCGTGCGGTCGAAGGGGTGGCCGTGGACCAGGAGCAGGGCGTCGCCCGTGCCCCGGTCGGTGTAGGTGGTGGGCATGTCAGGAGGCTAGGCGGGCCCAACTGCTCGGTGCAATAAGATCTTTGCTCTCGGTGCAATGTGGTCGGGCGGGGCTCTGGAGGCGGGATGGACTATCTGCGGCTGGCGGACGGGGTCGCGGCGGCGATTGCCGACGGAAGGCTGCGGCCGGGCGACCGACTGCCTCCCCAGCGGACGTTCGCGCGCCGGCACCGGGTGGCGGTCTCCACCGCGATCAGGGCGTACGGGGAGCTGGTGCGGCGGGGCCTGGTCGTGGGCGAGGTCGGGCGCGGCACGTTCGTACGGGCGGCCCCGCCGCATCCCGGGTCGGTGCTCGCGGAGGACAGCGGCCGCACACCGGTGAACCTGGAGCTCAACTACCCCGTGGCGGAAGGCCAGTCGGAGCTGATGGGGCGTGCTCTCGCGGGGCTGGCCCGTCCGGACGTGCTGCTGGAGGCCACGCGTCCGGCGGCGGCGGACGGTACGCCCGGGACGCGGGCGGCGGCGGCCCGTGCGCTGGCCCGCCCCGGCTGGCGCCCGGACCCGGACCGGCTGCTGTTCGCGGGCAACGGCCGCCAGGCGATCGCGGCCGCGCTGTCCTCGCTCGCCGGGCCCGGGGCCAGGGTGGGCGTGGAGGAGCTGACGTATCCGCTGGTCAAGGCGGTGGCGGAGCGGCTGGGGATCTCCCTGGTGCCGATCGGGACGGACGGGTCGGGGATGCTGCCGTCGGCCCTGGAGGCGGCGCACCGGCGGACGCCGCTGAGCGCGGTGTACGTACAGCCGACCCTCCACAATCCGCTGTCGCTGACGATGCCGGGAGAGCGGCGGGCGGAACTGGCGGCGGTGCTGCGGGAGTCGGGGCTGACCGCCGTCGAGGACACGACCTGGGCGTTCCTGGCGGACGGGGCCGGGGTGCCCGCGCCACTGGCCGCGTACGCCCCGGAGCGGACCCTCCTCGTCGACAGCCTCTCCAAGCGGCTGGCACCGGGCCTGACGGTGGGGTTCCTGAGCGTGCCCGAGGCGTACGGGGAGGAGGTCGCGCGGGCGCTGCGGTCGGGGGCGTGGACGGCGGGCCGGTTCAACCTGGAGGCGGCGGCGCGGTGGGTGGAGGACGGGACGGTGGAGGCGGTGGCGGCGGCCAAGCGGGCGGAGGCGGCGGCGCGGCAGGCGCTGGTGGCGCGCCACCTGGGCGGCTTCTCCGTCGTTGCGGACCCGAGCTCCTTCTACTGCTGGTGGGAGCTGCCCGCGCCGTGGCGGGCGGAGACCTTCGCGGCGGCGGCGGTACGGGAGCTGGGGATCGCGGTGACGCCGGGGGCGGCGTTCGCGGTGGGCGCGGGGTCGGCGCCGGACGCGGTCAGGGTGGGTCTGGCGTCCCCGCCACGGCCGGTGCTGGACACGGCGCTTCGCCGGCTGGCGGAGCTCGCCGCGCGCGACCGCTGAGCCAGGCCGTCAGCGCCAGCGCGAGACCGGCGGCGACGGCGCCCCAGGCGGTGGTGCGCAGCAGGGCCGTGAGGGCGTCGTACACGCCCGCCGCCGTGCCGGGGTCGGCGCGGGGCGGGAGGTCGGCGAGGGTGAGGACCCGGCCGAGGGCGACCAGCGCGCGCAGCCCGAGCCCGCCTGCGGCGATGCCGAGGCCGACGGCGGTGACGTGGGTACGCACGGGTCCAGCCAACCCCGGGTTGCCGGGTGGGGCGCGCGGGTGTGGGCTGTATGGGGGAAGTGTCGTGGAAGGAGCCCGCCATGTCCTCACACGCAGCGATGCCGAGGAGGCACCCGTCGTCGGGGCGGAGCCCCGCCTCCACCCGGCCCGCCCGGCGCGGCCTGCCGCGCGCCCTGATCGCGCTGCCGATCGTGATCGGCGTCTTCTACGGCTTCTGGGCCGCGTCCATCAGCCGCAGGGGCGGGGAGGTGACGGGCGGGAACATCGCGCTGGGCCTGGTGTCCGGGGCGGTGATCGCGGCGCTGGGCCTGGGCCTGCTGCTGATCCAGGGCCGCCTGCCCCGCGAACTGCGCGCACTGGCGTACGGAACGCTGTTCGGCGCGGGGACGGGGTTCCTGTACGCGCAGTCGGGCGAGAGTGTGCTGGGGGCGGCGGGGATGGGGGCGGTACTGGGGGGCGGGATGGGGCTGGCGGCGTTTTACGTGTTCTACACGCGGGAGTAGGGGTGTTCCGGCCCCGGTGCTCGTGTGCGGGTGAGGGGGTGGCTGGTCGCGCAGTTCCCCGCGCCCCCAGGGGGTCCCCGATAGCCGAAGACCCAAGCTGAGCCACAGCCCCTCAGGGGCGCGGGGAACTGCGCGAGCAACCCACCACGGCCCGCAGACGAGTGACGGCCCCTTCAGGGGCGCGGGGAACTGCGCGAGCAACCCCCCACGGCCCGCAGACGAGTGACGGCCCCCTCAGGGGCGCGGGGAACTGCGCGAGCAACCCGCCACGGCCCGCGGACGAGTGCCGGCCCCTTCGGGGGCGCGGGGAACTGCGCGACCAGCCACCCCCTCACCCGCAGACAAACACCGAGCCAAGAAGGGGCGCGGGGAACTGCGCGAGCGACCCACCACCCGCCCGCAGACGAACACCGGGCAACCAGCCAACCCCCGCCCACCCCACGTCAGTGCCCCCCTCAGAACAGCGGCAGCTGCCCCGGGAACGGGGCGACCTCGTAGCCGTCCAGGGTCGGCCGGCCCGGGCCCGGCGGGGCCGGCCGCTTCGAGCCCGGGCACAGCGTCAGCTCACCCCCGCCCGCCACCCGCGCACGCGGATCGTGGCGCACATACCGCCCCGCCACCACGGCCACGGCACGGCCGCACGACGGACACGGACGGCGGGGGGAGACACTCGGCATGCGGCCATGCTGCCAGAGGGGTACGACAACCGGGGCGGAGCGGACCCGCCGGGCAGCCGGCCGCATGCCGGGCCAGGACCTACGCCGCCGGCTTGAACGCCGACGCCAGCCCGTTGCGCCACAGGCTGTTCACCCGCGAGCGCTCCGTGCTGTTCGGGTACGCGTTCCGGCACGACGTGCCCGGCCCGCCGCCGGACATCAGCTCGCTGCACGGACCCGAGTAGTGGTCCGGCAGCCCGAGGACGTGCCCGGTCTCGTGGGCGACCACGCGGACCGAGTAGTACTGCTGGTTCTGCTGGTAGTCCAGGAAGATGTACCCGCTGCCGTGCCCGTCCGTGGACGCGTACGAGCCCTGCGGGTCGTTGCCCTCGTAGTACGAGAAGTCCGCGCCGGAGGACGACTCGGCGAGGCGGACGTTCTGCACCGAGGAGTTCCAGATCTGCGTGGACTGCGATATCTGGGAACGGAAGCTCGGCGCGTTGCGGGTGCTGTAGTAGACGGTGACGGAGGCCGCCAGCGGGTTGGCGGCCCGCTTCTTGGCCACGGACTTCATCACGGCCTCGTAGAACGCCTTGTTGTTGGCGGCCTCCTTGGCGGACCCGGCGTACGACGCGCCGTGCACGTACGCGGACGAGGAGGCGATGGAAGAGGAAGCGGCGGACGGGGACGCGGAGGGGGCGGCGGCCGTGGCGGGGATCACGCCCAGGCCGGCGAGCGCCAGACCCAGGGCGGTGGACAGGACGACAGTCCTCTGGTGTCTCATGGGGGGCTCCTGCTCGTTCATTCGTGGGGGTGGCCCCGGTGGGTTGCCGGGGGCAAGGGCGAGTGTCGGGGAGCCGGACGCACCCGGGGATGATGACAACCGGCGATAACCCCGCGTTATCGGCGGGGATTCGGCCGTCTAGTGCGGGACATGACAAGCGCTTTACGCTCGGCCCATGGAGCTCGACGTGAGGCATCTCCGCGCCCTCTGCGCGATCGCCGACACCGGCAGTCTGCACAGGGCCGCGCGGCAGCTCGGAACCAGCCAGCCGGCCCTGACCACCCAGCTCCGGCGGATCGAGCACTCACTGGGCGGTCTGCTCTTCTCCCGGGAGCGCACCGGCTGCCGCCCGACACCGCTGGGCCGGACGGTCCTCAGCCGGGCCCGGCCGCTGCTCGCGGGGATGGACGCGCTGCTCACGGAGGTGCGCGCGGCCGTCGACGGCGTGGACGGGCGCCCCCGGCTGCGGATCGGGTCCACCGCCAGCCGGGCCATTCCGGGGTGGTTGCGGCGGCTGCGCGAGAGGCTGCCGGGCACGGAGACGCAGCTCCATGTCGACGTCTCCGCCCACGCGTTGCTTGGCCTGGTCGCGGCGGGCGAGCTCGACGTGGCCTTCGTCCACCAGGTGGAGGGGTGCCCGCTGCGGATGCCGGAAGGACTCGACGTACGGGTGCTCGTCGAGCGCGAGCCGCAGTTCATCTCACTGGCGGCCGACCATCCGGCGGCGACGGAGGACGTGGTGGACCTGGCCGATCTGGCGGGGGACCGCTGGATGGTGGATCCCAGTGTGGACGGGGAGTGGGACGGGCTGCGGCGGGTGTTCGCGGCGGCCGGGCTCAACCCCCGGGTGCTGCACGGCGATTACCTGACGGCGGCGTCCCTGGTGGCCTCCGGCGAGGTCGTCACGCCCTGCCAGCCCACGTCCCGGCCCCGCGCGGACATGGCGATCCGCCCGCTGAGGGGAGACCCGCTGGCGGTACGGCTGCTGCTGGCGGCGCGGGCGGGGGCGTACGAGTCGGGGGTCTACGGGACGGTGCACTCGGCGCTGGACGCGGCGTACTGGGAGGCGGCGCGGCAGTCCGCCCCGTACCGCACCTGGCTGTCGCGCCCGCTGGCCCTGCGGCCCTGACGGGGCCCGGCGCCCCGAGCCGTTGGCGGGCCACGGGCCGGCGGGCCCCGCTCGGCGGGCGTGGCGCGGATCTTCGTGGGTGCACACGGGCGATCCGGGGCAGCAGACCGAGCGGAGAGGGATCCGTCCGGGGCGTAAGCGGTACGGCGTCGTCCGCCCCCTGCCGAGGTTGACCGGATCGGATCGCTAACCTTACGTGTCCACGCTCGTGCACCCGCTCACGCGGCGTGGGTACGCAACGCCCTGCACCACCCTGCACCGCACATCGCACCCAACTCATGCGAAAGGCCTCGCCCATGGGCATTCGGAGCTTGCTGCGCAAAGTGTTCGGACGCGATCGCGACGCGGAGAGCGCCGACCTGACGGCGGCTCCGGCTCAGGAGTCGGCCCCGGCCGCGGCGGCCGTACCGGCCCCCGCCGAGGAGTCGGCCCCCACCGCGTCCACGACCCCGACCGTGCCGGCGCCCGCCCGGCGCGACCTGTCCCCCGCGGAGGAGCTGGTCGCGGCGGCGTTCGACGCGACGCCGCGGGCCGCCGTACCGGCGCCGACGCGACCGGTGGAGGACGCGTCCACGGCCGAGCCCCCGGCACAGGCCCCGGCCCCGGATGCGAAGAAGCCTGACCCCGACCAGGAGTCCGCCGCCTCCGAGGTCCCGCAGCCACGGGCGGAGTCCCCGCTGAAGGAGAAGACCCCGGAGGCCGAGCCGAAGACCGCCGAGCCGAAGGCCGAGGCCGTCGAGCCCGAGCCGGAGGCGGAGCCCGTCGAGTCCGAGCGGGAGCCGAAGGCCGCCGAGCCGAAGGCGGAGGCCGAGGCCGAGGCCGAGCCGGAACCTGCGGCGATGGCCGCCGAGCCCGAACCCGAGCCGAAGCCCAAGGCCCAGCCGAAGCCGAAGGCCGCGGAGCCGAAGACGCAGCCCGAGCCGAAGGCCACGGAGCCCGAGCCGAAGGCCGCCGAACCGAAGCCGAAGGCCGCCGAGCCGAAGCCGGAACCCGCACAGGCCGAGGCCAGGCCCGCCCCCGTGAAGGCGGAAGCCGAACCCCCCGCCAAGGCCGCCCCCGCCATCCCCCTCCCCCGGCTCAAGTCCCGCGCCCCCGGGCTCGTCGACCACTACAAGGCCGCCGGGGCGCAGCTGCGCAAGGCCGGGCTGAACGGGGCGCGGGCCACCGTGTACCTCGTGCTGGACCGGTCCGGGTCGATGCGGCCGTACTACAAGGACGGCAGCGCCCAGCACCTCGCCGAGCGGGTGCTCGCGCTCGCCGCGCACCTCGACGAGGACGCCGCCGTCCGCACCGTGTTCTTCTCGACCGAGCTCGACGGCACCGCAGACCTCTCCCTCACCTCGTACGAGGGCGTCATCGACGAGACGCACGCCGCGCTCGGGCACATGGGGCGCACCAGCTACCAGTGCGCGGTCGAGGCGGTCGTGGAGCACTACGAGAAGCACCGCGGCGACGGCCCCGCCCTGGTGGTCTTCCAGACCGACGGCGCCCCGGACGCCAAGGTGGCGGCCCGGGAGGCGCTCGCAGACGCGGCCGGGAAGAACCTGTTCTGGCAGTTCGTGGCGTTCGGCGAGGACGACAGCAAGGCGTTCGACTTCCTGCGGAAGCTGGACGCGCCGAACGCCGCGTTCCTGCACGCGGGGCCCGCGCCCAAGGACCTGCCCGACACCGCGTTCTACCAGGGCCTGCTCGCCGGGTTCGCCCAGCGGGACTGATCCCCGGCGGCCGGGAAGCGCGAGGGGACCGGTCACACGGCCCCCCGCGCCCCCACCCGCCCGCCCGGGCAGCAACGCGGGTGAGTGGATCTCCCCGCGGCCGTTAGGATTTCGACCATGGCGGCCACTGGATCCGAGAAGCAGGGGGCGAACGACGTGAAGTCCTTCTACGTTTCGACCCCCATCTACTACGTCAACGACGCTCCTCACCTGGGCCACGCCTACACGACCGTCGCAGGCGACGTGCTCACGCGCTGGCACCGTCAGCGCGGCGAGAAGGTGTGGTACCTCACCGGCACGGACGAGCACGGTCAGAAGATCATGCGCACCGCGGAGGCGAACGGCGTCACCCCGCAGGAGTGGTGCGACAAGCTCGTCGAGGAGGCGTGGAAGCCCCTCTGGGAGCACCTGCGGATCGCGAACGACGACTTCATCCGTACGACGGAGAAGCGGCACACCGACCGGGTGCAGGAGTTCGTCCAGGACCTGTACGACAAGGGCGAGATCTACAAGGGCGGCTACGAGGGCCCGTACTGCGTGGGCTGCGAGGAGTACAAGCTCCCCGGGGACCTCGTCGAGGCCGAGGACGGCACCAAGCTGTGCCCCGTCCACAAGAAGCCGGTGGAGATCCTCAAGGAGGAGAACTACTTCTTCAAGCTGTCCGAGTACGGGCCGAAGCTGGTCGAGTTCTACGAGGCCAACCCCGGCTTCATCCAGCCCGAGTCGGCCCGCAACGAGGTCGTGAACTTCGTCAAGCAGGGCCTTCAGGACCTGTCGATCTCCCGCTCCACCTTCGACTGGGGCGTCCCGGTCCCGTGGGACGACAAGCACGTCATCTACGTGTGGATCGACGCCCTCCTGAACTACGCCACGGCCGTCGGCTACGGCTCGGACCAGGCGAAGTTCGACGAGACGTTCCCGGCCGACGTCCACCTCATCGGTAAGGACATCCTCCGCTTCCACGCGGTGATCTGGCCCGCGATGCTGATGGCGAACGGTCTGCCGGTGCCCGGCAGGATCGCGGCCAACGGCTGGCTGATGGTCGGCGGCGAGAAGATGTCGAAGTCGAACCTGACCGGCATCAAGCCGCAGGACCTCACCCTCCACTTCGGCGTCGACGCCTACCGCTGGTACTTCCTGCGGGCCATCGCCTTCGGCCAGGACGGCTCGTTCTCCTGGGAGGACTTCACCGCCCGCTACACCTCGGAGCTCGCCAACGACTACGGCAACCTCGCCTCGCGGGTGGCGGCCATGGTCGGCAAGTACTTCGGGGGCACGCTGCCCGCCGCCACGGCCGCCGGCGAGGCCGAGCGGGCGATCGCCGACGGCCTGGCGAAGGCCGTGGCCGAGGCGGACCGGAAGATCGGCGAGGAGCTGGACTTCCAGGGCGGCATCCTGGCCGTCTTCGACTTCGTGAAGCAGGTCAACGGCTACATCACGGAGCAGGAGCCGTGGAAGGTGGCCAAGGACGAGTCGGAGGAGGGCCGGGCGCGCCTGGCGACCGTCCTCTACACCGCCGCCGAGGCGCTGCGCGCGGTCGCGGTCCTGCTGAACCCGGTCATGCCGGACACCTCGCAGAAGCTGTGGGAGTCGCTGGGCGCCGAGGCGGCCGGCCTGGGCCCGCTGGCCGACCAGCGGGTGGGGGACGCCGGCACCTGGGGTCTGCTCCCGGCGGGCGCGACGGTGACGAAGGGCGCGGTGCTGTTCCCGCGCCTGGAGGAGAAGCCCGCGTAACGCGTGTGTCCAGGCGCGCGCGTCCAGCGCGTGCGCCGTGTGTGTACGGGTGCGTACGCACGTCGGGCCCGGAACCCTCCCCGAGCTCTCCAGGAGCACGGGGGCGCACGGTTCCGGGCCTTCCGTCTGCCCTCCCCGGGTTGCGGGCCGCGTCCCCGGCGCGCACGCTGCGCACATGGAGGACGTACTGAGGGGGTGCGCGCAGTGACGAGGAGTACCGACCAGTCGCAGGCGGAGGAGGAGCGCCGCCGCGAAGAGCTCCTGGCCAAGGTCCGGGAGGCGAACCGGCAGAGCACCAGCCGCCCGCACGGGCCGCCGTCGCCGGACCCGGTGGACCCGGCCGACGACTGACCCGGGACGGGCTCAGCGGGCCAGGGCGCGCCGCGTCCCCCTCACGGCCACCGGGGTGCGCTCCGGGTCCGGCGCGGGGTGCTCGCGGGGGCGTACGGTAGCCCCGGGGGAGCGTACGGGTGCGGGCGCGGCCCGTCCGGCAGCGCCCACAGCGGCAGCAACAGGTCCCGGGGGTGGGCCGGTCCACCGGCTCGCACAGCACCCCGGCACCGTGGGACTTCTCCGGCGCCGAACAGGCCGCTCACATCTGCCGAACGCGGTGGGGTGCCCGGCTGGGCGCCCCGGACGCGCCGAAGGGCCCGGATCCGTTGCGGATCCGGGCCCTTCGCCGTACGTCCGCGGCCCGGTGGGGGCCGTCCGTGGCCGAAAGTCAGCGCACTCGCCGCGCCTACTTCTCCGCGGCCTTGGTGGCGACCGGCTTGCGCAGCTGGATGTTGAGCTCGCGCAGCCGCGTCTCGTCCAGCTCGGTGGGCGCGCCCATCATCAGGTCCTGCGCGTTGCCGTTGAGCGGGAAGGCGATGGTCTCGCGGATGTTGGGCTCGTCGGCGAGCAGCATCACGATGCGGTCCACGCCCGGGGCGATGCCGCCGTGCGGCGGGGCGCCGAGGCGGAACGCCTTGAGCATGCCGCCGAACTCGCGCTCCACGGTCTCCCGGTCGTACCCCGCGACCTCGAACGCCTTGAACATGATCTCGGGCTCGTGGTTCCGGATCGCGCCCGAGGACAGCTCGATGCCGTTGCAGACGATGTCGTACTGCCAGCCCAGGACGTCCAGCGGGTCCTGGGTCTCAAGGGCCTCCAGGCCGCCCTGCGGCATCGAGAAGGGGTTGTGGGAGAAGTCGATCCTGCCGGTCTCCTCGTCCTTCTCGTACATCGGGAAGTCGACGATCCAGCAGAACCGGAAGACGCCCTCCTCGAAGTGGCCGGCGCGCTTGGCGGCCTCGACGCGGACCGCGCCCATGATCTTGGAGACCTCGTCGTACTCGCCCGCGCCGAAGAAGACGGCGTGCCCGGCGGCCAGCGACAGGCGCTTGGTCAGCTCGGCGACGTTCTCCTCGGTGAGGAACTTGGCGATCGGGCCGCTGAACGCGCCGTCCTCGCCGACGCGGATCCAGGCCAGACCCTTGGCGCCGTGCTCCACCGCGTACTCACCGAGGCCGTCGAAGAACTTGCGGGACTGCCCCGCGACGTCCGGCACCGGCAGCGCGCGCACGTGCTTGCCCGCGAACGCCTTGAACTCCGAGCCCGCGAAGACGTCGGTGATGTCGACGAGCTCCAGCTTGGCGCGCAGGTCCGGCTTGTCGTTGCCGTACTTCAGCATCGACTCGCGGAACGGGATGCGCGGGAACGGCGAGGTGACGTGGCGTCCGCCGCCGAACTCCTCGAACAGCTCGGTCATGAGCTTCTCGATCGGCTGGAAGACGTCCTCCTGCTCGACGAAGCTCATCTCCACGTCGAGCTGGTAGAACTCGCCCGGCGAGCGGTCCGCGCGCGCGTCCTCGTCGCGGAAGCAGGGCGCGATCTGGAAGTAGCGGTCGAAGCCGGAGATCATCAGCAACTGCTTGAACTGCTGCGGGGCCTGCGGCAGCGCGTAGAACTTGCCGGGGTTCAGCCGGGAGGGGACGACGAAGTCGCGGGCGCCCTCGGGGGAGGTAGCGGCGAGGATCGGGGTCGCCATCTCGTTGAAGCCGAGCGCGGTCATCTTGTGGCGCATCGCCGAGATGACGGCCGAGCGCAGCATGATGTTGCGGTGCATGCGCTCGCGGCGCAGGTCGAGGAAGCGGTACTCCAGGCGCCGCTCCTCGTTGACGCCGTCCTCGGCGTTGATCGTGAACGGCAGCGGGCCGGCCGCGCCGAGCACCTCGACCTCGCCGACCTCGATCTCGATCTCGCCGGTCGGCAGGTCCGCGTTCACGTTCTCCGCGCCGCGCGAGACGACCTTGCCGTCGACGCGGACGACGGTCTCCTTGGAGAGCTTGTCCAGGACCTCCGCGCCGGCCGTGCCGGGGCGCGCGACCAGCTGGGTGATGCCGTAGTGGTCGCGCAGATCGATGAAGAGGATGCCGCCCAGGTCTCGGCGATTGTGCAGCCAGCCGCTCAGCCGGACGTCGGCGCCGACGTCGGAGGCGCGGAGCTCGCCGCAGGTGTGGGACCTGTACCGATGCATTTCTTCATCCAGTTCTTCGCGTGACAGGCGGGAAACAGTCCCTCCAGGTTACCGGCCGGGCCGTACACCTCTCGCCGGTACATATCGGGCTGCCTACAGTGGGGATCATGCGCACCGAGGACGTCCTGGCTGCGATCGCCACCGGGCTGTGGCGCTGGGACAACGCGTCCGGAACGGTCACGCTCGACGCCGAGGCCGCCCGCCTCCTCGGCCTGCCCCCCGAGCGGGTGGCGCTCAGCGAGGCCGCCGTGCGCTCCCGCTTCCACCCGGTCGACTGGAACGAGGTCGACCAGATCGTCGCCCTGGCCGTCGCGGAGGGCACCCTCGCCGAGGCCCGGATGCGGATCATGGACGAGAACGGGCGGGTGCTGCGGACCGTGCGCAGCCGCTCCAAGCCGCTGCGCAAGGAGACCGCCGAGGGCGTGGACTACGTCCTGGTCGGCACCCTCCAGGAGGTGGCCGAGCCGCAGCCCTCCTTCGCCGCGCACACCCCGATCACCGGCGACTGGCGCCGCTCCCGGGAGGCGTTCCTGCTGGACGCGGGCCGGGCGCTGGCCGAGGCCCGCTCCACGGCCGAGGTGCTGCGGGTGGCGGCCTCGCTGTCCATGCCGGGCTTCTCGCCCGACGGCCTCGCCGTCTTCGGGGTCGCCGGGGACCGCCTGTCGATCATCGGCCACCACGGGCACGACCCCGGCGACGACGGCCCCTTCGCGGACATGCCGCTGGACACGGACTACCCGGCGACGGACGTCGTACGGACCGGGCGGGCCATCTACCTCTCCAGCCCCGAGGAGTACCGCCGCCGTTATCCGGCCACCTGGCCGCTGGCCCGGCGCTTCGACCGCCGGTCCTGGGCGTTCCTGCCGCTGATCGTGGCCGGGAAGACCATGGGCACCTGGATGGCGGCGTTCAAGCACGCGGTGGCGTTCACGCCCGACGAGCGGTCGGTGCTGACCACGGTGGCCCGGATGCTCGCCCAGGCGCTGGCCCGCGCGGGCGAGGCCGAGTCCGAGCGCGAGCTCTCCCTCGGCCTCCAGCGCTCGATGATGCCGACGCTGGGCCCCGAGATCCCGGGCATGACGGTCGCCGCGCGCTATGTGCCGACCGGCGGCGGCCTCCAGGTGGGCGGCGACTGGTACGACATGATCCCGCTGCCGTCCGGCCGGTTCGCCCTGGTCATCGGGGACGTCCAGGGCCATGACGTACGGGCCGCGGGGCTGATGGGGCAGCTGCGCATCGCGCTGCGGGCGTACGCGAGCGAGGGCCACCGCCCCGACGCGGTCCTCTCGCGCGCCTCGCGCTTCCTCTACGGGATCACCGAGTCGTACGGGGAGTCCTACGAGGCCGACGACGATCACCCGCGCTTCGCGACCTGCCTCTACATCGAGGTCGACCCCGCCACCGGCACCCTCGACATCGCCCGGGCCGGGCACCCGGACCCCGTCATCCGTACGGCCGAAGGCACGGCGCTGATCCGCCAGACCTCGGGCGGGCTGCCGCTGGGGATCGAGGCGGACTCGGACTACCCGACCACCCGGCTCGTCCTGGAGCCGGGCGAGACGATGATGCTCTGCACGGACGGGCTGATCGAGACCGGCGGCCACGACATGGCCTCGGGCTGGACCCGGCTGCGGCCGGTCCTGGAGGAGGACACCGGGGACGGGCTGGAGAAGCTGGCGGACGCGCTGGTCCAGGCGGTGCACGGCCCTCCCTCGCACCACACGGTGGGTCCGCTGGCCGACCGCCGCGAGGACGACATCGCGGTGCTGCTGCTGTGCCGCAACAGCGACGTGTGCGGCTGCGGCACGGTCCCGGGGCTGCGGACGCCCCCGGCCCGCCGCACGGCCGTGACCGTCGCCCAGACCGAGCCGCACCGGATCGCCGGGGTCCGCCGCCAGCTGCGCGAGCTGCTGCACGACTGGGCCGACGACGAGCAGGTGGACTCGGCCGTCCTGATGGTCTCCGAGATGGTCACCAACGTCCTGGTCCACACCGACGGCGACGCGCTCCTGGTCGCGGAGGCCACCGGCACGCCCGGCGCCCGCTGTCTGCGCGTGGAGGTGGCCGACACCAGCGACGACCTGCCGCACAGGCGCCGCCCCGGCGAGATGGCGTCCAGCGGGCGGGGCCTGGTGCTGATGGAGATGCTGGCGGACCGGTGGGGGGTGGACCCGCGGGGCGAGGGCAAGTCCATCTGGTTCGAGCTCTACGAGGGGCCCGACGGGGCCTCCCCTTCGGCGTAACGCTTCCGGAGCTCGCCGAGGACGCCGAACGCGGCGGCCGCGACGGGCACGGCGAGCAGCATCCCGAGCAGTCCCGCGACGCTCGCCCCGGCCGTGATGGCGATCATGACCATGGCCGGGTGCATCTGCACGGTCCTGCTCTGGATCACCGGCTGGAGGATGTGCCCCTCCAACTGCTGTACGGCCAGGACGACCCCGAGCGTCCACAGCGCGACGGCGAACCCCCGGTCGGCGAGGGCCACCAGGACCGCGACCGCGCCCGAGACGAAGGCGCCCAGGTAGGGAATGTACGCGCCGATGAAGACGAGGGCGCCCAGCCCCACCGCTCCGGGCACGCGCAGGACGAGCAGCCCGACGGTGATGCACAGGGCGTCGATGAGGGCGATGATCGTGGTCCCCCGCATGAACCCCTCGACGGCCTCGAAGGCCCGCCGGGCCATGGCCTCCACGACCGGCCCGGTGCCGCGCGGGGCGAGGGAGTGGGCCAGGTGGACGGCCCGGTCGGAGTCCTTCAGGAAGAAGAAGGTCAGCAGCAGCGACAGCACCCCGGTCGCGATGAGCGAGCCGACGATGCTGAGCCCGGTGAGCAGTCCCGACGCGGCGGTGGCGCCGAACTTGCCGAGCAGCGGCTTGGCGTTGTCGGCGAGGCTGGAGACGCCGTCGCCCCCGGCGATCCCGAAGTGGTCGGCGAGCCACCGTCCGGCCTGCCTCAGCGACTCGACGATCTGGTCCCCGGTGTCGATGAGGGCGCTGACGACGACGTAACCGGCGCCGCCGACCACCGCCACGAGGGCGACACAGGTGAGCCCCGCGGCGAGCGACCGCCTCATCCGCAGCTTGAGCAGCCGCCGGAAGACGGGCCCGAGCAGGGCGGTGCCCAGCAGGGCGAGCAGGACGGGGGTGACGGCGGTCTTGAACACCACACAGAGCCAGACGGCGACGGCGCCGACACCGGTGACGAGCAGCACGACGACACACCACGCGGCGAGGCGGCGGGCGGGCTCGGGCAGGAGGGGTTTTCCATGCTCCACGCCTACACGCCACCACGCCCCGCCCCCACCCGCGCCCGCTGTACACCCGCCCGGGGCCCCTGCGGGCGGCCGGGCGTACTCCGCCCCCGTCCCGACCCCGGGTTCGTCTGCGGGAAGTGGACAGCCGGCCGCGCCCCTCCGGGGGGGACTCCGTCAACCGGGAGACGAAGCTCAGCCCCAGGCTTCCAGGGGCGCGGGGAACTGCGCGGGCAACCCCCACCACCCCGCGGACGAACACCGGCCCCTTCAGGGGCGCGGGGAACGGCGCGACCAGCCCCCACGGCCCCGCAGACGGGGAACCATCACATCCCGTGGACCGCCGGAACCGTCCCCAGCCGCCCCTTCTGGAAGTCCTCGAACGCCTGCTGCAACTCGTCCCGCGTATTCATCACGAACGGCCCGTAATGCGCCATCGGCTCGCGAATGGGCCGGCCGCCCAGCAGCACGACCTCCAGATCCGGCGTGTGGGAGTCCTGCCGCTCGTCCGCCCGCACGGTCAGCGACCCCCCGTCCCCGAAGACGGCCGTCTGCCCCATCCGCACGGGCCGCCGCCCCGCCCCCACCGACCCCCGCCCGGCCAGCACGTACGCCAGCCCGTTGAAGTCCGGCCGCCACGGCAGCGTGACCTCCGCGCCGGGCCGGACCGTCGCGTGGATCATCGTGATCGGGGTGTGCGTGATCCCCGGCCCCTCGTGGCCGTCCAGCTCCCCCGCGATCACCCGCAGCAGCGCACCCCCGTCCGGCGAGGTCAGCAGCTGGACCTGGCCGCCCCGGATGTCCTGGTAGCGCGGGTCCATCATCTTGTCGGCGGCGGGCAGGTTCACCCACAGCTGGAGGCCGTGGAAGAGGCCGCCCGAGGTGACCAGCGACTCCGGCGGCGCCTCGATGTGGAGCAGGCCGGACCCGGCCGTCATCCACTGGGTGTCACCGTTCATGATCGTGCCGCCGCCACCGTTGCTGTCCTGGTGCACGAAGGTGCCGTCGATCAGATACGTCACCGTCTCGAAGCCCCGGTGCGGGTGCCAGGGCGTGCCCTTGGGCTCGCCGGGCGCGTACTCCACCTCACCCATCTGGTCCATCATGATGAACGGGTCCAGGTACTGGTAGTTGATCCCGGCGAACGCGCGCCGCACCGGGAACCCCTCCCCCTCGAAGCCGGCCGGCGCCGTGCTCACGGCGAGCACGGGACGCGGCACCGCACCCTGCGGCGCGGCCACGCGCGGCAGGGTGAGCGGGTTTTCGACGGTCACAGCAGGCATGGTGCCCTCCTCGGGGGATGCTCAGCATCCAAAGTAGTTGAATGGTGAACAGTCGGCAAGGCGTGCCGATTCCCGAGGGGTCTCACAGAGGGGTCCGGGGGCACCCACCCCCGTGAAAAGACGGCCGAAAACGCCTTAGCCGCACCCCGGACGCACGACGCGCCCCGGCCGCCTCAGCCGTACATCCGCCGCATGGCGAAGTCCACCATCTGCTCGACCGCCTTCGCGTCGAACACCATCCGGTGGTCCCCCTCCATGTCGAGGACGAAGCCGTACCCGGTCGGCAGCAGGTCGATCACCTCGGCACCGGTGATCACGAAGTACTTGGACTCCTTGCCCGCGTACCGGCGCAGCTCCTTGAGCGAGGTGAACATCGGGATGACCGGCTGCTGCGTGTTGTGCAGCGCCAGGAACCCGGGGTTGTCGCCGCGCGGGCAGTACACCTTCGAGCCCGCGAAGATCTGCTGGAAGTCCTCCGCCGAGAGCGAGCCCGTGGTGAACGCCCGCACCGCGTCCGCGAGCGAGGGCGGCGACGGCTCGGGGTACAGCGGCTGCTCCCCGTAGGAGGGCTGCGGCTGGGAGTACTGCGCCTGAGCACCCTGGTTCTGGTCGTAGCCGTACATGGGCGCAAGAGTAGTGCGCCACATATGGGCCCAGAGGGGTTGCGTCTTATTACCGACGGGTAGCATCATCGTAGCTACTTGCTGGTAGAGATGTAACCGATCTGCTTACGGAGTCCGTCGCCATGGGGCACTACAAGTCGAATCTCCGCGACATCGAGTTCAACCTCTTCGAGGTCCTCGGACGCGACAAGCTGTACGGCACCGGCCCGTTCGCCGAGATGGACGTCGACACCGCCAAGACCATCCTCGACGAGATCGCGCGTCTCGCCGAGAACGAGCTGGCCGACTCCTTCGCGGACGCCGACCGCAACCCGCCGGTGTTCGACCCGGAGACCAACACCGCGCCCGTCCCGGCGTCCTTCAAGAAGTCCTACAAGGCCTTCATGGACAGCGAGTACTGGCGCCTGGGCCTGCCGGAGGAGATCGGCGGAACCGTTTCCCCGCGCTCCCTCATCTGGGCCTACGCGGAGCTGCTCCTCGGCGCGAACCCGGCCGTCTGGATGTACTCCTCGGGTCCCGCCTTCGCGGGCATCCTCTTCGAGGAGGGCAACGAGGTCCAGAAGAAGATCGCGCAGATCGCCGTCGAGAAGCGCTGGGGCTCCACCATGGTCCTCACCGAGCCGGACGCCGGCTCGGACGTGGGCGCCGGCCGCACCAAGGCCGTCGAGCAGCCCGACGGCTCGTGGCACATCGAGGGCGTGAAGCGCTTCATCACCTCCGGTGAGCACGACATGGAGGAGAACATCCTCCACTACGTCCTCGCCCGCCCCGAGGGCCACGGCCCCGGCACCAAGGGCCTCTCCCTCTTCCTGGTCCCGAAGTTCCACTTCGACTTCGAGACCGGCGAACTGGGCGAGCGCAACGGCGTGTACGCGACGAACGTCGAGCACAAGATGGGCCTCAAGGCGTCCAACACGTGCGAGATGACCTTCGGCGACAAGCACCCCGCCAAGGGCTGGCTGATCGGCGACAAGCACGACGGCATCCGCCAGATGTTCATGATCATCGAGTTCGCCCGCATGATGGTCGGCACGAAGGCCATCGCCACGCTCTCCACGGGCTACCTCAACGCGCTGGAGTACGCCAAGGAGCGCGTCCAGGGCAGCGACCTCTCGCAGTTCATGGACAAGACCGCGCCCAAGGTGACGATCACCCACCACCCGGACGTGCGCCGCTCCCTGATGACGCAGAAGGCGTACGCCGAGGGCATGCGCTCCCTCGTCCTCTACACCGCCGCCGTCCAGGACGCGATCCAGGTCAAGGAGGCCGCGGGCGAGGACGCGAAGGCGCTCGTCGGCCTCAACGACCTCCTCCTGCCCATCGTGAAGGGCTACGGCTCGGAGAAGTCGTACGAGAAGCTCTCGCACGAGTCGCTCCAGACCTTCGGCGGCTCCGGGTACCTCCAGGAGTACCCGATCGAGCAGTACATCCGCGACGCCAAGATCGACGCCCTCTACGAGGGCACCACGGCGATCCAGGGCCAGGACTTCTTCTTCCGGAAGATCGTCCGCGACCAGGGCGCCTCGCTCAACCTCCTCTCCGAGGAGATCAAGAAGTTCCTCGCCGAGCAGTCGGGCCACGAGGAGCTGGGCGGCGCGCTGGACTCGCTGGCCAAGGCCGCGGTGGACCTGGAGGCGATCGTCGGCACGATGATCACCGACCTGACCGCCACCGGTGAGGACGTCAAGAACATCTACAAGGTGGGCCTCAACACCACCCGCCTGCTGATGGCCTCCGGTGACGTCGTCGTCGGCTACCTGCTCCTCAAGAGCGCGGCCGTCGCCGCCGAGAAGCTGCCCACGGCCTCCGCCAAGGATGTCGCCTTCTACACCGGCAAGATCGCCGCCGCGAAGTTCTTCGCCGCGAACGTCCTGCCGGGCGTCGGCACCGCCCGGGCGCTGGCCGAGGCCGTCGACAACTCCCTGATGGAGCTGGACGAGGCGGCGTTCTAGCCGACGCTCCCGCTCGTCCACGAGCCTCCGGCGGCCTCCTTCCAGGCCGCCGGACCAAGGGCCCGCTTCCCGCCAGGGGAGCGGGCCCTTGTCAGTCGGTTCCCGCCCGGGGAGCGGGCCCTGGCCCGGCGGTCTCCGCCCGGGGAGCGGGACCTGGCCTGTCGGACCCCCTCGTTAAGGTTGAACGCATGAGCACACCCTCCCGCTTCGACCGCGGACACACCGACGACCTGATGTCCTTCCTCGCGGCGAGCCCGTCGCCGTACCACGCGGTGGCGAACGCGGCCGCGCGGCTGGAGAAGGCCGGCTTCCAGCAGGTGCGGGAGACGGACGCGTGGGAGGCGTCGGCGGGCGGGAAGTTCGTGCTGCGCGGCGGTGCGATCATCGCGTGGTTCGTGCCGGAGGGCGCGGCGGCGCACACCCCGTTCCGGATCGTCGGCGCGCACACCGACTCGCCGAACCTGCGGGTCAAGCCGCTGCCGGACGCCGGGGCGTTCGGCTGGCGCCAGGTCGCGGTCGAGGTCTACGGCGGGACGCTCCTGAACACCTGGCTCGACCGCGACCTGGGCCTCGCGGGCCGCCTCACCCTGCGCGACGGCTCGCACGTCCTGGTCAACGTCGACCGCGCGCTGCTGCGCGTCCCGCAGCTGGCCATCCACCTGGACCGGTCGGCCAACGACGGGCTCAAGCTGGACCGCCAGAAGCACCTCCAGCCGATCTGGGGCCTCGGGGACGTCGCCGAGGGCGACCTGATCCGCTTCCTGGAGGAGGAGGCGGGCCTGGCCGAGGGCGAGGTCACGGGCTGGGACCTGATGGTCCACTCGATCGAACCCCCCTCCTACCTGGGCCGCGACGAGGAGCTGCTGGCGGGCCCGAGGATGGACAACCTCATCTCCGTGCACGCGGGCACGGCGGCGCTGGCGGCGGCCTCCACGGAGGCGGACCTCCCCTACATCCCGGTCCTGGCCGCCTTCGACCACGAGGAGAACGGCTCCCAGGCCGACACCGGCGCGGACGGCCCCCTGCTCGGGACGGTCCTGGAACGCTCGGTGTTCGCCCGCGGCGGTACGTACGAGGACAAGGCGCGGGCCTTCGCGGGCACGGTCTGCCTCTCCTCCGACACAGGCCACGCGATCCACCCCAACTACGCGGAACGCCACGACCCCACCCACCACCCGCGCGCCAACGGCGGCCCGATCCTGAAGGTCAACGTCAACCAGCGGTACGCGACGGACGGCTCGGGCCGCGCGGTCTTCGCGGCGGCGTGCGAGCGGGCCGGGGTGCCGTGGCAGCACTTCGTCTCCAACAACGCGATGCCGTGCGGCACGACGATCGGCCCGATCACGGCGGCGCGCCACGGCATCCAGACGGTGGACATCGGGGTGGCGATCCTGTCGATGCACAGCGCCCGCGAACTGTGCGGGGCGGACGACCCGTACCTGCTGGCGAACGCGCTGCACGCGTTCTTGCAGGGCTAGCCGCCAAAGGCGGCGAAGGTGTTTGTCTGCGGGCCGGTGCTGGGTTGCTCGCGCAGTTCCCCGCGCCCCCGAGGGGGCTGTGGCTCAGCTTGGTTCTTCGGCTGTCGGGGATGGGGGGCGCGGGGAACCGCGCGGCCGGCTCCCACCCGCCCGCAGACGAACACAGGGGGCAGGGGCCGCGGGCCAGGCAACAGGGCCGGGGCCCGGGGCCGAGACCCGGCGGGGCCCCCACCCCACCCCGAAGGGTTTGGGGAAGGGGCGGGGAGGGGCTACCCGTCCAGCCCGGCCAGCACCAACGGCAATCGGGTCGCCCCGCCCGCGGTGAGACGCACAGGCACCCCCCAGTCCTGCTGATGCACATGACACGCCGGATACTCGTTCGCCGGATCGTCGTCGCACGACGCCGCCATCGCGGAGACGTGCAGGACGCCCTCCGCCACCTCCGCGTTCAGCGAAAGCGACCGCGACAGCTCCGTCCCCGTCCCCTCCCCGGACACCAGCAGCTCCGCCGGCGTGGAGGAGACGATCAGACGCGTCGACGGACCGTAACGGGTGTCCAGCTTCTGACCCGCGGGCGCCTGGAAGACCACGTCCAGCTGGAACGGCCCCGGCGCGACCTCGGTCGCCTCCCGCCGCGTACGGTGCGCCACCGCGTCCACCCGTACCGCCTCCTCCGGCAGCCGCAGCCGCGTCAGCCGGTGCCGCGCCGACTCCACCACCACGATGTCGTCCCCGACGAGCACCGCGTCGCTGGGCTCGCGCAGATCCGTGGCCAGCGTCGTGACCTCGCCCGAGGCCGGGTCGTACCGGCGCAGCGCGTGGTTGTACGTGTCGGACACCGCCACCGACCCGTCCGGCAGCGCCGTCACCCCCAGCGGATGCTGGAGCAGCGCCTGCCCCGCCTCCCCGTCCCGGTGCCCGAAGTCGAACAGCCCGGTCCCGACGGCCGTCCCCACGACGTACCCGGAAGCGGACCCGGAACCGGAAGCGGACCCGGAATCCGAGCGCTCCACGTACCGCAGCGCCGAGTTCTCCGCGTCCGCGACCCACAGCCGCTCCTCGGTGGCCGCGAGGCCGGACGGCTGCGCGAACCACGCCTCGGCGGCCGGTCCGTCCACCAGGCCCTCCTGCGTCGTCCCGGCCGCGACCTCGACGGTCCCGCTCTCCGGGTCGTACGTCCACAGCTGGTGCACCCCGGCCATGGCGATCCACACCCGGCCCTGCCACCAGGCGACGTCCCACGGCGAGGAGAGGTCGACCTCCAGGGCCGGCCCGGACGTGGGCGAGCCCTGCCACCACTGCCTGCCGGTGCCCGCGACCCGCTGCACGGTCCCGCTCTCCGGGTCGAAGACCCGCAGCGCGTGGTTGACGGTGTCCGCGACGACCACCCGCCCGTCCGGCAGCAGGGCGAGCCCCTGCGGCTCCTTGAACGCGCCGCCGCCGATCCGCCGCACGACGCTCTCGCCGTCCGGCTCCAGCTCGACCAGCTCGTGCCGGGTGGAGTCCGAGACCAGGAAGTTCCCGCTGCCGGGCAGCACGACCGCCTTGCCCGGGAAGCGCAGATCGCTCGCCACCGGCTCCGGCGGCACATACGGCCCGTCCCCGCGCCGCAGCGTCCCCTTGGCCCCGTGCTCGGCCTCCAGCTCCTCCACCAGCTTCGCGATGGCGTGGGCATGGCCCTCACCCGCGTGCTGGGCGACGATGTACCCCTCGGGGTCGATCACGACGAGCGTGGGCCAGGCCCGTACCGCGTACTGCTTCCAGGTCGCGAGCTCCGGGTCGTCCAGGACCGGGTGGTGCACCTGGTAGCGCTCCACGGCGTCCACCACGGCCCGGTGCTCGGCCTCGTGCGCGAACTTCGGCGAGTGCACCCCGACGATCACCACGGTGTCCCGGTGCTTCTCCTCCAGCTCCCGCAGCTCGTCGAGGACGTGCAGACAGTTGATGCAGCAGAAGGTCCAGAAATCGAGGATCAATGTGCGACCTCGGAAGTCGGCGAGCTTCAGGTCCTTCCCGCCGGTGTTGATCCAACCGCCCTTGCCGATCAGCTCGGGGGCACGGACACGGGCACGCTTGCGGGGTGCGGGCGCGGGGGTGGGCGCCGGGGCAGCATCGTTCATCCTTCAAGCTTGCCATTGGCCCATGAACACCGGATCACGACCGTACGACGCCGTTGCCCTGCGCAGCTACGGGATCCGCTCCACCACGGACTAGCCTCCTTGGACGCCCCGGACGAACAGGGTTCCTGTACGCCGACTCCCGGCGGGTGGGGCAAGCACGGACGCTGACACGTCCACGAAGCCGTGTTCCTTGAGAATCAGCGCCCACACATCGGGTTCGTAGTCCCACCGCTTGACGACAGCGGGGTCTTCTTCGGGCCCGCGCGGGATGTATGACGCCTGGCAGCCGTAGCACCCTTCAACCGGGGGACGCTGGGAGAAGGCGAAGACGCCACCCGGCTTGAGGTTCGCGTGAACCATCGGCAGCAGAAGACCGGGGTCGGTGAACCAGGCAGCGCCGAACACGCTGTAGACCGCATCGAAGATCCTGAACGCGTCTCCGAGATAGGTGAGCGCGTCGGCCTGGTGGAGTTCCATCCCGTCCACGCCCGGCCACCGCTCGCGTGCCTTGTCGAGCTGCTTGGCGGAGAGGTCGATCCCGACGGACTTCATGCCGAGCGTTGCGAGATGAGCGGCGTTCCCTCCAGACCCGCACCCGAGATCGAGCACGCGGTCTCCCGGGTTGAGGTTGAGCACGTCGGCCCTGGGGCCGTGGTCCGGGTACTGGGTCCAGTTGAACCATGTGGTCTCGCCCTTGGCGTTGGTCTTCCGCCGCTGGGGCTTGCTCTGCGAGTAGGCGTCCCATGCGGTGCTGCGAGCGTCAGTCACTATCTGTCCGTTCTCGTTCACGGCGACAGCCGCCCGGCACGATACCGGGCGGCTGAAGCTCTCGTGGATCAGTCGCTCCGCTTGAGTCGGAGCTATTTGGCAACGGGGCTGTCGGAGCAGCCCGCGTAGCTCTGGGTGCAGTCGGCTGCGCCGTTGATCGGCCAGAACTCCGGGTCCACGTCGAAGCCGGCCGATCGGATCACCTCGGCCGTCCGACGCATCGCGGCCCGGCCCTCGGCGGGGTCGTGGCCGTTGTTGCGGTCGGGGACGTGGTGGATGAATCCGCCGCCGAGCGCGTCGCAGACCCTGGCGTAGTCCTTGGTGTGGAGCACGAGTGCGTGCCAGAAGAGGTCCACGCGAAGGCTGGGCGTGGCCCTCTCCGTGGTGTTCGCGGCGACGGCGAGGAAGGCCGCCACCTGGTTGACGCCGCGCTGGCCCTGGTCGTCGGTCATCTCCGACCAGGAGTCCTCGCGGACCATGGTGATGAGGTCGGCCCTCAGCTCCGGGGTGATGAGGTCGTACACGGTCTTCGTCGTGTCGGTGATCGTCACGTCTGTGCCTTCCTGGTCTGTGAGGAACATCGGGGGCACTTGCAAGGGGGCCAGGCGGCGGAGGCCATGGGGGTCAACGGCTTCTCGGCTCTGCTGCTGGGGTAGATCACCTCAGAGCCGAACGTCTGGCCGGAGTCGCGAGACACCCGCACGGTCATGGTCATCGTCGGCCTTCCGCTTGCCCGGTCCGGTTGGTGAAGCGATGTTCCCGCCGCCGGTCGGTCGGAACGACGACGCTTCGGGCGTCGCCTGGGCGTCACTCAGTGGGGTGTCAATGACGCCCTCCAGGGCGTCAAACCGGTGTCAGTGCATGGCTGTTCGGCCTAGCTTTGACGTCATGACGACGACCGCCGTGGTGCCGAATGATGTGCTGCGGGCCGTGCGTATCGGCCTGCGCTTAAGCCAAGACGACTTCGCCAAGGCGCTCCGCCGGGCAGGTGCGGAACTGGGGGAGCCGAACGAGGCTTCCAAGCGGCTGGTGCAGCGCTGGGAGTCCGGCACGAGCAAGACGCCTCGGGGCGTGTACGCCAGGGCCTTAGAACGGGTCACTGGGCGTCCGGTCGAGGCACTGGGGTTCGCCCTGCCGGTGCCGACGGCACGAGTCCACGCAGACGGGAAGGGAGGGCATGACATGGAGACCGGCACAACCGGTGTCGCGTCTGCCTCTGTAGGCGCGCAGCCCACCGCGCAGACGGGTGAGGAGACGTTTTCGGGAGTGTGGCTCAGCCGCTACGAGTTCTTCTCTTCGAGCCGGGGCGACTCGCACGAGGGCAAGCACTACGTAGTGATCGTCCAGCACGGGAACCGGCTGACCGTTCAGAGTCTGCCCGGGGCGGGCAGCAACCCGGACAGCCCGCTCACGCTGGATCTCACTGTCGATCGCAACGTGGTCACGGGTACGTGGGTCGAGCAGACTGCCGCAGACGGCTACTACAACGGGGCCCGCTACCACGGGGCCATCCAACTCCTGGTCGAGCCGACCGGACGGCGCATGGCCGGAAAGTGGGTCGGCTTCGGCAAGGACTTCGACGTGAATACCGGCCCCTGGGAACTGCGGCTGGTGGACCGGTCCACGAGCAAGGCGACGCTGGAGAGGTACAGCCAGCCGCCGGAGTGACATCCGACGGGGCACCTGATGGGGCGAAGACCCCACGGGGTGGGGCCTTCCGCGGGCTTTGCAGGGCGTTAACCGTGCCGATCTCGCGCCTTCGGCGGTCGATATGCGCTGGTCAGAGGCCACGATGGGCCCGAAAATCGGGTCACACCCAGCGTGCGCGTTCCGAGGCTGCGGCCGGGGTCGGGATGGTGACCACAGCGCAACTTCGCGCCGACCCTCGGGCCGCCCCAGTGACGAAGTGACGGAATGACGTTTAGTTCTATTCCATCCATAGAGACTCAGAACATCTCTAAAAAGGTAGTGGACTTCGACCGTCATTCCGTCACTTCGTCACCCGCCGACTCCGCCCCAGCACCGTCTCTCGTCGCCCAGACGATCCGGCAGCGCTCGTCACCGTCGAACCTCACGCCCACCCTGCCTCGCCGGACTTCCACTCGATCGATTGCGAGGCCAAGGCGTCCACGTCTTCCGGCCGCATCATCGGCTTCCCAAGCTTCACGAAGCAGACCCGCATCCAGGAGAGGAGAGATGTCCACGGAAGGAGTCGGCATCCGCAGTAGATCTGCGCGCAGTCCCTCAATCCGGGTACGAAGTCGTCCTGCGAGCCGGTTGTACCGGTCGATCGCGTCTGCGCCGGTGAACTCGCCGCGGACGTACCTGGCCTCCTCCAGGTCCGCCAGGCGGGCCCCCTCGTCCGCGATCTCCGCCTCGATCGCGTCCCTCTTCGCGAAGACCTCCGGGTCCTCCCTCTGCACCCAGCGGTCGGCGATCACTGCAAGCAGCGGGTCCTGGGGCTCCAGGGATGGCAGGCGGGAGAGAAACGCCCGGGTCACGTAGTCGTCGATACTCTCCACCCGAGCCGATACGCCGGAGCACCCTCGCCCCATCCGGTGGCTGGAGCACTGGTACGACGTGCCGGCCTTGCTCATCCGGGCCCCACAGAGCCCACAACGCGCTATCCCGGTGAGCAGCGACTTTCCCTGCTTGTGACCGTGACGCTTCCCCGCCAGAGGAAACGTGCGTGCTTCGAGCTGGCGGAGGATGAGCTCACGCTCCCCGACCGTGATGATGCCCTCGCCGATACTCACGGTTTCGAGCGTCTCGGGGTCCCGGTAAGGAGAGACCCGGTTCATGTACCTGCGTGTCCCATCCGGCTGCTCCTCGAACTCGGTCTGCGGCATGAGACCGGCGAAGGCCGGTGAGCGAAGGAGTTGCATGACGCTGGACGAGTTCCACTCGCCGCCACGGGCGGACTCCACCCCGTGCTCGTTCAGCAGCCGGGCGATGTGGACGAGGGCCTTCCCGGACAGCGCCTCGTCGGCGATCAGGCGGGCGTAGACGGCGGTCTCGGGGTCGTGGACGAGCTTCTTCGCCTCCGGGTCCACCAGCAGCCCGTAAGGCGGCTGTCCGCCGATCCACTGGCCCCGCTGCCGTAGGTACCGCTTGGCGTTGCCGACGCGCATCCCAAGGTTGCGCGACTCGTTGCGCGCCAGTTCCGCCAGCATCGCGATGGTGACCCGGGCGCTGTCGTTCCTCGTGTCGAGGCCGTCCATGACGGAGACCAGCCGTCCGCCGACCCGTCCTATGTCGTCCAGCGCCTTGCCGACCTCGCCGATGCCCTTGCGGGACAGGCGGTCGAGCTTCCAGACGATCAGAACGCCCACGACGCCGGCCGTGGCTGCTGTGATCGCCGCATCGAACCCCTTGCGGCTGACGTTCTTGTAGCCGGAACGTCCACGGTCGATGTGGACCTTGCGGACGGTCAGTCCGTTGCGCTCCGCCCATGCGCGGCAGTCGGCTTCCTGGCGGTCGATCGCGGTCTTGCCCTCCCGGTCCAGGGAAAGGCGCAAGTACAGGTCGGCAGTGGTGTGTTGGTGCACGTACCCCACGCTAGCGAGGAGTGCTCACATTGGTTCAGGAAATCCAGAAATCGAGGATGACGATCCTCCCCCGCAGATCGGCGAGGGTGTACTCCTGATCACCGGTGTTCAGCCAGCCGCCCTTGCCGATCAGCTCGGGGGCCCGAACGCGTGCACGTGTAGCCATACCCCCATCCAACCCCAAAAGCAGGGGTACGCATTCCGCCATGAAATATCTGGTGCGCGACAAGATCTTCGCGATCGGGGACGACTACTGGATCGAGACCGAGGACGGCCGGCAGGCGTTCCTCGTCGACGGCAAGGCGCTGCGGCTGCGGGAGACCCTGGAGCTGAAGGATCCGGGCGGCCGGGTCCTGGTGACGCTGCGGAAGAAGATGTTCGCCCTGCGGGACGCGATGACGATCGAGCGGGACGATCGGCCGCTCGCCACCGTCCGCCGCAAACGGCTCTCGCTCCTGCGCAACCACTACCGCGTCAGCCTGGTCGAGGGCACCGAGCTCGACGTCTCGGGCAGGATCTTCGACCGCGAGTTCACCGTCGAGTACGAGGGTGAACTGCTCGCGCACGTCTCGCGCCGCTGGTTCCACGTCCACGAGACGTACGCGGTGAACGTCGTCCGCGAGGACGCCGACGCCGCCCTGCTCATCGCCGTGGTGGTGTGCGTGATCCGGATGGACGAGCGGGAGCGGGAGCACGACGGGGACGACGGTGACTGAGGCAGCGCCCCGGGACTGTGGCCGAGACAGCGGGCCGGGACGGTGACTGGGCCGGCGGGTCGGGCCGGCGGGCCGCTCAGCGCAGTCTGCGGTCCTTCAGTGCCGGGAACTGCTCCCGGGTCGACGCCACCTTCTCCGGGTCCAGCTCCACCGTGAGGACCTCCTCGCCGTCGCCCGCCTCTCCCAGGACCTCGCCCCAGGGGTCGACCACGATGCTGTGGCCCGCCTGCGGGACGCCCGCGTGGGTGCCGCCGGTGCCGCAGGCCAGGACGTACGCCTGGTTCTCGACCGCGCGCGCCCGGGCGAGCAGCGTCCAGTGCGCCAGGCGCCGGGCGGGCCAGCCCGCCGGGACGACGAAGGTCTGCGCGCCCGCGTCCACCAGGCCCCGGAACAGCTCGGGGAAGCGCAGGTCGTAGCAGGTCGCCAGGCCCAGGGTGGTCTCCGGGAGCGCGACCGTCACCAGGTCCTCGCCCGCGCTCATCAGGACCGCCTCGCCCTGGTCGAAGCCGAAGCGGTGGATCTTGCGGTAGCGGGCGGCCAGTTCGCCCTCGGGGGAGAAGACCAGGGAGGTGTTGTAGAGGCCGCCGTCCTCGCCGCGTTCGGGGACGGAGCCCGCGTGCAGCCAGACGCCCGCGTCCCGCGCGGCCGCTGACATGGCCTCATGCGTCGGCCCGTCAGCCGCCTTCTCCGCCTCGGCCGCGAAGCTCTCGTACGCGAACGCCCCCACCGTCCACAGCTCGGGCAGGACGACGAGGTCGCTGCCCGACTGCTCCCGTACCAGCGACGCCGCTCGCAGCCTGCGGGAATCCACCGATTCCTGGGGGTCTACACCGAATTGGATGAGGGAGGCGCGCACACTACCACCGTCCTGGCATTCGAGTTGTCAACACGGGCCTACGATCGTCACACGAAAGCACTGCCGGGGTGCCTTTCGGCAGCGTAACTTAACTGCCACAGCGCCCAGCCCGCGTACGTACAGAACCGCCGAGGGGTCCCGTGACCGTCCATCCCAGCCTCCAGACCTACGCCGATGCCTGGACCCATTCCATCGAGGCGATATCCGAGCTGGTGATGCCGCTCGTCGAGGGGGAGTGGAACCGCGCCACGCCATGTCCGGCGTGGTCGGTGCGCGACATCGTGTCGCACATCATCGGGATGGAGTGCGAACAGCTCGGCGACCCGCGTCCGATCCACACCCTGCCGCGCGATCTCTACCATGTGCAGAGCGAGTTCGCGCGCTACATGGAGATGCAGGTCGATGTGCGCCGGCACCACACCGCGCCGGAGATGACCTCGGAGCTGGAGTACACGGTCATCCGCCGGGCGCGCCAGCTGCGCAACGAGACCCGCGACCCGGAGACCATGGTCCGCGCTCCGCTCGGCGCCGAGCAGACCCTGGAACTGGCGCTGCGGATGCGGGCGTTCGACGTGTGGGTGCACGAGCAGGACCTGCGGTGGGCGCTGGGCAAGCCGGGCAACCTCGATTCGCCGGGCGCGTACGTCGCCCGCGACATCCTGCTGCACACCCTGCCCAAGGTCGTCGCCAAGGACGCGGGCGCCCCGGCGAACTCGGCCGTCGTCCTCGACATCCACGGGCCGGTGGAGTTCCTGCGTACGGTACGGGTCGACGCCGAGGGCCACGGCACGATCGACGGCGCGCCCTCGCTGGGCCCGCTGGTGACGATCGCGATGGACTGGGAGACGTTCGTACGGCTCGCCTGCGGCCGGGTGCGTCCGCACGCGGTGGCGGACCGGGTGAAGACCGAGGGCGACCAGGAGCTGGCGGCGGCGATCCTGCGGAACTTCGCGGTCACGCCGTAGGCACTTGGGCCGCCCGTCCGCCCCCCGGCCGCCCGCGCTCGTCGGCGCTGGGCGCGTCACGCCGGTACGTGGACCGCCTCCACCCGGCTCGCGACCAGCCGCTCCCGTTCGCGGTGCGCCGCCCGGCCGCGCAGCCGCAGGATCTGGGCGACGCCCAGCGCCTGGAGGACGAAGACCGAGGCGAACGCGATCCGGTAGTTCTCGCCGGTGGCGTCGAGCAGCACGCCGATCGCCAGCAGCGTCGTCATCGAAGCCGTGAAGCCGCCCATGTTGACGATGCCGGAGGCCGTGCCCTGGCGCTCGGGCGGGTTGGCCGGACGGGCGAAGTCGAACCCGATCATCGAGGCCGGTCCGCAGGCGCCCAGCACCACGCACAGGACGATCAGCAGCCACATCGGTGTGTGCGGCGCGGGGTAGGCGACGGCGGCGGCCCACAGGGCGGCGGTCGCCCCGACCGTGCCGAGGGCGAGCGGCGCGCGGGCGGCGTGGTGGCGGGCGATGACCTGCCCGTACACCAGGCCCACCACCATGTTGGAGAGCACCACCAGGGTCAGCAGTTCGCCCGCCGTCCCGCGCGAGTGCCCCTGCGCCTCGACCAGGTACGGCATCCCCCACAGCAGCAGGAACACCATGGCGGGGAACTGCGTGGTGAAGTGCACCCACATGCCCAGGCGCGTCCCCGGCTCGCGCCAGGACTCGGCGATCTGGCGGCGTACGTAGGCGGCCCCGGCGTGGGTCGCGGGCGGGGGTTCGTGGCCCTCGGGGTGGTCGCGCAGGAAGAGCAGCAGCAGGACCAGGACGGCGACGCCCGCGAGGGCGCTGCCCGCGAAGGTGGCGGTCCAGCCGATCCCGTGCAGCGCGCGGGAGATGACGATGGTGGAGACGAGGTTGCCCGCCATCCCGAAGAGCGCGGCGACCTGGGCGATCAGCGGTCCGCGCCGGACGGGGAACCAGCGTGAGCCGAGCCGCAGGACGCTGATGAACGTCATCGCGTCGCCGCAGCCGAGCAGGGCGCGGGAGGCGAGGGCGGTGCCGTAGGAGGGCGAGAGGGCGAAGCCGAGCTGCCCGGCGGTGAAGAGCACGACGCCCAGGGTGAGCACCTTCTTGGTGCCGAGGCGGTCGACCATGAGGCCGACGGGTATCTGCATCCCCGCGTACACCAGGAGCTGGAGGATGGAGAAGGTGGAGAGCGCGGAGGCGTTGACGCCGAAGCGGTCGGCGGCGTCGAGTCCGGCGACGCCGAGGCTGGTGCGGAAGATGACGGCGACGAAGTAGACGCTGACGCCGATGCCCCACACGAGGGCCGCGCGGCGTCCGCCGAGGGGCGCGCGCACAGGCCCAGCACAGGAGGCGGAACTCATCGTTCCTCCCCCCGGACCAGGACCTTGACCCAGCTCAGGTGCTGGCGCACACAGTGCGCGGCGCGCTCGGCGTCCCCGGCCCTGATGGCGTCCAGCATCTCCTGGTGCTCGGTGATGTTCTTGGCGATCCGGTCGGGCTGGGCGTGCATCACGGCGACGCCCATCCGCAGCTGGCGGTCGCGCATCTGGTCGTAGAGGCGGGAGAGGATCTCGTTTCCGGCGTTGCGGACAATCTCGGCGTGGAAGCAGCGGTCGGTGACGGCGACGGCGGCGAGGTCGCCGGCTGCCGCGTTCTCCTTCTGCTCCGCCAGCAGCTCCTCCAGGCGGGCGATCAGGCGCGCGGACGCGGGCACCGCCCTGTGGACGGCGAACTCCTCGACCAGCAGCCGCGTCTCGACCACGTCGGCGGTCTCCTGCGCGGAGACGGCGAGGACGAGAGCGCCCTTCTTGGGGTAGAGCCGGATGAGCCCTTCCACTTCGAGCTTGAGCAGCGCCTCGCGCACGGGTGTGCGCGACACCCCGACGGCCTCGGCCAGCTCGCCCTCGGTGAGGAGGGTGCCGCCCTCGTAGCGCCGGTCCAGGACGGCCTGCTTGACGTGCATGTACACGCGGTCGGCTGCGGGAGGCCGCTTGACGGGGGCCGGTACGGGCGGGGCGGCGGAGGCGGGAGCGGACGGCATGCGCACAGGATAGATACAACAGATGTACGGGAGAAAGGGGCGTCCGGATGGCGGAACACCCCCTCCTGGTTCCCCTCGTCCCCGCCCGGGACCGTGACGCACGCGGCACGGCTGCGACACCGCCGCACGAACCGCCCGCCGCGCGACCGCGCCCTCGGCCCGCCGCACGCCCGTGCCCCCGGGCGCCGAGGCGGCCGGGGGCACGGGGATGCGTTCAGGACAGGGTTACGCCCAGGTGATCAGCCGCTTGGGCTGCTCCAGGATCGCCGCCACATCGGCCAGCACCTTGGAGCCCAGCTCGCCGTCGACCAGGCGGTGGTCGAACGACAGCGCCAGGGTGGTGACCTGACGGGGCTTCACCTTGCCCTTGTGGACCCACGGCTGGAGCTTGATCGCGCCGACCGCCAGGATCGCCGACTCGCCGGGGTTGAGGATCGGCGTGCCGGTGTCGACGCCGAAGACGCCGACGTTGGTGATGGTGACCGTGCCGCCCTGCATCGCGGCGGGCGAGGTCTTGCCCTCACGGGCCGTCGCGACCAGGTCGCCCAGCGCCGCCGCCAGTTGCGGCAGCGTCTTGTCGTGGGCGTCCTTGATGTTCGGGACGATCAGGCCGCGCGGGGTGGCGGCCGCGATGCCCAGGTTCACGTAGTGCTTGAGGACGATCTCCTGGGCCGCCTCGTCCCACGACGCGTTGACGTCGGGGTTGCGCTTGATGGCGACGAGCAGCGCCTTGGCGATGATCAGGAGCGGGTTGACCCGCAGGCCCGCCATCTCCTTGTCGCCCTTGAGCTCCTCGACCAGCTTCATCGTGCGCGTCACGTCGACCGTCACGAACTCGGTGACGTGCGGCGCGGTGAACGCCGAGCCGATCATCGCCTGCGCGGTCGCCTTGCGCACGCCCTTGATGGGGATACGGGTCTCACGCGCGCCCGGGGACACAACCGCCGCGACGGGCGCGGGAGTTGTTTCACGTGAAACACCGGCGGGCGCGGCCTGCGCGGCCTGCTCGACGGCCGGGGCGGCCGCCGCGTGGACGTCCTCGCGGGTGATGACCCCGTCCGGGCCGGTGGGGACCACGCTCGCCAGGTCGATGCCCAGGTCCTTGGCCAGCTTGCGGACCGGGGGCTTGGCCAGCGGCCGGGCGACGGGCGCGGAGCCGTGGCCGTTGAGCTCGCCCTGCACCGCGGCCGTGGCCTGCCCGGGCACCGGGGCGCCCTTGCGCGGACGGCGCTTGGTCGAGGACTCGGCGACGCCGTATCCGACGAGGACGGGCTGGCGGCCCTTGGGCTTCTCGGGCTCGGCGGGCGCCTCGGCGACCGGGGTCTGGGCGGGAGCGGCCGCCTCGGGGGCCGGCTCGCCGGAGCCGGGAGCCACGTCCACCGAGATGATCACCTCGCCGACGTCCACGGTGGTCCCCTCGGGGAAGCGCAGCTCGTGCACCACCCCGTCGAACGGGATCGGCAGCTCGACGGCCGCCTTCGCCGTCTCCACCTCGCACACGACCTGGCCGTCGGTGACGGTGTCACCGGGCTGGACGTACCACTTGAGGATCTCCGCCTCGGTGAGCCCCTCGCCGACGTCCGGCATCTTGAACTCGCGGAAGCGGGCAGAAGTTTCAGTCATGGTCACGGGACTCCTCAGTACGCCAGCGAGCGGTCGACGGCGTCGAGCACCCGGTCCAGACCCGGCAGGTACTCCTCCTCCAGGCGCGCCGGCGGGTACGGGGCGTGGTAGCCGCCGACCCGGAGCACCGGTGCCTCCAGGTGGTAGAAGCTGCGCTCGGTGATCCGCGCGGCGATCTCCGCGCCCGCGCCGTAGAACACCGGCGCCTCGTGGACCACGACCAGGCGGCCGGTCTTCTCCACCGACGCCTGCACCGCGTCGAAGTCGATCGGGGACATCGAACGCAGGTCCAGGACCTCGATCGACTTGCCCTCCTCGGCGGCGGCCGCGGCGGCCTCCACGCAGACCTTCACCATCGGACCGTACGCCACGAGGGTGAGGTCCGAGCCCTCCACGACCGTACGGGCCTTGTGCAGCGGGCCCGGGATGGCCTCGGTGTCGACCTCGCTCTTGTCCCAGTAGCGGCGCTTGGGCTCGAAGTAGATGACCGGGTCGTCGGACTGGATGGCCTGCTGCATCATCCAGTACGCGTCGGCGGCGTTGGAGGGCGAGACCACCTTGAGGCCCGGCACGTGCGCGAAGAGCGCCTCCGGGGACTCGCTGTGGTGCTCGACCGCGCCGATGCCGCCGCCGTAGGGGATGCGCACGACGACCGGCAGCTTGATCTTGCCGAGCGCGCGGGCGTGCATCTTGGCGAGCTGGGTGACGATCTGGTCGTACGCCGGGAAGACGAAGCCGTCGAACTGGATCTCCACGACCGGGCGGTAGCCGCGCAGGGCCAGGCCGATCGCGGTGCCGACGATGCCGGACTCGGCGAGCGGGGTGTCGATGACCCGGCCCTCGCCGAAGTCCTTCTGGAGCCCGTCGGTGACCCGGAAGACACCGCCGAGCTTGCCGACGTCCTCACCCATGATGAGGACCTTGGGATCGGTCTCCATCGCCTTGCGCAGCGACTCGTTGATCGCCTTCGCGATGGGAAGCTTCTGTACGGTCATGGCTACTTGCCCTCCCCGTCGGCGAAGGACGCCTGGTAGGCCGCGAACTGGGCCCGCTCCTCGTCGACGAGCGCGTGCCCGTCGGCGTAGATGTTCTCGAAGATGGCCATCCGGTCCGGGTCGGGCATCGCGCGGACCGCCTCGCGGACCCGCTTGCCGAGCGTCTCGGACTCCTCCTCCAGCGAGGCGAAGAACGCCTCGTCGGCGTGGCCCTCGTTCTCCAGGTACGTCCGCAGACGCAGGATCGGGTCCTTGGCCTCCCAGGCTTCGCGCTCCTCGTCGGCCCGGTACTTGGTCGGGTCGTCGGAGGTGGTGTGCGCGCCCATCCGGTACGTGAACGCCTCGACCAGCGTCGGGCCCTCGCCGCGCCGGGCCCGCTCCAGGGCGGACCGGGTGACCGCCAGGCACGCCAGCACGTCGTTGCCGTCGACGCGGACGCCGGGGAAGCCGTAGCCCTGGGCGCGCTGGTAGAGCGGCACCCGGGTCTGCTTCTCGGTCGGCTCCGAGATCGCCCACTGGTTGTTCTGGCAGAAGAACACGACCGGGGCGTTGTAGACGGCGGAGAAGGTGAACGACTCCGCGACGTCGCCCTGGCTGGAGGCCCCGTCGCCGAAGTACGCGATCACGGCCGAGTCCGCGCCGTCCTTGGCCACGCCCATGGCGTAACCGGTCGCGTGCAGCGTCTGCGAGCCGATGACGATCGTGTACAGATGGAAATTGTTGCTGTTGGGATCCCAGCCGCCGTGGTTGACGCCACGGAACATGCCGAGCAGGTTGGTGGGGTCGACCCCCCGGCACCACGCGACGCCGTGCTCCCGGTAGGTGGGGAAGACGTAGTCGTCGTCGCGCAGGGCGCGGCCGGAGCCGATCTGGGCGGCCTCCTGGCCGAGCAGCGAGGCCCACAGGCCCAGCTCGCCCTGGCGCTGCAGGGCGGTGGCCTCGGCGTCGAAGCGCCGGGTCAGCACCATGTCGCGGTAGAGCCCGCGCAGCTCTTGCGGGGTCAGGTCGACGTCGTAGTCAGGGTGCTCGACCCGCTGGCCCTCGGGCGTCAGCAGCTGTACGAGCTGGGGGTCGGCGACAGCCTTCCCGGCGCTGCTACCGGTGCGCTTGCTGCTGCGTCGCGGTTTGCGCGCGGCAGTGCTCTCCACGGTCACGTGCGTGCTCCTCCGTCTGTCCGGCCCCCGGGTTCGCCGGTGTGGCCAGTTGCGGCTCCTCGCCTGCTTCCGGTCGCGGTGCACGGGGGTGGGTGCGCCTCACCGGGAATCAGGCGTGACAGGTGCCCCGGCGAGCGCCCTGTCATAGGCACGTTACCCAGTGCTGCGCATTCCTGCGAAACCCCATTTGACCTGCGATTTTGCTTGGATTTCCAAGTAAATCGAGAAAGCGGGGAACAACCACTGGTCACAGCACTGATGACAGCCTTGCAGGCCGCCGGAACAACGGCACGTTATCCCGGTGACCTACGACACGGGAAGAGCGAATGTGTGAGACTGATTCCGTGCGCGAACCAGGCAAAATCACCGTATTCCTGCTCGACGACCACGAAGTGGTCCGCCGCGGCGTCCACGAAATGCTCTCCGTCGAGGACGACATCGAGGTGGTCGGCGAGGCCGGCACGGCGGCGGATGCCCTGGTCAGGATCCCGGCGACCCGTCCGGACGTCGCCGTCCTCGACGTCCGGCTCCCCGACGGCAGCGGTGTGGAGGTCTGCCGCGAGATCCGTTCGCAGGACGAGTCCATCAAATGCCTGATGCTGACCTCCTTCGCGGACGACGAGGCCCTGTTCGACGCGATCATGGCGGGTGCGTCCGGATATGTCCTGAAGGCGATCCGGGGCAGTGAGCTGCTCTCGGCGGTACGGGACGTGGCGGCGGGCAAGTCCCTGCTCGACCCGGTCGCCACCGCCCGTGTCCTGGAGCGGCTGCGCGACGGCGGCGCCAACAGGGGCGACGCCCGCCTGGCGAGCCTCACGGAGCAGGAACGCAAGATCCTCGACCTGATCGGCGAGGGCCTCACGAACCGGGTGATCGGCGAGCGTCTGCACCTGGCGGAGAAAACGATCAAGAACTACGTCTCCTCGCTCCTGTCCAAACTGGGAATGGAACGCCGAAGCCAGGCAGCGGCCTACGTAGCCCGCCTCCAGGCAGAACGCCACTAACCAGCAACCCCGTGAAGGGCAGGGGGCACCCCCGGCCAGACCGTCCCGAGCACCCCGCAACCCGCGAGGGGGGCGCGGGGAACCCCGTGGATGGCAGACCGACCCGGAGCACACGCAACCCCGCGAAGGGGCGCGGGCAACCCCCTGGATAGCTGACCGACCCGGAGCACACGCAACCCCGCGAAGGGGCGCGGGGAGCCCCGGGGGGGCTGACCAATCCCGAGCACGCGCAACCCCGCGAAGGGGCGCGGGCAACCCCCTGGAGGGCTGACCAACCCCGAGCACGCGCAACCCCCTGAGGGGCGCGGGGAACTGCGCGACAAGCCCCCCACCGTCCCGCACCCGCGATACAGCCCCTCGGGCTGACCACGCCCCGAGCCGTCCCGCAACCCGCCAGGGGCGCGGGGAACTCCTGGAGGGCTGACCAACCCCAAGCACACGCAACCCCCTGAGGGGCGCGGGGAACTGCGCGCGCAACCACCACCCGCCCGCAGACGCCCCCCGGGCCAAAACGGTTACCACCCCCACGCACCCCCCGTCCCCCGATTCCCCAGAGCCACACCCTCACCACCCCCCGTGATCTAACATCTGGCGCGTGCCGCGCTCATATGCAACACCGCCCGTGAGGAACCTGCTACGTCGATACAGCTCCCTCGGCGAACCCCTCACCTGCGAACCCGTCGCCCAGGGCCTCCTCAACCGCGGCTACCGCCTCGCCACCACCCGCGGCGAGTTCTTCCTCAAGCACCACCTCGACGGCGACCGCGAAGCCATCGTCCGCCAGCACGACGCCACCCGCCGCCTCCAAGCACTGGGCGTCCCCGTCGCGCCACCCGTCCCGGACGCCGACGGCGACACTGTCACCGTCCTGGGCGGCCACTGCTACGCCCTGCACCCCTGGGTCCACGGCCGCCACCGCGACGGCGCCCAGCTCGGCGCCATCGGCTCGGGCCGCCTCGGCGCACTGCTCGGACTCGTCCACATCTGCCTGGAGCAGGTCATGGAGGGACGGGTCGGGGAGGGACGGGTCACGCAGGGACGCGCCTCCACCCACCACAGCCCCGGCCCCGGCCCCGAGCCGACCACCACCACGCACCCCAGCGCCGACCCCACCGACACCTTCGCCCTCATCGACGACCTGCTCACCCGCGCCCGCCGGCGCCGCCCCCGCGACTCCTTCGACGAACTCGCCGAGCACCGGCTGCGCGAGCGCCGCCGCCTCATCGAGCAGCACGCCCACCGCCGCCCGCCCCCGCAGCAGACCGGGGCCTGGGTGCACGGCGACTTCCACCCGCTGAACCTGCTCTACCGCGGCAAGGAGCCCGCCGCGATCGTCGACTGGGACCGCCTGGGCGTGCAGCCCCGCGCGGAGGAGGCGGTACGGGCCGCGGTCATCTTCTTCGTACGCCCGGCGGGGGAGCTGGAGCTGGAGAAGGTGCGCGCGTACTCCCGCGCGTACCGGCAGGCGACCGGTGCGGACCCGGCGGAGCTCGCCGCCGCCGTCCACCGCGTGTGGTGGGAGCGGCTCAACGACTTCTGGATCCTGCGCTGGCGCTATCTGCTGCACGACCGAAGGGCCGACCCGCAGTTCCCCGCGGCGTCGGCCCTGGCGGTCTGGTGGACCCGCGAGTACGAGGCGGTGTGCGAGGCGTTCTCGGGCTAGCCCCGGCCGGTGAGCCGACCCGGCGGGCCCGAGGCCGACCCCGCGGGGGGCCGGAGCCGACCCGGCCCCGGCCTCCCGCCCGCGAGGCGGTGGGCGCCACAGCCGACGGTGGCCCAGGGACCGCCCCCGGGACCGCTCCCGTCAGGTCTTCGGGGAGGGCCCACCCGTCGTCGCACCGGTCGTGGTGCCCTTGGTGTCGCCGTTCCCGCCGTCGGTCGTCCCGGCGGTCGTGCCCGCGCTGGTCCCGGTGGTGGTGCCGGTCGTCGTGCCCTGGCTCGTCCCCGAGGTGGTGCCCGTCGTCGTCCCCTGGTCGGCGCCCGAGGTCGTCCCGGAGGTCGTCCCCTGGTCGGTGCCGGAGGTCGTCCCCTGGTCCGTGCCGGACGTCGTGCCCTGGTCCGTGCCCGAGGTCGTGCCCTGGCTCGTCCCGGACGTGCTGCCCTGGTCGGTGCCGGGCGAGGGCGAGCGCTTCTTGGTGTGCCTGGGCGACGGCGTGTACGGCGGCGGGTAGTTGCCGCCGGTCGTCGACGTCTGCTCCTGGCCCCGGCTGGCCTCGTCGTCGGGCGACGGCGACGTCTTCGACTCGTCGGACGGCGACGGGGAGTGCGAGACCGTCGGCTTCTTCGGCGTCTGGTCGCCGTCCTTCTTGTCCCCGGCCTTCATCGCGAACGCCACGCCCGCCGCGATCGCGATGATCGCGAGCACCACGAACAGGATGACCTTGCCCCGGCCGCCGCCCGGGCGCGTCCCGTTGCCGTTGTAGCCGCCGCTGTTGTAACCGCCGGAGCCGTAACCCCCGTCGTAGCCGCCGTCGTCCGGGTTCATCGGCGGCAGGATCGGGCCGCGGAACTGCGAGGTCTCCCCGTTCCCGGGGTGGCCCATGGCGCCGGTCTGCGCGGTCATGCCCATGGCCGCGGTACGTCCGGCGTCGTGCATGATCTCGACCGGACCGGTGTTCCAGGTGCCGGTGTGGCCGCCCTGCGCCTGGAGCATCTGCAGTCCGTACTGGACCAGGCCGCGCATCTCCTCGGCGGACTGGAAACGGTCGTCCGGGTCCTTGGCGAGAGAACGCATGACGAGGCCGTCGAGTTCCGGCGGCGCCACGGAAGCCACCTGCGACGGCGGCACCGGGGTGTCCTGCACATGCTGGTACACCACCGACAACGGTGTCTCACCGGTGAAGGGCGGGCGCAGCGCGAGCAGTTCGTACAGCAGGCAGCCCGTCGCGTACAGGTCGGAGCGGTGGTCGACGGCCTTGCCGAGCGCCTGCTCCGGCGACAGGTACTGCGGCGTGCCCATGACCATGCCGGTCTGCGTCATCGTCGACTGCGCGCCGTGCAGGGCGCGCGCGATGCCGAAGTCCATCACCTTCACGGCGCCGGTGTGCGTGATGATCACGTTCGCGGGCTTGATGTCGCGGTGCACGATGCCGTGCTGGTGCGAGTACGCCAGCGCCTCCAGGACACCGGAGACGATGATCAGCGCCTGCTCCGGCGGCGGCGCCTCCGCCTGCACCAGCAGGTCGCGGATGGTGCGGCCCTCGACCAGCTCCATCACGATGTAGGGGACGGTCCGGCCGCCCACCACGTCCTCGCCCGAGTCGTACACCGCCACCACCGCGTGGTGGTTGAGCCCGGCCACCGACTGCGCCTCGCGCGTGAAGCGGGCCTTGGAGACGGGGTCCTCGGCGAGGTCGGCGCGGAGCAGCTTCACCGCGACCGTACGGCCCAGACGCACGTCCTCCGCCGCGAAGACCTCCGCCATGCCGCCACGGCCGAGCCGGTGCGTCAGCCGGTAGCGGCCGTCACCGACGAGTCCGCCGACCCACGACTCGTGGTCCTGCGCATCGGGCATCCCGGCGCCGCTTCCCTCGGGTTCGGGTGCCATCAGTCCTCGCCGTCGTGTCTGGCCGCGTCAGCGGTGGTTCCTTAGGGTCTTACGGTTGTGCAGTAGTGCACGCTACAGCGTTCGTACAGGACGCCGGTTCGGGATGGACCGGCCATCCAATCGGTTCCGCGTGTACCCATGCAAATTCCATGCGATTCCTGTAACGCTTACGAGACGCTTCTTGCGCGTACGGTCACGGAACGGGCACCCGGCTTGACGTGTCGTACCCCTCGGGCAGACTTGGCTCGAAAATTCGCAGGATCATCGCTGGCCACCGCGGCCAAGGGGGATGCACAGTCATGAGCCAGGACGGCGCACAGGGCCGCTATGCGGGCGGCTCCATCGCGGGCGGGCGCTACCAGCTGCGCGACCTCCTCGGCGAAGGCGGCATGGCCTCGGTCTACCTGGCGTACGACGCCGCGCTGGACCGCCAGGTCGCGATCAAGACCCTGCACACCGAGCTCGGCCGGGAGGCGTCGTTCCGCGAGCGCTTCCGCCGCGAGGCGCAGGCCGTCGCCAAGCTCCAGCACACCAACATCGTCTCCGTCTTCGACACCGGTGAGGACGAGCTGGGCGGCGCGACGATGCCGTACATCGTCATGGAGTACGTGGAGGGCCAGCCGCTCGGCTCGGTGCTGCACGCCGACATCCAGCAGTACGGCGCGATGCCCGCCGACAAGGCGCTGAAGATGACCGCCGACGTGCTCGCCGCCCTTGAGGTCAGCCACGAGATGGGCCTGGTCCACCGCGACATCAAGCCCGGCAACGTGATGGTGACCAAGCGCGGCGTGGTCAAGGTCATGGACTTCGGCATCGCGCGCGCCATGCAGTCCGGTGTCACCTCGATGACGCAGACCGGCATGGTCGTCGGCACCCCGCAGTACCTCTCGCCGGAGCAGGCCCTGGGCCGGGGCGTGGACGCCCGTTCCGACCTGTACTCGGTCGGCATCATGCTCTTCCAGCTGATCACCGGCCGGATCCCGTTCGACGCCGACTCCCCGCTGGCGATCGCGTACGCACACGTCCAGGAGGAGCCGGTCGCGCCCTCCTCGGTCAACCGGTCCATCCCGCCGGCCGTGGACGCGCTGGTGGCCCGCGCGCTGAAGAAGAACCCGAACGAGCGCTTCCCGAGCGCCGCCGCGATGCGCGACGAGATCGCCCGGATCACCGCCAGCGGCCAGACGGGAGCCGCCCCGGTGATCACCGGCGGCGGCCCGGTCTCCAGCGGCCAGGGCGTCGGCTCCACGGTCTTCCCGCCGCTGGACGCCTCCGCCGCACAGCACGGCTACCCGGGCAGCGTGCAGACGCCGTACCAGCCGAGCCCGTACGGCCCACCGACGCCGGCCCCCACGCCGCAGCCCTCGTACGGCTACCCGCAGCAGGGCCCGATGCCGGCGCAGCACACCCCGCCGCCGTACACGATCTCCCCCGCCCCGGCGCCCGGCGGCTCCTCCTCGAACTCCTCGAACTCCTCGAAGAGGAACACCCCGGTGATCGTGGGTGCGATCGCGGTGGCGCTGCTCGCGGTCGGCGGCCTGATCACGGCGCTGGCGCTGAACAAGGACGGCGACTCGGAGGGCGGCGGCGACAAGCCCACGGGCGCGGCCGTCGCCGGTCACAAGGGTCCCGAGCGCAGCCGCACGCTGGACACCACCAAGTGCACCAGCCCGCAGAAGTCCGCCCTCGACCCCTCGAAGGTCCAGGCGCCGGACTTCACCTACAAGGACATCCTCTCGGTGAAGCTGTGCATCCAGGCGGCGGGCTGGAAGGTCGACACCACCACCGTGGACAACGGCCAGTGGGGCCAGGACACGGTGGTGACGCAGTTCCCGGCCTCGGGCACCGACGTCGACCCCAAGTCGGCCCAGTTCACACTGACACTCTCCTCGGGCAACCCGCCGCAGCAGTAGGAGGCGTACGGGGGGGCAGCCACCTGGCGGGGGCCGTCCCCGTACGGACGGGCTCACCCGCCCGACGCAGGCCCCGTATCCGTATCCGTATCCGTACGGGAGGGTGCACCCGCCTGACGCACCCGGGGTGCCGGCCCCGCCGCCCCATGTGACGCTGACCGCATGGCTTCAGGGCTCCGGACGCGGCTCCGGGCGGTGCTCGGGCCGCTGGGCGCGGGTGCGGCGCTGGCGGGCCTGCTGCTCGTGACCCCTCCCGCACCCGCGTACGCGGCGCAGGACCCGACGCCCCCGTCCGCCGCCCTCGACCAGCGGTTCGCGGGCAACCTGGCGGGGGAGGGCCGGGCCCGACCGGGCCGCCCGCCCGGGACGCTCCCCTACGTACCGGACGAGTCGGCGCAGCCGATCGCCGACGCGTTCTCCTCGCTGACGCCGATGCCGTCACCGCCGCTGCCGAGCGCGCAGCCCGCGATCGCCCGCAGGGGCCAGTCATCGGGGCTGTCCAGCACGTCGGACCTACGGGTCCACGTGCTGTCGATGGGGGCGGGCCTGACGCTGACGGGTCTGGGCCTGGCGTTCCTGGCCCTGCGCCTGCGCCGTATGTGACGCGGCTCCCACTCCGCCGCTCTTCAGGGGGTGGATCACCGCTCCCCGGGGGCACAACGTGATGTGAGGCACGTGTGCGAGAGAATGGACGGCATGGAGATGCCGAGGAACGAACAGTCGCCGGACAGCCCCCACATCCTGGTCGTCGGACAGGACGGCATGGCCATCGGCGGCGGTGACGACGAGTCGCGCGAGGTCCCGGTGACGGAGATGGTCGAACAGCCCGCCAAGGTCATGCGGATCGGCAGCATGATCAAGCAGCTTCTGGAAGAAGTGCGCGCGGCACCTCTGGACGAGGCGAGCCGTGTACGCCTGAAGGACATCCACGCCTCCTCGGTCAAGGAGCTGGAGGACGGCCTGGCCCCCGAACTGGTCGAGGAGCTGGAACGCCTGTCGCTCCCGTTCACGGACGAGGCGATCCCCTCCGAATCGGAACTGCGTATCGCGCAGGCCCAGTTGGTGGGCTGGCTGGAGGGCCTCTTCCACGGTATCCAGACGGCCCTGTTCGCCCAGCAGATGGCAGCCCGAGCCCAACTGGAACAAATGCGCCGAGCTCTCCCTCCCGGCACCTCCCACGACGACGAGGAGGGCCCGGGCGTACGGACGGGGGGCCCGTACTTGTAGGGCTGCCCGTACTTGCCGGGCTGCCCTTGCAGGGCTGACGGGAGCGGGGCCGGAGGAACGGGGCACGACCCCGCCCGGGGCGCAGCCAACGGGAAACCCCATTCCCCACCCACCCCGAACCCATCCAGGGCGCGGGGCGGCGCAACCGCAAACGGGGCGCCGGGGCGCAGCCCCCGCCCAGGGGCCCGGGGACGGAGTCCCCGGGAAAACCACCTTTCCGCAACCACTCCACCCCCGGAGGGTTCAGGGAAGGGGCGGGGATGGGGTCAAACCACCAACAACACCTTCCCCACATGCCCCCCCGCCTCCAACACCCGGTGCCCCTCCCCCGCCTCCCGCATCCCCACAACCCGATCCACAACCGCCCGCACCCGCCCCGCCCCCACCAGCGGCCACACATGCTCCCGAACCGCCGCCACGATGGCCGCCTTCTCCCCCGCCGGCCGCCCCCGCAGCGTCGTCGCCGTCACCGCCGCCCGCTTCGCCATCAGCGCCCCGAGGTTGAGCTCGCCCTTCACCCCGCCCTGCATCCCGATGACGGCCAGCCGCCCGTTGACGGCCAACGCCCGTACGTTCCGCTCCAGATACTTCGCCCCCATGATGTCGAGGATGACGTCCGCCCCCGCCCCGTCCGTCGCCTTGCGGACCTCCTCCACGAAGTCCTGCTCGCGGTAGTCGATGAGGATGTCCGCCCCCAGCTCCGCGCACCGCGCGAGCTTCTCGGGGCCGCCCGCGGTGACGGCGACCCGCGCCCCCACCGCCTTGGCCAGCTGGATCGCCATCGTGCCGATCCCGCTCGCACCGCCGTGCACCAACAGCGTCTCTCCGGGCCGCAGATGAGCCACCATGAACACGTTGGACCACACCGTCGCGACGGCCTCCGGCAGCGACGCCGCCACCGTCAGCTCCACCCCTTCGGGCACCGGCAGCAACTGCCCCGCCGGCACCGCCACCTTCTCCGCGTACCCGCCACCGCTCAGCAGCGCGCACACCTCGTCGCCCACGGACCACCCCGACACCCCGGGCCCGAGCGCGACGATCCGCCCGGAGCACTCCAGCCCCGGATACGGAGAGGCCCCCGGCGGCGGCTCGTAATGCCCCTGCCGCTGCAGCACATCCGCACGGTTGACGGCCGCCGCCGCCACCTCGACGAGGACCTCGCCCTCACCCGCCACGGCATCGGGCACCTCCGCCCACACCAGCGCCTCGGGTCCACCCGGCTCAGGAATCGTGATCGCATACATGCGACCGACGCTACTCCGCCGCGCCCTCCGAGGCCGTCCCGCCCGCCCGTACGATCGTGATCAGCCGGTCCGTCAGCTGGAGCGGCCCGGCCCGCACGTCGTCGTATGCCAGCAGCCGGTGCCCGCGCAGCACACTGACCGTGAGGTCCTCCGTCTCCCGGACCCCCCGCCCCACCTCGCTCTTCCTCACCGGCCGCTCGACGATGTCCAGCCCGCTGCCCTGCTGGATCAGGTCCTCCATCACGATGCCCGCGCTCGGGCTGAGCACGGAGAGCCCGAGCAGCCGCCCCGCCGCGCTGGCGCTCGTGATCACCCCGTCCGCCCCGGACTGCCGCAGCAACGGCGCGTTCTCCTCCTCCCGTACCGCCGCGACGATTTTCGCCCCCCGGTTGAGCTGGCGTGCCGTCAGCGTCACCAGCACCGCCGTGTCGTCGCGCTGGGTGGCGATCACGATCTGCCGGGCCTTGGGCACCTCGGCGCGCAGCAGTACATCACTGCGCGTCGCGTCCCCGATGACCCCGACGAACCCCTCGGCGTTGGCCGTCTCGATCACCTTCGCGCTCGGGTCGACGACCACGACCTGTTCCTTCTTCAGCCCGGTCGCGCAGAGCGTCTGGATCGCCGAACGGCCCTTCGTCCCGAAGCCGACGACGACGGTGTGGTCTCGCAAGTTCGCCTTCCAGCGGTTGAGCCGCCACTCCTCCCGGGTCCGCTCCGTGAGGACCTCGAGAGTCGTACCGACCAGGATGATCAGAAAGAGCACGCGCAGCGGCGTGATCAGCAGGATGTTGGTGAGCCTGGCACTGTCGCTGTACGGGACGATGTCGCCGTACCCCGTCGTGGAGAGCGTGACGGTGGCGTAGTACGAGGCGTCCAGCAGATCCAGCTTGCCGTCGGCGTTGTCGTGGTAGCCGGCACGGTCGATCCAGACGATGAACGTGGTCAGCACCAGCACGCCGAGCGCCATCAGGAGCCGCTTGCCAACCTGCCGCAGCGGCCGGTCCACCACCCGGCGCGGCAGCTTCACCCGCCGGGTGACCAGATTCTCGCCCGCCTGCCGGGCCATCACGTCCTGTCCGGGCAGTTTCACGTGAAACACCGCTTGGGGAAAAGCGAGTTGAGGCGTCCCGGCGATGTTTCACGTGAAACACCCGCCCGCCACAAGCGACTTGAGACGTCACCCCGTGAACGGCCTGGCCGCCACCACGGCCCCTCCACGATCCCCGTCCGCCCATGTTTCACGTGAAACACCCTTCCCCCAAAGCCAGTTGTCCCCACGGCAGATCCAGCACCTCGACGTCCTGCCCCGCCCTGGCCCCGCCCGGCGGTACGACCGCCAGCCCGTCCGCCGCCGCGATCCCCCGCAGCATGGCCGGGCCGTTGTAGTGCAGCGGCACGACGTCCTCGCCCCGGTGCACCACGGGCACGAGCCGGGTGTCGTACGGATGCCCGTGCACCTCCTCGCGCAGCGCGGCGGTGTACGGGCCGGTGGACGCGGCACCGCCCGGGTACCCCGCGAGCTCCCGCAGCAGGGGTTCGGCGAGGGTGAGCAGCGCGGAGACGGCCGCGAGCGGATTGCCGGGCAGCCCCACCAGGTGCTTTCCGGCGGCGATCCGGGCCAGCAGCATCGGATGCCCGGGGCGGACGGCGACCCCGTCCACCAGCAGCTCGGCCCCCAGCGTCCGCAGCACGGGATGCACATGGTCGACGGGCCCGGCCGCCGTACCACCGGTCGTCACCACCAGGTCGGCCACCGAGCCTTCCACGGCCGCGAGCAGGACCTCGGCGTCGTCCTTGAGCCGCCGCGTGGCGACGACCTCGGCGCCGAGCATGCGCAGCCAGGGCCCCAGCATGGGTCCGAGCGCGTCCCGGATCAGCCCCTCGTGCGGCAGCCCCTCGGCCAGCAGCTCGTCGCCCAGGACGAGGATCTCCACGCGGGGCCGTGGCACGGTGCTCAGCTCGTCGTACCCGGCCGCCGCCGCCAGCCCCAGCACGGCCGGGGTGACCAGTGCGGACGCCGGGAGCAGCCGGTCTCCGGAGCGGCACTCCTGGCCGCGCGGGCGGATGTCCTGCCCGGTGACGACCTCCCGTTGGGCATGGAGCACCGCCTTGGCCTCGTCCGTGCGGGCGTGCTCGCTGCGGATGACGGCGGTCGCCTCGGCGGGGATGCGCGCGCCGGTGGCGATCCGTACGGCCTCCCCGTCCGCCAGGGGGGCGGGCGCCGTGTGTCCGGCGAGGATGCCGTCGGCCGCGTCCCGGATCCGCCAGGGACCGGGGCCCGCGACGACCCAGCCGTCCATGGCGGAGGTGTCGAAGGACGGCAGGTCGGTGAGGGCCGCCAGCGGGGCGGCCAGGGTCTCGCCCAGGGCCTGGGCGAGCGGTACCCGGTGGCTGCGGCGGGGAGCCGCCCGCCCGGCCGCGACGGCGGTGTCCCTGGCGTGGTGCCAGGGCACGGCGCGGTGGCGGGGGCCGGAGCGGGGTTCCGGCGCGGGCACGGGGGCGGGAACGGGAGCACTCACGAGGGCCAGCGCCTCCTCCACCCCGTCATCGATGGGCGACACGGACGGCTCGGCACCCGTCACGGGGTGGGCTCGTCCTTCTCGGCGGCCCACCGGGTGGCGAGGGCGGCGGCCTTGCGGGCCGCCTCGGCGACGTCGGCACCCTCCCCGCCCGCCTTGGCGGCCGCGTAGCCGACCAGGAACGTCGTGAGCGGGGCCGCCGGCCGGGCCACGCCGTGGGCGGCGTCCCTGGCCAGGTCGAGCAGCACGCCGGTGTCGACGTCCAGGTCGATGCCGAGTTCGTCCTTGACTGCGGTGATCCATTCGTCCAGCACGTTCCCATGCTCCCTGATCCGGGCCCGGGCCGTCGCGATGTCCTCCCAGGTGTCGCAGTCGAAGGAGGCGAGCGGCTGGGGGGCGGCGAGGCGGTCGAGGTCGAGTGCGCGGGTCAGCAGCCGCAGGGGGAGACCTCCGAGCCCTCCGTGCTCGGCCGCGAGGAGGGCGAGCACGCGGCGCAGCGGCTCGGCCCGGTAGACGGCGACGAGGGGCTGTTCCCTGCCGTTCTCGTCGACGCACAGGACGCCTTCGCGCCCGCCGGCGCCGAGGGCGTCGAGCAGGGCCGTCACGGTGGGCTCTCCCAGGAAGGGCAGGTCGGCGGAGAGCGCGAGCACCGCAGGGGCGGTGGTGAGCCGGAGCCCCGCGTCGAGGGCGGCGAGGGGCCCGCCACCGGCCGGCTCCTCGCGCGTCCACCGCACGGGCCGGGCCGTGGTGCGGCGCCCCCCGACGACCACGGTGACCCCGGCCCCGGCGCAGGCGGCCAGCACCCGGTCGAGCAGGGCCCTGCCGCCCACCCGCACCCCGGGCTTGTCCGCCCCGCCGAGCCGCCGCGCGGCCCCTCCGGCGAGCACGATGGCGTCATGGGGCATCGTCATCCCAGCAGTATGGGCGCATGCCGTACGAGGGCGCGGCCCGGGGCGCGGCCCAGCAATATGGCCGCACGCCGTACGAGGGGTGCGGCCCGGGGCGCGGCGCGCGGGCCGGGCGGCAGCCGGGGGGACAGCCGGGGGACAGCCCGGGCTCGAAGGGGGCAGTGGCACCCGCCGCCCCCTTCCCGGGGCCCCCGTCCCGCTTACAGCGACCGCAGCAGCACCGCCGGCTGTTCCACGCAGTCCGCCACGTACCGCAGGAAGCCGCCCGCCGTGCCGCCGTCGCACACCCGGTGGTCGAACGTCAGTGACAGCTGGACGACCTGTCGTACCGCCAGCTCGCCCTGGTGCACCCACGGCTTGGGCACGATCCGGCCGACTCCGAGCATCGCCGCCTCGGGGTGGTTGATGATCGGGGTGGATCCGTCCACGCCGAACACCCCGTAGTTGTTGAGCGTGAAGGTGCCCCCGGTCAGGTCTCCGGGCGTCAGCGTGCCCGCCCGGGCCGCCTCGGTCAGCCGCCCGAACTCCTCGCTCAGCGACGCCGCGCTGCGCGCCTGCGCGTCCCGGACGACCGGCACGACCAGGCCCCGCTCGGTCTGGGCGGCGAAGCCCAGGTGTGTGGCGGGCAGCCGCACGATCTCCCGCGCCGCCGTGTCCACCGTCGAGTTGAGCTCGGGGTAGCGGTCGAGGGCCGCCGTGCAGATCCTGGCCAGCAGCGCCAGGACGGAGATCTTCGGGCCACCCACCGCGTTCATCGCGGCCCGCGCCGCCATGAGTTCGGTGGCGTCGGCGTCGACCCAGCACGTGGCGTCGGGGATCTCGGTACGGCTGCGCGCCAGCTTGTCGGCGACCGCGCCCCGTATCCCGCGCAGCGGTATCCGCGTCCCGGCGGCGGCGGAAGCGGCCGCCACGGGCACGGACTCGGCCGCCACCGACGTCGGCTGGGCCGCCGTCCGCAGCGCGGACTCCACGTCGGCGCGCAGGATCAGCCCGTCCGGCCCGGAGCCGGTCAGTCCGCGCAAGTCCACCCCGTTCTCCCGCGCCAGCCTCCGTACGAGGGGCGAGATGACGGGCACGGGCCCCTCGCCCAGGGAGACGGGTCCGGCGGGCGCGGACGCGCTCGCGGCCGGGGCGGCGGCGCGCGCGTGGCCGGGCGAGGTCGCCACCGAGGGTGCGGAGGGCGCCACCGGCACGGCTCCGGGCGCCGCGCCCACCGGCGCCGGGCGCACCCGGCGCCGCCGCCGCACGGCCTCACCCGTGCCGTAACCGACCAGGACGTTGCCCGAGTACTCCGAGGACTCGGCGTCGGCCGCTTCCGGCGCCCCGACGGCGACGGTCAGCAGGGGCGCACCGACGGGCAGTTCCGTGCCCTCCTCACCGAAGCGCGCCGTCACCACGCCCCCGTAAGGGCACGGCACCTCCACCATCGCCTTGGCGGTCTCGACCTCGACCACCGGCTGGTCGATCGCCACGACGTCGCCGACCGCCACCAGCCAGCGCACGATCTCCGCCTCGGTGAGGCCCTCGCCGAGGTCCGGCAGCTTGAATTCCAGGACCTTGGGCATCAGCTCTGCGCCTCCCACTGCAGCCGCGCCACCGCGTCCAGGACACGGTCGACGCCCGGCAGATGGTGCTTCTCCAGCATCGGCGGCGGGTACGGGATGTCGAACCCGGCGACGCGCAGCACCGGCGCCTCCAGGTGGTGGAAGCAGCGCTCGGTGACCCGGGCCGCTATCTCGCCCCCGGGGCCGCCGAAGCCGGTCGACTCATGGACGACGACGGCCCGGCCCGTACGCCGCACCGAGGCGCACACCGTCTCGTCGTCGAAGGGCACCAGGGAGCGCAGGTCGACGACCTCCAGGTCCCAGCCCTCGGCGGTGGCCGCCTCGGCCGCCTCCAGGCAGACCGGGACGGAGGGGCCGTAGGTGATCAGGGTGGCGCTGCGGCCGGGGCGGCGCACCACGGCCTTGCCGATGGGCGCGACCTCGGCGGGCGCCTCGGGCGACCAGGCGGACTTCGACCAGTAGAGCCGCTTGGGCTCCAGGAAGACGACCGGGTCGTCGGAGGCGATGGCCGCGCGCAGCAGTCCGTAGGCGTCCTCGACGGTGGCGGGCGTCACCACGTGCAGGCCCGGGGTCGCCATGTAGTAGGCCTCGGAGGAGTCGCTGTGGTGCTCGACGCCGCCGATCCCGCCGCCGTAGGGCACCCGCACCACCAGGGGCATGCCCATGGCGCCGCCGGTGCGGTTGCGCATCCGCGAGACATGGCTAATCAGCTGCTCGAACGCCGGGTAGGCGAAGGCGTCGAACTGCATCTCCACCACGGGCCGCAGTCCGTACATCGCCATGCCGACCGCCGTGCCGAGGATGCCGGCCTCGGCGAGCGGGGTGTCGGTGCAGCGGTCCTCGCCGAACTCCTTGGCGAGCCCGTCGGTGATCCGGAAGACCCCGCCGAGCGTGCCCACGTCCTCTCCCAGGACGTGGACCGCGGGGTCCTCGGCCATCGCGTCGCGCATGGCGCGCTGCAGTGCCTGCGCCATGGTGGCGGGCTTCGCCGCGACCGTGGTCATCGCTGTCCCTCTTCCTCGTCCTCGTGCGCCGCCAGCTCGGCCCGCAGCTGGGCCTCCTGTTCGCGCAGCTGGGCGGTCTTCTGGGCGTAGACGTGGGCGAACAGGTCCATGGGGTCGAGCTCCGCGTCCGCGTTCATCCGCTCGCGCAAGGAAGCGGCCATGCTCTCCGCGGCCTCGGCCGCGGCCTTCTTCCCGCTCTCGTCGAGGAATCCACGGCTGGTCAGCTCGGTCTCCAGGAGCTGGATCGGGTCGTGGTCGCGCCATGCGGCCACCTCGGCGTCCACCCGGTAGCGGGTGGCGTCGTCGGCGTTGGTGTGTGCCTCGATCCGGTACGTCACGGCCTCGATCAGGGTGGGGCCGCCGCCCCGGCGGGCGCGCGCGACGGCGTCGGCCAGCACCTCGTGGACCGCCGCCGCGTCGTTGCCGTCGACCAGCCGGCCCGGCATCCCGTACCCCACGGCCTTGTGGGCGAGGGAGGGGGCCGCGGTCTGCTTGGCCAGCGGCACGGAGATGGCGAAGCCGTTGTTCTGGACGAGGAAGACGACCGGGGCCTGCCAGACGGCCGCGAAGTTCAGCGCCTCATGGAAGTCGCCCTCGCTGGTGCCGCCGTCGCCGACCATGGCGAGCGCCACCACGTCGTCGCCCTTGAGGCGGGCGGCGTGCGCCAGGCCCACCGCGTGGGGGAGCTGGGTGGCGAGGGGGGTGCACAGGGGGGCGATGCGGTGCTCGTGCGGGTCGTACCCGGTGTGCCAGTCGCCCCGCAGCAGGGTAAGGGCCTGTACGGGGTCGAGTCCGCGGGCGACGGCGGCGAGGGTGTCCCGGTAGCTGGGGAAGAGCCAGTCCTGCTCCTGGAGCACCAGTGCGGCCGCGACCTCGCAGGCCTCCTGGCCGGTGGAGGACGGGTAGACCGCGAGGCGGCCCTGCTTGGTGAGGGCGGTGGCCTGCGCGTTGTACCGCCGGCCGCGGACCAGTTCCTCGTACAGCCGCAGCATCAGGGTGCGGTCGAGCGGGGCGTCCGTGCCGAGCACGCGGTACGGCTCGGGGTCCGGGAGCAGCGGGGCGGGGTCGGTGCGGGGCCTCCAGGCAGGGGGAGGGGTGGGCCGGTAGGCGGCGGCACCGGCACCGGGCAGCTCTTGGACCGTCATGACGAAGCACCTCCTCGTGAGAGCGGGAAGGAGGCACGGCAGTGTGATGCGCCTCACCTACCGATTGTTCGGTCGAGAGCGCATTTTGGCTACAGGCGCCGCGAGCCTGTGGACAAACGGTTCTGCACACCCTGGGATAGAGACAGGTCGTCCATGCTAGGGAGGCGGGGGGACATGGCAACTGAACAAATGGCCGACGAGGGCCAGGGCGCCGCGGCGCGGCCGCTGGACGCCGTGGACCGCGACATCCTGCGCATGCTCCAGACCGACGGGCGCGCGTCGATACGTTCCGTGGCCGAGCGGGTGCACGTGTCGCGCGCCAACGCCTACGCCCGGATCAACCGGCTGCTGGACGACGGGGTGATCCGCGGCTTCACCGCGCGTGTGGACCACGAGCGGGCGGGACAGGGCGCCTCCGCCTACATCACCCTCAAGATCGTGCAGAACTCCTGGCGCACGGTCCGCGAGCAGCTCCAGGCCCTGCCGGGTGCCGCGCACATCGCCCTGGTCAGCGGCGACTTCGACGTCCTGCTGCTGGTGCACTCGCCGGACAACCGGGCGTTGCGCGAACTGGTCCTGACCAAGCTCCAGTCGATCCCCGAGGTGCTGTCCACCCGTACGCTGCTGGTCTTCGAGGAGACCGACCTGGACCCGGGGCCCGCCACGCCGTAGGCGCGGGCCGGACCGGCTGCCGTCGGATACGCCGCGCGCGGGTACGGGTACGCCGGTCAGGTGGTCCCGGTCGGGTCCGGTCGGGTCCGGTCGGGTAGTCGGCCCCGGGGGCAGACCGGGCGGTCGGGCCTGGTGGCCGGGGGCCCGTCAGGCGCGGTGCTTCTTCAGGAAGGCCAGCACCGTGGACCAGTTGCCGGGATCGTTCAGGAGCGCGACGCCGTGGTCGTAGACGTCCTTGAGCTCGTAGAGCCGGTTCTCGGGCGCCTTGGTGCTGGCCTTGCTCAGCTGGACGGCCGCGTCGCCGAAGGGGCTGTCGCCGGCGCCCGCCATGTACAGCACGGGCGAGGTGAGCCCGGGGGCGGCCGCCAGGGCGTCGTCGGGGCCGTACGCCGTGGGCCCCGAGAGCGAGACGACGGCGTCGGGCCTCGGCTTCAGCACCGTGGCCGCCTTGACCACGGCGGTGCCGCCCTTGGACGCGCCCATCAGGAGCAGCTTCCCGGCGCCCCTGGCGCGCAAGTAGGCGGCCGCCCCGGCGATCTCGGCGACGTCGTCACCGGTGGAGTTCACGGCCAGCACCTGGAAGCCCTCCCGGGCCAGCGCCAGGGCCTTGTCCTTCCACTGGCACACGTTCCCGTCCGCCTGGTGCGCCAGCACGATTCCCGCGCGGCCCTCCCCGGTGTGGAAACCGGCCGTCTCGGCGCCGTCGGCGCCCTTGAAGACGACAGAGCCCGCCGCCGCCTGCTCCGGGCTCAGACAGCCGAAGGCATCGCCCTTGCGCAGCGGCACGCGCGTGCCGGAGCTCTGTCCGGCAGAAGGCTGCGCCTCGCTGCCGCCGGCGTCCCCGCCGCAGCCGGACAGCGCCGCCGCCGACAGCAGCGTCAGGGCACACAAGGACACAACGGCACCACGGGTGCGCACGGGTTTCATGACCGTGGATGGTGATCGCGATCCTGGCGGCGCGTCAACGTCACGCGCGCGTCAGGGATGGGTGCGCAGCCCGTCGAAGGCCAGGTGGACGACCGCCTCGGTGACCTGGGCGCGCTCGGCCTCCGATTCGCGCTGCGGCCGGTACCACTCCACCAGCGAGTTCACCATGCCGAAGAGCAGCCGGGTGGCCAGGCGTATGTCCATGTCGGAACGGAGGTCGCCGTCGGCGGCCGCGGCCTTCAGCAGGTCGGAGACCCGCTGGTCGAACTCCCTGCGGCGCTCCATCGCCCACCGCTCGGTCTTGGTGTTGCCGCGTACGCGCAGCAGCAGGGTGACGTACGGGAGCTCCGCCATCAGCACCTCGACCGTACGCCGAGTGACGTACTCGACTCGCTCGATAGCGCGGCCGCGGGTGGCACCCGGCTCCTCCAGCACGGCGAACAGGCCGTCGATGGCGCGGCTGACGGCCCGGCGCAGCAGCTCCTCCTTGCCCGACACGTGGTGGTAGATCGACGACTTGGAGATACCGGCCGCCTTGGACAGGTGCTCCATGGAGGTGCCGTCGTAGCCGCGCTCGTTGAAGACCCGCACCGCGACCGTGAGCAGGGTCTCCGGGGTGTACGTGTCCCGCTTGGCGGTGGTCATGAGGCGGTCTCCTCGCCGTTGCTGTACGACTGCCGGTAGAGGGCGAGCGACGGCGCGTACCGCCCGTTGGGGCAGCGCTCGTGCATCGCCGACAGCAGGTCGTACGCCCAGTCCCGGCCCAGCCTGCGGCTCCACTCGACCGGCCCGAGCGGGTAGTTGACGCCCAGGCGCATCGCGGTGTCGATGTCCTCGGGCGTGGCGACGCCCCGGGCGACCGCGTCGGCGGCGAGGTCGGCGAGCATCGCGACGGTACGCGCGACGATCATGCCCGGCACGTCCCCGATGACGCTGACCTTCTTGCCGAGCTTCTGGAAGAGGCCGACGGCCTCGCTCACCGCGCGCGCGGAGGTGTCCTCGCTCGCCGAGAGCGCGACGCGGGTCGCACCCCGGTAGTCCAGGGCCAGGTCGAAGTAGACGACGTCCGCGTACTCGACGGAGGTGCGCCCGTCGGCGGGGACGAGCTGGCCCTCGCCCGGGAGTCCGATGTAGGGGCCGCCCGACTCGACGCTCTTCACCTCGATGCCCGCTTCGCGCATCATCGCGACGAGCTCGGCGGCGGGGCCCAGGTCACCGACGACCGTGACGGCTCCCGGCGCCTCGGCGGGCTCGGCGGTGTGCGGCTCGGGGCGCGCCGCGCCCTCCCCGTAGCCGTACCAGCCGCGTCCGCTCTTGCGGCCGTGCAGACCTGCCTCGACGAGCCTGCGCTGGGCGAGCGAGGGGGTGAACTTGGGGCTCCGGAAGAAGGCCTCCCACACCGAGCGGGTCACGGCCTCGTTGACGTCCTGGCCGATGAGGTCGGTCAGCTCGAAGGGGCCCATGGCGAAGCCGCCGCTCTCGCGCAGCACGGCGTCGATGGTGGCGGGGTCGGCACCGCGCTCCTCGTACACGGCGAAGGCCTCGGCGTAGAAGGGCCTCGCGATGCGGTTGACCAGGAAGCCCGGGGTGTCGGCGCACCGCACCGGGGTCTTGCCCCAGGCCTTGGCCGTCTCGTACGCGCGCGTGGCGGCGGCCTCCTCGGTCGCGAAGCCGGAGACGACCTCGACGAGGGGGAGCAGCGGCGCGGGGTTGAAGAAGTGCATCCCGACGAAACGGCCCGGGTGGCGCAGGGCCCCCGCGACGGCGGTGACGGACAGGGAGGAGGTGTTGGTGGCGAGCAGGCAGTCCTCGGCGACGATGTCCTCGAGGGCCGTGAAAAGCTGCTGCTTGACGTCGAGTTGCTCCAGGACCGCCTCGAGGACCAGCGCGGCGTCCGCGAGCTCGGCCAGCTCCTCGGCCGGGTGCAGCCGGTCGAGCGCGGCGTCGCGCTCCGCCGGTGCGATCCGGCCTTTCTCCACGAGCCGCCCCAGACGGCCCGCGATGGCCTCGGCGGCCTGACGCGCCCGGCCGGGGACGGCGTCGTGGAGCCGCACGGGGTGCCCGGCCACAAGGGCCACCTGGGCGATGCCCTGCCCCATGGTCCCGGTGCCGACGACGGCGACGGCACGGTCCGGCCCGACGGCAGGGCTTGGTTCGATGGCGGTCATGACGCGATCCTCCCCGATGCGTTGTCCACAGGTTCGACGGACCCCCTTGTCCCGACCGATCGTTCGGTTACTCTAACTCTGTCCGCCCGTCCCTGCCCAGCTCGACGAGGAGTTGGTCCGTATGGCCGCCCAGCTCAGCCCCCAGCAGCTCACCGAGTCCCACCGGACCACGCTCGACCAGGCCCTGGAAGCGATCCGCACGCGTGCATACTGGTCCCCCCACCCCGAGCACCCCAAGGCGTACGAGAACGACGGCAAGGCCGCCTTCGACGCCCTGCTCGGCACCCGCTTCGACCTGGACCAGCCCGGCACCGACGACTGGACGGGCGCGGAAGTCTCCCCGTACGGGACGGAGTTGGGGATCACCTACCCGCACCCCGACCTGGAGGTGCTGCTGCCGGCGATGAAGGCCGGCATGGGCGCCTGGCGCGAGGCCGGGCCCGAGCTGCGCGCCCTGGTGTGCCTGGAGATCCTCTCCCGCGTCTCCGCCCGCACCCCGGAGCTGGCGCACGCGGTCATGCACACCAGCGGCCAGGCGTTCATGATGGCCTTCCAGGCGGGCGGCCCACACGCCCAGGACCGCGGCCTGGAGGCGGTGGCTTACGCCTACCGGGAGCAGACCCGCACCCCCTCGGGCGCGGCGCACTGGTCCAAGCCGCAGGGCAAGCGCGACCCGCTGGAGCTCAGCAAGACCTTCATCCCCGCCGCCCGCGGCATCGCGCTGATGATCGGCTGCAACACCTTCCCGACGTGGAACGGCTACCCGGGCCTGTTCGCCTCACTGGCCACCGGCAACCCCGTCCTGGTCAAGCCGCACCCGCGCGCGGTGCTGCCGCTGGCCCTGACCGTCCGGATCGCCCGCGAGGTCCTGTCCGAGGCGGGCTTCGACCCGAACCTGGTGGCCCTGGCCGTGGAGCGGCCCGGCGAGGGCATCGCCAAGACGCTCGCCGTCCGCCCCGAAATCAAGATCATCGACTACACGGGGTCGACCTCCTTCGGCGACTGGCTGGAGGCCAACGCCCGCCAGGCGCAGGTCTACACCGAGAAGGCCGGCGTCAACACGGTCGTGGTGGACTCCACCGACGACTACAAGGGAATGCTCTCCAACCTGGCCTTCTCGCTGTCCCTCTACAGCGGCCAGATGTGCACCACCCCGCAGAACCTGCTGATCCCCCGCGACGGCATCAGCACCGACGCGGGAGAGAAGTCCTACGACGAGGTGGTGGCCGACCTCGCCGCCTCGGTCGGCGGCCTGCTCGGCGACGACGCGCGCGCCAACGCGATCCTGGGTGCGCTGGTCAACCCGGACGTGAAGGCGCGCCTGGAGGCCGCGGCCGGGCTCGGCGAAGTCGCCCTGCCCTCACGCGAGATCGCCAACCCGGAGTTCCCGGACGCGGTGGTGCGCACCCCGGTGATCGTCAAGCTGGACGGCGCCAAGCCGGACGCGGAGGCGGCCTACCTGTCGGAGTGCTTCGGCCCGGTCTCCTTCGCCGTGGCCGTCGACTCCACCGCCGGCGCGCTGGAGCTGCTGCGGCGCACGGTCCGCGACAAGGGCGCCATGACGGTCGGCGCGTACACGACATCGCAGGAGGTGGAGCGCGCGGTCGAGGAGGTCTGCCTGGAGGAGTCCGCCCAGCTCTCCCTGAACCTGACGGGCGGGGTCTACGTCAACCAGACGGCGGCGTTCTCCGACTTCCACGGCTCCGGCGGCAACCCGGCGGCGAACGCGGCCCTGTGCGACAGCGCGTTCGTGGCCAACCGCTTCCGGGTGGTGGAGGTCCGCCGCCAGGCCTGACACGCACACCGGGCACCCCGAAGCACGCGTACCGGGCGCCCGCACCGGACCCGGCTCCCTCAGAGCGCCGGGTCCGGGATGGTGGCGTAGCGCTGCACCCAGGCGTGCATCGCGATCGCGGCCGCGGCGCCCGCGTTGATGGACCGGGTAGAGCCGAACTGGGCGATCGAGCACACCACCGAGGCGTGCTCGCGCGCCTGCTCGGTCAGGCCCGGCCCCTCCTGCCCGAACAGCAGCACACACCGCCGCGGCAGCACGGTGCGCTCCAGTGGCACCGCGCCCGGCAGATTGTCGATCCCGACGACCGCCAGCCCCTCGGCGGCCGCCCATGCCGTCAGCGACTCGGTGTCGGGGTGGTGGCGTACGTGCTGGTAGCGGTCGGTGACCATCGCGCCGCGCCGGTTCCAGCGCCGCCGCCCCACAATGTGGATCTCCTTGGCGAGGAAGGCGTTGGCAGTCCGTACGACGGAGCCGATGTTGAAGTCGTGGCCCCAGTTCTCCACCGCCACATGGAAGTCGTGGCGGCGGGTGTCCAGGTCCGCGACGATCGCCTCACGCGTCCAGTAGCGGTAGGCGTCGACGACATTGCGCCGGTCGCCGTGCGCGAGCAGCTCGGGGTCGTACCGCTCCCCTTCGGGCCAGGGCAGCGGGTGCGGCCCCACCCCGACCTCCGGCGTGAAGCCGTCGTCGTACTGAAGCGGCTCCGGCGCCGGTTTCTCGGCGCCGGAGGAGGGGCTGGGGCTGGTCTCGCTGCTCACGCCACGAGCGTACGGGGCCGCTGCTCCTCGTCCGTACGCCCCCGCAGGGCCGCACGGCGCGGCAGCCGCTCACGCAGCCCTGCGGCACGGCCGCCCAGCCACCGCAGGAACCCGGTCGGCAGGAACACCGCGTCCGCCGCGATCATCGCGAGCGAGAAGAACGGCAGCCCGAGCAGCAGGGCGATTCCGGCGTGCTCCAGCATCATCGCCACCAGCAGGACGTTCTTGACCCGCCGGTTGAAGAGCGTGAACGGGAACGCCACCTGGACGGCGACCGTTCCATAGGTGAGCAGCATGACGATCAGGCCGCTGCCGCCGAGGATGTCCGACAGGGCGGGCCAGGGCGAGAAGTAGTCCAGGTGCAGCGGGTAGTAGAGCGCGGTGCCGTCCTGCCAGCGCGAACCCTGGATCTTGTACCAGCCGGCGGTCGCGTAGATCAGACACACCTCGGCCATGATCACGACCATGGTGGCGTTGTGCGCGAGGTTGGCGACCACGTCGAGCAGGGCGCGCGGGTCGCCCCGCGCGTACCGCCCGGCGGCCCACCACAGCGCCTGCACCGCCCACAGACCCCAGAAGATCAACAGCCAGCCGCCGCTCGCGTCGCCGAGCAGCGTCACAGCGAGGAGGCAGACACCGAGGACGCTCCACAGCACCGGTCCCACCCGGTCCGCCACCGGCTCGCCGGTCCGGGCGGCGCGCGCCGCCGCCCGTGCGCGCCGGCGCGCGTCCAGCGACCAGACCTGGCCGCAGCGGGTGAGCACCAGATACATCGCCATGAGATGGATGACGTTGTCCCCGCCGTCCCCCATGAAGACGGACCGATTCTGCAACGACAGGACACCCACCATGAACAGCACGGACATGGTGCGGGTGCGCCAGCCGAGCAGCAGGAGGGCGCTGGAGAGCACGGCGAGGGCGTAGACGGTCTCGAACCAGAGCGTGCTGTCCGTCCACAGCAGCGCCGTGAAGGCGTGGTTGCCGTCCACGAGCCGCTGGGCCATGTCCCAGCTCCACGGGCCGTCCGGGCCGTACAGCTCCCGGCGGTGCGGCAGCTCGCGCAGCAGGAAGAGCAGCCAGGTCGCGGAGAAGCCGATCCGGACGATCGCGCTCTGGTACGGACCGAGCGCCGCGCCCGTGACCCGGCGCAGGGCCTGGGCGGGCTTGGACTCGGCGGCGGGAACAGGAGCGTGGGAGAGCGGGGCCGCGGGCACGGGGAGGCCGCCGGGGGCCGGGGAGGGGGCCTGCGGTGTCTGGTGGTCGAGCGAGGCGTGCCAGTGCCATCCCTGGGGCTGGGGGGTCGTAGGTGACGCCTGGGGCTGAGGGGCGGTAGGTGACGCCTGGGGCTGCCTGTCGGCCTGGGGCTGCGCGTCGGCGGCCCCGCCGGTCAGACCGTTCACCGGCCCGGGTCCGGGTCCGCTCACCGCTTCGCTCCTCGCCCCGCCTGGGGATTGGCTGGTGAACCCGCTGGCGGGCCCACTCGTGGACTCGTTCATCGGCCCGCCTCCGTGCGTGCCTCGGTGGAACCGGCGCCGCCCGGCAGGTCGGCGGGGGTCACGGTCCACCAGGGGACGACCCGGTAGTACGGCCGGGTGTCGATCTTCTCGTCGCTCCACGCCGGAGCCTTCACGGACCTCGTCACGGACCTGACCTGTACACGCTCGACAGTCCCCCCGTCGTGGTGCGCGCCGAGGCGGAGCATCACGATCCGGCGGATGTAGCGGTCGGAGAGCTCGCCGCGCGCCCCGTTGGGCTTGTTGTCGTCGGTGTGGGAGTTGACGAAGAACTCCCAGCCCCGGCGCAGCTCGTTCTGCTGGGTGTGGCTGGGCAGCGGGTTGCCGCGGATGCCGGAGCCGTCCTGGGCCGTCAGATCGATCCAGCCGGTCGTCCTGCGGTTCCCGTCCGGCATACGGATCTCGGCACGGGCCTGGACCGAGATGTTCTGCTGGAGCGGGTTGGGAGCGAAGAGCTTCCAGTTCTGTTCGAACTCGGGATAGATCCAGTCCTCGATCACCTTGCCGTGCTGCTTGGTGACCGTGTTGGACGGCGCGACATGCAGGAACACCATGCCGATGTGGACGATCCCCACCACCGCGACGACGGCCAGCGCGAGCGCACCCGCCACCTGGTAGGGCAGCGACAGCCCGGCGATACCGCGCCCCGGGACACCGGGGGCAGGGGACTCGAAGGCCCCGGCCACCGGGGAGCCGGGGGTGTCGGAGGCCGTGGGAGCAGGCGCGGCGAGTGAGCCGGAAGGCAGGGAGGACGGGGCGGCGTGCGGGGGCGCGCCGGGCGCAGGGGTCGGCGCGCCGGGCGCGTGGGCGGGTATGGCCGAGCCGCCGGACGCGGGAGCGGATGTGTCCGATGCGCCCGAGGCGCCGCCGGGCCGGGTCGCCTCGTCGCCGCGCGGGTTCGCGCGATCGCGGGGCGCGGTCACGTCATCGCTGGTGGGAGCGGGTGCGGCAGCGCCGGGGCCGGTCTGCGGACCGCCGTCGGCGGCGTCGGGCCCGGTCCGCCGGGGCCGATCCTCCCCGCCCGGCACGTCCTTCTCGTCGTACGAATGCATCCCGCCCCGATCCCGGTCGGCTCCACTGGGTTATCCACAGGGTTGACACCCTACGGGCCGTCGACTCACCATTGAAGTCAATGAACCGAACGATCGGTCGGGCGCAGGCAGCCCGGCGGACGGCCCGGAATCGACAGCTCGGCAGGGGGCTCGGATGACGGCAGTGACCGCGGAGACCGGCACCAACAAGCACGGCTCACCGGCGGAGGACGAGAAGGACACCTCGGCGTACGCGGCCGCGTTCGACGCCGCGGTGGCCGCCGACGAGCGTATCGAGCCGCGCGACTGGATGCCCGACGCCTACCGGGCCTCCCTCGTCCGCCAGATAGCGCAACACGCCCACTCCGAGATCATCGGCATGCAGCCCGAGTCGAACTGGATCACCCGCGCGCCCTCGCTGCGCCGCAAGGCGATCCTCATGGCGAAGGTGCAGGACGAGGCCGGCCACGGGCTGTATCTCTACAGCGCGGCCGAAACACTCGGCGTCAGCCGCGACGAGCTGCTCGACAAGCTCCACACGGGCCGCCAGAAATACTCGTCGATCTTCAACTACCCCACCCTGACCTGGGCCGACGTCGGCGCCATCGGCTGGCTCGTGGACGGCGCCGCCATCACCAACCAGGTCCCCCTCTGCCGCTGCTCCTACGGGCCGTACGCACGGGCGATGGTCCGCGTCTGCAAGGAGGAGTCCTTCCACCAGCGCCAGGGCTACGAGCTGCTCCTCGCCCTCTCCCAGGGCACCCCCGAGCAGCACGCGATGGCGCAGGACGCGGTGGACCGGTGGTGGTGGCCCTCGCTGATGATGTTCGGCCCGCCCGACGACGAATCGTCCCACTCGGCACAGTCCATGGCCTGGAAGATCAAACGCCACTCGAACGACGAGCTCCGCCAGCGCTTCGTCGACATCTGCGTCCCCCAGGCCGAGGCCCTCGGCCTCACCCTCCCCGACCCCGACCTGCGGTGGAACGAGGAGCGCGGACACCACGACTTCGGGACGATCGACTGGACCGAGTTCTGGGACGTCCTCAAGGGCAACGGCCCGTGCAACGAACAAAGGCTCACCCAACGGCGCCGCGCCCACGAGGAAGGCGCCTGGGTCCGCGACGCGGCCGCCGCGTACGCGACCAAGCACCACAGGAACGGGGAGGCGACGGCATGACCGCACACGACTGGCCGCTGTGGGAGGTGTTCGTGCGCTCGCGCCGCGGGCTCTCCCACACCCACGCCGGAAGCCTGCACGCCCCGGACGCCCAGATGGCCCTGCGCAACGCGCGCGACCTCTACACCCGGCGCTCCGAAGGCGTCTCCATCTGGGTGGTCCCCTCCAACTCGGTCACCGCCTCCTCCCCCGACGAGAAGGACTCCTTCTTCGAACCGGCCGGCGACAAGCCCTACCGCCACCCGACCTTCTACGAGATCCCGGAAGGGGTGAAGCACCTGTGACGGCCCCGACGCCCGCGCCCACGACGGACACCCCCACGCCCGGGGTCGCGGCCGCACTCGCCCTCGGCGACGACGCACTGGTGCTGTCGCACCGACTGGGGGAGTGGGCCGGACACGCCCCCGTCCTCGAAGAGGAAGTGGCCCTCGCCAACATCGCGCTCGACCTGCTCGGCCAGGCCCGCGTCCTGCTCTCCCTCGCGGGCGACGAGGACGAGCTGGCCTTCCTGCGCGAAGAGCGCGCCTTCCGCAACCTCCAGCTGGTCGAGCAGCCCAACGGCGACTTCGCCCACACCATCGCCCGCCAGCTCTACTTCTCCACGTACCAGAAACTGCTCTACGGACAGCTCGCCACAGGCGACGGCGACCTCGCCGGGCTGGCCGCCAAGGCGGTCAAGGAAGTCGCCTACCACCAGGACCACGCCGAACAGTGGACCCTGCGCCTGGGCGACGGCACCGAGGAGAGCCACCACCGCATGCAGCGCGCCTGCGAGGCGCTGTGGCGGTTCACCGGAGAGATGTTCCAGCCCGTCGACGGCGTCGACATCGACTGGCAGGACACCGAGGACAAGTGGCTGACCTCCATCACCTCGGTGCTGGAGCAGGCCACTCTGACCGTCCCCGAAGGCCCCAGGACCGGCGCCTGGGCCGCCGGAGCCGGCCGCCAGGGCCTGCACACCGAACCCTTCGGACGGATGCTCGCCGAGATGCAGCACCTGCACCGCAGCCACCCGGGGGCGACATGGTGACCGGCACGCCCGCGCCCGCGCCCGCGCCCGCGGCTACGGCTACGGCTACGGCTACGGCTACGGCTACGGCCGAGATGACTCCGCTCGAACGGGACCTCGCCCGGCTCGCCGGATCCGTCCCCGACCCCGAGTTGCCCGTGATCACCCTGGAGGAACTCGGCGTGCTGCGCGGAGTCCACCTGGAGGGCCCCGGCAAGGTCACCGTCCGGCTCACCCCCACATACACCGGCTGCCCCGCCATAGAAGCGATGACCGCCGACATCGAACAGGTCCTGCACGAGCACGGAATCCCGGACGTCACCGTCGTCCGCGTCCTCTCGCCCGCCTGGTCGACCGACGACATCAGCGACGAAGGCCGCCGCAAACTCGCCGAGTTCGGAATAGCGCCGCCCCGGCCCCAGGGCGCCCACACCCCCGTCGCCCTCACCCTCTCCGTGCGCTGCCCGCACTGCGGCTCCACCGACACCGAGCTGCTGAGCAGGTTCTCCTCCACGGCGTGCAAGGCACTGCGCCGCTGCGTCGCCTGCCGCGAACCGTTCGACCACTTCAAGGAGTTGTAGATGTTCCATCCACTCCGGGTGAGCGAGGTCGAACGGCTCACGGACGACGCGGTGACCGTCACCTTCGACGTGCCACCGGAGCTGCGCGAGGCCTACCGGCACCGCCCCGGCCAGCACCTCGCGCTGCGCCGCACCACGCAGGGCCAGGAGATACGCCGTACGTACTCGATCTGCGCGCCCGCCGTCGAGCACCCCGGCACACCCGTTCTGCGCGTCGGCATCCGCCTCGTCGAGGGTGGCGAGTTCTCCACGTACGCCTTCAAGGAACTCACCGTCGGCGACATGGTCGACGTCATGGAGCCGATGGGCCGCTTCATCCTGGAGCCCCGCGCCGGACACTTCGTGGCCATCGTCGGCGGCAGCGGCATCACCCCCGTCCTGTCCATCGCCACCACCCTGCTGGAACGGGAACCCGAAGCCCGCTTCTGCCTCATACGCAGCGACCGCACGGTGTCGTCCACCATGTTCCTGGAGGAGACGGCCGACCTGAAGGACCGCTTCCCCGACCGGTTCCAGCTGGTCACCGCTCTCTCCCGGGAGGAGCAGCAGTCCGGACTGCCCTCCGGCAGGCTGGACCAGGAACGGCTGACGGCCCTGCTGCCCGCGCTGCTCCCGGTGCAGGAGGTCGACGGCTGGTACCTGTGCGGACCGTTCGGCCTGGTCCAGGGCGCAGAGCGGGCTTTGCGCGAACTCGGCGTCGCCCGCGGCCGTATCCACGAGGAGATCTTCCACGTCGACGAGGCACCGGCGCCGAGCGCCGCGGCGGTCTCGGCCCCGGCGCACGCCACGCTGACCGCGACGCTGCACGGCCGTTCCGGAACCTGGCCCGTCCAGGACGGCGAGAAGCTCCTGGACACGGTGCTGCGGGCGCGTTCGGACGCCCCGTACGCCTGCAAGGGCGGGGTGTGCGGCACCTGCCGGGCGTTCCTGGTCAGAGGCGAGGTGCGGATGGACCGGAACTTCGCCCTGGAGGAGGACGAGACCGAGGCGGGTTATGTGCTGGCCTGCCAGTCCCGCCCGGCCACCAAGGAAGTGGAGCTGGACTTCGATCGGTGAGGGGGCGGGGAGGGGAGGGAGCTTGGGGAGGGGGGAGGGGGCCGGGGGGGAGGCCCCCAAGGTTCGTCTTCTCGTCCGACGGTCCCGCCCACCGTCCACGGTCCCACCCACCGTCCGGCGGTCCCGCCCATCGTCCGTTGGCTCCACCCATTCCCATTCGATAGAACCTGTTCTATCTTGGCGGCCCATCAGATCTGGTGCGCGGGAGGACAGGGCTGTGGACTTCACCTTCAGCGAGGAGCAGCAGGCGGCCGTAGAGGCAGCGAAAGCGGTCTTCGCGGGGTTCACGCCCGACGCTGTACCGAGTCCCGCGCTGACTCAGGGCGCGGTGGCCGAGGAGTTCGACCGCCCGCTGTGGGCCAAGCTCGCGGAATCGGACCTGCTGAGCCTGGTCATCGACCCCCGGTACGGCGGGGCGGGCCTTGACCCCATCGCCCTCTGCCTGGTGCTGCGCGAGGCCGCGAAGGTGCTGGCTCGGATACCGCTGCTGGAGAGCAGCGCGGTGGCGATGGCCGTACAGCGATATGGGGACCCCGAACTGGCCCGTGAACTGCTTCCCGCCGCAGGTTGGGGCGAGCTGGTCTTCACCGTCGGGGCCAACGGCCGCACCGGCCATGACCCGGCCGAACTCGCTGTCACGGCACGGCGGGAGAGCTCCGGGGGCGGCGACTGGGTACTCGACGGGGTACAGACCGGGGTGCCCTGGGCGCAGAACGCGGACCGGATCGCCGTGCCCGCCCACACCGGCGAGGGGCGCGCCGTCCTCGCGCTGCTCCCCCGCGTCCACGACGGGATCACGCTCGCCGATCAGGTCTCCACCAGCGGAGAGCGGTTCGCCGAGGTTCGTCTCGACTCCGTACGGATCGAAGCCCGCGCGGTCATCACAGCCGAAGGGGCCTGGGAGTGGCTGCGCGAGCTGCTGACCACCGGTACCTGCGCGCTCGCGCTGGGCCTCGGCGAGGCCGTACTGGCGATGACCAGCGCCTACACCGGCAAACGCGAACAGTTCGGGTTCCCCATCGCGACCTTCCAGGCGGTCGCCGTCCAGGCGGCCGACCGCTACATCGACCTGCGCGCGATGGAAGCCACCCTCTGGCAGGCGGCGTGGCGTATCAGCACCAGCGCGGAGGCAAGGCCGGAGGTGGGCGCCGGGGGACCGCTGCCCGTGTCGGGGGATGTGGCGGTGGCGAAGATCTGGGCCTCCGAGGGCGTACGCAGGGTCGTACAAACCGCGCAGCATCTGCACGGCGGCTTCGGCGCCGACACCGACTACTCCCTGCACCGCTACCACGCCTGGGCCAAGCAACTGGAACTGTCCCTCGGCCCGGCCGCGGCCCACGAGGAAGCCCTCGGCGACCTGTTGGCCGCGCACCCACTCGGATAGCGGGGTCGCGCGCAGCGCTGACACGGCCGCTCGCAAACGGCCGCTCGCGCACGGGTCGCCGTGCACGGCCCACCGCGTACGAGCGGCTCGTACCGCGGTGTCGCTCAGGGACGAGAGCCCGTCAGAGGACGACAGCCGGACTGTCGTTGTCGCTGACCATCGGGCGCCCGGCGGCGTCCCACGCCTGCATGCCACCGTCGACGTTCACAGCGTCGATCCCCTGCTGCACCAAGTACTGCGTGACCTGCGCGGACCGTCCGCCGACCCTGCACATCACATACGCCCGGCGGCCGTCCTCGACAGCCTGCGTCACCTCGCCGAAGCGCGCCACGAAGTCGCTCATCGGCACGTGCAGCGCGCCCTCGACATGCCCGGCCGCCCACTCGTCGTCCTCACGGACATCCAGCACCAGGGCATCGGCCGGCACGGCGGCGACCTCCACGGACGGCAGCTGGGCGAAATTCATGGGTCATGCCTTCTCTCGTACGTGTCAGCTGTCCCGGTCGCGGCGCCGGAGCAGCCGCGACGTTCGCATCGGCCGGTCACCGGTACCGGCCGGCCACGAAGTCAGCCGTGTGGCCAGGTCACGGGGAACGCTACTGCACCAGCTCCGCCAGGACCGCTTCGCGCCCGGCGACCTCGGCCAGCAGCTGCTCGGCGATCTCCTCCAGCAGCCGGTCCGGGTCGTCGGGCGCCATCCGCAGCATCGAGCCGATCGCGCTGTCCTCCAGCTCACGGGCCAGCACGGCCAACAGCTCCTTGCGCTGGGCCAGCCATTCCAGCCGGGCGTAGAGCTCCTCGCTCTCGCTGGGGCGTGCCTCCTCCGGCACCGGGCCCGCCGCCCACTCCTCGGCGAGCTCCCGCAGCAGCTCCTCGTCGCCCCGGCCGTACGCGGCGTTGACCCGGGTGATGAATTCCTCGCGGCGTGCCCGTTCCTGCTCCTCCTGCGCGAGGTCGGGGTGCGCCTTGCGCGCCAGCTCGCGGTAGAGCTTGCGCGCCTCCTCACTGGGGCGGACCCGCTTCGGCGGCCGTACGGGCTGGTCGGTGAGCATGGAGGCGGCCTCGGGGGAGAGCCCGTCGGAGTCCATCCAGTCGTGGAAGAGCTCGTCGACCCCGGGCATGGGCATGACGGCGGCTCGTGCCTCGCGTGCCTTGCGCAGGTCTTCCGGATCGCCGGTCATCGAGGCCCTGGCCTCGGCGATCTGGGCGTCGAGCTCGTCGAGCCGGGCATACATCGGGCCGAGCCTCTGGTGGTGCAGGCGGGAGAAGTTCTCCACCTCCACGCGGAATGTCTCCACGGCGATCTCGAACTCGATCAACGCCTGCTCGGCCGCCCGCACAGCCCGGTCCAGCCGGGCTTCGGGCCGCTCCGCGTTCTCGTCCGCGGTCGCTGGGGCCTCGGGCCGGGCGGTTGTGTCTTCGGCAGGTTCGTCCGTCACCGGTCCAGCGTACGGGCGCGGGGGGTGGGGGCCCCTCCCTCCCCCTCCCCCCACCCCCCCAACCCCTGCACCCCCATCCCCGCCCCGCGTCAAACCCCCAGCTCTGCCTCCACCCGTCCATCCCTGATCGCGGCCAGGAGTGTGGCGTGGTCGGCCTCCGTGCGGTCGGCGTAGAGGACCGCGAAGCCGGCCACGGCCTCGTCGAGCTCTTCGTTCTTGCCGCAGTACCCGGCTATCAGGCGCGGGTCGGCGCTGTGGGAGTGGGCCCGGGCCAGCAGTGCTCCGGTCATACGGCCGTAGTCGTCCAGCTGGTCGGCGGCCAGGGCCGCCGGGTCGACGCTGCCCTTGCGGTTGCGGAACTGGCGCACCTGACAGGGGTGCCCGTCGACGGTGGTCCAGCCGAGCAGGAGGTCGCTGACGACCTGCATCCGCTTCTGCCCGAGGACCACTCGGCGGCCCTCGTGCCCCGCGTCCGGGGCAGGGAAGCCGGCCTTGGCCAGGTGCGGCAGCAGAGCCGAGGCGCGGGCCTCCTTGACCTGGAGCACCAACGGCTCACCGCGATGGTCGAGGAGCAGCACCACGTACGACCGTGTACCGACGCTGCCGGTGCCGACGACCCGGAAGGCCACGTCGTGTATCGCGAACCGCGCGAGCAGCGGCAGGCGGTCTTCCGGGAGAGTTTCCAGGTAGGGGCCGAGGGACGCGGCAACGGCGGCGGCCTCGGCGTCCGGTACCCGGCGCAGGACCGGTGCCGCGTCGACGAAGTGGTGGTGTCCGTCGTCCTTTCGTTCGGTGGCCTTGGCGGCGAAGCGGGCGCTGGTGTTGTTGCGGGCCTTGGCCGACACCTGCTCCAGGGTGCCGAGCAGGTCCCGTGCGTCGGTGTGGGAGACGAGTTCCTCGTCGGCTATCGCGTTCCACGCGTCCAGGACCGGCAGTTTCGCCAGGAACCGCATGGTGCGCCGGTAGGCGCCGACGGCGTCGAAGGCGGCGGCTCGGCAGGTGTCCTCGTCGGCGCCGGCTTCCCGGCCGGCCAGGACCAGGGAGGCGGCGAGGCGCTTGAGATCCCATTCCCAGGGGCCGGTCGCGGTCTCGTCGAAGTCGTTGAGGTCGATGACGAGGCCGCCGCGTGCGTCGCCGTAGAGGCCGAAGTTCGCCGCGTGGGCGTCGCCACAGATCTGGGCACCGATTCCGGTGACGGGGGTGCCGAGGAGGTCGTGGGCCATGAGTCCGGCGGAGCCGCGCAGGAAGGCGAACGGCGTGGCCGCCATGCGGCCCACCCGGATCGGGGTGAGCTCGGGCACGCGGCCCCGGTTGGATTCCTCGACGGCCCGGACCGCGTCGGGCCGGTCGGTGGAGAGGAGCAGGGAGTCGTGCGAGGAGCGGGGCACCCGGTCGCGCAGGGCCTTGCCGTCGCTCTTGGGCGAGCCGGCCTTGTGGCCGGGGGCTCCCTTGTGGTGCCGGAAACCGGGTACCTCGGGAATCCGGGCGCGCCCGTCGTCGGGCATCGCTCGCTGGGCCGGAATGACCACCTCGACATCGCTCATCGCGTGCCGCCTCCCCCGTACTCGTTCACCATCAGCTGTGCGCATATCTGCAGCTCGAATGCCCTGACGGTACCGCCGGGTGCCGACACCCGTCTCCCCCTGTGGATAACTCCCGGGGCGGCCATCGAGCAGGCCACCACCGGGAGTTGTCCACAGCCTCGCGGGCCGCGACGCGTGCTGCGAGTTTCAGACGCCGACCGCTTCCTCCAGCTCCTCCTCGACCTCCTCTTCCCCCTCGCGGATTCCACGGTCTCCGCTTCCGTCGCCCGGGGCACCGGCACCGGCACCGGCACTGGCACTGGCCCCCGCGGCCAGACCGGCCCCAGCCCCACCAGCCGTACCCACGCCCGCACCGGCACCCGCACCGGCCCCCGAGGCCACAGCTCCCCGCCTCCGCTCGGCCAACCCCGCGATGCCCATCATCGCGATGCCCGCCAGCAGCCAAAGAACCAGGATCAGCACATGGCCGCCGAGGCCGTTGCCCGCGAAATACACGTGGCTGCGGGCGCCCTCGACGAACCCGGCGCCGTTCCAGAAGGCGTGCAGGGCGCCGAAGAAACCGGGCTGGAGCTCGGGCCGGAAGATGCCGCCGGAGCTGGTGAAGTTGAGCATCACGAAGAGGACCATCACGCCGAGCGTCGTCCACCTCTTGAGGAAGGTGTGCAGTCCGACGCCGATCAGCAGGATTCCGGCCGAGTACAGCCACGCCATGCCCCAGACGCCGCCGAGACCGGTGTCGACGAGGTGGAAGAGCGGGCCTGCGAAGACCGCGCCGATGCCGCTGACCAGCAGCGACATGCCGAGTGCCAGCAAGGCCCTGATCCGCAGGGGCAGCACGGCGCCGGCGCCTCCGATCACCGCGACGGACGCGTAGGAGCCGATGCTGAGCGCGACGAGCAGGAAGAAGATGCCCTGCCCGGTCGGGTCGCCCTCGGCGAGGTCCGTCACGTCGGTCACCTTGAGGGGGGCGTCCTGCGCCGCGGCCACCTTGGTGAAGACCTTCTCGACGGCCGTGGCGCTGGTGTCGGAGGAGGCGGAGGCGACGAGGAGTTCGGGCTTGGCGCCGGGGATGTAGGCGCCGTACACGTGCTGGTGTTCAAGGCTGTGGACGGCGGTCGCGCGGTCGGGCACGGTACGGACGTCGAGGGCGCCCGCTCCCTTGTCCTGGAGGGTCTGCGCGAGCACCTGCGCGCTGGGGCCCGAGCCGATGATGTCGACCCGCAAGTCGTGGGGCTGCGGGTTGTGGAAGGCGCCCAGATACGCGAGGCCCATCCCGATGCACATCAGCAACGGGGTGAGGAGGTGGCCGAGGACATGGCGCAGAGGGCTGGGAGCGGTACCGGGGGACACCACGACTCCAATGGTTGGCTTATACAACTCACTCGATACGTTGTACTGTACAACCACTTTTGGGGAATGGCGAACACCCAGTTCAAAGCCCCCGGGGCTCCATCCGACCTCAGGACTTGTTTCACGTGAAACACGCAGACCGGCGCCGCAGCCCCATGCCCCAGTCCGCCCCCCTCGCCTGCTGCCCCCGCCCGGCCACTTCTCGCCTGCCCCGCCTACAGCCCCGCGTCCCACGCCAGCAGCACCACCTGCACCCTGTTCTCGCACTCCAGCTTCGCCAGAACGCGGCTCACATACGTCTTCACCGTGGCCTCGCTCATATGGAGCGACCTCCCCGCGTCCGCGTTGGACAGGCCCTCCCCGAGCAGCGCCAGCACGTCCGCTCCCGCGCCGACAGCACGCCCGTCCAGCTCCGTGCCTCCTCGCCCCGGACCGCCGCGCGTCCCATGGCCCAGCTGGTCCACGACGTGCCGGGTCGCGCCGGGTGACAGATAGGCGTCCCCGGCCGCCGCCGCCCGTACCGTGGCGATCAGCTCGGCCGGGGCGGTGCCCTTCAGCAGGAACCCCGCGCCCCCGTACTCCAGCGCGCGCAGCACGTTCTCCCGCTCGCCGAACGTCGTGAGGATGATCACTCGGGTTGCCGGGGTGCTCCTGCGCAACTCGGCAAGGGCGGTGAGGTCCTTCATCACCGGCATCTGAATGTCGAGCAGCACCACGTCGGCGCTGTGCGCGCGTGCCGCCTCGACGGCGTCCCGGCCGGTGGCCGCCTCGGCCGCGACCTCGATGGCCGGATCTGAGGTGAGGATCATCCTGATCCCCGCCCGGATCAGCGGCTCGTCGTCCGCGATCACGACCTTGATCCGCAGGGCGGGCGAACCTCCTGGACCCGTCACGCCCGGACCCGTCACGCCCGGACCCGTCACGCCTGTCACGCCTGGACCCGTCACACTGCTCCCGTTCCCACGCCGCGCCAGAGCGCTCCCGCCGTGTCAGAGCGCCATCACTCCCGCCGGCCCTGCCGCTGCCGGCCGTCCGCCGCTACCGCTCGACCTCGTACGAGCGCTTCTCGATGAGCTTGCCGTCCTTGAAGCAGAACCAGAAAACGGGGTCGGTGTCGATGCTGTCGCCGAAGTCGGACGACAGCAGCACCAGGCAGCTCGCCCCGGCGGGCTCGGCGGGTCCCTTGCCGGGCAGGCCCTTCGCCAGAAACGTGTCGCCGCCAAGCCGGTCGCGTACTTCCTGTTCGGGACTGCCGACCTCGATGTCCCGGTACTCGGCGGGTTCGATCATCGCCTTGTCCGCCGACCCGGCGAGGTGGCGAGGTGGCGAGGTGGCGAGGTGGCGAGGTGGCGAGGAAGAACAGCCCGACGCCCGCGGCCACCGCGAGCAGCACCACCGCCGCGAAGGCGATCCCGCACCCCAGGGCGACGCCACCGGCCCTGCTCCTGCTGCTCATGGCCAACTCCCTCTCCGCGGCGCTCATGTCGACGTCCCAGCCGCCGTGCCGCGCAGCGGCGCAAGGGCGAGGACGGCGACGGTCACCAGGGCGGGCACCACCAGTCCGCCGTGGGCCGGCCGGGCCGCGCCGACCGCGGCCAGGGCCAGCAGGAGGGCGAGGGCCGACTCGCCGACGATGCGGCGGCGCGACCGGGGTTCGGGTCCCGCCAGTCGCAGGCGCACGTCCCGGAGTTTCGATGACACGTCCACGGCCGCACCCTGGGCAGCCTGCCGGGGACCGGGCGGCTCTCTTTCGACGCGCCCCGCCGAGACGAAAGTCCCCGTGCGGACCCGGGCGGGACGACCCGGGACGACCTGGGGTGATCCTGGATCGCCTCGGGGCCCCCAGGACGAGCTAGGACGAGGACGACCTCGGACGGCCTCGGAAAGCCTTCGCCGCGGCCTCGCTCCGGCGCCGGGAATCTCTTCCCCGCATGCGGGAACGCGGAAGCCCCGCCGGTCGTTTGACCTGCGGGGCTTCCGTTCTGTGGGCGAGGGGGGATTTGAACCCCCACGTCCCGAAGGACACTGGCACCTGAAGCCAGCGCGTCTGCCGTTCCGCCACTCGCCCGAGTGGTGTCCGAGGCCTTCGCACCTTTTCGGTGCGCTTGCCTGGCGACGTCGAGAAGATTAGCACGCTGCGCAGGGTGGATTCACATCCGTTGTTTCCGCCGTCCCTGGCGGGCAGGAGAGGGGAAGGAACGACGACGTACAGCGACGGCCCGGGGACCCACAGGAACCTCACAGGGTCCTCGAGGCAACGAGGAGGGGGCGCACCCACTCCTCCACGGTGCACCCCGGGTGCGGGACACTGTCAGGAGGCCACCTCTACGATCCGTGTGAGAGGTGACACTCGTCCACCGGTCACAGAAGGGGAACCAGCCGATTTCCCGACGCGTGGATACGATCAGTAAGCAGTACCAGGACGACAACGACGGAGGAGGTGCCCCATGGGAGTCCTGAAGCGTTTCGAGCAGCGTCTCGAAGGCCTGGTCAACGGCACCTTCGCGAAGGTCTTCAAGTCCGAGGTCCAGCCCGTCGAGATCGCCGGCGCCCTCCAGCGCGAGTGCGACAACAACGCGACGATCTGGAACCGCGAGCGGACCGTCGTTCCCAACGATTTCATCGTCGAGCTCAGCGCGCCCGACTTCGAGCGCCTGAGCCCGTACTCGGGCCAGCTGGGCGACGAACTGTCCGGCCTGGTCCGCGACTACGCCAAGCAGCAGCGGTACACGTTCATGGGGCCGATCAAGGTCCATCTGGAGAAGGCCGACGATCTCGACACCGGCCTGTACCGGGTGCGCAGTCGTACGCTCGCCTCCAGTACCGACCAGCAGGACCTGCACAACCAGCAGGAGCAGCACGGCAGACCTCCGGGTCCGGCCCGTCCCGCTCCCGTCGCACCGCCGCAGTCCGCCCAGGGCCGCGGCGGCTACGGCTATCCGCCCTCCGCCGCTCCGCCGATGCCGGCCGCCCCGCCCCCCGGCGGGAACGGCGGCCCCGGCCGCCCCGGCGCGGACCGCCGCCCGACGGCTCCCGGCCCCATGCCGGGCTCCCAGGTGCGGCGCTGGATCGAGATCAACGGCACCCGCCACCAGATCTCCCGCCCGACGCTGGTGCTGGGTCGCAGCACCGACGCCGATGTGCGGATCGACGACCCCGGCGTCTCGCGCCGGCACTGTGAGATCCGGACCGGAACGCCCTCGACGATCCAGGATCTCGGGTCCACCAACGGCATCGTGGTGGACGGGCAGCACACCACCCGCGCTACGCTCCGCGACGGCTCGCGGATCGTCGTGGGCAGCACCACCATCGTTTACCGGCAAGCCGAAGGGTGAAGCGGGGGCAATGTCAGAGCTGACCCTCACGGTCATGCGGTTGGGTTTCCTCGCCGTACTGTGGCTGTTCGTCATCGTGGCCGTCCAGGTCATTCGCAGTGATCTGTTCGGTACGCGGGTCACCCAGCGCGGTTCACGCCGCGGCGGGGACACGGGCCGCCAGCAGACCGGCCGGCAGCCCGCCGCTGCCGCGCCGCCGCAGCAGCGCGGCCAGCAGGCCGCGCCCTCGGGCGGCCGCCAGCGCCGTGGCGCGCCCACCAAGCTGGTGGTGTCCGAAGGGACGCTGACCGGCACGACGGTGGCGCTGCAGGGCCAGACCATCACGCTGGGCCGGGCGCACGACTCGACGATCGTCCTCGACGACGACTACGCCTCGAGCCGTCATGCCAGGATCTACCCGGACCGTGACGGCAACTGGATCGTCGAGGACCTCGGTTCCACCAACGGCACCTACCTGGACCGGACGCGGCTCACCACCCCGACCCCGATTCCGCTGGGCGCGCCGATCCGCATCGGCAAGACCGTCATCGAGCTGCGGAAGTAGTACGACAATGAGCGAGCGGAGCGAGCGAGCCGCGGCGGTCCGGACGACGGACCGGGACGGGCTCCCGACCGGAGGGTGGGCAGTGTGGCTCGACATGACCGGCTGTACCCCGAGCCGACGGGCGAGGTGGGCATGAGTCTCTCCCTGCGCTTCGCCGCCGGATCCCACAAGGGCATGATCCGCGAGGGCAACGAGGACTCCGGTTACGCGGGTCCGCGCCTCCTCGCCATCGCCGACGGCATGGGCGGCCAGGCCGCCGGTGAGGTGGCCTCCTCCGAGGTGATCTCCACCCTGGTCACGCTCGACGACGACGTGCCCGGCTCCGACATCCTCACGTCGCTGGGTACGGCGGTGCAGCGCGCCAACGACCAGTTGCGCATGATGGTCGAGGAGGACCCCCAGCTGGAGGGGATGGGCACCACGCTCACCGCTCTGCTGTGGACGGGCCAGCGCCTGGGCCTGGTGCACGTGGGCGACTCGCGCGCGTATCTGCTGCGCGACGGCGTGCTCACCCAGATCACCCAGGACCACACGTGGGTGCAGCGGCTGGTGGACGAGGGCCGCATCACCGAGGAGGAGGCGACGACGCATCCGCAGCGCTCGCTGCTGATGCGCGCGCTGGGCAGCGGCGACCACGTCGAGCCGGATCTGTCGATCCGCGAGGTGCGGGCGGGCGACCGCTATCTGATCTGCTCCGACGGCCTGTCGGGGGTGGTGTCCCACCAGACGATGGAGGACACCCTCGCCAGCTACCAGGGCCCGCAGGAGACGGTGCAGGAGCTGATCCAGCTCGCGCTGCGCGGCGGCGGCCCGGACAACATCACGGTGATCGTGGCGGACGTCCTGGACGTCGACTCCGGCGACACCCTGGCCGGGCAGCTCAGCGACATCCCGGTGATCGTGGGCGCCGTCGCCGAGAATCAGCTCCAGCTCAACGACGACGGGGCGATGCAGACCCCGGCGGGCCGTGCCTCGGGCCTGGGCCGTCCCTCCTCGCCGCAGGGGGGCTTCGGCCCGCCCGGCAGCGGTGAGGACAGCGGCTACGGCGCCCCGCCCGAGGGCGCCTTCGGCACCTACTCGGACGAGGACTTCACCAAGCCGCGGCGCGGCAGGTGGCTGAAGAGATCCGTCTACATCGTGCTCGCCCTGGCCGTGATCGGCGGCGGTCTGTACGGCGGTTACCGCTGGACGCAGACCCAGTACTTCGTGGGTACCAAGGACGAGCACGTCGCGCTCTATCAGGGCATCAGCCAGGACCTGGCCTGGGTGAAGCTGTCGAAGGTGGAGACCGACCACCCCGAGATCGAACTCAAGTACCTGCCGCCGTACCAGCGCAAGCAGGTCGAGGCGACGATCGCCGAGGGCAGTCTCTCCAAGGCCCAGGCCAAGATCACCGAACTGTCCACGCAGGCGTCGGCGTGCAAGAAGGACGAGCAGCGGCGCGCCGCCGAGAGCCAGAACCCGCCGAAGACCGGAACGACGGCCTCCCCGTCGCCCGGCAAGACCGGGTCCACCAAGACCACCGCCACTCCCACGCCCGGCCCCAGCCTCTCGGAGGAAGAGCAGAAGCTGGTCCCGCAGTGCGGTAAGCAGTAGGCAGCCGTAGGGGGCCTTTCCACACCATGAGCGTTGTCACCAACACGACCACCATCGGCGCGATCGACGCACCGAGCCGCCGCAACACCGAGCTCGCGCTGCTCGTCTTCGCCGTCGCCATCCCGGTGTTCGCGTACGCCAACGTGGGCCTGGCCATGACCGGCAAGCTGCCCTCGGGCATGCTCGGTTACGGGCTCGGCCTCGGGCTGCTCGCGGCCGTCGGGCACCTCGTGGTGCGCAAGTTCGCCCCGTACGCGGACCCGCTGCTGCTGCCGCTGGCGACCTTGCTGAACGGGCTGGGCCTGGTGATGATCTGGCGCCTGGACCAGTCGCCGCGCCTGATCCAGAGAGCCAAGAACGCCTTCGGCGCCTTCCATCCGGACGCGCCCAAGCAGATGCTGTACACGGCGATCGGCGTGGCGCTCTTCATCGGTGTGCTGATGCTGCTGAAGGACCACCGGATCCTTCAGCGCTACACGTACATCTCGATGGCGTTCGCGCTGTTCCTGCTGGTCCTGCCGATGTTCTTCCCGGCGGTCAACGGCGCCAAGATCTGGATCTCCATTCCCGGTCTCGGCACGATCCAGCCCGGCGAGTTCGCCAAGATCATCATCGCGGTGTTCTTCTCCGGCTACCTGATGGTCAAGCGGGACGCGCTGGCGCTCGCCAGCCGCCGCTTCATGGGCCTGTACCTGCCGCGCGGCCGCGACCTCGGCCCGATCCTGGTGGTGTGGGGCGTCTCGATCCTCATCCTGGTCTTCGAGACCGACCTCGGCACCTCGCTGCTCTTCTTCGGCCTCTTCGTGATCATGCTGTACGTGGCCACCGAGCGCACCAGCTGGATCGTCTTCGGTCTGCTGATGTCGGCGGCCGGCGCGGTCGCCGTGGCCTCGTTCGAGCCGCACGTGAAGCTGCGTGTGGACGCCTGGCTGGACCCCTTCGGCTGCTACAAGACCACCGGCGCCTGCGAGCAGATCGGCCAGGCGATCATGTCGTTCGGCTCCGGCGGCACGCTCGGTACGGGCCTGGGCCAGGGCAACTCCGACCTGATCGGCTTCGCCGCCAACGCCGACTTCATCCTCTCCACCGTCGGCGAGGAGCTGGGCCTGGCCGGGATGATGGCGATCTTCCTCATCTACGGCCTGATCGTGGAGCGGGGCGTGCGCACCGCGCTCGCCGCGCGCGACCCGTTCGGCAAGCTGCTGGCCATCGGCCTCTCCGGCGCGTTCGCCCTCCAGGTGTTCGTGGTCGCCGGCGGTGTCATGGGCCTCATCCCGCTGACCGGTATGACCATGCCCTTCCTCGCGCAGGGCGGCTCCTCCGTCATCGCCAACTGGGCGCTGATCGGCATCCTCATCCGCATCAGCGACACCGCCCGCCGCCCGGCGCCCGCCCCTGCCCCGTCCCCCGACGCCGAGATGACCCAGGTGGTCCGACCGTGAACAAGCCCCTGCGACGGATCGCGATCTTCTGCGGGCTGCTGATCATGGCCCTGATGATCCGTGACAACTGGCTCCAGTACGTGCGAGCCGACGAGCTGAACGCGCACAAGTACAACCGGCGCGTCCAGATCGAGCGGTTCGCCCATGAGCGCGGCAACATCATCACGGCCGACGGCCAGCCGATGACCGCCTCCAAGGAGACCTCCGGCAGCGACTACAAGTTCAAGCGGGCCTGGAACAACGGCGCCCTGTGGTCGCCGGTGACCGGGTACAACTCGCAGGCCTTCGACTCCTCGCAGCTGGAGAACATCGAGGACAAGATCCTCTCGGGCAACGACGACCGGCTCTTCTTCGACCGGACGCTCTCGATGTTCACCGGGGAGAAGAAGCAGGGCGGCAACGTCGTCACCACCCTCAACAGCGCCGCGCAGAAGGCCGCCTTCGACGGGCTCGGCGACAAGAAGGGCGCGGTCGCCGCGATCGACCCGCGCACCGGCGCGATCCTGGCGCTGGCCTCGACGCCGTCGTACGACCCGTCGGTCTTCGCGGGCAACTCCAAGGCGGACGCCACCGCCCGCGAGAAGCTGCTCAAGGACAAAGACAAGCCCATGCTGAACCGGGCGCTGCGCGAGACGTACCCGCCCGGTTCCACGTTCAAGGTGGTCACCGCCTCGGCGGCGCTGGAGAACGGGCTGTACACCAGCATCGACCAGCCGACCAGGTCACCGGTGCCGTACCGGCTGCCGCAGTCGACGATGCCGCTGAACAACGAGGGGACCATCCCGTGTGAGAACGCCACGCTCAAGGTGGCGCTCCAGTGGTCCTGCAACACCGTCTTCGGCAAGATCAGCGACGACCTCGGCAACGACAAGATGATCGCGGAAGCCAACAAGTTCGGCTTCAACGACGAGATCTTCACCCCCGTCCGCGCCGACGCCAGCGTCTACCCCAAGGACAACCGCCCGCAGAACGCGATGGCCGGCATCGGCCAGGCCTCCAACCGCGCCACCCCGCTCCAGATGGCCATGGTCGCCGCCGCCGTCGCCAACGACGGCAAGCTGATGAAGCCGTACATGGTCGACCAGCTCCAGGCGCCCAACCTGGACGTCCTCTCCAAGACCCAGCCGGAGAAGATGAGCCAGCCGCTGTCGGCGGCCAACGCCCAGAAGGTCCAGGCGCTGATGGAGAACGTCGTCGCCGAGGGCACGGGCAAGAAGGGCGCCATCGAGGGCGTCACCGTCGGCGGCAAGACCGGCACCGCCCAGCACGGCCTCAACAACAGCGAGAAGCCCTACGCCTGGTTCATCTCGTACGCCAAGACCGACCAGGGCTCCCCGGTCGCGGTCGCGGTGGTCGTCGAGGACGGCGAGGCCCACCGCGACGACATCTCCGGTGGCGGTCTGGCCGCCCCCATCGCCAAGGCCGTGATGCGGGCGGTGCTCAAGAAGTGACCCCGGGACGTTTCACGTGAAACAGTCCTCGTTTCACGTGAAACGTCTCTCGCGCCCTGTACCGGTCCGGTATCAGCTGACAGTCGCGGACGGATCAGCCACCGGTGCCCGGTAGCGTATGCGCGAACAGCACACCGCCGGACCACACACGGGTGCGGTCGGGACTGACGGAGAGGGCTGGAACGTTATGGAAGAGCCGCGTCGCCTCGGCGGCCGGTACGAGCTGGGCCAGGTGCTCGGCCGTGGTGGCATGGCGGAGGTCTACCTCGCGCACGACACCCGGCTCGGCCGCACCGTCGCCGTGAAGACGCTGCGGGCCGACCTCGCCCGCGACCCGTCCTTCCAGGCCCGGTTCCGCCGTGAGGCCCAGTCCGCCGCCTCGCTCAACCATCCGGCGATCGTCGCGGTCTACGACACCGGCGAGGACTACGTCGACCAGGTCTCCATCCCGTACATCGTGATGGAGTACGTCGACGGCTCCACCCTGCGTGAGCTGCTGCACTCCGGACGCAAGCTGCTGCCCGAGCGCACGCTGGAGATGACCGTCGGAATCCTCCAGGCCCTGGAGTACTCCCACCGCGCCGGCATCGTCCACCGCGACATCAAGCCGGCCAACGTCATGCTGACGCGCACCGGCCAGGTCAAGGTCATGGACTTCGGCATCGCGCGCGCCATGGGCGACTCCGGTATGACGATGACGCAGACCGCCGCCGTCATCGGCACCGCCCAGTACCTCTCCCCGGAGCAGGCCAAGGGCGAGCAGGTCGACGCCCGCTCCGACCTCTATTCGACAGGCTGCCTCCTCTACGAGCTGCTGACCGTTCGGCCCCCGTTCGTCGGCGACTCGCCGGTCGCGGTCGCCTACCAGCACGTACGGGAAGAGCCGCAGCCGCCGAGCAACTTCGACCCCGAGATCACGCCCGAGATGGACGCCATCGTCCTGAAGGCGCTGGTCAAGGACCCGGACTACCGCTACCAGTCGGCCGACGAGATGCGCGCCGACATCGAGGCGTGCCTCGACGGCCAGCCGGTCGCCGCGACCGCCGCCATGGGCGCGGTCGGCTACGGCGGCTACGACGCCTACACCTCCGGCCCCCAGGACCAGCCCACCACCGCCCTGCGCCCCTCGGACGCGGCGGGCCAGACGTCCATGCTGCCCCCGGTCGGCCCGGACGACGGCTACGACGACCGCCCCGACCGCCGCCGCCAGAAGAAGTCGAACACCTCGACGATCCTGCTGGTGCTGGCGGGTGTCCTGGTGCTCGTTGGCGCGATCCTGATCGGCAAGTCGGTCTTCGGCGGAAACAGCGACGACGGCAAGGTGCCGGTGCCGCAGCTCGTCGGCGAGACCCGGAAGTCCGCCGAGACCCTGGTGGCCAACGTCGGCCTCACGCTGACCGTGGCCAAGACCGAGCCCTGCGCCGACCAGCCCAAGGACAGCATCTGCAGCCAGAACCCGGCCAGCGGCAAGCTGGACAAGGGCGACGCCGTCTCGGTCGTCGTCTCGGCCGGCGCGCCCAAGGTCGAGGTCCCGGACGTCACGGAGAAGAAGAAGGACAACGCCACCCAGCTCCTGGAGGAGAAGGGCTTCACCGTGAAGACGACCACGGTCGAGTCCGAGAACGAGGAGGGCACGGTGGTCAGCCAGGACCCCAAGGGCGGTCAGCAGGCCGAGAAGGGGACCGTGATCACGCTCTCGATCGCCAAGCAGCAGACCCGGACGGTTCCGCCCGTGGTGGGCAACCAGATCGCGGACGCGCGGGACCAGTTGTCGAAGCTCGGCTTCGTGGTCACTGAACAGAGCGTCGACGGGACCCAGCCCGCGGGCGAGGTCATCGCCCAGGACCCGCCGGGCGGCTCGCACAAGCCGAAGGGTGCCACCATCACCCTGAAGGTCTCCAAGGGCCCCCAGACCCCTGCCCAGACCCCCGTCCCGAGCGTCTGGGGCAAGACGGTCAAGCAGGCCACCGAGATCCTCAACGCGGCCGGATTCAGCAACATCCAGTTCGCGCCGGGCAGTTCCAACGACGAGAAGGCCCGGGTCACCTCGCAGACCCCGCCGGCCAACACCCCGGCCGACCCGGCCACCACGGCGATCGTCCTGACGACGATCGGCGGAGGCGGCAACCAGGGTCAGGACGGCGGAGGGAACTTCCCGTTCGGCGGCCCGTCCGGCCGCTGACACCCACCGGCACGGCGAAGCCCCGGTCCCCTTCCCAGGGGGCCGGGGCTTTCCCGTGCGTACGCCGCGGGGCCGCGGGGCAGGCCCGAGGCCAGCCCCGTCAGCGCAGCTCGGCCGGTCTGGTGCGCTTCTCGTCGACCTTCTGGGTGCGCACCAGCTCGCCCCACACGATGTAGCGGTAGTCGGAGGTGTAGACGGGCGTGCACGTCGTCAGGGTGATGTAGCGGCCCGGCTTGCGGGCGCCCGACTCCTTCGGCACCGGCTGAAGGACGTCGACGTTGTACTTCGACGTCTCCTTCAGCTCCGCGAACGCCTTGTAGACGTACCAGGTGTCCTTCGTCTCGAAGACGATCGGGTCACCGGTTCTCACTTTGTGGATGTTGTGGAACTTGGCGCCGTGGCCGTCGCGGTGCGCGGCCAGCGTGAAGTTTCCCTTGTCGCCGCTGCCGGGCAGGGCCGCCTTCAGCGGCTCCGTGTAGTAGCCCGCGACCCCGCCGTTGAGCACCTTGGTGTCGGTGCCCTTCTTGACCAGCACCTCGCCGTTCTTCATGGCGGGTACGTGCAGGAAGCCGATGCCGCCCTTGGTGTCGAGGGCCCCGGGGCCGCTGTTCGCCCAGTCGCGCCGCACGTCCTTGCTCTGCTTGGCGGCTTCGCGGTCGGCTATGACGTTGGTCCACCACAGCGAGTAGACGACGAAGAGGCCGAGCACCAGCCCGGCCGTGATCAGCAGCTCGCCCAGGACGCTGACGACCCCCGCGACGACACCGCGGCGGCGCGGGCGCGGCGGGACGGGGGCCTCGGTCTGCTGCGCGTCGTGCTCGGTCCTCAACTCCACGGCACCTGTCTGTCGTTCCGTCAGCCGGCGAGCGCGTCGGGCACGCCCTTGCTGCGCGGTCGTTCGTCGACCATCTTGCCCCACACGATCATTCGGTACGTACTCGTGAACTCGGGCGTGCAGGTCGTCAGGGTCAGGTAGCGGCCCGGCCGGGTGAACCCCGAGCCGGCCGGGATCGGCTTGAGCACCGCGACGTTCTTGGGGCTGGTCGACGGGAGCATCCCGGTGATCGCGTACGTGTAGTACGCCTGCTGGGTCTCCACGATCACCAGGTCGCCCGGCTTCAGGCGGTTGATGTAGCGGAAGGGCTCGCCGTGCGTGTTGCGGTGTCCGGCGACCGCGAAGTTGCCCGCCTTGCCCGGCATCGCGGTCTTGAGGCTGCCCTGGCCGTAGTGGCCGACCATGCCCCTGTCGAGGACCTTGTGCTTGCTGGTGCCCTCGGCGACCGGGACGACGACGTCCAGCTTCGGGATGTGCATGATCGCGAAGCCTTCGCCGGGCTCGAAGGCGCCGGGGGCCTTCTTGCCGCTGTCCCAGCCGTGCGTGATCTTCTTCGCCTCGCTGCCCGCCTGCTGGTGGGCGCGGACGTTGGTCCACCACAGCTGGTACGTGACGAACAGGAGCATGACCACGCCGAGCGTGATGAACAGTTCCCCGATGATCCGGCTCGCGATCACGGCCGCGCTGTCCTTGCGCGCCTTGGCGGCCCGGCGCGCCTCCGCGCGGGTCCGCGGACGCCCCTCCGCCGCTGCTCCGGCGGGCGCGGACGTAGCCGGGGCGGCAGCCCGGTGCCCGCGCGCCCTGGCGGCCCGGCGCCGCTCGGCACGCCCACCGGTGGGGGGCGCGGGCGCGTCCGCTATGCGCTTGAGCGCCATGGTGGAGTCGTCGAGGGGGACGGCCTCGGGCACGGGGTGGGCGGCGGCCTCGGCGTACCACTCCTGGCCGGGGGCGGGCGCGGCGGCTTCCTCCACGCGCGCGTAGGCGTCGCCTCCCGGCACCTGAGGCGAGGGCGGGGCCTGCGGACCGGCCTGGGACCCGGCCGGGGTCTCGGCGGGGAAATGGCTCTGGAGCGGCACCTGAGCCTGCGGCTGCGCCCCGGCCACGACCGGCGCTTGCCCCTGCCCCTGCCCCTGCGGGATGTTGTCCGCCCTGAACCAAGGCGACCCGTGACCACCCGCCGGATCGGGGCCTCCCCTGCTCGAGCGGAGCCGGGAGCTCGAGGAAGGGTCCGTCAGCGGGTCGTACTCGTGCTCGGGCCGGACGGCCGTCACGCCGCGGCCTTGCCCACCACCGGTGCCAGGCCTGCCGACCGCTCGACGGCTCCGGCGTCCCCGCACGTCACCAGCCAGTTGGCGAGCATCAGATGGCCGTGTTCGGTCAGCACCGACTCCGGGTGGAACTGGACGCCCTCCACGGGCAGTTCCCGGTGGCGCAGCCCCATGACGATCCCGTCGGCCGTCCGGGCGGTGACCTCCAGCTCGGCGGGCAGCGTCGAGGGCTCGGCGGCCAGCGAGTGGTACCGGGTCGCGGTGAACGGCGAGGGCAGCCCCCGGAAGACGCCGAGACCCTCGTGCAGGACCGGTGAGGTCTTGCCGTGCAGCAGCTCGGGCGCCCGGTCGACCACACCCCCGTAGGCGACCATCATCGACTGCATGCCGAGGCAGACGCCGAAGACCGGCACCCCGGTCGCCGCGCAGTGGCGCACCATGTCGACGCAGACGCCGGCCTGCTCGGGCGCGCCCGGCCCCGGCGAGAGCAGCACGCCGTCGAAGCCGTCCTGGGCGTGCTCCAGGGACACCTCGTCGTTGCGTACCACCTCGCACTCGGCGCCCAGCTGGTACAGGTACTGGACCAGGTTGAAGACAAAGCTGTCGTAGTTGTCCACGACGAGAACGCGTGCGCTCATCGGGTCGCTCCCCTGCCCTGGTCGACGGTGACATCGTTGAACGGCAGCAGTGGCTCCGCCCACGGGAAGACGTACTGGAAGAGCACATAGACAATCGCCAGTACCAGTACGAGCGAAGTGAACGCCCGTACCCACGCGTTGCCCGGCAGATGCCGCCAGATCCAGCCGTACATGCGAGTCCGCTGTCCCTTCCGACGATCGTTACCGCACCAGACTAAGGGGCGGCGCCGTGGGCAGGGGCTCAGCCGGTCAAAGCCGGGGGCCGGCCCCGGGCGGCGGGCCGGGTGGAGTCGAGGTGGGCCCAGGCGATCAGCCGGTGGCTGCTGCCCCATTCCGGGTCGCAGGTGGTGAGGGTCAGATAGCGGCCCGGGGAGCGGAACGGCGACTTGGCGGGGACCGGGTCGATGACCCCCACATCGCTCGGCACGGTCCGGTAAGGCCTGTTGTCGACGCGGTAGGTGAACCAGGCCGTCCCGTCGGTGAGCACCACCGCGTCGCCGGGCCGCAGGGCGGGGAAGTCCTTGAACGGGTCGCCGTAGGTGCGCCGGTGCCCGGCCACCGAGAAGTTGCCCAGCTGCCCGAGCCGGGCGGTGGTGGCGTAGTGCCCGAGGCCCTTCTGGAGGTCCTTGACGCCGGTCCCCTCCAGTACCGGCTTGTGCCAGTCCCTGCCGAGCCTGGGGATGTACATGACCGCGAAGGACGTGCCCTCGGTGTACGGGGCGGGGTCGGGCGGGGCGGCGCTCCGGGGCGGGCTGGTGGCGGGGGCGCGCGCCCACCGGTGGCGCAGACCGGAGATCTGGCTGTCGGCGGCGCTGTCCGCCTTCACCCCGGTCCAGTACAGGACGTACACGACGAAGAGGACGATCAGGGTGCCGACCGTGAGGCACAGTTCGCTGAGCGTCCTGACGACCAGCCGCACCGAGTCCCCAGGCACCGGGCCGCCCCCTCCCGCGCTATCCCGCCGGCTTCGCGTAGTGGAGATCCACTGTGCCCGAGTAGCCGGGCAGAGTCATCGCCTTGTGCTCGTCGACTTTCCAGCCGAGCCCGTAGGCCTTCACATACAGCTGGTAGTTCTGGATCGCCGGGGAGTCGGTGAGCGCCTGGCGCAGCTTCCCCGGGTCGCCGACGGCACTGACCTTGTACGGGGGCGAGTAGACGCGGCCCTGGAGGATCAGGGTGTTGCCGACGCACCGCACGGCGCTGGTGGAGATGAGCCGCTGGTCCATGACCTGGATGCCGCGCGCACCGCCCTGCCACAGCGCGTTGACCACGGCCTGGAGGTCCTGCTGGTGGATGACCAGGTCGTTGGGCTGGGGGGCGGGGTAGCCGGGGGCGGCCGTGGCGTTGGGCGGGGCGTCGTTGAGGGTGACGCTGAGCGCCTTGCCGGCCACCTTCTCGGTGCCGGCGGCGTCCTTGAGGGCGGCGAACTGCTGGTCCTGGGCCTTGGTGGAGCCGTTGTCGCGCTGGGCGAGGGCGTCGACGTCGTCGCGGACGGTGGCGGTGGACTGGTCGAGCTCGGCGTTCTTGCGGCTGCGCTGCTGGATCAGGTCGGAGAGCTTCAGCAGGGAGGCGTCCGTACGGATGTTGGTGCCCTTGGCCGTGTTGAAGCTGGTGACGAAGATGAGTCCGGCGAGGGCGAAGACGGCGGCGGAGAGCAGCCGGACGGGGCGGGCGCGGAAGCGGCGGCCCGGGCCTGCGGGCTCGTCGGGGAGCCCTTCGGGGGAGTCGGCTGAATTGCTCAACGTACCCTTATCTCCTTCGGCGCCACGGAAGCACTACGCTAACGGACGCCTGGGGGCAGCAGTGATCCCCGGTTGCCCCTCCGCCGCCGCCCAGCCACAGTTCCCTGCGCGGTCACGCAGCGCATCGACAGGAGTGTTCCTCGTGCCGAAGTCACGTATCCGCAAGAAGGCCGACTTCACGCCGCCGCCGGCGGCGAAGCAGGCCACCGCCATCAAGCTGGGCAGCCGGGGCTGGGTGGCCCCGGTGATGCTGGCGCTCTTCCTGATCGGGCTCGCCTGGATCGTCCTCTTCTATGTGACCGAGGGCGATCTGCCGCTGAAGTCCCTGGGGAACTGGAACATCGTGGTCGGCTTCGGCTTCATCGCCGGCGGCTTCGGTGTCTCCACGCAGTGGAAGTAACGCCGTCGTAGCTGGTCCACAGCCTCCTCGTCAAGCCTTGCCCACGGGTTATCCACAACGCTATCCACACTGGGGAAAAGGTCAGACGATCTGTGGATAACCTCCGCCGTGTTGACGCCGGTGTGACTGCACTCTTCCACACCGGTCCACGGCCCGCCCCTTGTCCCTGCTGGGAAAACCCAGGTCAGCGACAAGGGGCACAGCTGTTCCCCACCCGGTGCACAGGATCCGGCACACACTGTGGACAACCTTGGGGGAAAGCCCGACTCCGTGTGCCCGACCGGGCGGCCGGCCCGGAGCTCAGGTGAGCGCCGCCGTCCTCGCCACGACGATGAACAGGACGGCCAGCAGGACCGCCGCGCAGGCCCCCCACTGGATCGCCGCCCGGCGCTCGCGGGGCGCGTGGACCATGGCGTACGCGATCACCGTGCCGCCGACCAGGCCGCCGATGTGGGCCTGCCAGGCGATGCCGCCCCAGGGGTTGAAGGTGATCACCAGGTTGATCGCAAGGAGTGCGATCAGCGGGCGCATGTCGTACTTCAGCTTGCGCATCAGCACGGCCGTGGCGCCGAACAGTCCGAAGATCGCACCGGAGGCGCCGAGCGAGGGCTGGTTCGGCGCGGCGAGCCAGTACGTCAGCGCGCTTCCGGCCAGACCGGAGACGAAGTAGAGCGCCAGATAGCGCGCCCGGCCGAGCGCCACTTCCAGCGGCCCGCCGACCCACCACAGGCTGAGCATGTTGAAGGCGATGTGCATGGGGCCGTCGTGCAGGAACATCGAGGTGGCCAGGCGGTACCACTGGCCTTCGGCGACGCCCTGGAGCGACTCGGATCCGGGCACGAAGGCCCGGCCCAGCATCTCGTACGCGTAATCGAACTTGTCGCCGATCCCCATCTGGAGCAGAAAGCCCACCAGGTTCAGCCCGATGAGGATCTTGGTGAGCAGATGCGGGTCGCCGGGGGCGATCGCCGCGCCCGCCATCGTGCGCGGCTGGTTGGCCGTCGGCGCGTGGCCGGTGCCCGAGCCGCCCCGGACGCACTCCGGGCACTGGAACCCCACCGAGGCGCTGACCATGCACTCCGGGCAGATCGGGCGCTCGCAGCGGGTGCAGGTGATGCCCGTCTGCACGCCCGGGTGCCGGTAGCAGCTGGGCAGGCTCGCCTGGTCCATCGGGCTCCTCGTACTCAATGTCCGCGGGTCGCGGTACGCGCTCGCGCGAGGCGGCGGCCGCGCCGCCCCGCTCGTCAGGTCATACGGACGGGCGGGGCGGTTTTGTTCCCCTCGAAAGGGTGCCGTCGGCGCGGGCGAGCGATTCACCCCTCGCGGATCCCGGCCTCGCGGAATTCAGTCCTGCCGGAGCCCCGCCCTCGTGGGACGCAATCCTCGCGGGACTCAGTCCTGGCGGGTCTCGATGACGACCGACTCGATCACCACGTCCTGGACGGGGCGGTCGGTGCGCGGGTTGGTCTGGGTGCCCGCGATGTCGTCCACGACCTTCCGGCCGGCGTCGGTGGAGACCTCGCCGAAGATCGTGTGCTTGCGGGTCAGCCACGCCGTGGGGGACACCGTGATGAAGAACTGGGAGCCGTTGGTGCCCGGTCCGGCGTTCGCCATGGCCAGCAGGTACGGCTTGTCGAAGGACAGCTCCGGGTGGAACTCGTCGGCGAACTCGTAGCCCGGGCCGCCGGTGCCGTTGCCCAGCGGGTCGCCGCCCTGGATCATGAAGCCGCTGATCACCCGGTGGAAGACGGTGCCGTCGTAGAGCGGGGCGGTGGTCTTCTCACCGGTCGCCGGGTGCGTCCACTCGCGCTCGCCCTTGGCCAGCTCGACGAAGTTCCTGACCGTCTTGGGAGCGTGGTTCGGCAGGAGCCGGATCTCGATGTCCCCTTGGTTGGTCTTGAGGGTGGCGTAAAGCTGCTCGGCCACGGTCTGCCTTCCTTTGGTCTGCACTGACGTCCCACGATCCTCGCACGGAGGGCGCCGCGGCAGGGAAACGCCGCCGCGTGCTGCCGATCCCGCCGAACGGGCGCGGCCCGGGGCAGGGCCGTGGCATGGTCGAAGGCGAGCTCTCCCCGATCCGCCCTCGCGCCGTCGTGCCGTACTTCTTCCGAAGTCGCCCGCTTGACCCGGATGCCTTTCCGCACATGCCGGGTACCCGTCGTACAGGCATGATTTCGAGATGGGTGGAAAGGCGACACTGTGCTCATTCCGGCGACAACCCACCGGACCGCCCTGAACCCCGCCACCAAGGAGGAGGATCACGTGACCCGCATGGAGAGCGTGCGCGCCGCGACCGGCTCGGCGAAGGAGAGCGTGCTGCACGCCGCGGAAGTGGTGGCGCCCTACGCCGACTCGGCCAAGAACCAGGCCGCGCACTACGCGCACGAGACGCGCGTACGGCTCGCGCCCAAGGTGGCCAAGGCCGCCCAGCAGGCCCGCAGCCAGGCCCAGCAGCAGTACGGCTCGTATGTGGCGCCGCATGTGCCGCCCAAGGTCGACGAGGTGGCCCGGGAAGCGGCGGCGCGCTCCCGCCGCGCCGCGCGCCAGGCGGCCGAGTACACGGCGCCCCGGGTGAGCCAGGCGGTCGCGGCCGCCCAGCCGGTCCGTGAGGAGGCGATGGCCCGCTCCGCGGCCGCCCTCGCCGCGCTGCGCGGGCAGGTCACCCCGCGCCAGATCGAGAAGCTGGTGAAGAAGCAGCGGCGCCGGGCCCGGGCCGGACGCCTCGCCAAGTACCTCGCGGTCGCCGGCATCCTGACGGGCGGCGCCGTCGCCGCGTGGAAGTGGTGGGACAAGCAGGCCAACCCGGACTGGCTGGTCGAGCCCCCGGCCCCCACCGAGGTCGCCGAGCCGACCCCGCTGAGCGCCGTCGACGGCAGCGGCGGGACCCTCGACCCCGAGGTCGAGGCGAAGGAGGCGGAGGAGGCCGAATTCGGCGAGGAGCGCGGCGGGGGCCACTGACCCCCTGGCCTCGGCGGTACACAGCGAAACGGCGGGTGCCGCGGACCGAACAAACGGTCCGCGGCACCCGCCGTCGTCGTGCTGTGGAGCCTAGGGGAGTCGAACCCCTGACATCTGCCATGCAAAGACAGCGCTCTACCAACTGAGCTAAGGCCCCGGAAAGGTGATGCGCAGACCAGAGTACCGGGTGAAGAGGGGTATCCCGCAAAAAGTTGGGGACTCCCGGTGGGCGACCACTCTCCGTAAGATGCTCGTCGGGGTTCGCGGCAGCGAAGCGCCTCGATGGGGAAGCGATGGGGAGACGCGCAATGGACGCAACGCAACAAGAAGCGACCGCAAGAGCCAGGGAGCTTCAGCGGAGCTGGTACGGGGAGCCACTGGGGGCGCTCTTCCGCCGGCTCATAGACGACCTGGGCCTGAATCAGGCCAGGCTCGCCGGCGTTCTCGGCCTCTCGGCCCCCATGCTGTCCCAGCTGATGAGCGGTCAGCGCGCCAAGATCGGCAACCCGGCCGTCGTCCAGCGCGTCCAGGCCCTTCAGGACCTTGCCGGCCAGGTCGCCGACGGCAGCGTCAGCGCCGCCGAGGCCACCGACCGGATGGACGAGATCAAGAAGTCCCAGGGCGGCTCCGTCCTGACCAACACCGGGCAGGCCACGACGAGTTCCGGCGCCCCCACCGTGCGCCGCGTGGTGCGCGAGATCCAGTCGCTGCTGCGCTCGGTCGCCGCCGCCGGGGACATCATCGACGCCGCCGACACCCTCGCCCCGGCCCACCCGGAGCTGGCAGAGTTCCTCCGGGTGTACGGCGCCGGACGCACCGCGGAGGCGGTCGCCCACTACGAGGCGCACCAGAACTGACGGCCATGGGGGCGGGGATGTCGGGTGGGTGAGGTCTTCGCCGGTCGGTACGAACTCATCGACCCGATCGGCCGCGGTGGCGTCGGCGCCGTGTGGCGCGCCTGGGACCACCGCCGCCGCCGCTGTGTGGCGGCGAAGGTCCTCCAGCAGAGCGACGCGCACACCCTGCTGCGCTTCGTCCGCGAGCAGGCCCTGAGGATCGACCACCCCCATGTGCTGGCCCCGGCGAGCTGGGCCGCCGACGACGACAAGGTCCTGTTCACCATGGACCTGGTGACCGGCGGCTCGCTGGCCCATCTGATCGGGGACTACGGGCCGCTGCCGCCCCGGTTCGTCTGCGTCCTGCTGGACCAGCTGCTCTCCGGTCTCGCGGCGGTCCACGCCGAGGGCGTCGTCCACCGCGACATCAAACCGGCCAACATCCTCCTGGAGGCCACCGGCACCGGACGGCCGCATCTGCGGGTGTCCGACTTCGGCATCGCCATGCGCAAGGGCGAGCCCCGGCTGACCGAGACGAACTACGTGATGGGGACGCCGGGGTACTTCGCGCCCGAGCAGATCATGGGCGCGGACCCGGACTTCCCGTCCGACCTGTTCGCGGTCGGCCTGGTCGCGCTGTATCTGCTGGAGGGTCAGAAGCCGGACGCCCGGGCGCTGGTGGAGTACTTCGCCACCCACGGCACCCCGGGCGCCCCCCAGGGCGTCCCGGAGCCGCTGTGGCAGGTCCTGGCGGGCCTGCTGCAACCGGACCCGCGGGTGCGCTTCCGGACGGCCACGGGGGCGCGCAAGGCGCTGGCCTCGGCCGTGGAGCTGCTGCCGGACGCCGCGCCCGACGAGGAGCCGGTCGAGGTCTTCGACCAGGTGGGCCCGCTTCCCGAAGGGTTCGTACCGCGCGAGCTCCCGCCGGTCCTGCGGCACTCGCGGACGTCCCCGACGCCCCAGCACCCGTCCGGGACCCCGGCCCGACCCGCGGACCCCTCGCAGGAGCAGCCGTACGACCAGGAGTGGCCCCACGGCCAGGAGTGGCCCCACAGCCAGGAGTGGCCGCACGGCCAAGGGCGGTCACACGACCCGGGACGGCCTTACGACGAAGGACGGCCACACGGCCAGGAGCTGCGGAGTTACCAACCCAGCCACCCGGCCCACCAATTACCCACACCCACACCGTCCACGGCGGACGGATTCCCTCCGGTTCCGCCCTCCTATCCGCCCTCGTACACCCCCACCCCGGTCACCAAGAGGTACACCGGCCGGAGCCCAGAGGCTCCCGCACCCGCCCCCGCTGCCGCTCCCGCCCCGCCGGTGCCGCCCGGTACGCGCCCGTCCTCCGGGACCGTCGCCCCGCCTCCGGCAGCCCGGCACAAGCGCTCGGGACCGTCCCCGAAGGCGACGGCGTCGAGGGCGACGGGTCCGAAGGTGACGACGTCGAAGGCTACGGTTCCCAAGGGGACGGTCCCGGTCCTGCTGCTCGCTCTGCTCTGCTTCGCCGTCGGCTTCTGGGCGCTCAGCCAGGTCTGACGCCACCGGCGACACCCCCCGCCCCTCACCTCGTCCCCTCCACCCCCGCCCGCCGCCGCGCCACGACCGTCCGTACCCCGGTCCACAGCACCAGCAGCGCCCCCGTCCCGATCCCGGTCGCCGCGAGCAGCCGCATCTTCGTCGAGTCGGCGTCGTGGCGGGTGGGAGTCGGCCCTGCGGCGGGGGCCGTGGTCCGGCCGCCGCTCGCGAAGTCGGGGGCGGCCCCTTCGTAGGCGGGCCCCGGCCCCGCCTCGCCCCGCACCCCCACCCGGAGCGTCACGGGGTACGGCCCCGCGCCGAGCGTCCGGGCGGTCTCGGGGCTGAGGCTGACCGCCAGGTAGTGGTCGCCCCCGAAGCGCAACGCGCCGATCTGACCCGATGTGGAGTAGCGGTTCCGGTACGCCACCGCCGGGAGCGGCGGGAAGGAGACGGAGGCGGGCCTGCCGTCGTACACCATCTCCGCGTCCGCGACCTGGCCGAGCGCCGGGTTGTAGAGCTGGAAGTCGAGGGCATGGGGCACGTATCCGCTGCCGGAGGCCCGGCCCAGTTCGGCGGTGGCGAAGAGCTGCTGCCCCCAGCCGACCGGCACGCGGTAGAAGAGCGTGACGCCGGGCCCGAGTGTGTCGCGCCAGACGCCGGTGCCCAGCCGGGGCGCGTCGGCGAAGCCGGTACCGCCGTGGGCCGTGTGCGCGGCCGAAGAGGGCGCGGGCGGCGAGGCGGTCGCCCATTTCGTCGGCCCGGCCGTGGGCTCCTGGGCCGTCAGCCCCGGCTCCCTCACGTGCCGGAGTTCCAGGCCCCAGTCCCCGGGCGCGGAGGCCGCGTCCCCGATCCGCTGGACCAACACGTGGTACGGGCCCGCCGCCTGACAGGACGTCCGGTGGCCGGCCGGGCTCCGTGAGACGTACGCGGCGACCGGCCTCGGGTACTGGGGGGAGCCGAAGGTCGCGCGGCCGGTGTCGCAGGTGTTGCCGTCGCGGTCCTGGAGCGTGAGCTCGATGCCGTCGCCGAAGACCACCTCGGCGTCCGGCCTCGGTACGACCACGGCCGACACATAGGCGTCACCGGTGGCATCCAGGTCGACCTGGAAGTACGCCTTGGCCGCGGGTCCGAGAGCCGAGCGGTAGACCGCTCCGGCCGCCAGCCGGGGCGCGCCCCGGCCGGTCGCGGCCCCCGTGACGGGCTTGGCGCGCGGGTCGTAGCGGTAGGGGCTCTCAGCGCGGTCCGGGCGGTGCGGCCGGGGCCCCTCGGCCGCGCGCGCCCCCTGCCCGGGCAGGGCAGTCAGCGTGCAGAGCGACACGGTCACGGTGGCCAGGGCGGCCACGGCCCGGCCCTTCCCACGCTGGTTCCTCATGCCGCCGCGCCCCCTTCAATTTTGCTTCCGCAAGCCATTGATTCGCGCAGGAGAACCCGTGGGGCCACGGCCCCGGGGCACATGACAGCACAGAGCCCCGGCCGCGTCGGCGGCCGGGGCTCTGCAACTGGACTCTGTGGGGCTCACACACCCGAACCTGCGGGCACGGAGTCGGTCGCCTCCGTCCACAGGTCCTGCTCGGCGCGATCCGCCTGGATCTGGCGGTACACGAGGAGCCCGCCGATGGCGGCCAGTGCGACCAGGAGGAGCTTCTTCACCGCGCGACCTCGTCTTTCCTTGACGTAAGGGACCTCTGTCGCCCGACTATACACACCGATCGATATCAATCGGTGATGGTCCATCCGAGTGCAGTTCATCCGAAGATCCGCCCATAACGGTGCGTCGCGCCCTCGCTCTGTGCCGCCCCTACACATCATGAGATACAACGCAAATCGGGCAACCCGGAAACGGCACAGAAGCGAGGAAGTCATGGCAACCAGCAAGCTCACGACGTGGTGGACCGCACTCATCGGCGCGCTCGTCGCCCTCCTCGGCTTCTTCGGCCTGGCCGGTCAGGCGACGGCCGCCGCCTCCGTACCCCAGCAGGGCGCCCCGCGCCACCCGAGCGAGATCGCGGCTCCCCAGACGCCGAACGTGCGATGGGCCCTGCCCAGTGCCTCGGCCCTGCCACCCACGATGAAGCAGCGCATCCGCGCCGAGGCCCACGGGTCCTCCCCCTCCACCAGGCACCTGCCCGGAACCCACGACGAGAACGAGGGCGGCGACGGAGCCCAGCCCTCCGCGTCCGACGACACGACGGACGCGGCAGGTGGTACGGCCCAGGCCCCCGGCGGGGACGGCGAGGCCCCGCCTCCCTCCTCCTGACCCCCACTCCCGGCTCCTGCCCGAGCCCGCGGCCCACGAGCCCGGCGACTCCCCCGAGTCGCCGGGCTTCTTCGTGCGCGTACGTACGTAGTACGTACGCGAAGGACACGCGTCCAAAGCCCCCGGCGGACCCACCGGAAACCCGGTACCCGACGCCCTGCGGCACAGTGCGGCACTGCCGCCTCCGTGGAGTACTGCCGCCTCAGTGAGCTACTACCCCTCGGCGAAGTCCCGTCGCGCGGTGGAGCCCGCAGCACGGCGACCCGCGAGTCCACGCCAGTACGGACACCCCGGGCTGGCCCCCGGCGCTGTCCCGACCCCGCCCGGCCCCGCCCCCCGGCACAACGAAAAGGTCCCCGGACGATTCGTCCGGGGACCTTCTGCACTGTGGGGCTAACAGGATTTGAACCTGTGGCCTCATCCTTATCAGGGATGCGCTCTAACCAACTGAGCTATAGCCCCGCCGCGCTCTGCGGGGTGTCCCCCGCGCGCTGACCTCTGAAGATTAGCGCACGTGGGGGCCAGTCCCAAAATCGATAGCCGCGCCCGGTCCGACCTGCGGCGACCCGCCCTACTCGTCCTCGGCGAGCGTGAGCTCGACACCGCCCACGAAACCGGCCGAGAGGTTGTAGATGAACGCGCCGAGCGTCGCCAGCGCGGTGGCGAGCACCACGTCGATGACCGCGATCACCGAGGTGAAGATCAGCACGCGCGGCAGCGACAGGAAGGACTGCAGATCGAAGCCGTTCGACTCGTTGGAGCCGGTGGCCTCGCTGATGGTCCCGCCCACCGACGAGAAGACGCCCATGGCGTCCATGACCATCCACAGCACCGCCGACGCCACCACCGTGCACACGCCCAGCGCGATGGAGAGCAGGAAGCTGACCTTCATCACCGACCACGGGTCGGCCTTGGCCACCCGCAGCCGTGCCTTGCGCGTACGCGGCGTCGTGCGCGCCCCGGTGCGGGGGCGGCGGACGGCGGGGCCACCACCGCGCTGCTGGCCGCCCTGCGTCCCGTTCTGGGACGTCGGGTAGGCCTGCGGCGGGTGGTACGGCTGCGCGGCGCCCGTGGCGGGCTTCTCGCGCTCGCCGGGCAGCGCCCCGTAGTCGGAGCGGGCCTCAGGCCCGCGGGTGTCGGTCACCGTTACCCCCTGGGAGTCCGCGGCAGGGCCACGGGCACCGTTCGCTCCGGATGCGGCCGATCCGGCGCCCGTGGCTCCACTCACGCTTTACTCCTCGTGCTCCCCGGCCGAAGGCTCGATGCCCTCGACTGCGGCCTCGGCAGACTCGCCCTCGGCCGTGTCGATCTCGGTCCCCTCGGGACCGTCGACCTCTTCAGCCTCGCGACCGGCTTCGGCGTTACGAGCGATGCCGACGACGGCATCGCGCTTGCCCAGGTTGATCAGTTGGACGCCCATGGTGTCACGGCCCGTCTCCCTGACCTCGTTGACTCGCGTACGAATCACACCACCGCCGAGCGTGATGGCGAGGATTTCATCCGTCTCCTCGACCACCAGCGCGCCGACCAGCGAGCCACGGTCCTCCACGATCTTGGCGGCCTTGATACCGAGGCCACCGCGACCCTGGACGCGGTACTCGTCGACGGGGGTCCGCTTCGCGTACCCGCCGTCGGTGGCGGTGAACACGAAAGTACCGGGCCGGACGACATTCATCGAGAGCAGCTCGTCGCCTTCGCGGAAACTCATCCCCTTGACGCCCGAGGTGGCGCGGCCCATCGGGCGCAGCGCGTCGTCCGTCGCCGTGAAGCGGATGGACTGCGCCTTCTTGCTGATGAGCAGCAGATCGTCCTCGGCGGAGACCAGTTCGGCGCCGATCAGCTCGTCCTCGCCGCCGGCCTCCGTCTCACGGAGGTTGATGGCGATGACACCACCCGATCGGGGCGAGTCGTAGTCCTTGAGCGACGTCTTCTTCACCAGACCGGACTTGGTGGCGAGGACCAGGTAGGGCGCCGCCTCGTAGTCGCGGATGGCGAGGATCTGGGCGATCTTCTCGTCCGGCTGGAAGGCCAGCAGGTTCGCCACGTGCTGGCCGCGCGCGTCCCGGCCGGCGTCCGGCAGTTCGTACGCCTTGGCCCGGTAGACGCGGCCCTTGTTGGTGAAGAACAGCAGCCAGTGGTGCGTGGTGGAGACGAAGAAGTGGTCGACGATGTCGTCCTGCTTCAGCTTGGTGCCCCGGACGCCCTTGCCGCCGCGCTTCTGCGACCGGTAGTCCTCGGTCTTGGTGCGCTTGACGTAGCCGCCGTTGGTGATGGTGACGACGATGTCCTCTTCGGCGATCAGATCCTCGATGGACATGTCACCGTCGAAGGGCACCAGCTTGGAGCGCCGGTCGTCGCCGAACTTCTCGACGATCGCGGCCAGCTCCTCGCTGATGATCTGGCGCTGGCGCTCGGGCGAGGCGAGGATCGCGTTGTACTCGTTGATCTTCGACTGGAGCTCGTCGTGCTCGGCGACGATCTTCTGGCGCTCCAGGGCGGCGAGCCGGCGGAGCTGCATCTCCAGGATCGCGTTGGCCTGGATCTCGTCGATGGAGAGCAGGCCCATCAGGCCCTCGCGCGCGACCTCGACGGTGTCGCTGCGCCGGATCAGCGCGATGACCTCGTCGATCGCGTCGAGCGCCTTGAGCAGACCGCGCAGGATGTGGGCGCGCTCCTCGGCCTTGCGCAGCCGGAACCTGGTGCGCCGGACGATGACCTCGATCTGGTGCGCCACCCAGTGGCGGATGAACGCGTCCAGCGAGAGGGTGCGCGGCACGCCGTCGACGAGCGCCAGCATGTTGGCGCCGAAGTTCGTCTGGAGGTCGGTGTGCTTGTACAGGTTGTTCAGGACGACCTTGGCGACCGCGTCGCGCTTGAGCACGATGACCAGGCGCTGGCCGGTGCGGGAGCTGGTCTCGTCCCGGACGTCGGCGATGCCGCCGACCTTGCCGTCCTTCACCAGGTCGGCGATCTTCTGGGCCAGGTTGTCGGGGTTGACCTGGTACGGAAGCTCGGTGACCACCAGGCACTGGCGGTTCTGGATCTCCTCGACCGCGACCACCGCGCGCATGGTGATGGAGCCACGCCCGGTGCGGTACGCCTCCTCGATGCCCTTGCGGCCGACCACGAGGGCGCCGGTCGGGAAGTCGGGGCCCTTGATGCGCTCGATGAGCGCGTCCAGGAGCTCCTCGTGCGAGGCCTCGGGGTGCGACAGGAACCACTGGGCGCCGTCCGCGACCTCGCGCAGGTTGTGCGGCGGGATGTTGGTGGCCATACCGACGGCGATACCGGCGGAGCCGTTGACCAGCAGGTTCGGGAAACGCGCCGGCAGGACCGTCGGCTCCTGGTTGCGGCCGTCGTAGTTGTCCTGGAAGTCGACGGTCTCCTCGTCGATGTCCCGGACCATCTCCATGGCCAGCGGCATCAGCTTGCACTCGGTGTACCGCATGGCGGCGGCCGGGTCGTTGCCCGGGGAACCGAAGTTGCCGTTGGAGTCGACCAGCGGCATCCGCATCGACCAGTGCTGGGCGAGGCGGACGAGCGCGTCGTAGATCGAGGAGTCGCCGTGCGGGTGGTACGTGCCCATGACGTCGCCGACGACGCGGGCGCACTTGTAGAAGCCCTTCTCGGGCCGGTACCCGCCGTCGTACATCGCGTACAGCACACGGCGGTGGACGGGCTTCAGGCCGTCCCGTACGTCCGGCAGCGCGCGCGAGACGATGACGGACATCGCGTAGTCGAGGTAGGAGCGCTGCATCTCCGTCTCGAGCCCGACGGGCTCGATGCGCAGAACAGGTTCTTCCTCGGTGGGTTCAGTGGTCGCGGGAGTGTTCTCGTCGGCCATTGCTGGTTCTCAAGTCCTTTCGAAGCGGTCAGCGACGGACCGACTCAGATGTCGAGGAAGCGGACGTCCTTGGCGTTGCGCTGGATGAACGAGCGCCGCGCCTCGACGTCCTCACCCATCAGCACCGAGAACAGGTCGTCGGCCTGGGCCGCGTCGTCCAGGGTGACCTGGCCCAGGACGCGGTGGTCGACGTCCATGGTGGTGACGCGCAGCTCCTCGGCGTTCATCTCGCCCAGACCCTTGAAGCGCTGGATCGAGTCCTCGCGGATCCGCTTGCCCGACTGCTTTCCGAGCTCCACGAGCGCGTCGCGCTCCCGGTCCGAGTACGCGTACTCGAAGTCGTCCCGACCCCACTTGATCTTGTAGAGCGGCGGGCGCGACAGGTACACGTGACCGGCCTCGACCAGCGGGCGCATGAAGCGGAAGAGGAAGGTCAGCAGCAGGGTGTTGATGTGCTGGCCGTCGACATCGGCGTCCGCCATCAGGATGATCTTGTGATAGCGGAGCTTCTCGATGTCGAAGTCCTCGTGGACTCCGGTGCCGAAGGCCGAGATCAGCGCCTGGACCTCGGTGTTCTGCAGGATCTTGTCGATACGGGCCTTCTCGACGTTCAGGATCTTGCCTCGGATCGGCAGGATGGCCTGGTACATCGGGTTGCGGCCGGACTTCGCCGAACCACCGGCGGAGTCACCCTCGACGATGAAGATCTCGCACTTCGTCGGGTCGTTGGACTGGCAGTCGGAGAGCTTGCCGGGCAGGGAGGCGCTCTCCAGCAGGCCCTTGCGGCGGGTCAGGTCGCGCGCCTTGCGGGCGGCGACACGGGCCGTCTGCGCCTGGATGGACTTGCGGATGATGTCCGCGGCCTCGTTGGGGTTCCGGTCGAACCAGTCGGTCAGGTGCTCGTGCACCACCTTCTGGACGAACGTCTTCGCCTCGGTGTTGCCCAGCTTGGTCTTGGTCTGGCCCTCGAACTGCGGCTCGCCCAGCTTGACGGAGATGATCGCCGTCAGACCCTCGCGGATATCCTCGCCGGAGAGGTTGTCGTCCTTCTCGCGCAGCAGCTTCTTGTCCCGGGCATACCGGTTGACCAGGCCCGTGAGCGCGGCGCGGAATCCCTCCTCATGCGTACCCCCCTCGTGCGTGTGGATGGTGTTCGCAAAGGAGTAAACGCCCTCGGTGTACTGGGAGTTCCACTGCATCGCGATCTCGGCCGAGAGCATGCGCTCCTTGTCCTCGGCCTCCACGTCGATCACGGTCGGGTGGATCAGCTCACCCTTGCGCGAGTTCAGGTACTTCACGAAGTCGACGATGCCGCCCTCGTAGTGGTACGAGACCGAGAGGGCCCGCGCCTCCTCCGACTCCTCGGCCGAGTCCGCACCGGAGACGGCCTTGGCCGACTCCCGCTCGTCGGTGAGGCTGATCGTGAGGCCCTTGTTGAGGAAGGCCATCTCCTGGAAGCGGCGCGCGAGCGTCTCGAAGGAGTACTCGGTGGTCTCGAAGACGTCCGGGTCGGCCCAGAACGTCACCGTGGTGCCGCTCTCCTCGACCTGCTCGTGCTTGGCCAGGGGGGCGGTGGGGACGCCGAGCTTGTAGTCCTGCGTCCAGCGGTAGCCGTCGCGCTTGATGTCGACCGCGAGCTTGGTGGAGAGGGCGTTCACCACGGAGACGCCGACACCGTGCAGACCACCGGATACGGCGTAGCCACCGCCGCCGAACTTGCCGCCCGCGTGCAGCACGGTCAGGACGACCTCGACGGCCGGCTTCTTCTCCACGGGGTGCATGTCCACGGGGATGCCACGGCCGTTGTCGACGACGCGCACGCCGCCGTCGGGAAGGATCGTGACGTCGATCGTGTCCGCGTGACCGGCCAGGGCCTCGTCGACCGAGTTGTCGACGACCTCCTGCACCAGGTGGTGCAGACCGCGCTCGCCCGTCGAGCCGATGTACATGCCGGGGCGCTTGCGGACCGCGTCCAGACCTTCGAGGACGGTGATGGCGCTGGCGTCGTACGAGGCGGTGACCTCGCCGTTCTGGCCGGCGGCAGCGGACGGGGTGTTCTCGTTGGGGTTGCCGGAATCGGCCACGAAGCGCCCTTTCTGGCACAGCACAGCCTTCCCCTGGGCAGGCAGGAGCAGCTGCGTCGTTCAGCGATGGTCAGCGCCGGGCGGTGCCGTTGGGGGCATCACCCGACCGCGTCATTTCGGTGGGTCCCGCGAGGAGGGCGGGATTATTGACCAGTCTACCGGTAGCGCCGACATGAATGGGGGTTTGCCGGTACCTGAGTCCGCATGTGCCGCCCTGAGCGGGCGGCTGCCGACTCCCCATATCCGGGCAGGGGCTCTAAGAGCCTCACACGGGCATTCAGCGCTTCCGCCTGTCAACCTCCGGCTACCGTGAGGGACGCCTCACCCGTACCGCCCGGTTTCCTGCCGCGCGCAGGCCGCCGGACGGGCCCGCGTGAGGGATAGAAGGCTCTGGGGGCCCCTACGCGCGCGCAGGGGCGCTCCGAGGGGCTCGGTGGCCCCTTGTGCCGGGCGGGGGGAACCGGGGCGCGGAGGGCGAAAGAGAGCCGAGGCTAGCCTCGGTAGTACCGCGGCAGGGCGGAGCGGCGGGCAGCCGGTGACGCGGCCCGCCCCGTCACCCCGCCTCACCCGTAGGTGTCGCCCGGTCCCGTGCTCCCCGGAGCACGCAGGCGCCCGTACCGCGTCGGCGGGCCGCCCGGGCCCAGGACCTTGATCAGCCGGACCGTCCCCTGGCCCAGGTCCGCGTTGAGCCGGGCCACCAGCTGGGGCGCCAGCAGGCGCAGCTGCGTCGCCCACGCCGTGGAGTCGCACTGCACCGTCAGCACCCGCTCGTCGGGGTCCTCGTCGTAGCGCAGCGGTACGCAGTGGTTGGCCAGGTCGTCGCCGACGATCTGCGGCCAGCGGCCCATCACGCCGCCCACCGCGGCCGGGGCCTCCCAGCCGCGCTCGGTGATCAACCGGTTGATCGCGGCGCCCAGCGGCTGCGGGTCGCGGCCGTCCGCCCGGGCGCCCGAGCGCAGGCCCCCGCCCCGGCGGGCCTGCTTCTTCTGCTGTGCGGCGGCGCCCCGCGCCTTGGCCTGCTCCTTGGCGGCGCGCAGCGCCACGCGCGCGAGGTCGACGCCGGAGGACTCGGGAACCCTGGGCGCCGGCGTCTCGTTTCCGGAGTGCTCGCTCATACCCGCGCCACCTCTCCCGCCGCGACCTCGTACCGGGCCCCCGCCAGGACGCCCGGCACATCGTCGTCGACGGCCGCCGTCACCAGCACCTGCTCGCCCGGGGCCACCAGCTGCGCCAGCCGTTCGCGGCGCCGGGCGTCCAGCTCCGCGAAGACGTCGTCCAGGACCAGCACCGGCTCGTTGCCCTCGGCCCGCAGCAGGTCGTAGGAGGCGAGCCGCAGCGCCAGCGCGTACGACCAGGACTCGCCATGGCTGGCGTACCCCTTGGCGGGGAGCGGGCCGAGCTTGAGCAGCAGGTCGTCGCGGTGCGGCCCGACCAGGGTCACCCCGCGCTCGATCTCCTGCTTGCGCACGTCGGCGAGCGCGGCGATCAGCTGCCCGTACAGGTCCTCGCGGGTGGTCTCGCCGCCCGGCGCCGACGGCTTGTACTCCAGCGTCACGGGCCCGCCACCGGGCGCCAGCTGGTCGTAGGCCTTGTCGGCGAGCGGCTGGAGCGTCGCGATCAGGTCGAGCCGCTGGGCGAGCAGCTCCGCGCCGGCCCGCGCCAGATGCTGGTCCCACACGTCGAGTGTGGACAGGTCCATGCCGCGGCCGCCGTGGCGCCGGGCCATCGCCGCCGATTTGAGCAGGGTGTTGCGCTGCTTGAGGACGCGGTCGTAGTCGGAGCGGACGGCCGCCATGCGCGGGGAGCGCGCGGTGACCATCTCGTCCAGGAAGCGCCGCCGCTCGCCGGGATCGCCCTTGACGAGCGCCAAGTCCTCCGGCGCGAACAGGACGGTCCGCACTATCCCCAGCACGTCACGCGGTCTGACCTGCGAGGACCGGTTGATCCTGGCCCGGTTCGCCCGACCCGGGTTGAGTTCGAGCTCGATCAGCTGGGAGCGCTCGCCCTGGGTCACGGCGGCGCGGATCACGGCGCGCTCGGCGCCCATGCGCACCAGCGGGGCGTCCGAGGAGACCCGGTGGCTGCCGAGGGTCGCCAGATAGCCGACCGCCTCGACGAGATTGGTCTTGCCCTGGCCGTTGGCCCCCACGAAGGCGGTGACGCCCGGGTCGAGCGGAACCTCGACCCGGGCGTACGAGCGGAAGTCGGCCAGCGAGAGATGCGTGACGTGCATGGTGGTGCGCCGACCTCCCCCGGCCCTGCCAACAGCCTGTGGATTACTTCTTGGACTCGACCGCGTGGCCGCCGAACTGGTTGCGCAGCGCCGCGATCATCTTCATCTGCGGGGAGTCGTCCTGCCGGGACGCGAACCGCGCGAACAGCGACGCGGTGATGGCGGGCAGCGGGACTGCGTTGTCGATGGCGGCCTCGACGGTCCACCGGCCCTCGCCGGAGTCCGCCGCGAAGCCGCGCAGCTGGTCGAGGTGCTCGTCCTCGTCGAGGGCGTTGACCGCCAGGTCCAGCAGCCAGGAACGGATGACCGTGCCCTCCTGCCAGCTGCGGAAGACCTCGCGGACGTCGGTGACGGAGTCGACCTTCTCCAGGAGTTCCCAGCCCTCGGCGTACGCCTGCATCATCGCGTACTCGATGCCGTTGTGGACCATCTTGGCGAAGTGGCCGGCGCCGACCTTGCCCGCGTGGACCGAGCCGAACTCGCCCTCGGGCTTGAGCGCGTCGAAGATCGGCTGGACCTTCGCCACGTTCTCGGCGTCGCCGCCGTACATCAGCGCGTAGCCGTTCTCCAGGCCCCAGACGCCGCCGGAGACTCCGCAGTCGACGAAGCCGATGTCCTTGAGGCCCAGCTCGACCGCGTGCTTCTCGTCGTCGGTCCAGCGCGAGTTGCCGCCGTCGACGACCACGTCACCGGGGGAGAGCAGCTGTGCCAGCTCGTCGATGGTGGACTGGGTCGCGGCGCCGGCCGGGACCATCACCCAGACCACCCGCGGCCCCTTGAGCTTGCCCACAAGTTCTTCGAGGCTGTGGACATCGGCGACGTCCGGGTTGCGGTCGTAACCGATGACGGTGTGGCCTGCGCGGCGAATCCGCTCGCGCATGTTGCCGCCCATCTTGCCGAGGCCGACGAGACCGAGCTCCATCACATGATCCTTTGACGTTGTGGCGTTCGTACCCGTGACCGAGACTACGCCCGGACACGGGCACACACCTGTGGGGTCGGCCGCTCAGACGAACACGGCCCCGCACCGGTCAGCGGGGTCAGCCGGAGAGGCGCACCGGCATGATCAGGTACTTGTACGCGTCGTCCGCCTCGGCGTCGAGCGCGGGCCTGCCGCTCAGCAGCGCCGGCTTGGTCGAGGTGGTGAAGGAGAGCTGGGCGACCGGGGAGTCGATGGCGCTCAGGCCGTCGAGCAGGAAGGTCGGGTTGAAGGCGATCGAGATGTCGTCGCCCTCCAGGTTGGCGTCGACCCTTTCCACAGCCTGTGCGTCGTCGCTGGAGCCGGCCTCCAGGATGAGCACGCCCTGCTCGAAGCTGAGCCGGACCGGCGTGTTGCGCTCGGCGACCAGGGAGACGCGCTTGACCGCCTCGACGAAGGGCGCGGTCTCGATCACCGCGACCGAGTTGAACTCGGTGGGGAACAGCGTCCGGTACTTCGGCAGGTCGCCTTCGAGCAGGCGGGTGGTGGTGCGCCGGCCGGCGCCCTCGAAGCCGATCAGGCCCTCACCGGCGCCCGAGCCCGACAGTGCGAGCGTGACGGTGTCACCACTGGTCAGGGCCTTGGCGGTGTCCAGGAGCGTCTTGGCGGGCACCAGGGCGACCGCGGAGGCGTCCGGGTTCTCCGGCTTCCACAGGAACTCGCGGACCGCGAAGCGGTAGCGGTCGGTCGAGGCGAGGGTGACCGTGTCGCCCTCGATCTCGATCCGCACACCGGTCAGCACCGGCAGGGTGTCGTCGCGCCCGGCGGCGATGGCGACCTGGGCGGCGGCGGAGGCGAAGACCTCACCGGGAACGGTGCCGGTCGCGGTCGGCATCTGCGGCAGTGCCGGGTACTCCTCCACAGGCAGGGTGTGGAGGGTGAAGCGGGAGGAGCCGCAGACCACCGTCGCCCGTACACCGTCTGTGGAAATCTCCACCGGGCGGTTGGGGAGGGCGCGGCAGATGTCGGCGAGCAGGCGGCCGGAGACGAGCACCGTGCCGTCCTCGTCGACCTCGGCCTCGACCGAGACCCGCGCCGAGACCTCGTAGTCGAAGCTGGAGAAGCTGAGGGCGCCGTCCTCCGCCTTCAGAAGAAGGCCCGCGAGCACGGGCGCGGGCGGACGGGCCGGGAGGCTGCGGGCCACCCACGCCACCGCCTCCGCGAGAACATCGCGCTCCACCCGGATCTTCACCGGAACCGCCTCCTGCTGTTGCTGGCTCGCCCTGCTGGCTTTCGTCGTCGGCTGTATCGCCGGGGACCAGTCTGACGTACGCCGCTGACACTCGGTGCGAGTCGGGGTCAAGTCGCACCGGGCGGTCCGGGAGCCGCCGGGCCCGAGTTGTGCACAGCCCCCACTTCGAAGCGGAATCCGAGCTAACTCTAAGTGGCAGTAGTAGTAGGGCCTGTGGAAACGGTGGATAACCCCGTTTTCGCAGGTCAGGCCCGCTTTTTTGTCCACCGCGCCTGTGGGCGGAGCCGGTGGACAACTCACCGGTTCTGTGGACACCCGAAAGTTCTGCACACCCGATGCACAGGCAGGGCCCACTTCTCCCCAGAGCTGTCCCCAGCTTTACCCCGGTTCCCCACAGCCCAACCGGGCGCGTTGGTGTGACGCCTTTCACTCGACCCGGTGACGGGGGGTGTTGCGTTGCCGAACAGTGGACAGCGCTGTGGAGAAGCTGTGGGCAACATGCCCCAGCCTGTGGGCCGCCGGTGGACAACTTTGACCACAGGCTGTGGACAGAGATTTCGTCCACAGCCTGTGGATCGCGGTCGCGCACAAATCCACAAGTACGTGACCTGGGGTGATGGAGTATCAGCGCGCGGGCCTGTGGAAGCAATCTGGACAACTGAACAGTCCCCAGGGTGTGGACGGGGAAAAGTCCCCGGATCTGTGGAGAACCCCCGCTGACCGGCCTGTATTCGAACACCGGCGGCCGCGGCGAGCCGTACGGAACGGCCGCGCGGGCCGTCCACAGCGGGGGAATCGGCGGCGTACGCGCGCGTGGAGGGCCGTGGAAGGGCGACGAAAAGGGCGCCCGGGACGGTGTCCCGGGCGCCCTGAGAGGCTCTGTGAGCGGTCCGCTCAGCCGTTCTTGATCCGGTTGGTGAGCTCGGTGACCTGGTTGTAGATGGAGCGTCGCTCGGCCATCAGCGCGCGGATCTTGCGGTCGGCGTGCATCACCGTGGTGTGGTCGCGGCCGCCGAACTGCGCCCCGATCTTCGGCAGCGAGAGGTCCGTGAGCTCGCGGCACAGGTACATCGCGATCTGGCGGGCCGTCACCAGGACCCGGCTGCGCGAGGATCCGCACAGGTCCTCGACGGTGAGCCCGAAGTAGTCGGCGGTCGCCGCCATGATGGCCCCGGCCGTGATCTCGGGCGCCGAGTCCTCACCGCCGGGGATCAGGTCCTTCAGCACGATCTCGGTGAGGCCGAGGTCCACCGGCTGCCGGTTGAGCGACGCGAACGCCGTCACCCGGATCAGCGCGCCCTCCAGCTCACGGATGTTCCGCGAGATCCGGGAGGCGATGAACTCCAGCACCTCCGGCGGGGCGTTGAGCTGCTCCTGCACCGCCTTCTTACGGAGGATCGCGATCCGCGTCTCCAGCTCCGGCGGCTGCACATCGGTGGTCAGACCCCACTCGAAACGGTTCCGCAGCCGGTCCTCCAGCGTCATCAGCTGCTTGGGCGGCCGGTCGGAGGAGAGCACGATCTGCTTGTTGGCGTTGTGGAGGGTGTTGAAGGTGTGGAAGAACTCCTCCTGCGTCGACTCCTTGCTCGCCAGGAACTGGATGTCGTCGACCAGGAGGATGTCCACGTCCCGGTACCGCTTGCGGAAGGTGTCGCCCTTGCCGTCGCGGATGGAGTTGATGAACTCGTTGGTGAACTCCTCGGAGCTCACGTAGCGCACCCGCGTACCGGGGTAGAGGCTGCGGGCGTAGTGCCCGATGGCGTGCAGCAGATGTGTTTTGCCCAGGCCCGACTCCCCGTAGATGAAGAGCGGGTTGTACGCCTTGGCCGGCGCCTCGGCCACGGCCACCGCCGCCGCGTGCGCGAACCGGTTCGAGGAACCGATGACGAACGTGTCGAAGAGGTACTTGGGGTTCAGGCGCGCGTGCGGCTCGCCGGGGCCGCCCGGCTGGGGCGCCGAGGAGGACGAGGGGCCGCCCATCGGACGCGGGGCGCCGCCGCCGTGCTGGGGCCCGCCGTGGTGCTGCCGCTCCTGCTGGTCGGACAGCTCGTGGCGCTCGGGCTTGTACGGCTGCCGCTCCTGCTGGTCGTACTGCTGATGCTGCTGCTCGTACTGCGAGCGCTCGGGCATCTGCGGCTGCCGGTAGTCGTGCTGCGGCTGCTGCGGGCGGGCGGTCGCGTACGGGTCGCGCTCCTGGAAGCCGCCGAGGCGCTGCTGCTGCCAGGAGTGGTCCTCCTGGGCGCGCGGCCAGGCGCCGGGCTCCGGGCGCTGCTGCTGGTACTCCGGATAGGCCGGGCGCACGGTCGGCAGGCCGTCGTCGGCCGGGCGGCCGTAGGCGTCGTCCTGGTAGCGCGGGGGCTGCTGCTGCGGCGGCGCGGACTGGCCCCCGCCGCCGGGGGGCTCGCCCACGGAGTCGTCGACGGTGATCGCGATGCGGATCGTACGGCCGCACTCACGGCTGAGGGTGTCGCTGATCAGCGGGGCCAGGCGGCCCTCCAGGACGCGCTTGCCCCATTCGTTGGGGACGGCGAGCAGTGCGGTGTCGGCGACCAGGGCGAGCGGCTGGCAGCGCTCGATCCACTGCTTGTCCTTGGGCTCGATGCCCTGCTGGCCCTCCCCGAGGAGCTGCTCCAGCACGCGTGGCCACACTGCGGCAAGATCGGCAGGTACGTCAGCCACAGGGCACGCTCTCTCGCAGGTCCCACGAATGTGTGGTTCTCGGGACGGGATGGAAGGACAGGCAAGGACAGAAAGGAAAAGAGTCGGGGTCGAGCCACGGTAGTCGCGGCGACTGACGTGGTTCAAGTTGTTGTCCACAGGCTGTGCACAGTGGGGCCCGCGGAGACGCTGGTTTGACCGGATGGCGTAGCCGCGCGTACCGTAACCAGGTCGAGTTGTCGATGGCTGCTGCCGCCTGCCTCCGATGGGCAAAGATCACGGTCTGTGATCGTGAAGCGGTGCACTTGGGCGTTGTACGAGCTTCGTGTATTGCGAGCTTCTCGTGGGCGCACGGTGACAGCCAGGCGATGTCCCGCCACCACCGAATCATTTCTGGAGCCCCCGAGTGAGCAAGCGCACCTTCCAGCCGAACAACCGCCGTCGCGCCAAGACCCACGGCTTCCGCCTGCGGATGCGTACCCGTGCCGGCCGCGCCATCCTCGCGAACCGTCGTGGCAAGGGCCGCGCCAGCCTGTCCGCCTAATCGCATACAGGTCATGACGTGCTGCCTACCGAGAATCGGCTGAGGCGGCGCGAAGACTTCGCGACCGCGGTACGCCGAGGACGCCGGGCCGGTCGCCCGCTCCTCGTCGTCCATCTACGCAGCGGTGCAACGGACCCGCACGCGCCTGGGGAGAGCGCTCCCCCGACGCGTGCGGGTTTCGTCGTCAGCAAGGCCGTGGGCGTGGCGGTCGTCCGCAACCTGGTGAAGCGCAGGCTTCGCCATCTGATGCGCGACCGGCTCTCCCAGCTGCCCCCCGGTAGCCTGGTGGTCGTACGAGCATTGCCCGGCGCGGGTGATGCCGATCATGCACATCTGGCCCGAGACCTGGACGCCGCCCTCCAGCGGCTGCTGGGAGGGGGTGCGCGATGAAGTACCCGCTGCTGGCCCTGATCAAGCTGTACCAGTGGACGATCAGCCCGCTGCTCGGGCCCGTCTGCAGGTACTACCCGTCGTGTTCCCACTACGGATTCACGGCCATTGACCGGCATGGCGCGGTGAAGGGCACGGCACTGACCGCCTGGCGCATCCTGCGGTGCAATCCGTGGTCGCCGGGCGGCGTGGACTACGTCCCCGAACGCAAGCGCCCTCGTTGGCACGAGGCGCTGCGCAACGCCTGGCGCGGCAGCAAGGGCGGGCACTCCGCCGCTGAGACCGAGCCCAGCCCGGCCGCAGAGACCTCGCCCAATGCTCAAGGAGCCTGATTAGTGGACACGATTGCCAGTCTGTTCAGCTTCATCACCTGGCCCGTTTCCTGGGTCATCGTCCAGTTCCACAAGTTGTACGGCGCGATCTTCGGGCCGGACACGGGCTGGGCCTGGGGACTGTCCATCGTGTCCCTGGTGGTGCTGATCCGGATCTGTCTGATCCCGCTCTTCGTGAAGCAGATCAAGTCGACCCGGAACATGCAGGCGCTCCAGCCGAAGATGAAGGCGATCCAGGAGCGCTACAAGAGCGACAAGCAGCGTCAGTCCGAAGAGATGATGAAGCTGTACAAGGAGACGGGCACCAACCCGCTCTCCTCGTGCCTTCCCATCCTGGCGCAGTCGCCCTTCTTCTTCGCGCTGTACCACGTGCTCAGCAACATCGCGAACAACAAGAAGGTCGGCGTCATCGACCAGTCGCTGCTCGACAGCGCACGTAACGCCCATATCTTCGGTGCTCCGCTGGCCGCGAAGTTCACGGACAGTGCCTCCAAGGTCGACGCCCTCGGCGCCACGCTGACCGACGTCCGCGTCGTGACCGCGATCATGATCGTGCTGATGTCCGCGTCGCAGTTCTTCACCCAGCGCCAGCTGATGACGAAGAACGTGGACCTGTCGGTGAAGACGCCGTTCATGCAGCAGCAGAAGATGCTGATGTACGTCTTCCCGGTCATGTTCGCCGTGATGGGTGTCAACTTCCCCGTCGGTGTCCTCGTCTACTGGCTGACCACCAACGTGTGGACCATGGGCCAGCAGATGTACGTGATCAACCAGAACCCGACGCCGGGTTCCAAGGCGCAGGCCAGCTACCTGGAGCGGCTGAGCAAGAGCGTCGCCGCCCACAACGAGGTGCGGGGCAAGCGCCGCCGGGCCGTGGTGCAGGCGATCGTGGCCAAGGGCCCGGACCGCAACGACAACGAGCGCAAGTTCATCTCGGGCCTGGCCAAGCAGGGCTTCGCGGCCCAGGCCGACGGCACCGTGGTCAAGAGCGACCCGGCCGTGGCCGAGGCGGAGGCGGCGGGCGCCAGGCGGCAGCAGCCCAAGCGTCTGACCAAGGCCCAGCGCCAGGCCGGCGCGACCGCCGCTCAGGGTGGCGGCGACGGTGAGGAGCCGGCGAAGACCTCGCTGGAAAAGGGCACGTCGGACGAGGGTGCCGAGGCGAAGCAGGACGCGCCGCAGGCCGCCAAGTCCAAGACGGCGGGCAAGCCCGCCTCCGGTACCGCACGCAGCAAGGCCCAGTCAGGACAGCGCAAGGGTCAGCAGCGGCCCAAGCACCCGTCCAAGAAGTAAGAAGGAGTCCATCCGTGACGGAAGGCACCATCCCGGCCGCACAGGGTGTCGACACCCTGTCCCGTCTGGAGCAGGAGGGGGAGATCGCCGCCGACTACCTGGAGGGCCTGCTCGACATCGCCGACCTGGACGGCGACATCGACATGGACGTCGAGGCGGACCGTGCCGCGGTCTCGATCATCAGCGACACCGACAGCCGTGACCTGCAGAAGCTCGTCGGCCGTGATGGTGAGGTGCTGGAGGCGCTCCAGGAGCTGACGCGGCTGGCCGTGCACCGGGAGACCGGTGACCGCAGCCGTCTGATGCTCGACATCGCGGGTTTCCGGGCCAGGAAGCGCACGGAGCTGTCCGAGCTGGGTGCCAAGACCGCGGACGAGGTCAAGAACTCGGGGCAGCCGGTGAAGCTCCAGCCGATGACGCCGTTCGAGCGCAAGGTCGTGCACGACGCGGTCGCCGCCGCCGGTCTGCGCAGCGAGTCCGAGGGCGAGGAGCCGCAGCGCTTCGTCATCGTGCTCCCCGCCTGAGCGGTCTGTAGTCCTCTGCCGGGGATCCCGGGGGCCCGTCCCCCGGGATCCCCGGCCTCGGCCCCGTCTGTTCGCAGACGGGGCCGATCTTTGTCAGCCTGATAGTCAAGCCACCCCAGCGCGGGAAGCGCGGTACGGAAGGACGGTCCCCCGTGACGGAGGCAGCAGCAGAGCTTCCCCAGCCGCCGGAAGAGGCGCGCACGGTATTCGGCGAGTACTTCCCGGAAGCCGTCCGGTACGCCGAGCTGCTCGCGGACGCGGGAGTCAAGCGCGGTCTGATCGGCCCGCGGGAGGTGCCCCGTCTCTGGGAGCGCCACCTGCTCAACTGTGCCGTGCTCTCCGAGGTCGTTCCGGAGGGCGTCACGGTCTGCGACGTCGGCTCCGGGGCCGGTCTGCCCGGTATCCCGCTGGCGCTGGTGCGTCCGGACCTGAAGATCACGCTCCTTGAGCCGCTGCTGCGGCGCACCAACTTCCTCCAGGAGGTCGTGGAGCTGCTGGGCCTGGACCATGTGACCGTGGTGCGCGGCCGGGCCGAGGAGATGCTGGGCAAGGTGCAGCCGGTGCATGTGGTCACGGCTCGCGCGGTGGCCCCGCTGGACCGGCTGGCCGGGTGGGGTGTGCCGCTGCTGCGTCCCTACGGCGAGATGCTGGCGCTCAAGGGCGACACCGCCGAGGAGGAGATCCAGGGTGCGCGGGCCGCGCTGAGCAAGCTCGGTGTGGTGAACACCTCAGTGCTGCATGTCGGCGAGGGCATCGTGGAGCCGCTGTCCACGGTGGTGCGCGTCGAGGTCGGGGAGAGCCCGGGCGGTGTGCGGTTCGCCGCCAAGCGCGCCAAGGCCGCCAGGACCAGCCGCACCAGGCGCCGCCGCTGAAGCGCCCGGCCCATTCGGGGGCGGATGCTCCATAGAAGGTGCGATACGTACGCATTTCGGAGTGTCGTAACGGTCTGACCGCAGGGCGCGTGCATCGTGTTTCACGTGAAACGTCGCTCTCTGCTGCATGGAATCATCAGCCGTGGCCGTAATGCCGCGCCGCGCGACCGCAAGCCCTTGGGCGGCTCCCCGGAGTCCCCCTCACGGGCTACGGAGTTGTCCACAGAGGTGGATTCATCCACAGAAGAACGGACCTCGCTGGTTCACGACCCCGAAAGCATGGCAGGCTCTGTGCATTGCGAGCCTGAAGTCGAGGAGAGTGAATCCTTGCGGTCCGACGCCAACATCGCGGGACCGATGACCGATCCGGTCCCCGGTCCCCGTACCGAGTCGGCGGGGGAGGATGTTTCACGTGAAACACCGCCCCCGATGGACGACACCCCCATCGGTCGTGCTGCCCAGCTGGCGGTGGAAGCTCTCGGCCGTGCCGGCGAGGGGCTGCCCCGGCCTGAGCAGACACGCATCATGGTGGTCGCCAACCAGAAGGGCGGCGTCGGAAAGACCACGACCACGGTCAATCTCGCCGCTTCCCTGGCGCTGCACGGCGCCCGGGTCCTGGTGGTCGACCTCGACCCGCAAGGCAATGCCTCCACGGCGCTGGGGATAGACCATCATGCCGAGGTCCCCTCGATCTACGACGTCCTGGTGGACAGCAGACCGCTCTCCGAGGTCGTCCAGCCCGTCCGGGACGTGGAGGGTCTCTTCTGCGCTCCGGCCACGATCGACCTGGCCGGCGCGGAGATCGAGCTGGTGTCCCTGGTGGCACGGGAGAGCAGGCTGCAGCGCGCCATCCAGGCATACGAGCAGCCGCTGGACTACATCCTGATTGACTGCCCGCCTTCCCTGGGACTCCTCACCGTCAACGCTCTTGTTGCCGGTGCGGAGGTTCTCATTCCCATCCAGTGCGAGTACTACGCGCTGGAGGGGCTGGGTCAGCTGCTGCGGAACGTCGACCTGGTGCGGGGGCATCTCAACCCGGCCCTGCATGTCTCGACGATCCTGCTCACCATGTACGACGGCAGGACCAGGCTCGCCTCCCAGGTGGCCGACGAGGTGCGCAGCCACTTCGGCCACGAGGTCCTGCGCACGAGCATCCCGCGCTCGGTCCGTATCTCGGAGGCACCGAGCTACGGCCAGACGGTGCTCACCTATGACCCGGGCTCCAGCGGCTCGCTCTCGTATCTCGAAGCCGCCCGCGAGATCGCACTGCGCGGGGTCGGCATCAACTACGATCCGACGACGCACATCCCCGTGGGCACTCAGAACAACCAGCACAGCATGTCGGAGGGGATCCAGTGAGTGAGCGACGTAGAGGTCTGGGGCGCGGGCTGGGTGCGCTGATCCCGGCCGCCCCCCAGGAGAAGCAGCCCGCGCCTTCGGTGGGGACGGCATCCACGTCCCCGGCGGCGGTCCCGGTGCTGACCGCGGAGCGCGGGGTGGCGGCGGCGAAGGTGACCACGCTCGCGGCGCCTCCTGTTTCACGTGAAACACCGCTGCCCGTCCAGGCGCCCGAGCCCGAGGCGCCGCAGCTGAAGGCGCCCGCTGGGGCGTACTTCGCGGAGCTGCCGCTGGACTCGATCACGCCCAACCCGCGCCAGCCGCGTGAGGTGTTCGACGAGGACGCCCTCGCCGAGCTCATCACCTCGATCAAGGAAGTCGGGCTTCTCCAGCCCGTGGTCGTACGCCAGCTGTCGTCCGAGCGCTTCGAGCTCATCATGGGCGAGCGGCGCTGGCGGGCCTGCCGTGAGGCGGGTCTGGAGCGGATCCCGGCGATCGTGCGGGACACCGACGACGACAAGCTGCTTCTGGACGCCCTCCTGGAGAACCTGCACCGCTCCCAGCTCAACCCGCTGGAAGAGGCGGCGGCCTACGACCAGCTGCTGCGGGACTTCGCGTGCACCCATGACCAGCTGGCCGACCGCATCGGCCGGTCCCGCCCGCAGGTCTCCAACACCCTGCGTCTGCTGCGGCTCTCTCCGCCGGTGCAGCGCCGGGTGGCGGCCGGGGTGCTTTCGGCGGGCCACGCCCGGGCGCTGCTCTCGGTGGACGACTCCGAGGAGCAGGACCGGCTGGCGCACCGCATCGTGGCCGAGGGGCTCTCGGTGCGGGCGGTCGAGGAGATCGTCACCCTGCTGAACTCGGAGCCCAAGAACGCCGTCAAGGCGAAGGGCCCGCGTGCCGGGGCCCGGCTCTCGCCGGCGCTCTCCGATCTCGCCTCCCGCCTCTCGGACCGCTTCGAGACACGGGTCAAGGTCGACCTCGGTCAGAAGAAGGGAAAGATCGTCGTCGAGTTCGCGTCGATAGACGATCTGGAGCGGATCCTCGGCACTCTCGCCCCGGGCGAGGGACGGGTCCTCGACAAGAGTCTCGCCGAGGAGTCGGAGGGCGACGAAGCCTGATCCGGTGATCTCCGCACCGCCGATCCAGGGCAGTTGTCGTCAAGGGGCGGGCTGTGTTCCGATGCGTACGGGAACACAGCCCGCCCTTTGCTGTTGCGCGGTATCCGCCTCGACGCCGGGTGGATACGATGCGTTCTGGTATGGCACATCCACCTTGGGCCACTTCGGAGGGAGGGCGGGGCGCCATGCGAACGGTGAGCCGCACCCAACTGGTGACGGCCGGGCTGGGCCTCGGGGCGTTCGGCGGATTCGTCGGCGGCCTCCTCCGGGAACGGAGTGCACTGGCAGCCGCCCAGGGGGCGGCAGGCGAGGGAAGCGAGGAACACCCTTCATGGGGCGTCGGCTTGTACCGCTCACGCTGGACAACCTTCCGGACCTTCCCCAGCGCTGCCGCGCCTGTGTCTTCTGGGAGCTTGACCCGGTCAGCGGAGAGGCAGCGATAAAGGCGGGCACGCCTGAGCTGGAGAAGGAAGCCTGGATATCGGCGGTGCTCCTGGAGTGGGGCTCGTGCGGCCGGGTCGTCTATGTCGACGACGTGCCGGTGGGTTTCGTCCTCTACGCCCCGCCCGCGTACGTACCGCGCTCCACGGCCTTCCCCACCAGCCCGGTCTCACCCGACGCGGTGCAGCTGATGACGGCGTGGATCATGCCGGGGTACCAGGGGCAGGGGCTGGGGAGAGTGATGGTGCAGACGGTCGCCAAGGACCTGCTGCGCCGGGGCTTCAAGGCCATCGAGGCCTTCGGGGACGCCCGCTGGAGCGAGCCCGCGTGTGTGCTTCCCGCCGACCATCTGCTGTCGGTGGGTTTCAAAACCGTACGGCCGCATCCCCGCCATCCCCGGCTGCGGCTGGAGCTGAGGACGACGCTCTCCTGGAAGGAGGACGTCGAACTGGCGCTGGACCGGCTGCTGGGAGCCGTCCAGAAGGAGCCCGCCCTGCGGCCCCTGTAGAACCGACGCCACCGCGGACGCCATGGCCTCCGCACATGCGAACGGGCCCGACCCCCCAGGGGTCGGGCCCGCGCCGTTGTTTCACGTGAAACAACGGCCGCGACTTACGCGCCGATGAAACCGTCGAGGTCGCGCAGCAGAGCGGCCTTCGGCTTGGCACCGACGATCGTCTTGGCCACCTCGCCGCCCTGGTAGACGTTCAGGGTCGGGATGGACATCACGCCGTACTTGGCGGCGGTGGCCGGGTTCTCGTCGATGTTGAGCTTGACGATCTCGATCTGGTCGCCGTGCTCCGCCGCGATGGCCTCCAGGGACGGGGCGATCTGACGGCACGGGCCGCACCACGCCGCCCAGAAGTCGACGAGGACGGGCTTGTCGCTCTTGAGGACGACCTCGTCGAAGTCGGCGTCGGTCACGTTCTTCAGGGTGCCGGCCACGGCAGCCTCCTTGCGGGGTGTGGGTGAGGGGGTGGGGAGGACGTACGGAGGGTTCAGACGGCGGTCGCGGCGGCCTTCTCGCCGTCGGCGAGCGCGGCCAGGAAGCGCTCGGCGTCGAGAGCGGCGGAGCAGCCCGTACCGGCGGCGGTGATCGCCTGACGGTAGGTGTGGTCCACCACGTCACCGGCGCCGAAGACACCGGACAGGTTGGTGCGCGTGGAGGGCGCGGCGACCTTGAGGTAACCCTCGTCGTCCAGGTCGAGCTGGCCCTTGAAGAGCTCGGTGCGCGGGTCGTGTCCGACGGCGATGAAGAGGCCGGTCACCGCCAGCTGCGAGGTCTCGCCGGTCTTGGTGTTGCGCAGGGTCAGGTGCGAGAGCTTCTGGTCGCCGTGGATCTCGGCGACCTCGCTGTCCCAGGCGAACTTGATCTTCGGGTCGGCGAAGGCGCGCTCCTGCATCGCCTTGGAGGCGCGCAGACTGTCCCGGCGGTGGACGATCGTGACCGACTTGGCGAAGCGCGAGAGGAAGGTCGCCTCCTCCATCGCGGTGTCACCGCCGCCGACCACGGCGATGTCCTGGTCCTTGAAGAAGAACCCGTCGCAGGTGGCGCACCAGGAGACACCGCGGCCCGAGAGCTTGTCCTCGTTGGGCAGCCCGAGCTTGCGGTGCTGGGAGCCGGTGGTGACGATGACGGCCTTGGCGCGGTGCACGGTGCCCGCGGTGTCCGTGACGGTCTTGATCTCGCCGCTGAGGTCGACGGCCACGATGTCGTCCGGAACGAGCTCGGCGCCGAAGCGCTCCGCCTGCGCCCGCATGTTGTCCATGAGGTCGGGGCCCATGATGCCGTCACGGAAGCCGGGGAAGTTCTCCACCTCGGTGGTGTTCATCAGCGCACCGCCGGCGGTGACGGCGCCCTCGAACACCAGCGGCTGAAGCGACGCACGCGCGGTGTAGAGCGCGGCCGTGTAGCCGGCCGGCCCGGAGCCAATGATGATCACGTTACGGACGTCGCTCACGGGTTTCTTCCTCGTCTCTGCGGACTGCCTACTGCCTACCGGGGCCCGGTCCAGGACTCTCACCCCACCCAACGGATCCTACGGGCCCGGCATTCCCCGAGCGTCTCACCGACGGGGATAGACATGGGTCAGCAGCAGCTTGCCCTTGGCGTCGGGGCCCGCGCTCTCGCAGGCCGCGTCGACGACGTACGCCTGGACCTGCGAGGCGTCCGTGGGGTGCGGGAAGACGACCAGGTACGCCCGGGTCCCCCGGTAGTCACCGGTCTCCGCGGCGAGAGGAGCCTGCGAGGTACGGCCCGTGCCCGCCTGGACGCAGGTCGGCACGGAGACCTCGGTGGCGAGCTTCGGCGAGTCGGACGTCACCCCGAGATCCGGCTTCTTGCCCGACGGAGAGGTCCCGGCGCTCTGCCCGGCCGGCTGCGAGGACAGCAGGGTCCGCACCTGCCCGGCCAGGGCGGCGGCGGAGAGGTCGGGGCCCTCCGCCCGGGGCGAGGCGGTGGCGGACTTGTCGGCCTGGGAGCCGTCGGACGACTGGAACGTCTGGACGAGGAGGACGCCCACCCCGAGCGCCGCGGCCCCGAAGACGGCTCCGAGCACCGCGTTGCGGCGGCGCCGGGAGCTGCGCCGGCGGCCCGGCCCGGTGGCTGCCCTGGGGTGCCCGGCCGGCCGGTCCACGGCCACGGAGTCGGCCGGGTCGCTTCCGGGCGATGTTTCACGTGAAACACGCACCGACTCGTCGCCCGTTTCCGTGCCGTGCGGCTCTCGCGCCGAGGTGGACACCGCGCTCGCTCCGACGGGGAGGGGCGTTGCGGTGGGCGCCGTGGCGTCCAGGAGGGCCTCGGCGGCCAGCGCCGCGTCGATCCGCCCCGCGATGTCGGCGGGCATACGAGGCGGCCCGGGCAGGGTGCCCAGGAGCTCGCGGATCTCCGTCAGGGAGGCGAGGACGTCGGCGCACAGGGCACAGCCGTCCAGGTGGTGGCGGACGGCGGCGGTTCGGGCCGGGGGCAGCAGGCCCTCGTGGAGGTCGGAGATCTCCGAGACGTCCGGGTGCTGAGCCATGTCGGCCGTGGATGTCACGTGCGCCCACCTCCGCCCTTCACAGCAGCAGGATCTTGCGGTCCTGCGTCCCTTGGTCCCGACCCAGGTGGGACGGATGTCCCCGGCGTCCGGTTCCTTCCCCCACCGCCCTCCTGGCTATCCCCGGTGTCGTCCGTATCACCGCGCAGGTGGCCGAGCAGGGGTTGCAGCCGCGCCCGGCCGCGGGCGCAGCGGCTCTTCACCGTGCCCACCGGCACGTCGAGGATCTCGGCCGCCTCCGCCACCGGATATCCCTGCATGTCGACGAGGACCAGGGCCGCACGCTGGTCCGTCGGGAGCGTCCCCAGCGCCTTCACCAGCTGCCGCTGGAGGTCCTGGCGCTCCGCGGGGGCCGCCGCCGACTCATGGGGCTCCAGGAGCTGCTCCAGGCGCTCCGCGTCGTCGACCGGCGAGGTCTTGCGGGACGCGGCCTTGCGGGCCCGGTCGAGGCAGGCGTTCACGGTGATCCGGTGCAGCCAGGTCGTCACCGCGGACTGGCCGCGGAAGGTGTGGGCGGCCCGGTAGGCCGACACCAGGGCGTCCTGGACGGCGTCGGCGGCCTCCTCGCGGTCGCCCAGCGTCCGCAGGGCGACCGCCCAGAGTCTGTCCCGGTGGCGCCGGACCAGCTCGCCGAAGGCATCGGCGTCACCGTCGACATGGCGAGCCAGGAGATCCTGGTCGCTCGTGTCGCCGTAGGCGTCGTCCAACGATGAGCCCCCTCCCCGCGCTGTCGGATCTCCCTGCCGGGCCCGGTTCGCCGAACCGGGCCCGGCAGGGTCAGCCGGTGAACTTGACGTCCGTTATGGCCTGCTTGAAACCGGAACCGCTGAACTCGTCGGCGGCAGCGTAGGGCGCCGCCGTGATCCACAGAAGGACATAGCGGCTCTTCACCGGCTTCTTCGCCTTGAGATCGGCGGAGGCGCCCTTCGTCGTGGTGGTGGCGATCTGCTTCATGGAACCGACCGGCGTGTTCGGCGACAGCGAGTCGGCCGCGTAGAGCGCCAGCGTCGTGTGGTCGCCGCCGTACCGGAGCCCTATCGAGGCCGTCGAGACGTCCTTCTCAGACCCGAGGTCGTAGACGATGCCGATGCCCTGCTTGAAGGGGGCGAGCCGAGGCCCGTCGACGTAGCTCTTGGAGCGCCAGTACGTGGAGGCGTCGGCGTCGTAGGTGTTGCCCACGTCCTTGGCGTTCTGCGGCTTGCCGTCCGGGGCGTACTCCTCCGCGCCCTGGATGCGCAGCGGCATCGGCGCCTTCGGCTTGTCGCCCTCGCTCTTGTTCGGCTGCTGGGTCGTCCCGGACTCGCCGGAGCCCTTCTCGTGGCCCAGGAGCGAGTCCGCGAGCTGCCAGCTGCCCAGGCCGAGCGCGGCGATCAGCAGCGCCGAGACGGCCCACTTGATCGCCTTGCCGGTGCGCCCCTGGAGGGCGGGCGGCGGAGCGGGCACGACCTGGGTGACCGCCGGGTGGGGGCCCGCGGGCGGGCGCCCGTAGGTGCCCTGCTGGTAGGTGGTGCGCTGGTACTCGGGCGGCGCGGTGAAGGCGGGCTCCGGGGGGCGGATGCGCGGCATCGCCGAGACGGCCTTGACCAGCTCGTCCGGCGTGGTGCAGGCGGGCTCCTGGCGCGACGCGGTGGCACCGTCGTTGACCAGCGCCCGCATGGCGAGCTCCGAGAGGCCCCGGTGGACCCCCGCGCGGACCTGGTCGGGAGCGATGAGACCGACGCCCTTGGGGAGGCCGTGCAGACCGTAGGCGTCGCTGTCGTAGGGCCAGCGCTGGGTCAGCGAGGCGTACAGCAGCGCGCCGATCGCCTCGGTGTCGGTGCGCTGGGGGGTGTCGGAGGTGATGCCGCGCAGCGCGGCGTTCACCGCGAGCCCGCGGATGCGGTACTGGCCCGAGGAGGTCCGCAGGACGGCGCCGGGAGTCAGCCGCAGATGCGCGAGCCCCTCGCGGTGGGCCGCGGCCATGGCCTGGGACACCTGGGTGACCAGCTGGTAGGCGTCGTGCGGCTCCAGCGGGCCGACGGCGAGGAGCGCCGTCAGCTCGGTGGCGTCCGGCAGCCACTCGTGGACCACGTAGACGAGGTCGTTCTCCTCCACCGCGTCCAGGACCTGGACGAAGCGAGGATCCCCCAGGAGCGCGGACGAACGGGCGGCCGCGAGGACGGAACGCGCCCGCGGATGGTCCGCCGGGAGCAGATGGACGCCGACGGCGCGGCGGAGCTTTTCGTCGACCGCCCTCCAGCTGCTGAATCCGTCCAGACGGGTGACGCACTCTTCGAGCCGATAGCGTCTGGCGAGCTTGTGGCCGCTGTGCAGCTCCGGTGTGGCGATGGAGGGCTCGGCGGGCTTTCGTTCACCGCCCGTGTCGCCGGTGCCCTGCTCCGCTGTGTCTGCCGTGTCGATGGATTCCGCCACCCCGTCGGCCGTGGCCCCGTCCGCCTTGGCGGTCAGCGGGTTGTCGCCGCTGTTGTCGGCCACGTCGACGGCAGCCGTGCTACGTTCCGCCACCGTCGTTCCTGCCTCCCCATCCGTTGCGTGCTGTCGGCCAGCCGTGCAAAGTTCTGCCAATTGTGCCCACAGTCCGGCGCTATGCACGACACACGGCGGCGGACGATGGTTGTGCGCGGGCTGCCGGACTCAGCGTCCGAGGCGCCCGCGCACCATTCCGACCATGGAGTTGAGCTCCTCGATCCGCATCTTCTTCGCCGCGACGAAGAAGACCGCGAGCAGCGCCGTGCCGCCCACCACGAGCGCGGCCAGCGAACCGAGCGCCCCCTGGCCGACCCCCTTGAGGATGACGAAGCCGAGCGCGCCGCCGACCACCGCCGCGGGCACGGCCGCCAGGGAGAGCCTCGCGTACGTACGCAGCACGCGCGCTCCGTCCAGGTCGCCGCCCAGCCGGTTGCGCAGCCGGCGCCAGGCGACTCCCACACCGACGGCGTAGGCCAGACCATAGGCGCCCGCCATGCCCACGACCGCCCATTGGGCGGGCAGGACCACGTAGCAGGCGGCCGAAGCGGCGGCGTTGACCCCCGCCACGATGACCGTGTTGTAGAACGGCGTCCGCGTGTCCTCGTACGCGTAGAAGCCGCGCAGGACGACGTACTGGACCGAGTACGGGATCAGGCCCAGCGCGAACGCCATGAGGATGAAGCCCATGGTCCGCCCCGCCTCCAGGCCGCTGCTGGAGTACAGCAGGGTGCACATGGGGACGCCGAGCGCGAGGAACATGAACGAGACCGGCACGATCGCGACGGCGGAGTTGCGCAGGCCCTGCGAGATGTCGTCGCGGACCGCGCCCGGGTCGTTGTCGTGCGCGGCACGGGAGATGCGCGGCAGCAGGGCCGCCATCACCGAGACCGTGATGATCGCCTGCGGCATGCCCCAGATCAGCTGGGCGTTGGAGTAGGCGAGGAAGCCGGCTCCGTGCTCCGCGGAGGCCTTGCCCGCGGCGGTGGCGAGCTGGGTCACCACGAGCACGCCGGCCTGGTTGGCGAGGACGAACAGCACGGTCCACTTGGCGAGGTGGACCGTCTTGCCGAGGCCGTGGCCCTTCCAGTCGAAGCGCGGCCGGAAGCGGAAGCCGGTCTCCCGCAGGTACGGGATCATCGCCAGCGCCTGGACGACCAGGCCCAGCAGCGTGCCGATCCCCAGCAGGCGGATGCCCTCCGGCGGGATCGTCTGGACGCCCATCCTGGTCTCGCCGAAGGGGCCGTACACCCCGATGAACAGACCGAACGTGCCGATCATGACGATGTTGTTGAGGACCGGGGTCCACATCATCGCGCCGAACTTGCCCCGGGCGTTGAGGATCTGTCCCATCACCACGTGCACACCCATGAAGAAGATCGTGGGCAGGCAGTAGCGGGCGAAGGAGACGGCGACGCTGTTGGCGGCCGTGTCGTCGGAGATGGTCCCCGACATCAGCTTGATCAGCAGCGGGGCCGCGAAGACGACGATGGCGACGATGACGCCGAGCGCCACCATGACCAGGGTCAGCAGCCGGTTGGCGTATGCCTCGCCGCCGTCCTCGTCGTCCTTCATCGACCGCACCAGCTGCGGAACGAAGACGGAGTTGAGGCCGCCGCCGACGGTGAGGATGTAGATCATCGTCGGCAGGGTGTAGGCGATGGTGTAGGTGTCGCCCAGCATCGAGGTGCCGAGCGCGGCCGTGATCACCAGGCTGCGGACGAAACCGGTCAGCCGCGACACCAGCGTGCCCGCGGCCATGACCGCGCTGGACTTGAGCAGCCCGGAGGCGCGGCCACCGGACTTCTGCTGCGGCGTGGCGGGCAGCGGCTCGGGCTCCGGGGCGGCCGGGGCCGGACCGGATCCCTGCTGGTCGCGGTAGAGGTACGCGAAGGCGTCCTGCTCGGGCGGCTCGTCGCCCGCCTGGGTGACCAGGTCGTCGACGCCCACGAACTGCGTGGTGCCGGCCGAGTCGCCGTACGGCAGATGGCGCGAGGGGCCGTCCGGCTCGGGCGGCGGGGTCTGGGCCCAGATCCGGGGGTCCGGCGCGTGCTGCTGCGCGGCCGGCTGCTGGTACAGCGGCTGCGGCTCCGCGTAGGTGCCCGGGGGCGGCGGCGGGTGCGCGGCACGGTCGTACAGCGCCTCGGTCACCGGGTCCTGGGCATACAGATCCTGCGCCCGGTACGGATCGTTTCCGTAGGCGTCCTGGAAGTACGGATCGGGCGCGGGCAGCTGCGGCGGCACCTGCTCGCCGTAGGGCTGCACCGGCGGCACCTGCTCGGCGTAGGGGGGCACCGGGGGCGTGTTCCCGGACGACGCGGAGCCGCCGCCCGCGCCCTGCCCGCGGTCACCGTCGTACGGCGCGTTCATGGTTACCCCACCTCGTCGTCCCCGGCCTGGCCGGCCGCGGTGCATTGCGATAGCTCAATGCTCCACTTTCTCACCCGTGCCGGGCGAGGCCCCGCTTTCCGGACCGGTGTCCGGTGTCGGGTCACTCGGCTGCCCGGGATCGTCACCGTCGGCCGTCTCCGCAGCGTCGCTCCCGCCGGTCTCCTTCAGGGCCGTCGACCGCTTGCGGTGCGTGTACATCCTGATGCCCGCGAGGACGAGCAGCAGGACGCCGCCCGCGATCACCAGCATCACGGTCGGGGTGATCTCGGAGACCTTGACCGTGAATTCCATCGGATCGCCGTACGGCGTGCCGTCCTGCGTGTAGAGCCGGGCGGTCACCTGAACGGGGCCGTTGGCGTTGGCCGTGGCGGTGAACTTCACCGACTGGCTGTGCCCGCCGTCGATCTTGACCGGCTGCCCGCCGTTCGTGTCCTCGTTGGTGGTCACCTTGAGGCGGGAGGGGTTGCTCGGCTCCAGACGCAGCACCAGGTTGCCCACGGGCTGGACCAGCTGGTTCTGCACGGTGACGGCGAGGGTGGCGCTGCGGCCCGACATGGTGGCCGTGGACTTCTGGATGAGCCGCACCTCGCCGGTGAGGCCGTCCAGATAGCTCTGCACCCCCGCCCGGTAGATCACGGCCCCTTCGCGGTCGTCGCGCCAGGAGGTCGACATCTCGCGGTTGATGGCGTTGCCGAAGGGGGTGACCACCCGGTCCGGAGCGGTCAGGACCACCCTGAACTTGTCCAGGGTGCCCTGGGTGCTCTTCATGTCCTGGAACGCCTGCACCGGCAGTTCCTGCCTGCGCAGGGAGGCGGGGTAGGAGGAGGAGCCCGGCACCCGGGCGGTGGCGCGCGCGTCCGGCTTGACCGCGGCGGCCGCGGGGAGGTCGAGGGGCTGGGTCCAGCGCTGCGCGCTCAGGGCGCGGACGGCGCTCGCCATCGTCTGGGCCTGGCTGGCGGACGGCATCCGCTGCGGGGCGACGACGACGCTGCGCTGCTTCTCGGTGTCCTGGAGCGTGATCGCCAAGGTCTGGGCGAGGAACTCCTGGACGGCCAGCGTGGAGTTGCCGGCCCTGGACATGTCGCCCTCGAACGCCGTGGAGAGGCGGGCGTCGGAGACCACGGCCGTGGTGCCGCCGCCGATCGGCCGTGCGGCCGAGGGCGAGTAGCCGAGGCCGCCGGTCTCGCGGAGGCTGTCGCTGCGGGCGATCACGTTGTGCGCGCCCGCCGAAGTGGCCACGTCGACGATCGAGGGGTCTACCGCGCCCTGCACCGGCCAGGCGAAGTCGACCGAGGGCGTCACATGGAGGATGGTCTCCACGGTCTTCTCGGCCACCTCGGTGGCGCCCTGAAGATGGCTCAGCGACCCCGAGACGTCCTTGCCGCGATGGGCGAGCGAGGCGAGGTCCGGGTCGGCGAACGGCAGGGCGACGACCTTCTGGCCCTGCACCGCGTCCTCGAGCCTGCCCAGCCACTCCTTGGCGACGTCCTGGTTGGAGCCCGGAACATCGGTGTCGCCGGACTTGACCCGGTAGTTGCGGGTCATCGCGTCGACGGTGGCGAGCAGATCGGGGTCGATCACCCAGGTGACCGGCAGCTCGTCGCCGAGCGAGACCATCCGCTCCAGCCGTCCGCCGGGCGCGAGCTCCGCGGCCAGTTCATCGTCGGCGAAGACCGGCGTCTGCTGCTCGTCCGAGCCCGTCTGGGCGGTGAGGTGGGTGGACGACATCAGCGGCCACAAGTAGGTGAGCTGCGACTTCTTGCCGTCGACGGCCTCGGGCTGCCACGGCAGGAAGGTCCGCTGGCCGCCCAGGACCTGGTCGTAGGGCTGGTTCGCCGTCTGCCCGGAGACGGAGACGCCCAGCGGGTAGACGCCGTCGCCGTCCAGGCCCAGCTTGGCGACCGGCACGGAGAGCGTGAAGTCACGGCTGATCCCGGGGGCCAGCTTCGGGAACTTGACCGTGTACTTGTCGCCGACCTCCGGCCCGTCCAGGCCCTGCGAGGCGCCACCGTGCGCGACCTCGTCGATCCCGGTCCTGCCGTTGAGCCGCTGGCCCACCCGCAGACCCACATGGGCGCTGGTGACGGCCTGCCTGCCGGTGTTGGTGACCGTGCCGGAGATCGTCAGCGTGTCGCTCTTGACGGGGGCGCTGGGGGCCATCGAGTCGAGCGTCACCTGGACCGTGCGTGAGAGCGGCACCTTCTGCGGCACCGCCGCCGCGGTGGCATGGGCCGCCGTGGTGGCGGCCGTACCGGAGAGCAGACCGGCGATCAGGGGGGCGCCGACGGCCAGCGCCGCTGTGCGGCGCAGCCATCGGCGGGCAGGAGAGGGGCCCATCCCCTGAGAAGCTGCCGCCTCGGCCACGCGTCGCCCGTCCCTCGTCGTCGTCAGCTGTGTCGGTGGTTGTCGATTCCTGCGTCCACGCATGGTAACGAGGTGGACTGTGGCGAAGTGCCGTGGACTGCTCCACATGATCGGAAGAGTGTGCCAGGGAGCCGGGCGGGGCGGCCTCCCGGGGCCGCGCGGGGCCCCTGAGCACGCGGGGGCGGGGGCGGGTGGAAACGGTGACGCCCCCGGTCGGCCGGGCACGTACCCTCTTTTGTTGTGCCGAACGCCAATGAAGACAATCCCAGCGCCCTGAGCCAGGTGCAGCACCGCGCGGTCAGCGAACTGCTGCGGGTGTCCCCGGTCGCCGACGATCTTGCCCGCCGCTTCCAGGAGGCCGGATTCTCGCTCGCCCTGGTCGGCGGCTCGGTGCGGGACGCGCTCCTCGGCCGGCTCGGCAACGATCTGGACTTCACGACCGACGCCCGCCCCGAGGCGGTGCTGAAGATCGTGCGCCCGTGGGCGGACGCGGTCTGGGAGGTCGGGATCGCTTTCGGCACGGTGGGCTGCCAGAAGGACGGCTACCAGATCGAGGTGACCACGTACCGCTCCGAGGCGTACGACCGCACCTCGCGCAAGCCCGAGGTGTCCTACGGCGACTCCATCGAGGAGGACCTGGTCCGGCGCGACTTCACGGTCAACGCGATGGCCGTGGCGCTCCCCGCGAAGGAGTTCATCGACCCGCACGGCGGTCTGGAGGACCTGGCGGAGCGCGTCCTGCGCACCCCCGGCACCCCGGAGGAGTCCTTCTCCGACGACCCGCTGCGCATGATGCGGGCCGCCCGCTTCGCGGCGCAGCTCGACTTCGAGGTGGCCCCCGAGGTCGTCGCCGCGATGACGTCGATGGCCGAGCGGATCGAGATCGTCTCCGCCGAGCGCGTACGGGACGAGCTGAACAAGCTGCTGCTCTCGGCGCACCCCCGCAAGGGGCTGCGGCTGCTCGTGGAGACGGGGCTCGCCGACCATGTGCTGCCGGAGCTGCCCGCGCTGCGGCTGGAGAGCGACGAGCACCACCGGCACAAGGACGTGTACGAGCACTCGCTCACGGTCCTGGACCAGGCGATCGCCCTGGAGAAGGACGGGCCCGACCTGGTGCTGCGCCTCGCCGCGCTGCTGCACGACATCGGCAAGCCCAGGACGCGCCGGTTCGAGCAGGACGGCCGCGTTTCCTTCCACCACCACGAGGTGGTCGGCGCGAAGATGACCAAGAAGCGCATGACCGCGCTGAAGTACTCCAACGACATGGTCAAGGATGTCTCGCGCCTGGTGGAGCTGCACCTGCGCTTCCACGGTTACGGCACCGGCGAGTGGACCGACTCCGCGGTGCGCCGTTACGTACGCGACGGCGGGCCGCTCCTGGACCGGCTGCACAAGCTGACCCGCTCGGACTGCACCACGCGCAACAAGCGCAAGGCGACCGCGCTGTCGCGGGCCTATGACGGGCTGGAGGAGCGGATCGCGCAGCTCCAGGAGCAGGAGGAGCTCGACTCCATCCGCCCGGACCTCGACGGCAACCAGATCCAGGAGATCCTGGGGATCGGGCCCGGACCGGCGATCGGCCAGGCGTACAAGCACATGCTGGAGCTTCGCCTGGAGAACGGGCCCATGGAGCACGAAGCGGCCGTCGCGGCGCTCAAGGAGTGGTGGGCCGCGCAGGGCTGAGTCGGCCCGGGGGACGTTTCACGTGAAACACCGACCGTGGTCTCACGTGGAACCTGCGCGATGTTTCACGTGAAACATCGCGCGTCCGGATACGCCGAGGGGCGGTGTTTCACGTGAAACACCGCCCCTCGCCCGCCCCCGGGACTACTTCTTGTAGTCCTCCAGGCAGAGGGTGAACCGCTTGCTGCCGCGCTTCTCCGTGTACTCCGAGTACTTGGTGCGGTCGCAGCCGGTGATGTCGTCGTCCTTCTTCTGGACCACCTTGAACTTGGCCTTGGAGTCGCCGCAGTCCACGACCTTCAGCTCGGGGTTGGTCGTGGAGTCGGGGTTGCCGATGCTCATGCAGTCGCCGACCTTGGCGGTGTCGGCGTCGTGCCGGCCGGAGTACCAGGCCGCGAGCGCGGCGCTCAGGACGCCCACCACGACGACGATCCGGACGATCTTCTTGACGTTGCGGCGGCGCGGCGGGACGGGCGCGGGAGCGTGGGGTATCCCGTCCTGGTTGAAGTAGGGCGACTGCTGCGGCGGGACTCCCGGCTGACCCGGCTGGCCGTACGGTGCGCCTCCCTGCGGCTGGCCGTACGGTGCTGCGCCCTGGGGCTGTCCGTAGGGAGCGTTGGGCTGCGGCGCGTACGGGTTCTGGCCCTGGGGCGGCGGAGTGGACACGTGGGGGTTCCCCCTTGGTGAAAACAGATGATGTAGGACGCCCGTAAGGTAGCTGGCCCGGCTGACATCCCCGACATCGGCGGGGACTCTGTGGCCTTGGTGTGACACTCAGCCGCGCTGAAAGCGGGTCATAAACACCGCTACCGCCGTGTGGATGGGGAAACAGACGCCGGAAGTTCCTCGGACGCAGGAGTACACGCGATCACCCACGACGGGCAGGGGGGCAAGCGTCATATACGCAGAGGGACCCCGCGCCGGCACGGCACGGGGTCCCTCAACAGTCCGGCAGGAGCCGGGACTTAGCGCTCGACCTCGCCCTTGATGAACTTCTCGACGTTCTCGTAGGCCTCGTCGTCGAAGTACTGGACCGGCGGGGACTTCATGAAGTACGAGGACGCGGAGAGGATCGGGCCGCCGATGCCGCGGTCCTTGGCGATCTTCGCGGCGCGCACGGCGTCGATGATGACACCCGCGGAGTTCGGGGAGTCCCACACCTCGAGCTTGTACTCGAGGTTCAGCGGGACGTCACCGAAGGCGCGGCCCTCGAGGCGCACGTACGCCCACTTGCGGTCGTCCAGCCACGCCACGTAGTCCGAGGGGCCGATGTGGACGTTGTTGTCGCCCAGCTCGCGGTCGCGGATCTGCGAGGTGACGGCCTGCGTCTTCGAGATCTTCTTGGACTCCAGGCGCTCACGCTCGAGCATGTTCTTGAAGTCCATGTTGCCGCCGACGTTCAGCTGCATGGTGCGCTCCAGGCGGACACCGCGGTCCTCGAAGAGCTTCGCCATGACGCGGTGCGTGATGGTGGCGCCGACCTGGGACTTGATGTCGTCACCGACGATCGGGACGCCCGCCTCGGTGAACTTGTCCGCCCACTCCTTGGTGCCGGCGATGAAGACCGGAAGGGCGTTGACGAACGCGACCTTGGCGTCGATGGCGCACTGCGCGTAGAACTTCGCGGCGACCTCGGAACCGACGGGGAGGTAGCAGACCAGAACGTCGACCTGCTTGTCCTTGAGGACCTGGACCACGTCGACCGGGGCCTCGGAGGACTCCTCGATGGTCTGGCGGTAGTACTTGCCCAGGCCGTCGTGGGTGTGTCCACGCTGGACCGTGACGCCCTTGTTCGGGACGTCGCAGATCTTGATGGTGTTGTTCTCGCTGGCGCCGATGGCGTCCGCGAGGTCGAGGCCGACCTTCTTGGCGTCCACGTCGAACGCGGCCACGAACTCCACGTCCTTGACGTGGTAGTCGCCGAACTGGACGTGCATCAGACCCGGCACCTTGCCCGCCGGGTCGGCGTCCTTGTAGTACTCGACGCCCTGCACCAGCGAGGCGGCGCAGTTTCCTACACCGACGATGGCTACGCGAACCGAACCCATTCCGGTTGCTCCCTGTGTGTTCTCGACGAAGTCCTGCGGACGCAGGGCCTTCAGTTGGCGGTGTCCTCGGACGGATCCGGCCGGGTGCTGTCCCGATGCCGGGGCAGGCCGCCCGTCTCTCCTGATGTGTGGTCCTGCTGAGCGGAGCCGGTGGCCGGGCCGGATCGCTGATCCCGCCCCGCCCGCTCGCTCTCGATGAGCTCGTTCAGCCAGCGCACTTCGCGCTCCACGGACTCCATGCCGTGCCGCTGCAGCTCAAGCGTGTAGTCGTCCAGGCGCTCGCGCGTACGGGCCAGGGAGGCGCGCATCTTCTCGAGGCGCTCTTCCAGCCGGCTGCGACGACCTTCCAGCACGCGCATCCGCACCTCGCGCTCCGTCTGCCCGAAAAAGGCGAAACGTGCCGCGAAGTGCTCGTCCTCCCAGGTGTCGGGACCGGTGTGGGAGAGCAGTTCTTCGAAATGCTCCTTCCCCTCGGCCGTCAACCGGTAGACGATCTTGGCCCGGCGCCCTGCGAGTGAAGCGGCGAGAGCGTCCTCGGGAGCGCTGCCCGGTTCCTCGATCAACCAGCCGCTCGCGACCAGCGTCTTGAGGCAGGGGTAGAGGGTCCCGTAACTGAAGGCCCGGAAGATCCCCAGTGAGGTGTTGAGCCGCTTGCGCAGCTCATACCCGTGCATCGGGGCCTCGCGAAGCAGGCCGAGTACGGCGAATTCGAGGATGCCGGAGCGTCTGCTCAACCTTCGCCTCCTCTGCCGCCGCGGGCCTTTATGCCGTGCTGATGTATCGACTCGATACATCCTGACGATAGAACGGCTGGGCCTCTGCGACAAGAGGGGCCATGGTGAACGGCGTCACATCGTCAATTCATCGGAAGCAAGTTGCCTGATTTGGGGTGAACTTCGACCCTAGGCTGGTTTTGACCGTGCGTAGTCTGTGCGGCATGCAGACCACCGGGAGCCGAGTGACGTCAGGGGGCGTCGGCGCGTACCGCGTCATCGGCATACCGGATGCACGGCGGACGGGCCCGGCGCAGGGCTGGTCCGTCTGTCGGGGGGACCGGAACTCACCAGTCGCTTCCAGGCGCTCTCGCCTGCCCGAGGAGTAGTCGTTCGATGAGCGAGCACCGTCGCAAACCGCCGGAGTCGCAAGGCGGGGGCCGCGCGGCGGCCCGGCGGGCTGCCCAGCAGCCGTCCGGCCGCCGTGCGCCGTCCGCCCGGGACTCCGTCACGGGATCCCCTTCCGGCGGCTACGGAGAGCAGCGGCCGGCCGGTGGGCGCGCCGAGGCGCGACGGGCCGCTCAGCGGACCGGACGCAGACGGGCGGACGGGCCCGGCGGCGGCGGTCCGGCGGGCCCCGGCGGGCGCCGCGGCGGATCGGGCCCCGGCGACCGCGGGCCCGGAAAGAAGCGCTTCATCGACTACCCGCGCCGCGCCAAGCACGGGTGGCGCCGCTGGATGCCCTCGTGGAAGCTGGTCGGCGGACTGAGCCTGGGCTTCCTCGGCACCCTGGTGATCGCGATCGGCATCGCCTACTGGACCGTGAGCGTCCCGAACGTGGCTCAGGCGGCCCAGGCCGAGAACAACGTCTACTACTGGGCCGACGGGTCCCAGATGGTCGCGACCGGCGGTGAGGTCAACCGCCAGATCATCGCCTACGAGAAGATCCCGGCCGCCATGCGGTACGCGGTGATCTCGGCGGAGAACAAGACCTTCGAGACCGACTCCGGCGTCGACCCCCAGGGCATCGCGCGCGCCCTGGTGAACATGGCCAAGGGCGGCCACACCCAGGGTGGCTCCACGATCACTCAGCAGTACGTGAAGAACGCCCGGCTGGACGACCAGTCGCAGACCCTGACCCGCAAGTTCAAAGAGCTCTTCATCTCCATCAAGGTCGGCGCGACCAAGAAGAAGAGCGAGATCATGGCGGGCTACCTGAACACCGCGTACTACGGACGCGGTGCCTACGGCTTGCAGGCGGCGGCCCGCACGTACTACAGCAAGGACGCCAAGGACCTCGATCCGAGCCAGTGCGCGTTCCTCGCCTCGCTGCTCAAGGGCGCCACCTACTTCGACCCCGCCGGCGCCACCGAGATCGACCCGGCGGCCACCCCGCAGCAGAACACCAAGAACGCCATGAACCGGTGGTCCTGGATCCTCGACGAGGAGGTGAAGGACGGCCATCTGACCGCGGCGGAGCGGGCGAAGTACAAGACCTTCCCGATGCCCGACAAGCCCAAGAAGAACGCGCAGCTCAGCGGGCAGATCGGCTATCTGGTCAGCCTCTCGAAGGCGTACTTCGTGAACAACAACACCCAGGGCATCAGCGCCAGCGACCTGGACAAGGGCGGCTACGAGATCCACACGACCTTCGACAAGAAGAAGGTCCAGGCGCTCGAAGGGGTCGTGAAGAAGGTCCGCAAGGAGAACATCGACGAGAAGAAGCGGCCGACGCTCGACACCTTCGTCCAGTTCGGTGCCGCCTCCGTGGACAACAGGACCGGCGCCATCAAGGCGATCTACGGCGGTGAGGACGCGACGAAGCACTTCACCAACAACGCCGACCAGACCGGTGCGCAGGTCGGCTCGACCTTCAAGCCGTTCGTCCTGGCCGCCGCCATGGAGTACGGCAAGCGCGACCCGAAGGGTCCCAAGGACCAGGGCGAGTCGCAGCGCACTCCGGTCTCCCCGAAAAGCATCTACAGCGGCATGAACAAGCTGAAGATCAAGAACTACGACGGGAGCGTCTGGACCAACGAGAAGGGCGATCCCTGGAACCAGACCAACGACGGCAACCAGTCCTACAACCCGCCGAGCTACGCCATCGACCTGCGGTACGCGATGCAGGAGTCGGCGAACACGCCCTATGTCCAGCTCGGCATGGACGTCGGCACGAACAAGGTGAAGGACGTGGCCCTGGCGGTGGGGCTCCGCAAGGACAGCCTCGCGTCCTCGACCGTGCCGTCGTTCTCCATCGGCACCTCCTCCCCCAGCGCGATCCGGATGGCGGGCGCCTACGCCACCTTCGCCACCAGCGGGATGCACCACGACGCCTACTCGGTCGAGAAGGTCATGCGCCGGGGCGGCGTGATCTACAAGCACGAGGACAAGGCGACCCGCGCCTTCTCCGCCGCGGTCGCGGACAACGTGACGGACGTCCTGAAGAACGTGGTCGAGAAGGGCACCGGCACCAACGCCAAGCTCAGCGGCCGTGACGTGGCGGGCAAGACCGGTACCACCGACGGCAACCGGTCCGCCTGGTTCGTCGGCTACACGCCGCAGCTGTCGACCGCGGTGAGCATGTACCGCCTCGACGACAACGAGACGAACAAGAAGCGCGAGTTCCTGAAGATGTTCGGGACCGGCGGCCAGAAGAAGATCCACGGTGCGTCCTTCCCGTCGACCATCTGGCACGACTACATGGAGCAGGCGCTGAACGGCGTACCGGCCGTCGACTTCCCCGCGCCCGAGCCGATCGGCGAGAAGGTGTTCGGCGGCGGCATGTCGCCCAGCCCGACCCCCTCCCCGTCGCCGTCGAACTCGCCGTCGCCCTCCACCAGCCCCTCGCCCAGCCTTTCGCCGAGCCGGACCCCCTCCTCCCCGAAGCCCAGCAAGTCCTGCGGCAAGTGGGACTGGAACTGCGGCGGCGGCCCCGGTGGCCCCGGCGGCACGGACGCGGGCACCGACGCGGGTATGGACCAGGGCGCCACCAGCGGGGACATCAGCGGGCCCTCCGGCAGCCCCTCGCCCAGTAAGTCCAAACCGGGCAGCGGCCCCCAGGGAAGCATCTTCGGGGGGCCCAACGGCTAGCGGGCCCGGCGCACGCGGCTGAACGCCAGGGGCGATGTTTCACGTGAAACATCGCCCCTCGGCATTTCCCCGGGGGCGTACGGCAGGATGTGCGGCATGACGAGCGAGACCAGTGCCCGCGCGTACGAGACCCGCCCGGGCAAGCCCGCAGGGCCCGTCGTACGCCCCACGGAGCAGGACGAGGTCGCCGCGGCCGGCAGTGAGGTCCTGGGCGGCCCCATGGGCCGCTGGGCCTCGGGGGCGGGCCACTGGCTGACCCCTGTCCGGGTGATCGCCCTGGTCGCCCTCGGCATGTTCGCCCTCGGGATGGCACAGAAGGCCCCCTGCTACGAGTGGGCGTGGTTCCGGGGCGTGAACTCCCAGTACACCCACGCCTGCTACTCCGACATCCCGCACCTGTACGTGGGCCGGGGCTTCGCCGACGGGAAGGTGCCCTACTTCGACCGGCTCTCCGGCGACATGGACTTCCTCGAATACCCGGTGCTGACCGGGCTGTTCATGGAGGTGGCCTCCTGGCCGGTCTCGTGGATGTCCGGCGGCTCCATGCAGCACCGCGAGCAGATGTACTGGATGGTCAACGCGGGGATGCTGATGGCCTGTACGGCCGTCATCGCGGTCTGTGTGGCGCGGACGCACCGCCGCCGCCCCTGGGACGCGCTGCTGGTCGCCCTGGCGCCCGCCTTCGCCCTCACCGCGACGATCAACTGGGACCTCTTCGCCATCGCCCTGACCGCCGTCGCCATGCTGCTGTGGTCCCGCGGCCGCCCGCTCGCCTTCGGCATCCTGATCGGGCTGGCTACGGCCGCCAAGCTCTACCCCGTGCTGCTGCTCGGACCGCTGCTGTTCCTGTGCTGGCGGGCCGGGAAGTGGCGGGAGTACGGGGCAGCCGTGCTCGGGGCGGCGGGCGCCTGGCTGGCGGTGAACGTGCCGGTGATGCTGTTCGCGCCGGAGGGCTGGAAGAAGTTCTACACCTTCAGCCAGGAGCGCTCCGTGGACTTCGGCTCCTTCTGGCTGATCATCTCGCAGCGCACCGGCAAGTCCCTGGACGTCGACATGGTGAACAACCTGGCGACGCTGCTGATGGTGCTGCTGTGCGCGGGCATCGCGGCGCTGACGCTCACCGCGCCGCGCCGTCCGCGCTTCGCCCAGCTCGCCTTCCTGGTCGTCGCCGCGTTCATCCTGACCAACAAGGTCTACTCACCGCAGTACGTACTGTGGCTGATCCCGCTGGCGGCGCTGGCCAGGCCCCGCTGGCGCGACTTCCTGATCTGGCAGGCGGGGGAGGTCGTCTACTTCCTCGGGATCTGGACGTACCTCGCGTACACGATGAGCGGCGAGAAGCACCAGGGGCTGCCGCCGGAGGGCTACCAGCTGGCGATCGCCGCCCATCTGCTGACGACGCTCTACCTGTGCGCCGTGATCGTGCGGGACATCCTGATGCCGGAGGGCGACGGCGTACGGCGCGACGGCTCGGACGACCCCTCCGGAGGCGTGCTCGACGGGGCCCCGGACGTCTTCGTCCTGGGGCAGGCGGCGCATCCGCCCCGGCACGCGGCTCCTCTGGTGGAGGTGCCGCGGGTGGAGTGGGGCAGGCAGCCGGGCGCCCAGGACGGCTGGACGTGACACGAGGGGCCCCCGCCACCGGCGGGGGCCCCTTGTCGTGTCCGGGCGGTGACGCCCGTTCCTAACGGTCGACCATGCGGTCGAACTGCGTCGTGGTGTGCCGCAGATGGGCCACCAGCTCGTCACCGACACGCGGCTCCTGGGAGTCCGCGGGGACGAAGAGGATCGACACCTGCATGTGCGGCGGCTCGGCGAACCAGCGCTGCTTGCCGTCCCAGACGAACGGCGACAGGTTGCGGTTGACGGTCGCGAGACCGGCCCGGGCTACGCCCTTGGCACGCGGCATCACCCCGTGGAGCGCCTTGGGGGCCTCCAGACCGACGCCGTGCGAGGTCCCGCCGGCGACCACGACCAGCCAGCCGTCGGAGGCGGCCTTCTGCTGGCGGTAGCCGAAACGATCGCCCTTGGCGACCCGGGTGACGTCCAGGACGGCACCTCGGTACTCGGTCGCCTCGTGGTCGCCGAGCCACAGCCGCGTACCGATACGCGCGCGGAAACGGGTTTGCGGGAACTGTTGCTGGAGCCGTGCCTGCTCCTCGGCCCGCAGATGACTGACGAACATGGTGTGCAGCGGCAGCCGGGCCGCGCGCAGCCGGTCCATCCAGCCGATGACCTCCTCGACGGCGTCGGAGCCGTCGGTGCGGTCGAGCGGCAGGTGCAGGGCGAAGCCCTCCAGCCGTACGTCCTCGATGGCGGAGTGGAGCATGCCGAGCTCCTCCTCCTTGATGCCGTGGCGCTTCATCGAGCTCATGCACTCGATGACCACGCGCGCGCCCACGAGGGCGTGCACCCCGTCCACGGAGGACACCGAGCGGATCACGCGGTCCGGCAGCGGCACCGGCTCCTCGCTCCGGCGGAACGGCGTGAGCACCAGCAGGTCACCGCCGAACCAGTCCTTGATGCGCGCGGCCTCGTAGGTGGTGCCGACCGCCAGGATGTCCGAGCCGAAGCGGTTCACCTCCTCGGCCAGGCGCTCGTGGCCGAAGCCGTAGCCGTTGCCCTTGCAGACCGGGACGATGCCCGGGAACTGGTCGACCACGGACTTCTGGTGCGCCCGCCAGCGAGCGGTGTCGACGTACAGGGAGAGCGCCATGGCCGGTTCCGGAACCTTTCTGGTGGCTGCGGTGTGTCAGAGGTTGGTGGGGACGGGAGTGCACAACACCCGTCAGCGCCTCGACATGTACATGTCGAGCGCCTTGTGCAGCAGCTTGTTCAGCGGGAAGTCCCACTCGCCGACGTACTCGACGGCCTCGCCACCGGTACCCACCTTGAACTGGATCAGACCGAAGAGGTGGTCCGTCTCGTCGAGCGAGTCGGAGATGCCGCGCAGGTCGTAGACGGTCGCGCCCATGGCGTACGCGTCGCGCAGCATCCGCCACTGCATCGCGTTCGAGGGCCGGACCTCACGGCCGATGTTGTCGGACGCGCCGTAGGAGTACCAGACGTGCCCGCCCACGACGAGCATCGTCGCCGCCGACAGGTTCACGCCGTTGTGGCGCGCGAAGTAGAGCCGCATCCGGTTGGGGTCCTCGTTGTTGAGGACCGTCCACATGCGCTGGAAGTACGAGAGCGGGCGGGGCCGGAAGTGGTCGCGGACGGCCGTGATCTCGTACAGCCGCTGCCACTCGGCCAGGTCCTCGTAGCCGCCCTGGACGACCTCGACGCCGGCCTTCTCGGCCTTCTTGATGTTGCGGCGCCACAGCTGGTTGAAGCCCTTGAGGACGTCGTCGAGCGAGCGGTTGGCGAGCGGCACCTGGAAGACGTAGCGCGGCTGCACGTCGCCGAAGCCCGCGCCGCCGTCCTCGCCCTGCTGCCAGCCCATCTTCCGCAGCCGGTCGGCGACTTCGAAGGCACGCGGCTCGATGTGAGTGGCCTCGACGTCGCGCAGACGCTTGACGTCCGGGTCCTGGATGCCGGACTTGATGGCGGCCGAGTCCCAGCGGCGGATGACGACCGGCGGGCCCATCTTCACCGAGAAGGCGCCCTGGTGCTTGAGGTGCGCCAGCATCGGCTGGAGCCACTCGTCGAGGTTCGGGGCGTACCAGTTGATGACCGGGCCCTCGGGAAGGTACGCCAAGTACCGCTTGATCTTCGGCAGCTGGCGGTAGAGCACCAGGCCGGCGCCGACCATCTGACCGGTCTTGTCGAACCATCCGAGGCTCTCCGAGCGCCACTCGGTCTTCACGTCAGCCCACGCCGGGACCTGGCAGTGGCTAGCCGCGGGCAGGCTCTGGATATACGCCAGATGCTGCTCTCGGCTGATGGTCCTCAGGGTCAGGCTCATGCGGGGCGCTCCTCGGCAGGTGTGTCCCCATGGGTACAGGGGCTCCGGCTCTCGCGCCGAAGCCTACTGCGCCCGGGGAGCGCCCCGGATGGCTGTACGGACCTGAACGGGTGCGGGGTGTCCTCAGCGGCCGATGACGCCGCCGAAGAGGCCGCCGTGGGCCATGCCGAGGAAGAAGCCGACGGCGGCGGCGCCGAGCCCGAGGATCAGCAGGAACCGCTCGCGGGTCGTCACCGAGATGAACTGTCCGTACGCGCCCGTGAGGATCCCCACCAGGCCCGCCCAGGAGCTGAGCAGGTGCAGGTTGTGGAAGAACGCCGTGGCGAAGGCCAGCGCGCCGAGCACGACGGTCACCGCCATGAAGGCGTCCTGACGGGGGTGGGGCTTGCCGTCGGTGGCGAAGAGGGAGACGACGGACGAGTTCGATCGCATTGCCTGTGCCATGAGGCACCTCCTGGCGGAAGCGGAGCGCGGCGAAGGGTAGCGCCGCGCACACCCGATGTGTACAGATTGCGGCCCCTGACCGCCGGATTTCAACCGGAAGCCTGTGTGCAGGTACTCTGTACGGTCTGCACCGGTGTCTGCCCTGGCCAGGACGCGGTCCCCCTCTTTCGGGGCGGGATTGTCAGTGGCGGCGGATACCGTTGTTCACGCATCACGACCCTCCTGCCACGGAACGACCGTGGCCGCTGAGTCCAAAGGAGGTGGGTTCCACATGCGTCACTACGAGGTGATGGTCATCCTCGACCCCGATCTGGAGGAGCGCGCTGTCTCCCCCCTGATCGAGAACTTCCTCTCCGTCGTCCGTGAGGGCAACGGAAAGGTCGAGAAGGTCGACACCTGGGGCCGTCGTCGTCTCTCCTACGAGATCAAGAAGAAGCCCGAGGGCATCTACACGGTCATCGACCTCCAGGCCGAGCCTGCGGTCGTCAAGGAGCTCGACCGTCAGATGAACCTGAACGAGTCGGTCCTCCGGACCAAGGTCCTCCGTCCCGAGACCCACTGAGCTTCCGCTCAGAAGTCATCGGGTTCCGAGTAGCAACACAGCAGCCAGCAGCAATCCCCGCCGAGAGGTTCACCCATGGCAGGCGAGACCGTCATCACGGTCGTCGGCAATCTCGTCGACGACCCCGAGCTGCGCTTCACCCCCTCCGGTGCGGCCGTCGCGAAGTTCCGTGTCGCGTCGACTCCCCGCACCTTCGACCGTCAGACCAATGAGTGGAAGGACGGCGAAAGCCTCTTCCTGACCTGCTCGGTCTGGCGTCAGGCGGCGGAGAACGTCGCCGAGTCGCTCCAGCGAGGCATGCGCGTCATCGTGCAGGGCCGGCTGAAGCAGCGGTCCTACGAGGACCGCGAGGGCGTCAAGCGCACGGTCTACGAGCTGGACGTCGAGGAAGTCGGCCCCAGCCTCAAGAGCGCCACGGCCAAGGTCACCAAGACCACCGGTCGAGGCGGCCAGGGTGGTTACGGCGGCGGTGGTGGCCAGCAGCAGGGCGGTGGCAGCTGGGGTGGAGCCCCCAGTGGCGGCCCGCAGGGCGGCGGCGCTCCCGCCGACGACCCCTGGGCCTCCAGCGCGCCGGCCGGCGGCGGCCAGCAGCAGGGTGGCGGCGGTGGCGGCTGGGGCGGAAGCTCCGGCGGCTCCGGCGGCGGCTACTCGGACGAGCCGCCCTTCTAGGGCAGCCCGTACCCCCACTTCTTGATCACACAGGAGAAACACCATGGCGAAGCCGCCTGTGCGCAAGCCTAAGAAGAAGGTCTGCGCTTTCTGCAAGGACAAGACCGCTTACGTGGACTACAAGGACACGAACATGCTGCGGAAGTTCATTTCCGACCGCGGCAAGATCCGTGCCCGCCGCGTGACCGGCAACTGCACGCAGCACCAGCGTGACGTCGCCACGGCCGTCAAGAACAGCCGTGAGATGGCGCTGCTGCCCTACACGTCCACCGCGCGATAAGGGAAGGGTGACCGAAAAATGAAGATCATCCTCACCCACGAGGTCTCTGGCCTCGGTGCCGCCGGCGATGTCGTCGACGTCAAGGACGGCTACGCTCGCAACTACCTGGTCCCGCGTGGGTTCGCGATCCGCTGGACCAAGGGCGGCGAGAAGGACGTCGAGCAGATTCGTCGTGCTCGCAAGATCCACGAGATCGCCACCATCGAGCAGGCCAACGAGATCAAGGCCCGCCTCGAGGGCGTGAAGGTGCGTCTGGCCGTTCGCTCCGGCGACGCCGGCCGTCTCTTCGGCTCCGTCACCCAGGCCGACGTCGCTGCGGCGATCAAGGCTGCCGGTGGCCCGGACGTGGACAAGCGTCGCGTCGAGCTCGGCTCGCCGATCAAGACCCTGGGCGCGCACCAGGTGTCCGTGCGTCTGCACGCCGAGGTTGCCGCGAAGGTTGGCGTCGAGGTCGTCGCCGCCTAAGGGCATCGCTCAGCAGAGCATAAGAAGGGCCGCACCCTCCGGGGTGCGGCCCTTCGCCGTTGTCGGCAGGGGAGGTTTCACGTGAAACATCGCCTCTGCCCGGCGGACGGCAGACCTCCCGGTGTGGAGTTTCCCGTGAAACATCGCCTTCCGGTGGGGGCGGAACGCTCGGCGGTGGGCGCGCGCCCTCAGCGCGTCGCGCCCGTGACCAGCCACCGCCCCGAGCGGGCGCGGAGCCACAGCGTCAGCATCCGGACGGACATCATCAGGGTCATCGCCCACCACAGGGCGGTGAGCCCGCCACCGAGCGCCGGGACCAGCAGCGCCACGGGGGTGAAGCAGGCGAGCGTCAGCAGCATCGCCCACGCCAGATAGGGGCCGTCGCCCGCGCCCATGAGCACCCCGTCCAGGACGAAGACGACCCCCGAGACCGGCTGGGAGAGAGCGACCACCAGGAGCGCGGGGAGCAGGGCGTCCCGGACCGTGTGGTCGCCGGTGAAGAGCGGGATGAACAGCGGCCGGGCCACCGCCACCAGCAGACCGAGCACCACCCCGGCGGCGATGCCCCACTCGACCATGCGCCGGCACGCCTGGCGGGCGCCCTCGGTGTCCTCGGCTCCCAGATAGCGCCCGATGATGGCCTGTCCGGCGATCGCGATCGCGTCGAGGGCGAAGGCCAGCAGGCTCCACAGGGAAAGGATGATCTGGTGCGCGGCGATGTCGGCGTCGCCCAGACGGGCGGCCACGGCGGTGGCGATCATCAGGACGGCGCGCAGCGAGAGTGTACGGACCAGCAGCGGAACCCCGGCCTGGGCGCTGGCGCGGATGCCCGCCACGTCGGGGCGCAGGGAGGTGCCATGCCGCCGGGCCCCTCGTACGACGACGCGGAGGTAGACGGCGGCCATGGCGAACTGGGCGGTCACGGTGCCCCAGGCGGAGCCTGCGATGCCGAGGTCCGCCCCGTAGACGAGCCCGAGGTTCAGTGCCGCGTTGAGGGTGAAGCCGCCGACGGCCACGTAGAGCGGTGTCCTGGTGTCCTGGAGGCCGCGCAGGATGCCGGTGGCCGCGAGCACCATGAGCATGGCGGGGATGCCGAGCGAGGAGATGCGCAGATAGGTGACGGCGTGGGGAGCGGCGGTTTCCGAGGCCCCGAAGAGGTCGATGAACCAGGGGGCAGCGGGCAGGACGACGGCGATGACGGCCGCGCCGAGCAGCAGGGCGAGCCAGACGCCGTCCATGCCCTGCCGGATGGCGGCCGGCAGGTCTCCGGCGCCGACGCGGCGTGCGACGGCGGCCGTGGTGGCGTAGGCGAGGAAGACGAAGACGCTCACGGCGGTGGTGAGGAGGGCCGCCGCGATGCCCAGACCGGCCAGTTGCGGGGTGCCGAGGTGGCCGACGATGGCACTGTCGGCCATGACGAAGAGCGGCTCGGCGACCAGGGCGCCGAAGGCGGGGACGGCGAGCGAGACGATCTCGCGGTCGTGTCGGCGCCGGATGTTCCTCGGTGCCACGGGGGCCTGTGTCATGAACCCAATCTAATCTTCCACAGGTAATGGATGCAATGCCTGTGTGACCCTTACCTTGGAACCGGAGTGCGGTTCGGCTGTGCGCCGTTTGTCGCGATCTTGGGCCAGCCGGGAAAGTTTTTCTCCCCCACAGCCGGTGGATGGACAAACCGCAGGTCAAGCGGGTGGTGGCGGGGTGGCTATGACTTTGTCCACAGTGCTGTCCCCCGGTCCGTGCACAGGTTCTGCGGGGTTCTCCACAGCATCTGGTCCGTCGTCCACATGGCCTGTGGATAACCAGATTGGCTGAAGGTGCCGACGGGCCTAACGTGGACCGGCGCCCGACGCGCCGGAACCGGAGTCGGGCTTCTCGTTTTGTCAGTGCCGTGCCGTAGAAAGAGTGGCACGGCTAGGTCCGCGGAGCGGACGGGAGGAGGTGGCCCGGTGAGCATTCCCGAGCCCTTGGACGACCCCTGGGCCGACAGCGGTCCGGGTGACCGTCTGCCCGTCTCCCGCCCCCGCCGCGCCGAAGGACGGGGGCGCGGCCGCGACGACCAGCACGACCGGGGCCGCGAGAGCGAGTCCTGGGACGGCGGCGGCTCGTCCGGCTTCGAGCGGGTCCCCCCGCAGGACATCGACGCCGAGCAGTCCGTCCTCGGCGGCATGCTGCTCTCCAAGGACGCCATCGCGGACGTCGTGGAGATCATCAAGGGCCACGACTTCTACCGCCCGGCCCACGAGACCGTCTACACGGCCATCCTCGACCTGTACGCGAAGGGTGAGCCGGCCGACCCCATCACCGTGGCGGCCGAGCTGGTCAAGCGGGGCGAGATCACCCGCGTAGGCGGCGCCTCGTATCTGCACACCCTGGTCCAGTCGGTGCCGACCGCGGCGAATGCCTCGTACTACGCGGAGATCGTCCACGAGCGGGCCGTGCTCCGCCGTCTCGTCGAGGCGGGCACCAAGATCACGCAGATGGGATACGCGGCGGACGGCGACGTCGACGAGATCGTCAACTCCGCCCAGGCCGAGATCTACGCGGTCACCGAGCAGCGCACCAGCGAGGACTACCTTCCGCTCGGCGACATCATGGAGGGTGCGCTCGACGAGATCGAGGCGATCGGCTCCCGCAGCGGCGAGATGACCGGTGTGCCGACCGGCTTCACCGACTTCGACTCGCTCACCAACGGTCTCCACCCGGGCCAGATGATCGTCATCGCGGCCCGGCCCGCCATGGGTAAGTCCACCCTGGCGCTGGACTTCGCCCGGGCCTGCTCCATCAAGCACAACCTGCCCAGCGTGATCTTCTCCCTCGAAATGGGCCGCAACGAGATCGCGATGCGTCTTCTGTCGGCCGAGGCCCGGGTCGCGCTGCACCACATGCGCTCGGGCACCATGACCGACGAGGACTGGACCCGCCTGGCCCGCCGGATGCCGGACGTCTCCCAGGCCCCGCTGTACATCGACGACTCCCCGAACCTGTCGATGATGGAGATCCGCGCCAAGTGCCGCCGGCTCAAGCAGCGCAACGACCTCAAGCTCGTCGTCATCGACTACCTCCAGCTGATGCAGTCCGGCGGCTCCAAGCGGGCCGAGAGCCGTCAGCAGGAGGTCTCGGACATGTCCCGAAACCTCAAGCTGCTCGCCAAGGAGCTGGAGCTCCCGGTCATCGCGCTCTCCCAGCTGAACCGTGGCCCCGAGCAGCGTACGGACAAGAAGCCGATGGTCTCCGACCTGCGTGAGTCCGGCTCCATCGAGCAGGACGCGGACATGGTCATCCTGTTGCACCGCGAGGACGCGTACGAGAAGGAGTCCCCGCGCGCGGGCGAGGCGGACCTGATCGTGGCCAAGCACCGTAACGGCCCGACCGCCACGATCACGGTCGCCTTCCAGGGCCACTACTCGCGCTTCGTGGACATGGCACAGACCTGATCCTGGCTTCGCCCCGCGGCGGTGACGAACGGACGGACCGTAGGCCGCGCACCGGCCGCCGCGTGTCGGGGGAAAACCGTTCGACGGCTGTGGAGTGCGGGGATACACCTGGAGCATGACCTCAACCCCGCGTCTCCCGATCACTCCGCCGATGACCACGGCCCCCACCGGCCTTCTGCCCAGTACCGAACGCGCGCTGATCCACCGCCTCGCCGTCGCCCAGTCGGAGGGGCGTCTGCCCTCGCTGGTCGCCGCCGTGGTGCGTGAGGGCCGGATCGTCTGGACGGGCTCACGTACGTCGGTCGAAGGCCATGGGCCCGACGGAGACGTCCAGTACCGCATCGGCTCGATCACCAAGACGTTCACCGCCGTACTGGTCATGCGGCTGCGGGACGAGGTGCTGCTGGACCTCGGGGATCCGCTGGAGAAGCACCTGCCCGGCACCGGGGTCGGTGAGGTGACCATCGCCCAACTCCTCAGCCACAGCGCCGGGTTGGCGGCCGAGACGCCCGGGGCCTGGTGGGAGCGGAGCTCGGCCGCGCTGCGCCCGGCGCTCTCGGACGTGCTGGGGGAGAACCCGCTGCCGCATCCGGTCGGCAGGCTGCACCACTACTCCAACCCGGGTTACACACTGCTCGGTTCGCTGGTCGAGGCCGTACGGGGAGTTTCCTGGGAAGAGGCCCTGCGGGCTGAGATCCTCGAACCGCTGGGGCTGACCAGGACGAGCGCCCAGCCGGTGGCCCCGCACGCGGGCGGCTGGGCCGTGCACCCCTGGGCCGACGCCCTGCTTCCCGAGCCGTCCGAGGATCTGGGACTCATGGCACCGGCGGGCCAGCTGTGGTCGACGGCCGCGGACCTCTGCCGGTTCGCCGCGTTCCTCGCGGAAGGGGACGACCGGGTGCTGAGCGCCGCGAGCGTACGGGAGATGCGCGCCCCCTCCGCTCCGCCCGAGGCGGGGGACTGGCAGGGCGGTTATGGGCTGGGCGTCCAGCTGAGCCGCCAGGGCGGTCACCGCACCCTCGCCGGTCACACCGGCTCGCTGCCCGGCTTCGTCGCCGGGCTGTGGATCAGTGTGGAGGACGGGGTCGGGGCGGTCGCCCTCACCAACTCCACTTCCGGGACGGCCCCGGCGGTCGCCGCCGACCTCATCCGGATCGTCGTCGAGGCCGAACCGAAGCTCCCCGCCCCGTGGCGGCCCCTGTCCGAGGTCGACCCGGCTCTGCTGGAGCTCACCGGGCCCTGGTACTGGGGGACGTACACCTACGGTCTGCGGCTGAACGCCGACGGCACGATGGTGCTGGAGCCGCTGCGCGGGAACGGTCGTTCATCCAGGTTCGAGGCGCGGGCGGACGGCAACTGGGTCGGCCTCAACGGCTACTACCGGGGTGAGACCCTGCGGGCGATCCGTCGGCCGGACGGCTCGGTCAGCCACCTCGACCTCGGGTCGTTCGTCTTCACCCGGGAGCCGTACGGACCGGGTGAGGTGGTCCCGGGCGGAGTGGACCCCGAGGGCTGGCGCGGAGTCTGATGTTTCACGTGAAACGTGGCCCCTGTTTCACGTGAAACCTTCCACGGCCCCCGGGGTGATCGACGCAGCGCGTCCCGGGGGTCAGAGCGCCTTCTTGAAGCCCAGGTGGGACGCCTCGAAGCCCAGCCGCTCATAGAAGCGGTGGGCGTCGATCCGTGTGGCGTCCGACGTGAGCTGGACCAACTGGCAGTCCATGCGCCCGGATTCCTCGACGGCCCACTCGATGAGGCGGGTGCCGAGACCACTGCCGCGCTCATCGGCGTGGATGCGGACGCCCTCGATGATCGAGCGGGTGGCTCCGCGCCGGGACAGTCCCGGGACGACCGTCAGCTGGAGTGTGCCGACGACCCGGTCGTCGCGGACGGCCACGACCAGGTGCTGGTTGGGGTCTTCGGTCAGCCGCTCGAAGGCGGCGAGGTACGGGGTCAGATCGCCCGGCGACTCCCGCTCGGCGCCCAGCGGGTCGTCGGCGAGCATCGCCACGATCGCCGGGATGTCCTGGGCCGTCGCGGGCCTTATCTCAAGATCGCTCATGGCCCGGAGACTACGCCGGGGACAGCTGTGCCGGGGAGGGCTGGGCCGGGACGCGGAGTTGCTCGACGGCCCTGACCAGCGGTGCGAGCTCCGGGTTCCGCGCGGCCTCGTCGAGTGCCTCGCGCAGGGCGCGGTCATTGGTGGGCCGGGCCGCCGCGAGCAGCTCCTGGCCGGCCTCCGTGACGTCGGTGTAGATCCCGCGGCGGTCGGTGTCGCAGAGGTAGCGGGTCAGCAGGCCGCGGTCCTCCAGGCGAGTGACCAGCCGGGTGGTGGCGGACTGGCTGAGGACGACGGCGTCGGCCACCTGCTTCATCTGGAGGTGACCCCCCGGGCCGCTGTGCTGGCGGCTGAGGACATCCAGCAGAGAGTACTCGCGCACGCTCAGCTCGTGCCCCGACTGCAGGGCCCGCTCGATATGGGCCTCGATCCTGCCGTGCAGCAGCGAGAGGGCGCACCAGCCCTGTGAGAGGGCGGTGAGTGCGGGGTCCGTCGCGGTCATGCGTCTGTCCTCCGTCCGGAGCGGCTTGACACCAGGGTAGGCCACGAACGCAATAGCCCGCGTTTGCAATTAACCCGCGCCTGCAATTATTGTGGACGCTTGTAAGGCGCTCGTGCAATCTCCTGGAAGGCTGAGAATCCCATGCCCCTCGCGCTCCTAGCCCTGGCCATCGGGGCGTTCGGTATCGGCACCACCGAATTCGTGATCATGGGCCTGCTCCCGGAAGTGGCGGACACCTACGGCGTGACCATCCCGATGGCGGGTTACCTGGTGACCGGTTACGCGCTCGGCGTGGTCCTGGGCGCCCCGCTGATGACCGTCCTGGGTACCCGGATCTCCCGCAAGCGCATGCTCATGCTGCTGATGGGCTTCTTCATCGTCGGCAACGTGCTCTCCGCCGTCGCGCCCGTCTTCGGGCTGATGCTCGCCGGGCGGATCGTCGCCTCGTTGGCGCACGGCGCGTTCTTCGGTATCGGCTCGGTCGTCGCGGCCGATCTGGTCGCCCCCGAGAAGAAGGCCGGGGCCATCGCGATGATGTTCACCGGTCTGACCGTCGCCAATGTCATCGGAGTCCCGCTGGGCACCCTGGTCGGCCAGCAGATCGGCTGGCGCACCACGTTCTTCGTCGTGGCCGCGCTCGGCGTGGTCGGACTCCTGGGCGTCGCCAAGCTCGTCCCCGACATGCCGAAGGCCGAGGGCATCCGGCTGCGCCACGAGATCGCCGCGTTCCGCAACGTCCAGGTTTTGCTCGCCATGGCGATGACCGTGCTCGGCTTCGGCGGTGTCTTCGCCGCGATCACCTACATCACGCCGATGATGACCCACGTCACCGGCTACGCCGACGCCTCCGTCACCTGGCTGCTCGTCCTCTTCGGCCTCGGCATGGTCGCGGGCAACCTGATCGGCGGCCGGTTCGCCGACCGGGCGCTGATGCCGATGCTCTACGCCTCGCTGAGCGGTCTCGCCGTCGTCCTGGCCCTGTTCACCCTCACCGCCCACGACAAGGCCGCCTCGGCCGTCACGGTCTTCCTGATCGGCGCACTCGGCTTCGCGACCGTACCGCCGCTGCAGAAGCGGGTCCTGGACCAGGCCGCGGGCGCCCCCACCCTCGCCTCCGCCGTGAACATCGGCGCCTTCAACCTCGGCAACGCGCTCTCCGCCTGGCTCGGCGGGCTCGTGATCGCCGCCGGGCTCGGCTACACCGCCCCCAACTGGGTCGGGGCCGCGCTCGCCGCCTCCGCGCTCGTCCTCGCCCTCGTCTCCAGCGCGCTGGAGCGGCGGACGCGAACCGGCGGCCGGATCGTCACGAGCGGCGCGCCCGAGCCGGCCCGCGCCACCGCGGCGCACCACTGACCGCCCCCTCAGCACCCGGCCTTCCGGTCGACCCCTCTCCCCGCACGCATCAAGGAGCCACCCATGAGCACCACCACCGCCGTAGCCCCGCTCACCATCCAGGACGCCGAAGCCCTCGTGGAGGCGGCCCGCGCCGCGGCAGAGGAGGCGGAGGCCACCGTTGCCGTCACCGTCCTGGACGCGGGCGGCCACCTGCTGGCCTTCCGCCGCGACGACCGCGCGGTCCTGATCGCCGGCGAGACCAGCACCCGCAAGGCGTACACCGCCCTCCAGCTCGGCACCGCGACCGCCGACCTCGTCGACGCGGTCCAGCCCGGTGGGCTCTTCCACACCCTGCCGACCGCGCTCGACCGGCCGCTGCTGTTCATCGCGGGCGGTGTCCCCGTCCACCGCGACGGCAGGCTGATCGGGGCGATCGGCGTGGGTGGCGGATCTCCCGAGCAGGACCACGGCTTCGCCTCCCAGGCCGTCCAGCGGCTCCTCTGAGCCCTCGCGGACCCCGTCGCCGTACGGCGGGAGCCACAGACCCCGCCGTACGGCGGCCTGGCTCAGCCGGCGGCGACCGTCAGGGGGGCGAAGCGGCGGGTCCAGTCACCGGGCAGGCCGGGGATACCGCGGGTCATCACCGCGTTGAAGAAGGGGAGGGGCTCCAGCCCGTTCGCCTTCAGCCAGTCGAGCAGCTCCTCGTGGCGTACGTCGACATCGGTGCGCAGCGGGCGGTCCGTCCCCGCGGCGAGCGAGGCCACCAGAGCCTTCGCGGTCTCGGTGTCACGGGCCACCAGGGGGCCCACGACGTGGGTCTCCATGTTCGGCCAGAGCGCCGCGTAGCCGATGAGGCCCCCGGAGTCCTCGGCGACCCGGAGCTGGTCCGCGAAGGCGGGCAGCCTGGTGATCACATGCGTACGGTCGCGGCCGAAGACCTCGGCGTCCAGGCGGAGGATGGCGGGCAGGTCCTCCGCCGTCGCCGGGCGGGTCGCCACGGTGGGGGCGGGTCCCGAGGGGCGGAAGTGGCCGCGGATCATCTCGACGCGGCCGGTGGTCTCGAAGCCCAGCTGTTCGTAGAGCGGTTGTCCGTACGCCGTGGCGTGCAGCGTCACGGGCCGGTCGCCCAGCTCCTCCAGTACATGGCGCATCAACCGCCGTCCCACGCCCTGCCGTGCGTACTTCTCGGCCACCAGGACCATTCCGATGGCGGCGAGATCCTCGTACGAGGTGACCACACAGGCGGTGACCAGCCCTTTGCCGTCCGGGTCGTCGAGGCCGTACCCGGTGCCCGCGGTGAGCAGCAGGCCCCATTTGTGTTCCTCGCGTGGCCAGCCTCGGTCCTCGGAGAGATCGGCGCAGGAAACGAGGTCGTCAATGGTCAGGCGGCGGATCGGAAGCTCGTCGAGCGGTGAGGGCATGGAGATCAGGCTGTCCGATGAACCCATGCCCCGTCCACCGTTTTGCGTATACAGCACGTTGCTTCAGGCCACGCTCTGTCAGTCTTCGTCCTGGATGTTTCACGTGAAACAGGGATCAGGAGCGAGTGCCTGGTTTCACGTGAAACATCGAGTCGTCGGACGCCCCTCGGCACCCGTGATCCCCGGGGCGGGGCCTCGGGGCACGGGCCTCGGCGGTGCCCGTGTCGGTCGCCGTCAACGCCGACCGCCGGCTCGCCGGAAGGGCCACGCACACTTGCTCCGGGGTGACCTCCGTGAGGCCTACGCGCCGGCACAGGTCGCACGAGCCTAACGGGAATGCCGGTTCGGATACCCGGTATTCCTGCTATTTGTGCCCGCGCCCGCGTCGAAGCTGACATGCTCCGGTACGGGAGTGACGGAACTCCCGGACGTCGGCAACTGCGGCCAGAGGTTCGAGGCGAGACACAGGGATGAACGCTCCGACCAACACGTCGACCGACGCTGTGCTGATACGCCGCACTCTCGCGGAGATCGCACCCTTAGCGGACAAGGTCACGTCGTACTTCTATGCTCTGCTTTTCATAGGCGACCCGGAGCTGCGCACGCTCTTTCCGGCAGCGATGGACGCTCAGCGGGACCGGTTGCTCAAGGCGCGCTGCTCACGGCCGCCGAGCATCTGGAGAACTCCGCGGCACTCACTGAATATCTTCGCCAGCTGGGCCGGGGCCACCGCAAGTACGGCACCCGGCCCGAGCATTACCCGGCCGTCGGAGAGGCGCTGATCGGGGCGCTGTCCCGGTACGCCGGGACCACCTGGGACGAGGCGGCCCAGGCCGCCTGGGTACGGGCGTACACGACGATGTCACAGATCATGATCGACGCGGCGGACGCGGACGAACAGCTCCAGCCGGCCTGGTGGTACGCCGAGGTCGTCTCGCACGATCTGCGGACTCCGGACATCGCGGTGGTCACCCTGCGCCCCGACCAGCCGTACCCCTTCCTGGCCGGGCAGTACACGACGCTGGAGACGCCCTGGTGGCCGCGGATCTGGCGGCACTACTCGCTGGCCTCCGCGCCCCGCAGCGACGGGCTGCTGTCGCTGCACGTCAAAGCGGTGCCCGCGGGCTGGGTCTCCGGCGCGCTGGTCCATCGAGCCCGGCCCGGGGACATCCTTCGTCTGGGGCCGCCCGCCGGATCCATGGTGGTCGACCACAGCACCGACAACGGCCTGCTCTGCCTCGGCGGCGGCACCGGCATAGCGCCCATCAAGGCGCTGGTCGAGGACGTCGCCCGGTACGGCGAGCGGCGCCCCGTCGAGGTCTTCTACGGCGCCCGCAGCAACCACGACCTCTATGACATCGACACCCTGATGCGGCTCCAGCAGACGCACTCCTGGCTGTCGGTGCGGCCCGTGGTCTCGGGCGGCCCGGGCCGGGGACTCGACGGACGGCTCCCGGACGCGGTGCGCGAGTACGGGCCGTGGACCTCGTACGACGCCTATGTCTCCGGGCCGCCGGGAATGATCCGCAGCGGAGTGACCACGCTGCGGGACATCGGGATCCCCTCGGACCGCATCCGGCACGACTCCGTCGAGGAGCTGGTGGCGGCGAATCACTGAGGCGGGCCGCGCCCGGCGGGGTTTCAGCCCAGGTCGGGCGCGTGCATCGCGCGGACGCCCTCGATGTTGCCGTCCAGGTAGTGCCGCAGGGACAGCGGTACGAGGTGGACGGAGGCGATGCCGACGCGGGTGAACGGGATCCGTACGATCTCGTACTCCCCGCAGGGCTCCTCCACCTCGGGGCCGTGCCGCAGGGATTCGTCCATGGATTCGAGCCGACAGACGAAGAAGTGCTGCACCTTCACACCGGTCGCGCCACCGTCGGCGCCGATGTGCTCGACGGTGTCGACGAAACAGGGCACGACATCGGTGATCTTCGCGCCGAGTTCCTCGTGCACCTCGCGGTGCAGCGCCTCGACGACGGTGGAGTCCTCCGGCTCGACGCCGCCGCCGGGGGTGAGCCAGTAGGGATCCATACCGGGCTTGGTGCGCTTGATCAGGATCAGGTCGTCGCCGTCCAGCAGGACGGCTCGTGCGGTGCGCTTGACCACGGGTCGGACGGTCATGGGAGGAATGTGGCCCGTGGCGGCGCCCGCGAAACTCCTTCAGCTCCAGTCGACCGCGGCGCGCAGCAGCCACTCCTGCGCCCGCGCGACGTGCGGCAGCGCCAGCGTGCCGGTGCGCACCGCCAGGAAGTAGGTCCGCAACGGTGGCACGGGCGGGTCGAGCAGGACCACGAGCTCCCCGCGCTCCAGCGTCCCCTCGCACAGATAGCGCGGGAGTACGGCCAGGCCGGCACCGGCGGTCACCGTCTCCATGACCGCCCGCAGGTCGGGTGCGATCACCGTGCCCGCCGCGGCCGGTTTGGTGTCGAAGACCGCGGCCCAGTAGCGCGAGACGAACGGGAGCGACTCGTGCACCTCCACCACCGGAATGTGCTCCAGTACGCCGGGGCCCCCGCGCCGCAGCGCCCCCGGCGCGACCCGGGAGGCCCAGCGCACCCCGGCGACCAGGACGTGCTCCTCGTCGCAGAGCGGGGTCGCGCAGAGCAGCCGGCCCCGTGGCCGGGCGGTGGCGATGGCCAGGTCGTGGTGGCCCGCGGCCAGGCCCTCCAGGGTCTCCTCGGCGTTGCCGAAGGAGGCCCGCAGGGCGATCCCGCGCGGGATGAGCGAGGTCAGGGTGGGCAGTGCGCGCAGCGAGGTGAACTCGGGCGGCCCGGCGAGGTGGAGGGTGCGTACGCCCGACTCCTCGTACGAGCCGGACTCCGCTATCTCGACCAGTGCGTCCAGATGCGGGGCTGCCCGCTGGGCCAGCTCGTCGCCGACCGTCGTCGGTGTCACCCCGCGCGCCTGGCGCAGGAACAGCGGGCGCCCCAACTGCCTCTCCAGCGTGCGGATCTGGCTGGTCACGGCCGGTTGGGAGAGACCGAGCAGGGCGGCGGCGCGGGTGAAGGAGCCCGCGCGGTGGACCGTGACGAACGTCCGCAGCAGGGCGAGGTCCATGCGTGCCCTCCCGTCCCGAACCGCCTCACGACATCCCCGCCGGACACAACTATAAATATGTCGATAGGTCTCTGTCGCTACCGTGATTGGACACTGACACAGAGTCAACTAGCCTTGTCCTCAAGGTTCTTGGCGTGCCGGAGCCGAGGGCGGTCCGAACCACGAGGGGGGAGGCTCGGACCGCCCGCCTCATGCCTCGGCGGCCTCGTCCAGCGCCCGCCGCACGTCCGCCACGAGGTCCGCGGTGTCCTCGGCTCCGGCCGAGAAGCGGATGAAGCCCTCCGCGACCCTGTCACCGCCCCAGCGCCCGCGCCGCTCGGCCGTGGAGCGCACCCCGCCGAAGCTCGTGGCGTCGTCCACCAGCCGCAGCGCCGCCAGGAACCGCTCCGCGTGGGCGCGGTCGGGCAGGTCGAAGGAGACGACACAGCCGAAGCGGCGCATCTGCGCGGACGCCTGCCGGTGCGCGGGGTCGGACGGCAGCCCGGGGTGGCGCACCCCGCTCACCTCGGGACGGTCGAGCAGCGCCTCGGCGACGGCCAGCGCGTTCGCCGACTGCCGGTCCGCGCGCAGCTGGAGCGTGGCCAGCGAGCGGTGCGCCAGCCAGGCCTCCATCGGGCCGGGGATCGCCCCCACGACCTTGCGCCATCTGCGGACGCGCGCGGCCGGCTCGGGGTCCCGGCAGACCACGTAGCCGAGCAGCAGATCACCGTGGCCGGTGAGGCCCTTGGTGCCGCTGGCCACCGCGAAGTCCGCGCCGAGCTCCAGCGGGCGCTGACCGAGCGGGGTCGCCAGCGTGTTGTCGACCGCGACCAGCGCGCCCGTGTCATGGGCGGCCCGCGCAAGGCGCCGGATGTCGCAGACGTCCAGGCCCGGGTTGGAGGGCGTCTCGATCCACAGCAGCGCCGCGCCGTCCAGGACACCGAGCTGGGCGTCACCGGCGGTCGGCGCGCTGCGCACCTCGACGCCGTACGCCGTGAGTTGCTCGCGCACCAGCGGCAGTGCCTGGTAGCCGTCGTCGGGGAGGACCACGGCGTCGCCCACGCGCGCGTGGGAGAGCAGCACCGCCGAGACCGCGGCCATGCCGGAGGCGAAGACGACCGCCTCGGCGGGCGCGTCGGGGGACTCCAGCTCCGCGAGGGCGCGCTCCAGATGGGTCCATGTCGGGTTGGTGTCCCGGCCGTAGGTGTAGGGGCCCACCGCCTCGCCCGGCAGGTGGAAGTGGGCGGCGAAGACCGGCCCCGGCAGCGACGGTTCGTACGCCACCGGGTCCGGGAGCCCGGCCCGCACCGCTCTGGTGCCGTCCCCCGGCGCCTGGAAAGGGTTCACCCCGGAGGTCATCCGCGCTCTCCTCAGTCCTCGTCGTCGGGCAGGGCGATGTTCAGGGCCCAGGACACGATCGAGATGATCAGGCCGCCCAGAAGGGCGGTCCAGAAGCCCTCGACGTGGAAGGTGAGGTCGAGTTTCCCGGCCAGCCACGAGGTGAGCAGCAGCATCAGGGCGTTGATCACAAAGGTGATCAGGCCGAGCGTGAGGATGAACAGCGGGAAGGAGAGGAGCTTCACCACCGGCTTGACGACGAAGTTCACCACCCCGAAGAGCAGCGCGACCAGAATCAGTGTCAGGGCCTTCTTGCCTGTGCTGTCACCGGTGAGCGTGATGTCGTGCAGCAGCCAGATGGCCACGGCGAGAGCCGCCGCGTTGGCGAGCGTCTTGACTAGGAAATTCTTCATGTGTCTGATCGTGGCAGACATGATCGGTACCAGTGCAGGGGCGGACGGCGATGAAGCATTTCCGGCTTGACGAACTCGAGGCGGAGCGCGCCGCGAACGACGGCGCGTACCTGCAGTTTCTGCGGGAAAGGAACATGTCGGCAGGGCTCTACGCGCTGGACGCGGGCGACCACGACCCGCAGAAGCCGCACGCCCAGGACGAGATCTACTTCGTGGTGAGCGGCCGGGCGTCCGTCACGGTCGGCCTGGAGACCACCGAGGTGGCGCGGGGCAGCGTCGTCTACGTGCCGGCCGGAGTCGCCCACCGCTTCCACCACATCGCCGAGGACCTGCGGGTTCTGGTCGTGTTCTCTCCGCCTGAGAGCTGAGGGCGGACCCTGGGTCTCCCTAGGGGTCCGGTCAGGGGAGAGCAAGGGCTGCGACCGCCCCGTTCGACACCCCCGCGCCCCTAGCATCGAGGGTGTCGACGGCAGCGGCCCGAGACTCCAGGCGATTCACGAGCGGAAGAGGTAAGGACGATGGCGGCACGGGAGATATTCGCGGGGATGCCCTGGTGGGTGAAGTGGGTGGCCGTGCCCGTCATCGCCCTGGTCGTGTTCGGCGGTCTGATCGCCAGCGTGGTCGGCTTCCTTTTCTCACTGCTCTTCAAGGTGCTGGTCTTCGTGGCCCTGGTCGGCGGCCTCATCTACGTCGTGCGGCGGTTCATGTCCTCCACGTCCTCGCGCGGCGACTGGTAGAAACCGGCGCGCGTTGTCGTACGGATGCGGCCCCGCGACGGCAGAGCACCGACGGCACAGCACTCGTACGGAAAGGCCCGGGATTAGCCCGGCTGAGGGACGTGGAGGCCAAAGCTCTCATGGCGCCGAAGGCGGCCGTTAAGGTGAAAACCTCTGCTGCCTCGGGCGGGCTCCTTGCCCGTCAGCACGCCTGGGGGTGACCTGTGGCCACGGCTGCGAACGCCGGTGTCCCTACCCTGATCGGTTCGGTCCAGCGGGCGCTGCGCCTGCTGGAGGCCGTGGGAGCCCATGCGGACGGCGCTCCCGCCAAACAGCTGGCCCGGGAGGCCGGGATGCCGCTTCCCACCGCGTACCACCTGCTGCGCACCCTTACCCACGAGGGCTACCTGCGCCGGGAGAACGGTGTGTTCGTCCTCGGAGAGGCAGCCGAGCGGCTGGCGAGCGGTGGAGCCCAGCAGAATCGTCGCACCAAGATCAGCCGCTCCCTCGCGGAGTGGCGGGACGCCATCGGGGTCCCGGTGTACTTCGCGGTCTACCGCGAGGGTGAGATCGAGATCGCCGGAGTGGCCGACACGCCGTCGGCCCCGGCCGTGGAGGAGTGGGCCGACTTCCGGGAGACGGGCCACGCGCACGCCATTGGCCAGTGCCTGCTCAGCCAGCTGGACGAGAGGGCCCGCGAGGACCACCTGGACCGGCACCCCGTCCGCTCGATCACGCCCTACTCCGTACGGGACCGACGTGCCCTTCTCGACCGTCTGGCGGCTACGGAGCGTAGGCAACCCATGGTCGAAAGACAGGAGTATGCCCTCGGCACAGTCTGTGCCGCCATCCCCGTCACAGCGGGGTCCTGGGCCGCGACCATGGCCATCTCCCTCCCGCTTGACCAGCAAGAACGCCTTATTCCGGCCATTGAGCAGCTCCGTGGCGAAGTGGGGCGCCTGCTCGGCTCCCTCGCGTTCTCTATCAGTATCTGAAAAATCACTCCTTGTGATCTGGCAGTGCTTCCAGCACGATGGCGTGAAGAGGGCCAGGATGGATCATTACTGGCCATTTCAGCTACAGCGGGGTAGACGATGCGTGAGGTCCTGGCAGAGGTCATGATGAGCTTCCTCGTCTCCGAGGAGCTCTCCTTCAGGATCCCGGTGGAGCTCACCTACCGTGCCGACGATCCGTACGCGGTCCGTATGACCTTCCACCTCCCCGGCGACGAACCCGTGACATGGACGTTCGGGCGGGAACTCCTGCTCGACGGCATCAACAGCCCCACCGGCGACGGCGATGTGCACATCGCCCCGGCGGACGCCGAAGAGCTCCGCGACGTCCACATCCGCCTCCAGGTGGGCGCCGAACGGGCCAGCTTCCGGGCCGGGGCCGGTCCGCTGGTGGCCTTCCTCGACCGCACCGACAAGCTCGTCCCGCTCGGCCAGGAGCGCGCGATCGGCGACTTCGACGGACATCTGGACGAGGCGCTGGGGCGGATCCTTGCGGAGGAGCAGAACGCGGGCTGAGGCCCGCGCACCTGGTTCCGGGCTCCGGCGCCGGTTCTCCGCCCCCGAGGCCCGGGACCTACTTCTTGCGTCGCCGTCCCCGGCCGCCGCCCCGCCCCGGCCCACGGGTCGTCGCGGCCGGGCGGTCGGCGGAGACCACCAGCGCCGCGAGGGCGGTCGTCACCGGCACCGACGCCACCAGACCGATCGAGCCCACCAGCGTCCGGACGATCTCCTCGGCCACCAGTTCGCTGTTGGCCACCGTCCCGACGCTGCTCTGCGCGATCGAGAACAGCAGCAGCAACGGCAGCGCCGCGCCCGCGTACGCCAGGACCAGGGTGTTGACCACCGACGCGATGTGGTCGCGGCCGATCCGGATCGCGGCCCGGTACAGCCCGCGCGGGCCCATTCCCGGGTTCGCCTCGTGCAGCTCCCACACCGCCGACGTCTGGGTGACCGTCACGTCGTCGAGCACCCCGAGCGAGCCGATGATCACGCCGGCCAGGAGCAGACCCGACATGTCGATGTCCGGGTAGAGGCCATGGATCAGACCGGTGTTGTCATCGGTGTTGCCCGTCAGCGAGGCCCAGCCGATGAAGAGCGACCCCAGCAGCCCGATAAGGACGAGCGAGACCAGCGTGCCGAGCACCGCGACCGAGGTACGCGCCGAGAGGCCGTGGCACATGTACAGCGCGATCAGCATGATCGCGCTCGACCCGACCACCGCGACCAGCAGCGGATTGGAGCCCTGGAGGATCGCCGGGAGGATGAACAGCGTCAGCACGGCGAAGGAGACGATCAGCGCGACGAGCGCCATCACCCCGCGCAGCCGGCCGACGACCACCACGACGAGCGCGAAGATGCCCGCCAGCAGCGCCATCGGGAGCCGCCGGTTGACGTCGGTCACCGAGTACTGCAGGTCGTGCGGGGCGTCGGGGGCGTACGCGACGATCACGCCCTGCCCCTTGTGGAGTTGGCGCGGGGCGTCCGGCTGGACGATCTCGGTGAAGGTGCGGCCCTTCTCCTTGCCGCTGGTCACCTCGATGGTCGCCTTGGCGCACTGGCCCCGTCGGGCCTGCCCGCCGCCGGAGAGCGAGGTGTCGGCGGCCGGTGGGGCCTGAGCGGCGTTGACGGACTTGCAGTCGAGCTTCTGGAGGGCGACGACCCTGGCCTGTTGTGTCTGGCGGTCGAAGCCGACGCCGGTGCGCTGATGGGCCGGGGTGCCGCCCGGCCACAGCACCGCCAGGCCGACGAGCACCGCGATGGAGAAAGGGATCAGCACGGCGGCGATCACCTTGCGCAGATGCCGGGAGACGGGCGTCGCGGGACCGTGGCTGTGCGTGTGCCCATGGCCCTGGCCGGGCGGGTGTCCGTGGGAGCCTTCGGGGTGCTGCTGTGCTGACGTCACCGCCCGATCATCGCAACAACGGCGGGGCCCCTCTGTTCAGCGCGCTGGGGATGACGCTAGCGTGGTGGCACCTTTGCACACGCGGGAGCTCGGAGCACCGGGCTGAGAGGGCGCTGAAAGCCGTACGAACCGTACGGAAGCGGCTGCGCCGACCGCCGAACCTGTTACCGGGTAATGCCGGCGTAGGGAGTAGGTCTCATGACCATTCAGGACGCACGCACGCCTGCCTCGAACCAGAACGAGGCCGGGAAGTCCATCGGCTGGCACAAGGGGTACGTCGAGGGCTCGCGCCCCGACCTCCGCGTGCCGGTGCGCCAGGTGCACCTCACCAACGGCAAGGACGTCACGCTGTACGACACGTCCGGGCCGTACACCGATCCGAACATCGAGACGGACGTCCGCCGCGGCCTCGCCCCTCTGCGGGAGAACTGGATCATCGCGCGCGGTGACACCGAGGAGTACGCGGGCCGACCCGTCCGCCCCGAGGACGACGGCCTCAAGCACACCTCCCCGCGCGGCGGACTGAAGAACCTCGACGCGGTGTTCCCGGGCCGCCCGCGCCAGCCGCGCCGGGGTCGCGGCGGCCAGGCCGTCACCCAGCTCGCCTACGCCCGCCGGGGCGAGATCACCCCGGAGATGGAGTACGTCGCGATCCGCGAGAACGTCTCCCCCGAGGTCGTCCGCGAGGAGATCGCGGCCGGACGGGCGGTGCTCCCCGCCAACGTCAACCACCCCGAGATCGAGCCGATGATCATCGGCAAGCGGTTCCTGGTGAAGGTCAACGCCAACATCGGCAACTCCGCCGTCACCTCCTCCATCGAGGAGGAGGTGGACAAGATGACCTGGGCCACCCGCTGGGGCGCCGACACGGTCATGGACCTCTCCACCGGTCGCAACATCCACACCACCCGCGAGTGGGTGCTGCGCAACTCCCCGGTCCCGATCGGCACGGTGCCGCTCTATCAGGCGCTGGAGAAGGTCGACGGCCGCGCCGAGGAGCTGACCTGGGAGATCTACAAGGACACGGTCATCGAGCAGGCCGAGCAGGGCGTCGACTACATGACGGTCCACGCGGGCGTGCTCCTGCGGTACGTGCCGCTCACCGCCCGCCGCAAGACCGGCATCGTCTCGCGCGGCGGCTCGATCATGGCGGCGTGGTGCCTGGCGCACCACAAGGAGTCGTTCCTGTACGAAAACTTCGAGGAGCTCTGCGAGATCCTCGCGGCCTACGACGTCACGTACTCCCTGGGCGACGGTCTGCGTCCGGGCTCCATCGCGGACGCCAACGACGAGGCGCAGTTCGCCGAGCTGCGCACGCTCGGTGAGCTCAACACCATCGCCAAGCGCCACAACGTCCAGACGATGATCGAGGGCCCGGGTCATGTCCCGATGCACAAGATCAAGGAGAACATCGACCTCCAGCAGGAGATCTGCGAAGAGGCGCCGTTCTACACGCTCGGCCCGCTGACCACCGATGTCGCTCCCGCGTACGACCACATCACCTCCGGCATCGGCGCCGCGATGATCGCCTGGTGGGGCACCGCGATGCTCTGCTACGTCACGCCCAAGGAGCACCTGGGCCTGCCGAACCGGGACGACGTCAAGACGGGCGTCATCACCTACAAGATCGCGGCACACGCGGCCGACCTCGCCAAGGGGCACCCGGGTGCGCAGGACTGGGACGACGCGCTCTCCGACGCCCGCTTCGAGTTCCGCTGGGAGGACCAGTTCAACCTGGCCCTCGACCCGGACACCGCCCGGGAGTTCCACGACGAGACGCTGCCCGCGGAGCCGGCGAAGACCGCCCACTTCTGCTCGATGTGCGGGCCGAAGTTCTGCTCGATGAAGATCTCGCAGGACATCCGGCGCGAGCACGGTGGCGATCTGGCGGCGGGGGACATCGAGGCCGGAATGGCGGAGAAGTCCGCGGAGTTCGCGGCGGCGGGCAACCGCGTCTATCTGCCGATCGCCGAGTGATGTACCCGCGCTGACGTTTCACGTGAAACACGGACCCGGCCGGTAGCGGGTGTTTCACGTGAAACATGCGCGGGGATTGCCGTGCTGCCATGGCTCTCGGGGCGGCCCGGGGCCGTTACGGTTCTCCGCGTGGCCAGGATTTCGTACACGGTCGTGGTTTCACGTGAAACGAGCGGGACCGCTAAGCCCCGTTCGTTTCACGTGAAACATGGCTCCCGGAAGTCGCCTACTCCGGCTGGTGTTCGGGGCCGCCGAAGTCGGGGCTGGTGAAGTCCGGACTGGTGAAGCTGGGCCTGGTCCCGGTGGACGGGTCACCCGGGCTGTCGAAGTCGGGCCGACCGTACCCGAGCGTGGGTATCCGGCCCGGTGTACGGCGCTTTGACGCGCCCCGGCCGGCGCCGGGGTCGGCCAGGGCCTCGCGCAGGAACGGGTAGATCCCCCGCTCCACCAGGGCATGGCGCCACGCCTCACGAGCCCGGGAGACCTCCTGGGCTCTCTCGTCGCTTACCTCGCCCTCCTCGGGCTCGGCGATGACCTGGGTGGCGCCGTTGCGGATCGCGGTGGTCAGGAGGCTCACTGCGGCGGCCAGTATCGCGGCTGCGGTGAGGGCACCGAAGAACCAGCCCGCGGTCAGTAACGTGTCGGCGAAGGCGGGCTGCGGGTCGAGCATCTTGAGGATGTACCCCACCAGCAGGAAGATCGCGGCGGCGGTTCCGGCGAGGACCGGTGCCAGCACCGCGACGACCGCGCCGACGCCCGCCCCCGAGGTGGAATCCGGGCTGTCGATCACCGGAGGCGTCATCACCGAGCCGCGTTCCGAGGTGAGCGCCGGGGTGGAGGGCGTGCGCAGCTCCTCCCGCACCCTGACGTAGTGGTCGTACTCGGCCGCCGCGGCAGCCGAGACGAGAGCACCGGCGTTGAGCACCATGGTGCGCAACTGCTCGATGTTGAGCCGTACTCCTACGCCGGCCAGCTCGGGCCGGTCGGGCGCGGTGCGCAGTGCGTCGTCGAGGATCCGCTCGAACTCCGGGCGGTCCTCGGTCAGCAGGTGCGGAGCGCTGTTCATGTGCATCCCCCGATGCTCCGTAGGGCCGGAAAGCCCGCCGGATGAACGGGCAATCGGGCGGAAACGGAGGAGAGCCTGCTACGGATAAGCCGATGGTAGAGCGGTTACGGCACGGGGTGACAGGGTGTTTCCGAAATCACCTTGCGACCGCACGAGCCGGTGTTTTCCCGATTACGGCGTCAGTCATGCAGAGGCAACCGCACGACCAGCAGTTTTCCGGCCATGGTCACCCCGCCGTCCATCGCGATGGCGAGACCGTCGGCGTACACATGCGGACCTTCCACGACCGGACGGGAGTCTTCCTCGCCGTCTTCGGTACCCACTTCGCCCAGGAGGTAGGGAATCGGGCTGTGTCCGTGGACCACGCGCCGGCCGCCGTAGGCCGAGAGCAGCTCACGTGCGGCCTGCGGACCGGTGTCGTCCCGGAAGGCGAAGCGCTTGGTGAACTTGCGGAACAGGTCCCAGCATTCGTCGGCGTCGTTGCGGGTCAGCAGCGCGTGCACGGTGTCGTTCACGGCTTCGATGGAGTCGCCGTACTCCAGATACGCGGTGGTGTCCGAGTGCATCAGCAGATGCCCGTCCTCCTCCTCGATCGCGTCGAGGCGGGACATCCACTGCAGATGGACGTCCTGGAGGCGGTCCATGTCGGCCTTCTGACCGCCGTTGAGCAGCCAGGCGGCCTGGAAGGTGGCGGTGCCCGCCCCGGAGTTGACCGGGGTGTCACCGAAGCGCTTGGCGCCGATCAGCAGCAGCTCGTGGTTGCCCATGAGGGCCTTGCAGTAGCCGCCGGCGGCCGCGGCCTCGGCGGACAGCCGCATCACCAGGTCGATGACGCCGATGCCGTCGGGACCGCGGTCGGTGAAGTCGCCGAGGAACCAGAGGCGGGCGTTGCCCGCGGCCCAGTTGCCGTCGACGTCGATCAGCCCCTGTTCGCGCAGGGCGGCCAGGAGTTCGTCGAGGTAGCCGTGGACGTCGCCGACGACGAAGAGCGGGCCGAGGCCGTCCGGCAGGGGTGCCGGAGCGGGGTCGCTCTCCACCCGGACCTGCACGGTGTCCCCCCGGTTGATCACCGGGAGGTCGCGTGCCGTCGGGGTGTAGCCCTCGGGAGGCTCGTCGTCCGGGAAGACGTTCCCCGGGTGGATCTCCGCGGGCGCCTCCGCCGGGTGCGCGGTCACGGGAGGGTGTGGGGGCTGCGGCGGTGGCGGAGGCATCTCGACAGGTGGGGGCGGCGGGGGGACCGGCGCGGACTGTGCGGGAGCCTGCGCGTACGGAGGCACCCGGAAGTCACGCAACGTCTCCGTCCGCTCGGGTCCCTGACCGGCCCCCTGAGTCATCGACCCCTCCACCACCGTCGCGCCGCCGTACACCGTGGGACCCCCCTGGTCGGGCGGGGATCCGTGGTGTCGTGCGCCCATCATAGGAATGCGGCTCGTGCTGTGTGACGCACCAGGGGTGGTGAATCCCGGCGCGGCCCTGGTTCACCGGTGGTTATGTCCCCAATGTGTTGGTCTAGTCCTTGTCGGCATCGCTGTCGGGGCTCCTGTCGGGCACGTTGGGATCCTGGCCGAGTCCCCTGCGCGGTTCCGCGACGGGGGAGCGCGGGGGACTGACGGTCGTCCGCGGCGACCGACGCTGCGACGACGTGCGGACGATGAGTTCGGTCGGTATCACCTGCTCGATCGGGTGACCGTGGTCAATGCCTTCGATGGCGTCGATGAGCAGTTGGACCACGGCCGTGCCGATGCGCCGCGGCTTGAGCGAGAGGGTGGTGATGGGCGGTTCGGTGGTCGCGTACACGGTGGACTCGCTGCAGCAGACGAGCAGCAGGTCCTCGGGCACCCGCAGTCCGTATCTGCGGGCGGCCGCCAGCAGATCGGTGCCGTTGGGGTCGAACAGTCCGTACACGGCGTCCGGACGGTCCGGGCGGGCGAGCAGCCGGTCGGCCGCGACGGCGCCCGCGCACGGATCGTGGGCGGGGTAGGACTCGTAGACGGGGTCCTGCCCGACCCGCTCGCACCAGCTCAGATACGCCTCGGTGGAGAGCCGGGTGTAGGTGTCGGTGGTGGTTCCGGTGAGGAGGCCGATCCGGCGGGCGCCGGCGTCGGCGAGATGGTCGAGCAGTTCGAGGACGGCGGCCTCGTGGTCGTTGTCGACCCAGGCGGTCACCGGCAGCGAACCCGCCGGACGGCCGTCGGAGACCACCGGGAGGCCCTGGCGGACCAGCTCGGTGACCACGGGGTCCTGGTCGGAGGGGTCGATCACGACGGTGCCGTCGAGAGCGACGTTCGACCAGACGTCCGCGGGGCTGCGGCGTGAGGTGGCGGGGAGGATGACGAGGGCGTACCCGCGCGCGAGTGCGGCGGATGTCGCTGCCCTCGCCATCTCGGCGAAATAGGCGAACTCGGTGAAGGTGAAAGGTTCATCCCCGTACGTCGTGACGGTCAGGCCGATGAGGCCCGACTTTCCGGTACGGAGCGTGCGGGCCGCTGCGGATGGGCGATAGCCCAGCCGGTCTGCGACCTCGCGGACGTGGCGGCGGGTGGCGTCGGGGAGCCGGCCCTTGCCGTTGAGCGCGTCGGAGACGGTCGTGATGGAGACACCGGCGGCGGCGGCCACGTCCCGAATGCCCGCCCGCCCCAGCCGGCGACCGGTCGACCGGCTCACCTGGTGCTTCCCTGCTGCTGTCATGGCGAGCCGATAGTAGGGCGAGGGGAGACAGTTGGCCCGGGTGCATATGCACGCGTTGACAGACACGTTTCTGCATGGTCATTAGCGGCTAATGGCCTTGGTTCGCAAGGAAGTTGGAGGCAGTAGCGTTCTGGTGACGGTCATCGATCGGTGGGCAGCTGGCGAATGCCCGATGTTTCGAAGAGGTCTCAACTCACCTGCACGAGGGATGCGCGCCACGGCGCGAGCCACCGGCGCACGGCTTCAACAGGGAGCGCTCCCCCTGCCGTGTGCCGACGTTTCCCGGGGCCCGGCGGACGCGGCCGCCCGCCCCCGGAGGATGCCCACGGCTCTTCGCAGGGGCGCCGAATCCTCATAAGGTGAGCAGTATTCGTACGGACGGACTGGTCGAGGAGGACCTGCGGTGAGCGAGACGAGCCCCAAGCTGCGCGCCGAGCTGGACGGCATCCCCACCTACAAGCCCGGCAGGCCCGCGGCCGCCGGCGGTCCGGTCGCGTACAAGCTGTCCTCCAACGAGAACCCGTACCCGCCGCTGCCGGGTGTGATGGAGAGCGCCGTCGCCGCCGCCGGGAGCTTCAACCGCTACCCCGACATGGCGTGCACCGGTCTGATGAACGAGCTGGCGGACCGCTTCGGCGTGCCGCTCACCCACCTCGCCACCGGCACTGGCTCGGTCGGGGTCGCCCAGCAGCTGCTCCAGGCCACCTCCGGCCCCGGGGACGAGGTCATCTACGCCTGGCGTTCCTTCGAGGCGTACCCGATCATCACCCAGATCAGCGGAGCGACGTCCGTACAGGTGCCGCTGACCTCCGGTGATGTGCACGATCTGGACGCCATGGCCGAGGCGGTCACCGACCGGACTCGGCTGATCTTCGTCTGCAACCCGAACAACCCGACCGGCACCGTGGTCCGCCGTGCGGAGCTGGAACGATTCCTCGACCGGGTGCCCTCCGACGTGCTGGTGGTCCTGGACGAGGCGTACAAGGAGTTCGTCCGCGACGTCGAGGTGCCGGACGGGCTGGAGATCTACCGCGACCGGCCGAACGTGGCGGTGCTGCGCACCTTCTCCAAGGCGTACGGGCTCGCCGGGCTGCGGATCGGCTTCGCCGTCGCCCATGAGCCGGTGGCCGCGGCGCTGCGCAAGACGGCCGTCCCCTTCGGTGTCAGCCAGCTCGCCCAGGACGCCGCGGTCGCCTCGCTGCGCGCCGAGGACGAACTGCTCGGCCGGGTGGGCGCGCTGGTCGGCGAGCGCGCCCGGGTGTACGAGGGTCTGGTCGGCCAGGGCTGGACCGTGCCGGAGACGCAGGCGAACTTCGTCTGGCTGCGCCTGGGCGAGCGGACGGTGGAGTTCGCGCAGGCATGTGAGGCGGCGGGCGTGGTGGTCCGGCCGTTCGCGGGCGAGGGCGTGCGGGTCACGATCGGCGAGACCGAGGCCAACGACCTTTTCCTGAAGGTGGCCGAGGGCTTCCGCAAGGCGTCCTAGGACTGCCCCGCCCTTCCGGCCGGGGAGCCGCAGACGCCGTCAGCCCCGGATCAGGTCCGCGTGGCCTCCGGGTCCCCGGCCGGGTCCTGGAGGCGGTCCACGCGGATGCGGTCGCCGGTGCGGACCGTCGCGAGCAGTCGGGGATCCCCGTCGACGCGACCGACGATGTTGCACGCGTTCGCCAGACGGCATTCGTCAGCGCGTGAGACCGGTGTCGGGCCGTAGGGCAGCGCCAGCGCGCCCCCCTCGGTCCAGAACGCGACCGTGCCCGGCTCGACGACCTCGCGTGCGCCGGCCTCCAGCGCGGGGGAGAGCGGGGTCTCGAAGTAGACCTCCTCACCCCAGGTCCTGGCGGTGGAGACGAGCGGGAGCGCCCCCGCGAGCGCCGCGCTCGTGGGGGTTTCGTCGATGGTGGCGGTGAGCTGCCCGCCGGGCCATGAGATCCGTATCCGCATGAGCTGAGATTCAACAAGATGTTGAATTCGCCGGGAAGAGGCGTCTCACCAGGCGTCGCCGCGAGCCTCGCCCGCGCAGGGGTACCCCCGATTGAAGATCCCGGACGCGTGTGCGACATAATGCTTGTGAATGTGAACGCGTTCACAAGCGTGTCCCGCTTCATCCCGTAATCGGTGGGATCAGAGGGGCAAAGCGCCGCTGTGATCACGGCGATGTAAGGAGATGACGTTGTGAATCTGGCTCTGGCGCCGGAAACACTGGCGCGATGGCAGTTCGGCATCACCACCGTCTACCACTTCCTCTTCGTCCCGCTCACGATCTCGCTCGCCGCGCTCACCGCGGGGCTGCAGACCGCGTGGGTGCGGACCGAGAACGAGAAGTACCTCAGGGCGACGAAGTTCTGGGGCAAGCTCTTCCTGATCAACATCGCGATGGGTGTCGTCACCGGCATCGTCCAGGAGTTCCAGTTCGGCATGAACTGGTCCGACTACTCGCGGTTCGTGGGTGACATCTTCGGCGCCCCCCTCGCCTTCGAGGCGCTCATCGCCTTCTTCTTCGAGTCGACCTTCATCGGGCTGTGGATCTTCGGCTGGGACAAGCTGCCGAAGAAGATCCACCTCGCCTGCATCTGGATGGTCTCAATCGGCACCATCCTCTCCTCGTACTTCATCCTGGCGGCCAACTCCTGGATGCAGCACCCGGTCGGCTACAGGATCAACAAGGCCAGCGGGCGCGCGGAGCTCACCGACTTCTGGCAGGTGCTGACGCAGGACACCACCCTGGTCGTCGTCTTCCACACGCTCACCGCGGCCTTCCTCACCGGCGGCGCATTCATGGTCGGCATCTCCGCCATCCACCTGCGCCGCAAGAAGCACATCCCGGTGATGCGCACCTCGCTGCGGCTCGGCCTGGTCACGCTGGTGGTGGGCGGACTGCTCACAGCCGTCAGCGGCGACCAGCTCGGCAAGGTCATGTTCAAGCAGCAGCCCATGAAGATGGCCGCCGCCGAGGCGCTCTGGGACGGCGAGAAGTCGGCGCCCTTCTCGATATTCGCCTACGGGGACGTGGCCAAGGGGCACAACAGCGTCGAGATCTCGGTCCCGGGCGTGCTCTCCTTCCTCGCCGACAACAACTTCTCCTCCTACGTCCCCGGCATCAACGACGTGAACAAGCAGGAGCAGCAGAAGTACGGCCCCGGTGACTACCGGCCCAACATCCCGGTCACCTTCTGGGGCTTCCGCTGGATGATCGGCTTCGGGATGGCGTCCTTCACCATCGGCGCTCTCGGCCTCTGGCTCACCCGCAGGAAGTTCCTGCTGGCACCCGGGCTGCGGACCGGTGACGACGAGGTCCCGCACCTGGTCCTCTTCCGGAACAAGGCGCTCGGCACCCGGCTGACCGGCTGGTACTGGTTCATCGCCATCTGGACCCTCGGCTTCCCGCTGATCGCCAACTCCTGGGGCTGGATCTTCACCGAGATGGGCCGCCAGCCCTGGGTGGTCTACGGCGTGCTGCGCACCAGGGACGCGGTCTCCCCCGGTGTCTCCCAGGGGGAGGTCCTCACCTCGATGATCGTCTTCACCCTGCTCTACGCCGTGCTCGCGGTGATCGAGGTGCGGTTGCTCGTGAAGTACGTCAAGGCCGGACCGCCCGAGCTCACCGAGTCCGACCTGAACCCGCCCACCAGGATCGGCGGGGACGACCGTGACCCCGACCGGCCGATGGCCTTCTCGTACTGAGGCTGAGGAGACAGAGGCATGGAACTCCACGACGTCTGGTTCGTACTCATCGCCGTCCTGTGGACCGGCTACTTCTTCCTGGAGGGCTTCGACTTCGGAGTCGGCGTCCTCACGAAGCTGCTGGCCCGTGACCGCCCCGAGAAGCGGGTCCTGATCAACACGATCGGGCCGGTCTGGGACGGAAACGAGGTGTGGCTGCTCACCGCCGGCGGCGCGACCTTCGCCGCCTTCCCCGAGTGGTACGCCACGCTCTTCTCGGGCTTCTACCTGCCGCTGCTGATCATCCTCGTGTGCCTGATCGTGCGCGGTGTGGGCTTCGAGTACCGGGCGAAGCGGCCCGAGGAGAAGTGGCAGCGCAACTGGGAGGAGGCCATCTTCTGGACCTCGCTCATCCCGGCGTTCCTGTGGGGCGTGGCCTTCGGCAACATCGTGCGCGGAGTGAAGATCGACGCCCACAAGGAGTACGTGGGCACCTTCTGGGACCTGCTCAACGGGTACTCGATCCTCGGCGGGCTGGTGACACTGTTCCTGTTCACCTTCCACGGCTCGGTCTTCACCTCCCTGAAGACCGTCGGAGAGATCCGCGAGCGGTCGCGGGCGCTGGCACTGAAGCTGGGACTGGTAACCGCCGTGCTGGCGCTCGCCTTCCTTCTCTGGACGCAGGCCTCGCGCGGTGACGCCAAGAGCATGGTCGCGATGGTGATCGCGGTCCTCGCCCTGCTCGGGGCGATCGCAGCGATCAAGGCCGGCCGTGAAGGATGGTCGTTCGCCCTGTCCGGCATCACCATCGCGGCGGCCGTCGCGATGCTCTTCCTGTCGCTCTTCCCGAACGTCATGCCGTCCTCGCTGCACGACGAGTGGAACCTCACGGTCTCCAACGCCTCGTCCACCCCGTACACGCTGAAGATCATGACCTGGTGCGCGGGTATCGCGACCCCGGTGGTGCTGCTCTACCAGAGCTGGACGTACTGGGTCTTCCGCAAGCGGATCGGCACCCAGCACATCGCCGACGCGCACTGAGCCCGCCCGGAGGCGGTGTTTCACGTGAAACACCGCCCCTACGGAGGGTGTGTTTCACGTGAAACACACCCCCTCCCCCGGCCCCCTGACCCTGCGAGGGGATGTTTCACGTGAAACCGATCGACCCACGACTGTTCCGATACGCCCGGGCCACCCGTGCCTTCCTCGCTGCCGTGGTCGTTCTCGGCCTGATCGGCGCGGGGCTGGTCATCGCCCAGGCGATGCTCATCGCCGAGATCGTGGTGGGGGCGTTCCAGGACGAGCTCGGTGCCGGGGGGTTGCGGACGCCCCTGCTGCTGCTCGGAGCGGTCGCGGCCGGACGGGGGCTGGTGTCCTGGCTGACCGAGCTCGCGGCCCACCGGGCGAGCGCGGCGGTCAAGTCGGAGCTGCGGGGGAGGCTGCTGGAGCGAGCCGCACGGCTGGGTCCGGAGTGGCTGGGCGGGCAGCGGACCGGGTCACTGGTCACGCTCGCCACGCGCGGGGTGGACGCGCTCGACGACTACTTCTCGCGCTATCTGCCGCAGTTGGGGCTTGCCGTCGTGGTGCCCGTGGCGGTGCTTGCCAGGATCGTCACCGAGGACTGGGTGTCGGCGGCGACCATCGTCGTCACCCTGCCGCTCATCCCGCTGTTCATGGCGCTCATCGGCTGGGCGACCCAGGCGCAGACGGACCGCCAGTGGCAGCTTCTCTCCCGGCTGTCGGGGCACTTCCTGGACGTGGTCGCCGGGCTGCCCACGCTGAAGGTGTTCGGGCGGGCCAAGGCGCAGGCCGAGTCGATCCGGAAGATCACCTCCGAGTACCGCCTGGCCACGCTGAAGACCCTGCGGCTCGCGTTCCTGTCGTCGTTCGCCCTGGAACTCCTGGCGACGCTCTCGGTGGCGCTGGTGGCCGTCGGCATCGGTATGCGCCTGGTCCATGGCGACATGGACCTCTACACCGGACTGGTGATCCTGGTCCTCGCACCCGAGGCGTATCTGCCGCTGCGGCAGGTGGGCGCGCAGTACCACGCGGCGGCCGAGGGGCTGTCGGCCGCGGAGGAGATCTTCGCGGTCCTGGAGACGCCGGTGCCCGAGGGCGGGACGGGTGCGGTGCCGTCCGGGCCGGTGCGGATCGAGGTCGACGGCGTGACGGTCCGCCACCAGGGCCGCGTCGAGCCGTCGTTGGCGGCTGCCTCGCTGACCGTGGAGCCGGGCCGCACGGTGGCGCTGACCGGGCCGAGCGGGGCCGGGAAGTCGACCCTCCTCGGCGCGATCCTGGGGTTCGTGGCGCCGGACGAGGGGCGGATCCGGATCTCCGGCACCGATCTGGGCGCGCTCTCTCTGGAGCAGTGGCGCGAGCGGGTCGCCTGGGTGCCGCAGCGGCCGCATCTGTTCGCGGGGACGATCGCGGAGAACGTCCGTGTCGCCCGGCCGGACGCGGACGACACGGCGGTACGGGACGCCCTGCGGGACGCGGGAGCCCTGGAGTTCGTGACCTCGCTGCCCGAAGGTCTGGCCACCGAGCTCGGGGAAGGCGGCGCGGGCCTCTCGGCCGGGCAGCGCCAGCGGCTGGCACTGGCCAGGGCGTTCCTCGCGGACCGGCCGGTGCTGCTGCTCGACGAGCCCACGGCCGCGCTGGACGGCGCGACCGAGGCGGGCATCGTGGACGCGGTACGGCGACTGTCGGCGGGCCGCACCGTGCTGCTGGTGGTCCACCGCCCCGCCCTCCTCGCGCTCGCGGACCATGTGGTGGAGCTGCGGCCCGGCACAGGCGCCCGGGCGGTGGCAGGGGATGCGACGGGCGGACGGCGTGACGCGGTCGCCACGGCCTCCCCCGTCGACGTCCCCGAACCGGCCGCCGAGGCTTCCGCCCCTGCCTCCGCCGCCTCCCACGACGTGCTCGCGCGCGTACGCGCCGCCGCCGGGGGACTGCGGGGGCGCCTGGCCCTGGCACTGGTGCTGGGCGCGTTGGCTCTCGGGTCGGCCGTCGGCCTGATGGGCGTGTCCGGGTGGCTCATCTCGCGCGCCTCCGAGCAGCCGCCGGTGCTGTATCTGATGGTGGCCGTGACGGCGACCCGGGCGTTCGGCATCGGTCGTGCGGTGGTCCGGTACGCCGAGCGGCTGGTCTCGCACGACGCCGTCCTGCGGATGCTCGCGGAGGTGCGCGTCGCGGTCTACCGCGGGCTGGAGCGGATCGCCCCGGCGGGGCTGCGCTCGGCTCGGCGCGGCGATCTGCTGTCCCGGCTGGTGGCCGATGTGGACGAACTGCAGGACTACTGGCTGCGCTGGGCGCTGCCCGCCGCCGTGGCCGTGCTGGTCTCGGCGGTCAGTGCCGGATTCACCGCCTGGCTGCTTCCCGAGGCCGGGCTGGTACTGGCGATCGGACTGCTGGTCGCCGGGGTGGCCGTACCGGTGGTCAGCGGCGCCTGCGCACGCCGCGCCGAGCGCCAACTGGCCGCCGCGCGCGGCATGCTGGCCACCCGGGTGGCCGATCTGCTCACCGGCACGGGGGAGTTGACGGTGGCCGGCGTCCTCGGCCGCCGCACCCGGGAGGTGAAGGACGCCGACTCGGTGCTCACCCGGATCGCGTCGAGGACCGCTGCCGCCACCGCGCTCGGCGGCGGTCTCTCCGCGCTGACCTGCGGACTCACCGTGGTGGCCGCCGCCCTCGTCGGAGTGCACGCGGTCGCCGCCGGTCGGCTGGACGGGGTGCGGCTCGCCGTCGTGGTCCTGGTTCCGCTGGCCGCCTTCGAGGCCGTCAGCGGGTTGCCGCTCGCCGTACAGGCCCGCGGGCGGGTGCGGCGGAGCGCGGAGCGGGTGTACGAGGTGCTGGACGCTCCCGTACCGGTACGGGAGCCGGAACACCCGGCCCCCGCGCCCGCGTCGCCCTTCCCCGTGGAGGTGCGGGGACTGGCCGCCCGCTACGAAGGACAGACCCGGGACGCGCTGAGCGACTTCACACTGACGCTCACCCCGGGCAGGCGTGTCGCCGTCGTCGGGACCTCCGGGTCCGGCAAGACCACGCTCGCCCAGGTCCTGCTGCGCTTCCTGGACGCGCGCGAGGGCACCTACCGGATCGGCGGAACGGACGCTTCGGCCCTCGCGGGTGACGATGTCCGCCGGCTGGTCGGACTATGCGCGCAGGACGCACACATCTTCGACAGCTCCGTACGCGAGAACCTGCGGCTCGCCCGTACCGGCGCGGACGAGGACGCGATGCGCGACGCGCTGGCCGCGGCCCGGCTGCTCGACTGGGTGGACTCCCTGCCCGATGGCCTCGACACACTTGTGGGGGAGCACGGCGCCCGGCTCTCGGGCGGCCAGCGTCAGCGGCTCGCGCTGGCCCGTGCGCTTCTGGCCGACTTCCCGGTGCTCGTCCTGGACGAGCCGGCCGAGCATTTGGACCTGGCGACGGCCGACGCGCTCACGGCGGATCTGCTGCGGGCCACGGAGGGCCGGACGACCGTGCTGATCACCCACCGGCTGCGCGGCCTCGACGCCGTGGACGAGGTGGTGGTCCTCTCCGAGGGCCGGGTCGTGCAGCGGGGAGCGTACGACGAACTCGCCCTGGTCGACGGCGAGCTGCGGCGGATGCTGGAGCGCGAGCGCGCCGGTGACCTCCTTCAGCAGGCGCGACCGTCCTGACTCCGTTCACGGCTCCACGCCTCCGCCCGACAACTCGACTTTCCTCGCGAAATGGGACTAACTAGGCTCAGGGCATGCCAGTGCCGGATCCGAAGGACTCCCAGGACCGCCAGGACGCCAGGGGCATCGAGGACACCACCCAGGACATCGAGGGCGACGAACTGGAGGCGGCGACCCTGGCCACCCGAAGCCTTCAGGGGCTGTCCACCGAGCTCACCGCGCGCGTACCGCAATTGCTGGAGGCGATGCGTTCCGTCGGTACCGGCCTGGAACTGCGCTCGACCCTCGACCGGATCTGCGAGACCGCCGCCGAGCTGGCCGACGCCAGGTACGCGGCGATCGGGGTCGTCGACGAGACCGGCACGGGGCTCTCCGACTTCGTGACGTACGGCGTCGGCTTCGAGGAGGCCGCTGCCATCGGGCGGCGCCCGGACGGCCACCGGGGGCTGCTCGGCCGGCTGATCGAGCACCCCGAGCCGCTGCGGCTCAAGGACCTCTCCGCCCACCCGCACGCGGCCGGGTTCCCCGCGCACCACCCGCCGATGCGGACGTTCCTCGGGGTACCCATCCAGGTGCAGGGCGAGGTCTTCGGGAACCTGTACCTCGCCGAGAAGAGAGGCGGGGCCGAGTTCAACGACTACGACCTGCACATGGTCCGGGTGCTGGCCACCGAGGCGGGGATCGCCATCGGCAACGCCCGGCTGTACGAGGCGGCGCGGCAGCGTGAGCGGTGGATCGACGGATCGGTCGCCGTCACCACCGCGCTGCTCTCGGGGGGTGACGCCGACGACGCCCTGGAGGTCGTCGCGGAGCAGGCCCGCCACCTCGCGGACTCCGCCGCCGGAATCGTGCTGCTGCCCGCCGAGGAGGGCGGCCTGGAGATCGTCGCGGTCTCCACCGACGACCCCGGCTCGGTGCTCGGCGTGGTGATCCCACCGGAGAGTCCGGTGGTCGCCACGCTCCTGGAGGGCGAGGCGGTCTTCATGGACGACGCGGCGACCGACGACCGGATGATCACCAAGCTCGCCGAGCGGTACGGCCCGAGCATGATGCTTCCGCTGCACAGTGGTGGCCGGGTGCTGGGCGCGCTCGCCACCCCGCGCGCACGGGGAGGCCGCCCGTTCAGCGAAGTGGAACGGACACTGGCGACCCAGTTCGCCTCGCAGGCGGCGCTCGCGCTGATGATGGCCGAGGCGCAGCGCGACCGGGAGCGGCTCGCCGTGTACGAGGACCGCGACCGGATCGCCCGGGACCTCCACGACCTGGTCATCCAACGGCTGTTCGCCACCGGGATGATGCTGGAGGGCGCCCAGCGCAAGTCGGTCGTCCCCGAGGTGCAGCGCGGCGTCGGCAAGGCCGTCGACGAGCTGGACGTGACGATCCAGGAGATCCGCACGGCGATCTTCGCGCTCCAGCAGGGACCCGCTGAGGTGCCGTCCGGGCTGCGTACCCGGGTCCTGCGGGAGATCAACATGGCGGCGGTGCCGCTCGGGTTCAAGCCCGCGCACCGCTTCGTCGGCCCGGTGGACGCACTCGTCGGCGAGGTGACCGGCAAAAACCTCATCGCCTCCCTGCGCGAGGTGCTGTCCAACGCCTTCCGTCACGCCGAGGCCTCGTCCATCGAGGTCGTCGTGGACGCCACCGTGCAGCTCCCGGACGGGAGTCCGGGCGTGCGGCTCACCGTCGCGGACAACGGCGTCGGCATCCCCGAGGACGGCCGCCGCAGCGGTCTGCGCAACCTCCGGCGGCGGGCGGAAGCGCTGGGCGGGTCCAGTACGTACGGACCGGGCACCGGGAAGGACGGTCGCGGGACGACAGTGGTGTGGGAGGCGCCGCTCTAGGGGCGGGACAAGGTCCGTCTCACCTCCGCTACCGAGGGGCTGAGAGCCGCTTCCTTGTCGCGTCTGTACGCCAGTCGGGGGGAGCGGTCCCCGGGCCAGAGGTGTGTTTCACGTGAAACACACCTCGGCCGCGCGACGATCCGGACATGCGTCTCGGACATCTGTGCAGGGCTCTCGCGCTGGTCCTGTGTGCGCTCGCCGGGCCGCTCACCTCTGCCGCCAGGGCCGCCGACGAGCCCGATGTGCCCCGTACCAGCGCGACGGTGGCGCGGCTCTTTCTGGATGCCGCTCATGTGACCACCGCGTATGAGCAGGGCAGACGCGCGGCGGAGGAGCAGCGGACCAAGGCCGAGCGGCTCGACCGGCTGCTCGCCGACCGGCGGCGTGATCTCGTACGGCTCCACGACGACATGGGCCGGGTGGCCCGTGCGCAGTACCGCACCGGCGGGGACATCGCCTACACCGCACAGCTGTTGCTCGCCGACGATCCGGAGGAGCTGATGCGAGGTCAGCGGCTCGCCTGGCAGGCGGACATGGCGGTGACCCGGCTGTATGGGAAGGCGCGCCGCGCGGAAGGGCGGCTCACGTCCGCCCAGCGCCGGGCCCAGAACGCCTGGCGTGACCTCGCGGACCGCAGGGATCAGCTGGAACACATCAAGAAGTCCCTCTCCGGGCGCCTGGAGGAGGCGCGCTGGGAGCTCCAGGGGGAGGCCGACCGGAGCGTCGCGGCGGGTCAGTGCCGTGGTGCGGTACGCCTGGAGGAGCCGTCCGGCTCGCGCCCCACGAGCGCGTGGACGGCCCCCGTGGAGACGTACCGGCTGTCGGCGGGCTTCGACAGCGCGGGCGAGCACTGGGCCCAGCGGCACACGGGCCAGGACTTCGCGGTGGACATCGGTACCCCGGTACGGGCCGTCGGCGCGGGCCGGGTCGTCTCCGTGTCGTGCGGCGGCGGCTTCGGGATCGAGGTGGTCATCGGGCACCCCGGCGGCTACTACTCGCAGTACGCGCATCTGGCGGCGGCCGCGGTGGACCAGGGAGAGCGCGTGAGCACCGGACAGTGGATCGGCCAGGCCGGCACCACCGGCAACTCGACCGGTCCTCACCTGCACTTCGAGATCCGGCTCACTCCGGAGATGGGCTCGGCGGTCGATCCGGTGCGCTGGCTGAGCGAGCGCGGGGTGCCCCTGGGCAGCAACGCCGCCGAGCCGGATCCGGACGGGTCGTGACACCGGCGGACGGGTCGTGACACCGGCGGTCCGGGTCGTGGCAGCGACGCTCAGAGCGAGGCGAGGATCCGCTCGATGACGACCGCCACACCGTCGTCGTTGTTGGCGACCGTGTGACCGGAGGCAGCGGCCACCACGTCGGGGTGGGCGTTGCCCATGGCGTACGAGGTGCCCGCCCAGGTGAGCATCTCGACGTCGTTGGGCATGTCACCGAAGGCGACAACCTCGGAGGGGAGGATGCCGCGCTCGGCGCAGCAGAGTTCGAGCGTGGAGGCCTTGGAGACGCCGGGGCCGCTGATCTCCAGAAGTGCGGTGGGGCTGGAACGGGTGATCTCGGCGCACGCGCCGACGGCCTTGCGGGCCAGGGCCAGGAAGTCGTCGGGCGGCAGCTCGGGGTGGTGGGCGAGCAGCTTCAGGATGGGCTCGGCGGCCGTGTCGGCGTCGTCGGCCAGCAGTTCCTCGGCGGGCGCGATGCTGCCGGCGGCGTTCATCAGCATCGGCGGGTAGGCGAGCTCGTGGTGGAGTCCGCCGGTCTGCTCGACGGCGAAGGAGGTGCCGGGGACGGCGGCGCGGAGGATCTCGACGACCTCCATGGCGGCCGCGCGCTCCAGCGGACGGACCTTGACGAACCGGTGCTCCCCGATGCCGTCGTGCAGATCGACCACGACGGCGCCGTTGCCACAGATGGCCAGGCCGTGACCCTGGACATGATCGCTGACGACGTCCATCCAGCGGACCGGGCGGCCGGTGACGAAGAAGACCTCGATGCCCGCCTCCTCGGCGGCCGCGAGCGCCGCGACCGTACGCTCCGAGACGGATTTGTCGTCGCGCAGCAGCGTGCCGTCCAGGTCGGTCGCGATGAGCCGGGGGACGGCGGGGGCGTCATGCCCGGCGCGGGCGGGCTCGATAGCTGAGGTCACAGATCCCATTCTCCTGTACACGGGTGCACGGGCGTGCGGGGGAGCGCACATGTGAGTGGGTGCTCTGGGGCGTGCGGGGCGCAGGAGGCGCAGGAGACGTCGGAAGGCCCGGAGCTCTCCGCCCACCCTCTGCCGTTCCTCTGCGGCCCTTGTGCCGGGCCTGTAGGCCCGCCGACGCGCTGCCTCGGCGCTGCCTGCGGCCCTCCCCGCCTCCACCCGGTGAGCGTGTGTGACCAAAGGGGCGCCTGCGGGACGCCGGGAGTGTCAGAGCCAGCCGTTAGTGTCGTAGGCATGCGTCTGAGCACTGTGATTCTTCCGGTACGCCGCTGGCACGACGGCGGTCGCGACGAGTGGCTGCGCGCCGAGGAGCTGGGCTTCCACACCGCGTACACCTACGATCACCTGTCCTGGCGGACCTTCCGCGACGGCCCGTGGTTCGGCGCGGTGCCCACGCTGACCGCCGCGGCCGCCGCCACCACGCGGATGCGGCTCGGCACACTGGTCACCTCGCCGAACTTCCGGCATCCGGTGACCCTCGCCAAGGACCTGATAACCCTCGACGACGTCTCGAACGGCCGGATCACGCTCGGGATCGGCGCCGGTGGCAACGGCTTCGACGCCACCGCTCTGGGCCAGCAGGCGTGGACGCCGCGCGAGCGGGCCGACCGTTTCGCCGAGTTCGTGCCGCTGCTCGACCGTCTGCTGACCGAGGAAGCGGTGACATCCGAGGGCGCTGTGTACGCGGCGGTCGAGGCACGCAACATCCCCGGCTGTGTGCAGCGGCCGCGACTGCCGTTCGCCGTGGCGGCGACCGGCCCGCGCGGGCTGAAGCTGGCGGCGCGCCACGGGCAGGCGTGGGTGACCACCGGTGACCCCAAGCTCTTCGAGTCCGGCACGCCCGAGCAGTCGGTGGAGGCGATCCGGGGCCAGATCAAGAAGCTCGGCGAGGCCTGTGACGCCATCGGCCGCGATGTGGACGAGCTGGACAAGATCCTGCTCACCGGTTTCACACCGGAGCCCCGGCGGGTGCTGGAGTCGCTCGACGCCTTTGTGGACTTCGCCGGCCGGCACTTCGAGCTCGGCGTGACGGAGATCGTCCTGCACGCCCCGATCCCGGACTCGGTCTTCGCGGCGGACCGTAAGGTGTTCGAGCAGATCGCCATGGAGGGGCTGGCACAACTGCGCTGAGGCGACGGCGGGGGCGTTGGCGCCGCTCCCTCGTATCGTCTCCCGCTCCTGTGCCCGCAGGGCTTCCGGTGGCTCAGCTCTTGGCGCGTACGCGGCTGCTCAGCCAGGACGAGAGCGTGCCGCCGAGGACCAGTTCCTTGTACGTCTCGTCGCCGGGCAACGGCACCACCAGCCACCACCCGGGCGGGAAGAAGCGGCCCTTGACGTACGCCAGGTCGCCGTAGACCGACCGGAGGAAGGCGGGCACGGCGTCGCGCGGCACGTCGTGGAACTCGACTCCGTCGACGGTGATCTTCGCGTCGTCCTCCGCGAAGAGCTGCACGGCGACGGCGGGTGAGCCGCCCAGCTCGACGAAGGCCTCGTGCGGAAGAGAGCCGTCCGGGTCCTGGACGGTGAACGCCCCGGCCGATGTGCGGCGCGAGGACCGGTCGGCGCCTATGTCGTGGGAGACCTCCACGGCGAGGTGGTGGGCGCGGGCGACCTCGTGGATCGCGGCGACGGCGCTCTCGGTGCTGGGAAGACGCGGGTGTGCCATGCCGTCGATCATCTCAGCCGAGGGGCCCGGCACGGCCGGTTTCCGTCGCCGGGCAGCCCGGCACGTACCTCGCGGCGGGGCCCTCAGGACGCGTCGCCCTCATGACGTGTCCCTCCACCAGACCGTGTCGACACGTCTTTGCGTACGGCTCTGACGACAGAGTGACGACAGAGCCGTCCGGGGAGACGTTCACTCAGGAAGGCGCAGGTACGCGGGCGGTACGGCGTCGGTGAGCCACACCCCGTTGGCGCTGAGGTGGAAGACGTGGCCGTCGCGCCGCATCGCCGCCGCGTCGACGCTCAGGACGACGGGACGGCCGCGCCGGGCGCCGACCCGGGTCGCCGTCTCGCGGTCGGCGGAGAGATGTACGTGGTGGCGGGCCATCGGCCGCAGCCCTTCGGCCCGGATCGCGTCCAGGCTGCGGGCGACGGTGCCGTGGTAGAGGTACGCGGGCGGTTCGGCGGCCGGGAGGCCCAGGTCGACGGCGATCGTGTGGCCCTGACTGGCCCGGATCCGGTCGCCCTCGATCGCGAAGCGGCGCTTGTCATTGACGGCGACCACGTGGTCGAGCTCGGCGCGGGAGATGGGGAAGTGGTGCGCTGCCGCCGCCCGCAGCAGGAGGTCGATCTCGACCCAGCCGTGCGGATCGAGGGTGAGCCCGAGGCGTTCGGGCTGGTGGCGCAGGTGTTTCGACAGGTACTTGGACACCTTCACGGTGCGTCTGTCGTCCGGTGTTTCGGCCATGCCGTCAGAGTGCCGGGCGCGAAGCGCCCCGGCACCCCAATTTTTCCCATCGGCTTCCCGTCGGACTTTTACTGCCTGCCTTTCCCGTCGGCGTGACGGCGGCCCCGCCGTCACGCCTTGAGCTGCTCCGCCGCCCAACGGGCCCACTCCTCGTGCATCGCGCTGAGCCTCTTGCCGTACTCCAGGGCCAGGCGGCCGTGAACGGAGAGCGGGTCGTCGTCCCACTCGATCGAGGCCTCCGCCTCCTCCAGGCCGGCCCGCTGGCGGGAGGCGCGCTCGGCCTCGGTCAGCAGGTACGTCCTCGCCTCCAGTGGGGTGAGAAGGCCCAGGAAGAAGACCCGCAGGAGGGAGTCGCTGCGGCGGCTGCGGGAGGGCTCGGTCTCGGTGAGCCAGTGACGCAGCTCGGCCCGGCCCGGATCGGTGATCGCGTACTCCTTGCGGCCCCTGGGGCCCTCGGCCGCCACCTCGACCAACCCTGAGTCGGCGAGCTTGCCCAGCTCGCCGTACACCTGGCTCTGGGTCGCCGACCAGACGTGGGAGAGCGAGGTCTCGAACAGTTTCATCAGGTCGTAGCCGCTGGCCGGACGTTCGGCCAGCAGCCCCAGGACCGCGTGACGAAGACTCATGGCCCCCACTCTACATTCCACTCTTGACACGTCAATTTAGGAACCTCTACCTTTGACGTGTCGAAGTTGGAATGTGGAGCGGGTGGAAGCCCGATGAAGGGGGACTCCCATGAACTACCTGCGCGGATTCATCCCGTGGATCGTTTTCGCCGCCGTCGGCAGCGAGCACTGGCAGTGGGGCGCGGTCGCCGCCCTCGTCGCGGGAGCCTGGTTGTTCTCCGTCGACCGCAAGCGCGGCGCGACGTCCGACTCGCTGATCCTGGAACAGTCGACCATCGCCTTCTTCGCGGTGCTGGGCATCGTGGCGTTCGCGGCACCGGACAGTGGCCTGCGGGAGTACGGCGGGGCGCTGGCCACCGGGTGGCTGGCTCTCACCGCGTGGGCGACGCTGGCCGTCCGGCGGCCCTTCACCACCGGTATAGCCAAGCGGCAGGCGCCGCGCGAGCTGTGGAACAACCCGGTGTTCCTCCGCGTCAACGTGGTGCTGACCGCCGCATGGGCCGCCGCCTTCACCGTTACCGCTGTCGCGCTCGCGCTCGTCCACGCCGAGTCGCTGGGGAGCGCCGCCGCGATAGCCGTGCAGGTTGCCGGGTTCGCCATACCCGCCCTCTTCACCGCCAAGTACCCGGAGCGCGCCCGGCGTGCCGCCCAGGCCCTCAAAGTGAGCACGATCACGTCATGACGACGGTCAGTGAGGTTTGATCCACAGACAAGTGCGGTTATCCACAGGGCTTGTGACTATTCTGTGGACAACTGGGCGCCCGCGAGGGCGTCCAACGTACGGGACTGAACCTCTCGTTCGGCCGCCGCGGCGATGAACGCGGCGACGTTCTCCGGACCGACCAATGCCCGCACGGCCCGGACGGTGTGGGCGGGCAGGGTGACCGGCCCGGGATCGGGGTCGGCCGGGACTGCCGGGTCCGTGGCACCGAGATGGAGCTGGAGGTGCCGGGTGGCGAACAGGCGCATGGCCCGCGCCAGTTCGGCGTCCACGGTCTGCTGGGCGAGCGGGCGCAGCCGGCGCACCAGACCGGCGGCCTCCGCGGCATCCGCGTCGGTGGGCGGACGGTGGCCCAGATAGCGGGCGAAGACGTGCTCGGTGGTGAAGTCGAGGAAACGGGCCGCGATGTGCTCCACCTGGCCGCGCAGCTCCCGCAGATGCCCGGAGATGGCGTCCAGGGGGACTCCGGCGGCGTGCAGCTCGGCGGCGACCGCCAGCTCCTGAGGGCTGGGGACCAGGAACTCGTGGTCATTGCCGGGAATGCGCTCCAGGATGCCCAGCTCGACCGCCTCCGCGACGGCCTCGTCATCGGGTTCACCGCCGAATGTGGCGTCGAGATCGTCCCGGGAGATGCGGGCGGCCTCCTCGTCGGTCCAGGGGCCGTTGACCTCGGCGACCAGGCCGAGGACACCGCCGAGGCCGCGGCCTGCGTCCCAGGCCTCCAGAAGCTCCTTGATGGAGGCGAGGGTGTAACCGCGGTCGAGCAGATCGGCGATCTGGCGCAGCCGGGCCAGATGGGCCTCGCCGTACACATTGGAACGGCCGCGCCGTTCGGGCCTGGGCAGCAGGCCGCGGTCCTGGTAGGCGCGGATCGTGCGGACCGTGGCGCCGCTCGCATGGGCCAGGTCCTCGATGCGGTACTCACAGGACGAGGGAAGGGGGTGCGACACGGCTTGCTGCGGCGCGTGCAGAGCGGACTGCTGGACCGGCACGGAGGTGGGCCCCGCGGCGCGGGGCACCTCCCCGGCCGCACCCGGCCCCGTAGACCCGCCCGGGCCCGTCGACCCGCCCGGGCCCGTCGACCCGCCCGGGCCCGTCGACCCGCCCGTATCCGGCGCCCCCGACCCGCCCGTACCTGGCCCCCGCGACCCGCCCGGTCCCGTCGACCCACCCGGTGCCGGTGGCGTGCCCCGTGCCGCCGATGGCTCTGTTGCTGGCTGCCCGGACAAAACCGTCTCCCTCTACCCCAGGGCGGCGCGGCCCACCGCACCCGCTGCCGCACGGGCCGCCGGCGAGGTCGCGAGATATTCGACGGCCTTGCGCAGGGAGCCCTCCTGCGAGGGATGGTACGACCGACGGAAGTAACGGGGTATGGCCGCGCCGAGCTCCTTCCAGCTGGGCAGCAGTCCGCGCCGTACCGCCCGGTTGTGCTCGCGCAGCGAGTAGCGAAGACGACCGGCCAGCTGGGGATCGTGCCGGATCAGATAGGAGGTGCCCCACGCCCACAGCCAGAGCAGCACCGGTGCGACCACCGCCATGCCCTCCAGCCGGCGGACGTAGCGGGACAGGCCCTCGCCGCCGCAGTGCTGGTACATGTCGAACGCGACGGCGCGGTGCTCGACTTCCTCGGCGCCGTGCCAGCGGAGCAGGTCGAGCATGACCGGGTCCGACCCGGCCCGGTCCAGGGCCTCGGCGTGCAGCACCCAGTCCCCCAGGACCGCGGTGAACTGCTCGATGGCGGCGATCAGCGAGAGCCGGAAGCGCAGCCACTCCCGGGCCGGTATCGGCGCGCCGAAAGGAGGGCGCTCACCGAGGAGCCCGTCGAAGAGGAAGTCGACGTGGCGGGTGTAGGCCCCGGTGTCGAGGCGCTGCTCGGCGAGGTGGTCCAGGACATGGGCGTGCTGGACGCTGTGAGTGGCCTCCTGGCCCATGAACCCCTTGACGTCCCTCAGCAGCACCGGGTCGGTGACCAGCGGAAGGGCTTCCTTGAAGACCTTCACGAACCACCGCTCGCCCGCCGGAAGGAGCAGATGCAGGACGTTGATGACATGGGTGGCGGTGGGCTCGTCCGGTATCCAGTGCAGGGGAGTCTTGTGCCAGTCGAACGAGACCCGTCGCGGGGTGATCCCATAGTGCTCCTTCGCGCCGTCCAGGTGCTCCGTGCTCACAGCGGGGGCTCCAGCCGGGCGATGGCCCGCAGGGTGCGGGGCGCGAAGCGGGACATGAGGTGGGCGCCGCGGGCCTCGGGCGTCACCGGCACCACGGCCTGGTTCTTCGCCACCGCGCGCAGGATCGCCGTGGCGACCTTCTCCGGCGGGTAGTTGCGCAGGCCGTACAGCCGGGCGGACTTCTTCTGGCGGCGCTTCTCCTCGGTCTCGTCGACCCCGGCGAAGCGGGCGGTGGAGGTGATGTTGGTGTTGACGAAGCCGGGGCAGATGGCGCTGACGCCGATGCCCTGGCCGGCGAGCTCGGCGCGCAGGCACTCGCTGAGCATCAGCACCGCCGCCTTGGTGGTGGAGTAGGCGGGGAGCGCCTTGGAGGGCTGGAAGGCGGCGGCCGAGGCGGTGTTGACGATGTGGCCGCCCTGGCCGCGGTCGGCCATCTGCTTGCCGAAGATCCGGCAGCCGTGGATGACGCCCCACAGATTGACGTCGAGGACCTTCTTCCAGTCCTCGGTGGTGGTGTCGAAGAACGAGCCGGAGAGGCCGATGCCGGCGTTGTTCACCAGGACGTCGACGACGCCGTACTCGGCGGCGACCTTCTCGGCGAGCTTCTCCATGGCCTGCTCGTCGCTGACGTCGACCGTCTCGGCCCAGGCCTGGGGGGCGCCGATGAGCCGGGACAGGTCGGCGGTCCGGGCCGCCCCCTCCGCGTCGCGGTCCACGGCGACGATCCGCGCCCCGGCCTCCGCGAACGCGAAGGCGGTGGCCCGGCCGATGCCGCTGGCGGCGCCGGTGACCAGGACCAGCTGGCCGCCGAAGCGGTCCGCGTACGGGCCGGTGGCCACGGCGTCCTTGGCCGGGACGCCGTCCTCGTTGGCGGTGACGAACTCGGTGATCCAGGCGGCCAGCCGGTCGGGGCGGGTCCGCGGGACCCAGTGCTTGGCGGGCAGCGTGCGGCGGACCAGCTGGGGCGCCCACCGCTCCAGGTCGTCGTAGAGCCGCTCGGAGAGAAAGGCGTCGCCGGTCGGGGTGATCAGCTGCACCGGCACGTGCGCGTACGCGTCGGCGCGGGGGCGGCGCAGCCGGGCGCGGATGTTGTCCCGGTAGAGCCATGCACCGTGCGCCGCGTCCTGGGCCAGGGAGGCCGTGGGGTAGTCGCCGGTCGGGACCTTCTCCACCCGTGCGAGGATCGCCGGCCACCGCTTGCCGAGCGGGCCGCGCCAGGCGAGCTCCGGGAGCACGGGCGTGTGCAGCATGTACACGTACCAGGACTTGGCGCCCTGGCCGAGGAGCTGGCCGACCCGGCGCGGGGTGGGCCGCGTCATCCGGCGCTTGATCCAGTGGCCGAAGTGGTCGAGGGACGGGCCGGACATCGAGGTGAAGGAGGCGATCCTGCCCTCGGTGCGCTTGACCGTGGCGAACTCCCACGCCTGTACGGACCCCCAGTCGTGGCCGACCAGGTGCACCGGCCGGTCCGGGCTCACCGCGTCGGCGACCGCCAGGAAGTCGTCGGTGAGCTTCTCCAGGGTGAAGCCGCCGCGCAGTGGGACCGGAGCGGTCGAGCGGCCATGGCCCCGTACGTCGTACAGCACGACGTGGAAGCGCTCCGCCAGCCGGACGGCGACCTGCGACCACACCTCCTTGCTGTCCGGATAGCCGTGGACGAGCACCACGGTCGGCTGCTCCGGGTCGCCGAGTTCGGCGACGCACAGCTCGATCCCTCCGGTGCGCACCCAGCGCTCGCGCGCGCCCTCCATGCCGTTGTCCGCCCGCTCTCCCACGCTCACGCCGCCTTCTCCTCGGCCCAGCGCCGCACATGCGGCAGATCGTCGTCCAGCCAGAACGCGCTCTGTTCGGGGTCCTTGGAGTCGGTGACGACCAGGATCTCCTCGAACTTCGCGCCCGTACCCCGGAATCCCAGGTGCGGCTCGACCGCCCACAGCCCCGGCCGGGGCGGGTGGTCGGAGAACCTGTAGGGGCTCCACAGCGGCGACCAGCCGTCGCGGTGGCCGTGCAGCGCGTCGCTCGCCAGGCCCTTGAGGGACTGGGTGCCGAACCCGAAGAGGTGCGGCGACCAGCGGCGCTCCTTGACCTGGTCGACCTTGTGGGCGATCACGCCGAAGGGATAGGCGCGGTGGCGGTTGGCGTAGCCCTGGCGGACCATGAGCCGGTCCACGTCCTCGTAGATCTCCCGCAGCGGCCGCCGTTCGCGCACCTCGCGCAGGATGAGCGCGCGATGCGCCTCCAGATCCGCGAGGAGCCGGTCGTGCACGGGGTTGAGGCCCAGACAGCCCGAATAGCCGATGTCGGCCGTGAAGCCCTTGTAGACCGGGGCCATGTCGAGGATGAACGGCATCCCCGCCTCCAGCCTCCGGTTGGTGGGGAAGAACTGGAGCGGGACACGGAAGTTCACGAACGCCGTGCGGTCCCCGAACCAGGCGAACGGCAGGTGGAACCAGTCCCGTACACCGCGCTCGCGCAGCCACTCCCGCTGCATCCGGGCCGCCTCGCGCTCGGTGACACCCGGCTTGAGCTGGGCCGCGACGGCCTCCGCGCACTCATAGGCGAGCCGCTGCACTTCCCTGAACCCGCTGAGCCGCCCGTCGGGTTCCGTTCTGACCGCCGTTGGCATCGCTCCCACACCCCTGTCGCCGTACGCGTGCGTAACTTGACATTGATGAATGTGACAATGCCCGGCGGCTACGTCAAGGGTTTCTGCCCCCGCCTGTGGACGACGGAGGCGTTGTGGACAACTCCGTCCCCCGTTCGTCGGCGAGCCCCTGATGCCCGTCCCTCTTCCGTAGGGGACACCCGGGTGCGCGTACCTCTGGAGTCGGACATGGATCCAGCCGCCTGGTCTGACGATCGGTGTGGCCTGCGCCACTACCGTCGAAGTGTGAATGTGATCGCGACCGAAAGCCTGAGCAAGCGGTTCCCCCGGGTGACCGCGCTTGACCGGCTCTCCCTGGACATCGGACCCGGTGTGACCGGCCTGGTGGGTTCCAACGGAGCCGGCAAGTCGACGTTGATCAAGATCCTCCTCGGCCTCTCCCCGGCTACGGAGGGCACCGCCGCGGTGCTCGGCCTCGACGTCGCCACCAGCGGCGGGGCGATCCGCGAACGCGTCGGCTACATGCCGGAGCACGACTGTCTGCCGCCCGACGTCTCGGCGACCGAATTCGTCGTGCACATGGCGCGGATGTCGGGGCTGCCGGTGACCGCCGCCCGTGAGCGCACCGCCGACACCCTGCGCCACGTCGGCCTCTACGAGGAGCGGTACCGCCCCATCGGCGGCTACTCGACCGGGATGAAGCAGCGCGTCAAACTCGCGCAGGCGCTCGTCCACGACCCCCAGCTGGTCCTGCTGGACGAGCCGACCAACGGGCTCGACCCGGTCGGCCGCGACGAGATGCTCGGCCTGATCCGCCGCATCCACACCGACTTCGGCATCTCCGTCCTGGTCACCTCGCACCTCCTGGGTGAGCTGGAGCGCACCTGCGACCACGTGGTGGTCATCGACGGCGGCAAACTGCTGCGGTCCAGCTCCACCAGCGACTTCACCCAGACCACCACCACCCTCGCCGTCGAGGTCACCGACTCCGACGCGCACCCGGACGGCACCGAGGCCGTGCGCGCTGCGCTCGCCGCGGCCGGTGTCACCCTCCACGCGGGCGTGGAGGAGGGCCTGCCGGGCGCCGGACACATCCTGCTGGTGGAGGCGGCGGGCGAGGAGACGTACGACGTGGTGCGCGACACCGTCGCCGGGCTCGGCCTCGGGCTCGTGCGGATGGAGCAGCGCCGCCACCACATCGCGGAGGTCTTCAAGACCCCGGCGCAGGCCACGGAGCCGGCCCCCGAGCGCGCCGCCGCCCGGGCGACGACCGCCGCCGGACAGCAGAACGGAGGCGGCAGCCATGGCAGCTGAGACCGCAGGGACGCGGATGACACAGAACCAGCCTGGCCAGAACCGGCCGGGCCAAGACCAGCCGGGCCAGAACCGGACGGCCCAGACCCAGATCCACAACATCGGCTACCGCGGTTACGACGGCCCACGGCTGGGCCGGGCGTACGCACGGCGCTCGCTCTTCTCGCAGTCGCTGCGCGGGGCGTACGGACTGGGCCGCAGCGCCAAGTCCAAGGTGCTGCCGATGTTGCTCTTCGCGGTGATGTGCCTGCCCGCGGCCATCATGGTCGCGGTCGCCGTCGCCACCAAGGCCAACGACCTGCCGGTGGACTACACCCGCAACGCGATCCTGATGCAGGCCGTCATCGGCCTGTTCATCGCCGCGCAGGCACCCCAGACCGTCTCGCGCGACCTGCGCTTCCGCACTGTGCCGCTGTACTTCTCACGCCCCATCGAGCGCGTGGACTACGTGCTCGCCAAGTTCGCGGCGATGGCCTCGGCGCTGTTCATCCTGACGGCGGCACCGCTCGTCGTGCTCTACGTGGGCGCGCTGCTCGCCAAACTCGACTTCGCGGACCAGACCAAGGGGTTCGCCCAAGGACTGGTCTCCGTGGCACTGCTCTCGCTCCTGTTCGCCGGCATCGGCCTGGTGGTCTCCGCGCTCACCCCCCGCCGCGGCTTCGGCGTCGCCGCCGTCATCGCGGTGCTGACCATCACCTACGGGGCGGTCTCCGCGGTCCAGGGCGTCGCCTTCGACCAGCAGTCCACCGGGGCCATCAAGTGGTTCGGCCTCTTCTCCCCCATCACGCTCATCGACGGGGTGCAGACCGCCTTCCTCGGCGCGACCTCGGCCTTCCCGGGGCGTGAGGGACCGGGCACCGGGGCAGGTGCGGTCTATCTCCTCGTCGTCCTCGCGCTGATCGCCGGCTCGTACGCCGTCCTGATGCGCCGCTACCGGAAGGTCGGACTGTGACGACCATCGACATCGACCACACCTCGCGCTGGTTCGGCAACGTGGTGGCCGTCAACGACGTCACCATGTCGATCGGCCCCGGCGTGACCGGACTGCTCGGCCCCAACGGTGCCGGGAAGTCCACGCTCATCAACATGATGGGCGGCTTCCTCGCCCCCTCGACGGGAAGCGTGACGCTCGACGGGCGCCCCATCTGGCGCAACGAGGAGGTCTACCGGCGGATCGGCATCGTCCCCGAGCGGGAGGCGATGTACGACTTCCTGACCGGCCGCGAGTTCGTCGTCGCCAACGCCGAACTGCACGGACTCGGGGCGAAGGAGGCCCAGCGGGCGCTCGCCACGGTCGAGATGGAGTACGCGCAGGACCGCAAGATCCAGACGTACAGCAAGGGCATGCGCCAGCGCGTGAAGATGGCGTCCGCGCTGGTCCACGACCCGTCGGTGCTGCTGCTCGACGAGCCGTTCAACGGCATGGACCCGCGCCAGCGCATGCAGCTGATGGACCTGCTGCGGCGGATGGGCGCCGAGGGCCGTACGGTCCTGTTCTCCTCGCACATCCTCGAAGAGGTCGAGCAGCTCGCCGCGCACATCGAGGTGATCGTGGCCGGACGGCACGCGGCGAGCGGCGACTTCCGCAGGATCCGCCGGCTGATGACCGACCGGCCGCACCGCTATCTCATCCGCTCCAGCGACGACCGCGCGCTCGCCGCCGCGCTGATCGCCGACCCCTCGACGGCCGGGATCGAGGTGGACCTCAAGGAGGGCGCGCTGCGCGTCCAGGCGGTCGACTTCGGGCGGTTCACGACGCTGCTCCCGCAGGTCGCGCAGGCGCACGGCATCCGTCTGCTGACGGTCTCGCCGTCCGACGAGTCGCTCGAATCCGTCTTCTCCTACCTCGTAGCGGCCTGAAAGGAGCTGTGAGCGTCATGTACAACCCCACAGTCGCCCGGCTCACCTACCGGGCCCTGCTCGGCCGCCGCCGGGCCGCCATCCTCTGCGTGCTGCCGGTGCTGCTGATCGTCATCGCGGCGGCGGTACGGTCCTTCAGCGGCGCCGACGACCAGGTCGCGGCCAACCTCCTGGGCGGCTTCGCGCTGGCCACGATGGTCCCGCTGATCGGCGTCATCGCGGGCACCGGAGCCATCGGGCCCGAGATCGACGACGGCTCGATCGTCTATCTGCTGGCCAAGCCGGTGAAACGGCCGACGATCATCTTCACCAAGCTGATCGTGGCGGTCGCGGTGACCATGGTCTTCTCGGCCGTCCCCACCTTCGTCGCCGGAATGATCCTCAACGGCAACGGCCAGCAGATCGCCGTCGCCTACACCGTCGCGGCCCTGGTCGCCTCGATCGCGTACGCGGCGGTCTTCCTGCTGCTCGGCACGGTCACCCGGCACGCGGTGGTCTTCGGCCTGGTCTACGCGCTGGTCTGGGAGAGCCTGTTCGGCAATCTGGTGCCGGGCGCGCGCACCCTGAGCGTCCAGCAGTGGTCGCTCGCCCTCGCGGAGCGGATCGGCACGAACGGCTTCATCACCTCGGACGTGGGCCTGCCCGCCGCGGTCGTCCTGCTGAGCGCGGCCACGGTCCTGGCGACCTGGTACGCGGGCCAGAAGCTGCGGACGCTGAAGCTGGCCGGGGAGGAGTGAGCCACGCCGGACGCGGGGGTCCGGGGCGGCGCCCGGCCGGACAGGGCCCCCGTGGGTCTCCGGCCGGGCGACGCTCCGTTCGTCCACCCGCCTCGCTGTCGCGCCCTCTCGGGCCGGTTCGGGCCATCATCGAGGGATGACGACGCTCCGCGGTCCCGGCACGCGACGGCCTCCCGAGCCGGCCCGGCCGGTGCGGGCCTGGGCGCGCTCCTCGCCGGGGACGCACATCTGGCTGCTGGTCATCGCGATCACCAGCGTCGTCCTCGAACTCTCCAGCCGGGACGTCGGGCACTATCTGCTGCACCGCAACAGCAGCAACATCCACGAGCTCACCCGGCACCCCGCCCAGTCGCTGTTCACCAGTGCCTTCTGGATTGAGAACCCGTCCTCGTTCCTGCTGTACCTCGCCCTCTTCGAGCTCGTGCACGCGCCCGTGGAGCGCTGGATCGGTACGTTGCGGTGGGTGGCGGCGGTCGCGGGCGCGCATGTCGCCGCCACGCTGATCAGCCAGCAGATGGTGCTGTGGAGCATCCGCAACCACGAGGTGCCCAGGCGGATGGTGCACGTCGTGGACATCGGGGTCAGCTACGGGCTCGCCGCCTCGGCCGGGCTGCTGGTGTACCGGCTGCCGCGGCCGTGGCGGTGGTTCTATCTCGCGTGCGTGGTCGCGTTCTTCGGTGTTCCGCTGCTGACCGGGGGCACCTACACGGACATCGGCCACGCGGTCTCGCTGGCCATCGGACTGGCCTGCTGGCCGCTGACCCGAGGTAAATCAGTGGCTTCGAACGGGCGTGCGGTGCACAGTGGTTGAGGGCCCCAGGGCGACCACTTCGAGCGCGCTACGGCGCGGGTCACCTTGGGGTACGGGGATCGGTAAGGGGCGTCCACCCATGGTGGACGCCCCTTACTTCTGCGCGTTACCTCAGCGAGTTGCTTCCGCGAGCCCCTCCGGGCGAGCTGCCCCACACGAGCCGCGCCCGCGCGTCGCGACGGCGAGCTCACGCGCCCAGCAACTGCTCCAGTACCACCGCGATCCCGTCGTCGTCGTTGGACGCCGTGATCTCGTGCGCGACGGCCTTCAGCTCGTCGTGGGCGTTGGCCATGGCGACCCCGTGCTCGGCCCAGGCGAACATCGGGATGTCGTTGGGCATGTCGCCGAAGGCGATGGTGTCCGTCTTGCGGCAGCCCAGCCGGCGTGCCGCGAGCGACAGGCCCGTCGCCTTGCTCAGACCCAGCGGAAGCAGCTCCACCACGCCCTCGCCCGCCATCACCACGTCGACCAGGCTGCCGACCACCTGGCGGGCGGTCCGCGCCAGCTCGTCGTCGCCGAGCCGCGGGTGCTGGATGTAGACCTTGTTCAGCGGCGCCGACCACAACTCGCCGATCCGGTCGAAGGCGACGACCGGCAGCGGGCCCTCCTGGACCCGGTAGCCGGGGCCGACCAGCACCTCGCCGTCGAGCCCGTCCCGGCTCGCGGCCAGCGCCAGCGGGCCCACCTCGGCCTCTATCTTCGACAGCGCGAGCCCCGCCAGCTGGCGGTCGAGCGTCACCGAGGTGAGCAGCCGGTGCTCGCCCGCGTGGTAGACCTGCGCGCCCTGGCCGCACACCGCGAGGCCCTGGTAGCCCAGGTCGTCCAGGATGTGCCGGGTCCAGGGCACCGCTCGGCCGGTCACCACGATGTGGGCCGCGCCCGCCGCGGTGGCCGCGGCGAGCGCCTCACGGGTGCGCCGGGAGACCGTCCCGTCGGAGCGCAGCAGCGTCCCGTCCAGATCGGTCGCGATCAGCTTGTACGGGAGGGGCTTTCCCGGGGCGGTGCTCACTTGGCGAGGGGCTCCAGCACCTCGCGGCCGCCCAGGTACGGGCGGAGCACGGCCGGGACCCGCACCGAGCCGTCGGCCTGCTGGTGATTCTCCAGGATCGCCACGATCGTGCGCGGCACCGCGCAGAGCGTGCCGTTCAGCGTGGCCAGCGGCTGGACCTTGTTCTTGCCGTCGCTGGTGTCGCGCATGCGCACCGACAGGCGCCGGGCCTGGAAGCCGTCGCAGTTGGAGGCCGAGGTCAGCTCGCGGTACTTGCCCTGGGTGGGGATCCACGCCTCGCAGTCGTACTTGCGCGAGGCCGAGGCACCGAGGTCACCGGTGGCCACGTCGATCACCTGGAAGGGCAGTTCGAGGCCGGTCAGCCACTGCTTCTCCCAGTCCAGGAGGCGCTTGTGCTCGTTCTGGGCGTCCTCGGGGTGGACGTACGAGAACATCTCGACCTTGTCGAACTGGTGGACGCGGAAGATGCCCCGGGTGTCCTTGCCGTACGTACCGGCCTCGCGGCGGAAGCACGGCGAGAAGCCCGCGTAGCGCAGCGGCAGCTTCTCCGCGTCGATGATCTCGTCCATGTGGTACGCGGCGAGCGGGACCTCGGAGGTGCCGACCAGGTAGTAGTCGTCCTTCTCCAGGTGGTACACGTTCTCCGCGGCCTGGCCGAGGAAGCCGGTGCCCTCCATGGCGCGCGGGCGGACCAGCGCCGGGGTGAGCATCGGGATGAAGCCGGCCTCGGTGGCCTGGGCGATCGCCGCGTTGACGAGGGCGAGCTCCAGGAGCGCGCCGACGCCCGTCAGGTAGTAGAAGCGCGAGCCGGAGACCTTCGCGCCGCGCTCGACGTCGATGGCGCCGAGCGCCTCGCCGAGCTCCAGGTGGTCCTTGGGCGTGAAGCCCTCGGCCGCGAAGTCGCGGATGGTGCCATGCGTCTCCAGGACGACGAAGTCCTCCTCGCCGCCGACCGGCACGTCCTCGTGGACGATGTTGCCCAGCTGGAGCAGGAGCTGCTTGGCCGCCTCGTCCGCCTCGTTCTGCTCGGCCTCGGCGCTCCGGACGTCGGTCTTGAGCTGCTCGGCCTTCCGCAGGAGTTCGGCGCGCTCATCGGGCGAGGCCTTGGGGATGAGCTTGCCGAGCGCCTTCTGCTCGGAGCGCAGCTCGTCGAAGCGGACGCCGGACGACCTGCGCCGCTCGTCGGCTGAGAGCAGGGCGTCGACGAGCGCGACGTCCTCTCCACGGGCGCGCTGGGAGGCGCGAACACGGTCGGGGTCCTCACGGAGCAGGCGAAGGTCAATCACCCCTCAAGGCTACCGGTGCGGATCCCTGGCACCCCACCGGATATCCCCGCCACGCCCGCCCCGCGCATCGGTTTGCCCCAATTGACCGTATTGAGAATTCTGGGGAGAAATTCAGCTGCGCCGTCAATAAAGCCTGCCCTTTTCCCTGGAAAGGGGTTCTTTACGGACTTGGGTTGACCGGATTCCCTTGCACCCCAAGGAACTTGTCCACAGCGGTACGCGGGACGGAAAAGTTATCCACAGGGTGTGGGGAGCCACTGTGGATCAGCGGCGAAGTCTCCTCCCGGGCCGGGCGTGCGCCCAAGGATTCCCGGTTCAACCCTTCCTCACACACTCTTTCGGGTGGGAATTGCTCGCCCTAAAGAGTTGATCAATGGAATTGGGGTGACATCGCCCGCCCTGGTCTTCTGTGGACGGATGCGTCATCGCTAGAGGGATTTGTCGACTCTGTCCGATTGTGTTGTCGACTTACCCACAGGTCGAGAAGAAAGCCTGTGGATAACTTTGTGGACAGTGAAAATCAGCAGGTAGGACCGGCCGGGCAGGGCTCAGGCCCGCCCGTCCTGGCTGCGCGCCAGCCACTCCGCCGCCGCCACGAACTCGGCGTCCGACGTACCCGGCCGCAGGGCCCGCGTCTCGTCCGCCGTGACGCCCGCGCGCGGGTACGAGCCGAGGAAGCGCACCTTCGGACAGATCCGCTTCAGCCCCATCAGCGCCTCGCCCACGCGCCGGTCGGAGATGTGGCCCTCGGCATCCACCGCGAAGCAGTAGTTGCCGATGCCAGCGCCGGTCGGCCGGGACTGGATGAGCATCAGGTTGACCCCGCGCACCGCGAACTCCTGGAGCAGTTCGAGCAGCGCGCCAGGGCGGTCGTCGCCCAGCCAGATCACCACCGACGTCTTGTCCGCCCCGGTCGGCGCCGCGGGCCGGGCCGGGCGGCCCACCAGGACGAACCGGGTCTCGGCGTTCTCCGCGTCGTGGATCTCGGTGACCAGCGGCTCCAGGCCGTACGTCGCCGCCGCGAACTCACCCGCGAACGCCGCGTCGAAGCGGCCCTCCTGGACCAGCCGGGCGCCGTCCGCGTTGGACGCGGCCGACTCCCACAGCGCCTCGGGCAGGTGCCCGCGCAGCCAGTTGCGCACCTGCGGCTGGGCCACCGGGTGCCCGGTCACCGTCTTGATGTCGGACAGTTTCGTCCCCGGCCGCACGAGCAGCGCGAACGCGATCGGCAGCAGCACCTCGCGGTAGATCATCAGCGGCTCGCCGGAAGCCAGCTCGTCCAGGGTCGCGGTGACCCCGCCCTCCACCGAGTTCTCGATCGGCACGAGCGCGGCGGCGGCCTCCCCGTTGCGTACCGCGTCCAGCGCGGCGGGCACGGACACCATCGGCACCAGCTCCCGGGTCGCCGCCTCCGGCAGCGTGCGCAGGGCGGCCTCGGTGAAGGTGCCTTCGGGACCCAGATAGGTGTATCGCGTGGCGGACATACCCGTCACCCTAATGGCCCGCCGTCACCGGCGAGGGCCCTGTGCCGAGGTCAGGACTCCAGCAGCAGCTGGCCCACGTACTCGCCCGCGCGCGGGCCGCCGGGCACCGCGAACAGGCCGCTCGCCTCGTGCCGGATGAACGCCGACAGCGCGTCGCCCCGGTCGAGCTTGCGCTGTACGGGTACGAAGCCGCGCAGCGGATCGGCCTGCCAGGCGATGAACAGCAGGCCCGCGTCCGGTACGCCGTCCGCCGAGATCCCGTCGTGGTAGGAGAAGGCGCGCCGCAGCATCGCGGCGCCGCCGTTCTGCTCGGGGGCGGAGATCCGGGCGTGCGCGTTGTCCGGGATGACGAGCTTGCCGTCCGGGCCGAACTTGTCGAGCTGCAGCGGGGTCGTCTCGGTACCCCCCGAAAGAGGGGCGCCGTCCGCCTTCCTGCGGCCGATCACCTGCTCCTGCTGGGCGAGCGGCACCTTCTCCCAGTCGTCGAGCAGCATCCTGATCCTGCGCACCACCGCGTAACTGCCGTTCGCCATCCAGGCCGGGTTCCCGCCTTCGGGGACGAAGATCCGTTTCTCGAAGTCGGGGTCGGAGGGCTTCGGATTGCCGGTGCCGTCGATCTGGCCCATCAGATTGCGGGCCGTCATCGGCTTCTTCGTGGCGCCGGGGGTGCGGTTGAAGCCGGTCATCTGCCAGCGCACCCGGGCCGCGGCCCCCGCGTCCTTCTGGAGCGCGCGCAGCGCGTGAAAGGCCACCAGGGCGTCGTCCGCGCCGATCTGCACCCACAGATCGCCGTTGGAGCGCTTGGCGTCCAGCCGGTCGGAGGAGAAGTCCGGCAGCGGGTCCAGCTCGGCCGGGCGCTGTGCCACCAGGCCCGTACGGTCGAAGAAGGTGCGGCCGAAGCCGAACGTGACGGTGAGCGAGGAGGGGCCGGCGTCCAGCGCGATCGCCGTGTCCGCGCCCGTCGGCTCGCCCGCCATCAGCGCCTTCGCCGTCGTCGACCAGCGCCGCAGCAGTGCCGCCGCCTCCTTGCGCCCGGCGCCGGGGGCGAGGTCGAAGGCGATCAGCTGGCCGCACGCCTGAACCGGAGTGGCGATCCCCGCTTGATGTTTCACGTGAAACGCGACCTCGGCGGTACCGACCGAGGACAGCTCGGGGGCCCCCGGCCCGTCCGACGCGACCGCGGCGTGGACGAGCGCGCCGCCCGTCGCGCCCAGCGCGACACCGGCCGCACCCGCCGCGCCCACCGTGCCGAGGAGACGCCGCCGGGTCATCACGGCGGATGCGTCGGCGCTGCGGGCGAGGTCGTTGATCTGGTCCGACACGGGGTCGGTCATGTGGTCGGTCATGTGATCCGTACTCAGCCGATCTTGATGTTCTTGTCGACGGTGACCTGGTCGATGTCGGAGGTCCGCACGGTCACGGACACCTTCCAGTCGCCCGCCATCGGGAGCTGCACCGCGCTCGCGCTCCAGTGTCCCCGGGTGACGCGCTCGGGCGCGACGGGCAGCGGGCCGATCGCCTTCGCGGTGAGGGTGAACGCGACCTTCAGCTCGGCCGCGTCCAGCGGCCTGGCCCCGGCGTCGTCCGTCCACACATGCAGCTCGTTGGCACCGGTGCGGCCCGGGTCGAGGGTGAGGCGGATCGTGCCCTTGCCGTTCTTGCCGCCGGTGTCGAAGGGGATGCGGATGCTGATCGGCCGGTCCGGCACGGCCACCTGGCTCGTCGCCTGGGCGGCGGCCGCCGTCTCCTGGGTACGCCCCGGCTCGGTCGACGACAGGAGCGTCGCCACGGCGAGCACCGCCACCGCGACCGCGGCCTCGGTGAGCACCGAGCGCCGCAGCCCCGAGCGCTGCGGGTCGGCGTCGCGGATGCGCTTCCGGCGCGCGACCGTGATGGCCGCCCGCTGGCGGGCCAGCTGCTGGGCGCGCGTGCGGTCGGCCGGCGCGGCGTCGTCCGGCACGGTCACCGGCTCGGGCTCCTCGGCGGAACCGGCCAGCTCCTCGACGACCGTGGCCGCCTCGGCCTCGGGGGCCGCGTGCTCGGTGAGCTGCCCGGTCCAGCGCCGCGAGACGTACGCCGCGGACAGGAGTACGGCGATCAGCCCGCCCTTGACGAGCAGCAACTGGCCGTAGCCGGTCCCGGTCAGCGCGGACCAGGAGCCGACCTGCCGCCACGCCTGGTAGAGGCCGGTCGCGACCAGCACGGTCACGCTCCAGAAGGCGATCCGGGAGAACCGCCGCACGGCCGTGCGCTCCACCGCGGGCGTCAGATGCAGCGCCACCAGCAGGGTCGCGAGGCCGCCCAGCCAGGTCGCCACGGACAGCAGGTGCAGCACGGCGACGGGCATCGCCAGCGAGGTCTGGATGCCGGTCGAGGCGTGCTCGGCGAGCGCCCAGGTGGCGGCGATGCCGGCGGCCACCACGAAGCCGCCGACGGCGAGCCCGAAGGTGAGGTCCTTCTTCTCCTCGTCCTCGCGCTTGGCGAAGGCCCCGAAGAGTACGGAGATGAAGAGGGCGGCGGCGCTGAGCAGCAGCAGCCGGGAGCTGAGCGCGGCGCCCGACTTGGTCTGCAGGACCGCCTTGAGCCCGTCGAGGTCGAAGGCGTCCCCGAGCTGCCCGGAGCCGGTGTAGGGGGTGCGCAGGAGCAGCAGCGCGATGGTGGCCGCGGTCATCGTCAGCCAGCCGCCGACGACGAGGCGCTGCACCGGGCGCACCGAGGCGCCGCGCTGCCAGCAGGCGAGGACGAAGGCGCCGCCGCCGGTGAAGAGGATGAAGCCGGCGTACGCGGCATAGCGCATGGTGTCGTACAGCGCGCCGACCAGGCCGCCGCCGACGTCCGGGGAGGACAGCGAGACGGTGGTCCTGGACGGCGCGCCGATGGAGAACGTGAAGGCGCCCGCGACCGGGTGGCTGTCGGCCGAGACCGCCTGCCAGGCCACGGTGTAGGTGCCCTTGGGCAGCCCTTCGCGCAGGTTCACTCCGTACTTCACGACGGAGCCGCTGCACAGGTTGAGCAGTTCACCGGTGTCGGCGCGCTTGCCGTTCGGGTCGAGGACCCGGATGGACTTGTCGTCCATGGCGACCTGCTCGGAGAACGTGATGTCGACGTCCTCGGGGGCGGTGGCGACCACCGACCCGTCCTTCGGGTTGGTCGCGGTGACCGCGGCGTGCGCCGAGGCGGGGGCCGCGGTCGCGAACACCGCGCCGAGCAGGGCGGCCGCGACGAGCAGCAGCCGGGCCAGGGCGGTTCCGAAGCGTGGGGCGGTGGCCGTCATCGTCTGTTCAGTCCCTCATCCCTCAGTGGTGCTTCGGGTTGTAGGTGGGTTCCTTGACCGGCAGTTCGACCTTGACCGGGCCGGCCTTCTCGAAGTGCAGCTCGATGGAGACCTTCTCGCCCTGCTTCGGCTTCTTCTTCAGACCCATGAACATGATGTGGCTGCCACCGCGTTCGAGGTCCAGCTCGCCGCCCGCGGGGACGTCGAAGGACTTCACCTCCCGCATCTTCTGGTTCTTCGTCTCGTGGATCGTGATGTCGTCGGCGAGGGAACTGGTGACCTTGGTGAGCTTGTCGGCCGCCTTGCCCTCGTTCTTCACGACGAGGAAGCCGCCGGCCATGTCCGTGTTCACCGGCTCCGGCATGAACGCCTGGCCGATCTTCAGCTCCGATCCGGCGTCGGAGCTGTCGGAGGAGCAGCCCGCCAGCGCGAGCCCCGCGGTGAGGGCTGTCGCGATGGCGAGGGTGGTGCGGCGGTTCACGGGTTCTCTCCAAGAATGATCTTCGGCAGGTCCTTGGTGTAGTCCTCGGCGGTGGTGGTGTCGCCGTACAGGACGTACCCCTGGTCGGTCTTCGGCGAGAAGGCGATGACCTGGGCGCCGTGCATGGACACGGGCTTGCCGTTCTCGTCCTTCGTCGCCGGTTCGATACCGATGCCGATCGAGCGGGCCCCGGCCTGGATGGTCGGGAAGTCACCGGTCAGACCGATGAACGACGGGTCCTGCGCCTTCAGCCACTTACCGAGGGAGTCGGGGGTGTCCCGCTCGGGGTCGGTGGTGACGAAGACGACCTGGAGCTTGTCCTGGTCGGCCTTGGGCAGGCGCTTCTTGGCGATGGCGATGTTGCTCATCGTCAGCGGGCACACGTCGGGGCAGTGGGTGTAGCCGAAGTAGATGAGGGTCGGCCTGCCCTTGGTCCGCTCCCGGAAGTCGAACTTCTCGCCCTGGGTGTCGGTCAGGACGAAGTCCGGCTTGGTGAACGGCCGGTCGAGCACGGTGCCGGCCTTCTTGCTGGTGTTGGCGGAGACATCGGTGACGGGGCTCGTGGCCTTGTCGTCGCTGCCGCCGCACGCGGTCAGGGTGAGCGCCGCCGCCACCGCGAACGCGATGGCGGACGGCACGTACTTGGTGCGCATGGGGAGAGTTTCCGGTCGCAGGGAGGGGCTTGGCGGGATTACGCGGCCCGGCGGCGCACCGCGAACGCGGCGAAGGCCACCCCGAGCACGCCGATGGCGATGCCCACGATGCCCAGGGCGCGCGCGGTGTTGTCGCTGTCCTTGGAGTCCGAGGCGTCCGAGGAGGCCTCCGCCTTCTTGTCGTCGTGCCCGGCCATGTCGTCCTTCTTGTCGTCGGACGCGGGCGCGGCACCGCCGTGGTGGTCGGCGGAGGCGGCGGAGAGCGTGAGCACCGGCGCCGGGTTCGCCGGCTCCTCGGCGCCCTGCTTCTGCTCCTCGATCCAGCGGACGGTCTCACCGTTGCTGTACGTCTGGACGGCCTTGAAGACGAGCTTGTCGGTGTCGGTGGGCAGCGGGCCGACGGAGAGCGGGAACTTCTGGAAGTAGCCGGACTCGATCTTGCCGCCGCTCCAGGTCACCTTGGTGACGGCCTCGTTGATCTGCTTGCCGTGCACGGTCAGCGGCTTGTCGAGCTTGGACTTGGTGACCTCGACGGTCCAGCCGGGCAGCGCCTCGGGCTGGACGGACGCCAGCGGGTGGTCGGCCGGGAAGCTGACCTCCAGCTTCACGGTCTGGGCGTCGTCGCGCTCGTTGGGCACCTTGAAGTCCACGACGGCGTAGCCGCCCTTCGCGGCCGCGCCCTCGGGCTGCACGCTGACGTGCGCGAGGGCCGGGCCGGCCAGCATCAGGACGGACGAGGCGGCGACGGCACCGGCGACGGCGACACGGCGGGAAACGTTCATGGCTGGGACACTCCAGTCAGGGAAGGTGGGTGACGACGGTCCGGCGCGCGGATGCGCGCGGACCCCGCGGACCACTCCTGGGACGGGTGTCGTCTCCGTGACGAAAGTGGGCCGCGTCAGACTGCGAGGGCGTACGCCGAGGGCGGCCCGCGCCTGATCACCGAGTGCTGGAGTGCCTCCCCGGCCGGTGGCAGCGGGGTGGCGAGCCGGGCCGGCGGAAGGCCGGGGCCGTTGCCGGGAGCCCCGGGCAGACCGGCCAGCAGGGCCCGTACGAACGCGACGGCGGAGCGCAGCGAGCGGACGCAGGCCCCCTCGGCCGCCGCGGTGGCGGCCTGGGCGGAGAGCCGCGCCAGAGCGAAGAGCGCGGCCTCGCCGCGCCGCAGCAGCCAGCCCGTGAGCAGCGCGGCCAGCAGGTGGCCGAGCAGCATGGGCAGCGAGGGAAGCAGCCCGGCCAGGACGCCGTGCGTCGAGGCGGAACCGGTCATCCCGGGCATCTGAGTCATGCCCGTCACGGAGTCGTGCGGGACGGGGGCGGCCCCCGAAGGCGGGCGCAGACCCGCCTCGGTGACGATCCGTCGCGCGTCCGAGGCCGTCAGCCGGGCCGTCGCGGCCGGGCCGCAGACCAGCTTGGCGGCGAGCCGCAGCAGCGGGACGTCCCCGGCCGGACGGGCGGTGGAGGCAGCGGCGGTGTGCTGGCCGATGCCGAACAGGGCGTGCAGGGCGAGCTGTCCGGCGGCCAGGGCGCCCGCGATGGACGGCAGCGCGCGCTCCCGGCCGGCGAGCGTCGCGGCGACGGCGAAGACCCCGAGGAACCCGGCGAGCAGCGTCCACCACGGGACGGTCGCACAGGCGGCCAGGACGTGCCCGAGCGCGGACAGCACGACGCAGACCGCGGCGAAGAGCGCGGCCCTCAGCAGCCGGAGACCGGCGCCTGCGTCGGTGTGTCGGGCGTGTCGGGCAGACATGGCGGAGCCATCATCGCACCAGCCCTGCCCGTCCCGTACGGCAGGTCCACAAGGTGCCGAATTCCTGTGATGATCACATCCGTCCCCGGCTGTCCGGAAACCGGACGGGTGAGCGAGAGCCGCGTCCATACACCGGCGGCGGGAGCGCACACATCCGCCGAATGAGCGCTATCTGGTCAAGTCCGTGCTTACGGAGCGGGGGTTACGGCAATACGTAGGGGTATGTCGAGCCGCAACCAGGAGGCCGGAGCATGAGCATCTGGTGGTCACTCCATTTGCGGCGCGAGGCCGCGAGCGTCCCGCTCGCACGTCGTCTACTGCTCGGCACCATGGAGACCGCGGGCGTCGATCCGGACATCTCCTACGACCTCTCGGTCGCACTCGGCGAAGCGTGTGCGAACGCGGTCGAACACGGAGGGGACGAAGGATCCGGCACCTCGGCGGCGTACCGGGTGACCGCGTATCTGGATGGCGAGAAATGCCGTATCGAGGTCGCCGACTCGGGGCCGGGCTTTCCCGTACGACGAGGCCGTCGCACCGCAGCACGGATGAACAGCACGTTGGGCTCCACCATGGCGGAACACGGCAGGGGGCTCTGCCTGATCGAACAGCTCGCCGACCACGTCCACTTCGGCAACCGTCCGGGCAGAGGGGCCGTGGTGAGCTTCGACAAGATCCTGAAGTGGCGTGAAGGCGCTCTCCTCCACGCCTAGGGCGCCCCGGCGGCGGTGGACGCGGCGCGGCCGCTCCCCGCGCACGGGGGAGCGACCGGTTCCGCCGCGGCGCTCACGCATACCGCGCCACGTCCGCATACGCGGGCAGGCGCGGTGACGCACTCGCGCGTACTACGTACGTAGTGAGGCTCCGGGCGTCAGCCCTGCTTGACGCGCGCCATCCACGCCTCGACCTCGTCGGACCGGCGGGGCAGCGCGGCCGAGAGGTTCTCGTTGCCGTCCTCGGTCACGAGGATGTCGTCCTCGATGCGCACACCGATGCCCCGGTACTCCTCGGGCACGGTCAGGTCGTCGGCCTGGAAGTACAGGCCCGGCTCGACGGTCAGGCACATCCCGGGCTCCAGGTCGCCCGCGACGTACGTCTCGGTGCGCGCGGCGGCGCAGTCGTGGACGTCCATGCCGAGCATGTGGCCGGTGCCGTGCAGGGTCCAGCGGCGCTGCAGGCCGAGCTCCAGGACCTTCTCCACGTCCAGGTCGCCGCACAGGCCCCACTCCACGAGCTTCTCGGCCAGCACGCGCTGGGCCGCGTCGTGGAAGGCGCGGTACGGAGCGCCCGGCTTGACCGCGGCGATACCGGCCTCCTGGGCCTCGTACACCGCGTCGTAGATCTTCCGCTGGAGCGGCGAGAACGTGCCGTTGATGGGCAGCGTGCGCGTCACGTCCGCGGTGTAGAGCTCATTGGTCTCGACACCGGCGTCGAGCAGGAGCAGCTCGCCCGCGCGCACGGCGCCGTCGTTGCGCACCCAGTGCAGGGTGGTGGCGTGCGGGCCGGCCGCGCAGATCGAGCCGTAGCCGATGTCGTTGCCCTCGACGCGGGCGCGCAGGAAGAACGTTCCCTCGATGTAGCGCTCGCTGGTCGCCTCGGCCTTGTCGAGCACCTTGACCACGTCCTCGAAGCCGCGCGCGGTGGCCTCGCAGGCCCTGCGCAGCTCGGCGATCTCGAAGGCGTCCTTCACCAGGCGTGCCTCCGAGAGGTACACCCGCAGTTCCTCGTCGCGCTCGGCGGTGACCTTGTCGGTGAGCGCGGCCTCGATGCCGGCGTCGTGGCCGCGCACCACGCGGACCGGGCCGGTGGCCTCCTTCAGCGCGGCGGCCAGCTCGCGGACGTCCTTGGCCGGGATGCCGAGCAGTTGCTCGGCCTCGCCCAGCGAGTGGCGCCGGCCGACCCACAGCTCGCCCTGGCCGTCCAGCCAGAACTCGCCGTTCTCCCGGTCGGAGCGCGGCAGCAGGTAGACGGTCGCCTCGTGGCCGTCGCCCCTGGGCTCCAGGACCAGCACGCCGTCCTGGGTCTGGTCGCCGGTGAGGTACGCGTACTCGGTGGAGGCGCGGAAGCTGTACTCGGTGTCGTTCGAGCGGGTCTTCAGGTTGCCCGCGGGGATCACCAGGCGCTCGCCGGGGAAGCGCGCGGACAGCGCGGCGCGGCGGTCGGCGGTGTGCGCGGCCTGGGCGATCGGCTCCAGTCCGTGCAGCTCGGTGTCGGCCCAGCCGGACTTCATGTTCTCGGCCAGCTCGTCGGACACGCCCGGGTACAGGCCGTTCTTGCGCTGCTTGATCGGCTGCTCTTCCGACTCTTCCGGGGTCTCCGGGGTGAGCTGCTCGGCCACGGTCTGCCTCCACTTAGTACGACATTGGACCTCCGTCCATCGTACGGGCGGGTGGGAAGGGGTCCAGGGCCCTAGGGCCTGTTACACCCCGTAGGCGGCCGCTACGCGAAACGGGCCGCGAGCAGCACCACGTCCTCGCCGCCGTCCGAGGCGTCGAGCCCGTCCGGCAGCACGGTCCGCAGCACATGGTCGGCGATCGCGCCCGGATCGTCGCGGGCCGCCCTCGGGACGCTCGCCGCCGCCGCGTGGAGACGGGCGAAGGCCCGGTCCATCGGATCGCCGGTGCGGTGGAGCAGCCCGTCGGTGTACAGCAGCACCGTTTCTCCGGCCGCGGGCTGGATCTCCACGCTCGGCGCCTCCCAGCACGCGAGCATCCCCAGCGGCGCGGAGAGCGAGGTCTCCACGTACTCCGTGCGGCGCTCGCCGACGATCAGCGGTGGCGCGTGCCCGGCCCCGGCGAGGACGATCTTGCCGCGCGCGGGCTCGCAGTAAGCGAAGAGGGCGGTCGCCGAACGGGCCGGCTCGGTCAGCCGCAGCAGCAGTTCCAGATCGGAGAGGACGGCGACCGGGTCCTCGCCCTCCATCACCGCGTACGCCCGCAGGCTGGCGCGCAGCCGGCCCATCGCGGCGACGGCGCCCGGCCCGGAGCCGGTGACGGAGCCGACCGCGAGGCCGAGCGCGCCCTCGGGCAGCGGGAGCGCGTCGTACCAGTCGCCGCCGCCGCGCGGGCCGGTGCGGTGGCGGGCGGCGAGCTGCACCCGGGCCACCCGGGGGAGTCTGCTGGGCAGCAGCTCCTCGGTGACGGTGGCGAGCCGGGCGCGGGCGCGGTCCAGTTCGACCAGCCGGTCCACGTGCTCGGCGGCCTGGCCGAGGTAGAGCCCGATGAGATGGCGGCGCCGCTCAGCCGGCTCTGCGGGTTCGTCGTAGAGCCAGACCACCGCGCCGAGACGGGCGCCGGCGTCGGTGGTGAGGGGCAGTGCGTAGCTGGCCGCGTAGCCGATCCGGGTGGCGACCTCGTGGTGGCGCGGGTCGGGGCCGGGTGCGCCGCCCGCCCCACCGACCAGGTCCGAGCCGCCGTCGGCGCCGGGGAGGCCGTCGAGGATCCTGCCGTACGGGGTGGCGCTGCGCGGGACCGTCTCGATGTGGCCGAGGTCGGCGTGGGCGAGGCCGAGGCCGGTGGTGACGGCCGGGCCGAGTCCGTCGGCGGGCTCCAGGACGACCAGTCCGCGGCGCGCGCCGACCAGCGCGGCACCGGCCCGCAGCAGCTCGTCGAGAGCGTCGTCGAGGACGCAGGTGCGGGCGAGGCGCTCGGTCAGTTCGTGCAGCGTGGTCAGGTCGGAGACCCAACCGGCCAGCCGGTCCTGGATCACCGCGCCGGGAGCGGCGGAGGCGGCGGGGACGGCGGAGACGGATGGGGGCAGAGGCGCGGAAGTGTGCGCGGGAGGCGGAACTGATGGATCGATTCCAGCCACTTTCGGCAGGTGAGGGGCGCTCATGGCAGTCGGCTTTCCGACCGGTCGGTTTCGCTCAATAGCATCGCAAACCCCCATGTCAATCTGCGCCGCCATCAATGCATCCAGATGTACACGCACAAGTAAGGGGATGTCCAGCATTGTCATGGCGGGATTATTGGTGTCCAGGGGGTGTTCAACTTGGCGGAAAATTGCCCCCTGTGGCCCCTCTCTGGGGTCGACTGAGGGCGTTCAAGAGCGCGTCATATCGAGCGGGCTGGGTACGTACTCGGTGATGGCCAGGGGCAGTTGACGGTGTCCCGGAACCCGGCGGCGGGCCACGGCGTCTTAGCAACCGACGGCCGCGCCCCATCCCCGAGTGGCGGGGTTTTTTGCACAAGGGACAGCAAGCGCCACGCGCACGCCACCCCTCGCCATGCTTTTAATGGTCACAGCCCCCGCTCGGTCCTGACGGGTTACCCGTACCGCAGGCTCGCAGAGCTCAATGATCATGTACGCGCAGTGACAGTGATGCACACATGGTGTGATGTGGACCTCGGCGTTCAACGGAAAGGAACGAGCGCTCATGCGCGAGATCCTCGGAAGGCGACGCAGGCTCCGGTTCCGGCGCAGTGAAAGGGCTGCTCGGCTTGGTGCCGCGCTGACCTGCGCGACCGAGTGGAAATGGCCCGTACTTCCAGGTGTGGGACTCAAGACGGCCCCGGGCCGCGGCGACCGGGACCGCGGCTGTGCCTGCCCCGACCCCGAGTGCGCCGTCCCGGGGGCGCACCCCTTCGACCCCGGGCTCCTGGCGGCGTCGACCGACGAGCGCCTGGTGCGCTGGTGGTGGACCAACCGCCCGACCGCTCCGGTGCTCCTCGCCACGGGCGGCAGAGCGCCGTGCGCGGTGAGCCTCCCGGCCGTCGCCGGGGCGCGGGCGCTCACGGTCCTCGACGGCATGGGCATCCGGCTCGGCCCGGTGGTGGCGACGCCCACCCGGTGGTCGCTGCTGGTCGCTCCGTACTCGCTGGAACGGCTGGGTGACCTCCTCTACTCCAAGGACTGGGTGCCCAGTTCTCTCCGCTTCCACGGAGAGGGCGGATATCTGGTGCTGCCCCCGTCCGAGACGGGCACGGGGCAGGTGCGCTGGGAGCGGGCCCCGCTGCCGGGGTCGGCCAGGCCCTGGCTGCCGGACGTGGAAGCGGTGGTGGACGCGCTGGTGACGGCGGCGACCAGCGCACCGGACGGCGGGTCCCGGCTCGCGTACTGAGTCGGGGGCCCCGGTCCGCTCACCAGGACAGCGAACAGGAAGGGCGCCGGGTTCCCGTCGGGACCCGGTGTCACTCGTTCGGGTGCGAGAGCGCCCCAGTTGTACGGGAAACGGGCGCGCGGACGACCGGGCGCCCGCTTTCCGTCGCTATCTTCGGCCCACCGCAGGAATTCCTTGGGATGGGTGGGCCGCCGTGAACCTCCGCATGATCGGTATCGGGGCCGTGGTGGTGTTCGCGGTGCTGCTGCCGCTGGCGGCTTCGGCCGGCCAGGTCGAAGAACCCGAGTCGGCGGGCACCGGGTCGGCGGGTGGCGATCCCGCCCTGTCCGACGCCACCCGTCCCGATCCGCGTTCCATGCCCCGTTCCGCGCCGGACGACGCCAAGCCCTCCCCCCACGCGCGCGTGGCCGGCGGGTCCGCCGAACCGGCCGCCCACTGCGGGCCGGAACTCGTCTCGCCCGACGGCGTCGAGGCGCAGACCTGTGTGCTGACCGAGGGGCGCGATACGTGGGCGCGCACCTACTACCGCAATGCCACGGGCGGACGGTTGCGCTCAGTGCTCACCCTGATGGGGCCGAGCGGCCACACCGTGCAGATGAACTGCGCCGTCGGCACGGGAGATCAGCCGGGAGTGTGCGAGACCCCGAGGGAACCGGCGAGGGGAAAACCTGGCGCGTACTCGGCGGTCGCGGAGTTCGCCGGAACAAGCGAGGACGCGCCTCTGCTGCTGCGTTCCGGGTCCAATGCGCCCGACGGTGGGGCGGTCAACTCCTCGGCACCCACGGCTCGTTGAGTGGTAAGCGGCCACGTGGGCGCATACGGCGAACCGGAAGAGGAAATGGAAGGGCCCGGTCGCTGGCGACGGGGGATGCACCAGCGACCGGGCTCTTAGAACGGTAACAAGAGATCTGTCATTCGCAAATTCGATCTCGGTTATTCGGACACCGATTTATCTGCGGCTGGCGGGAGTTGTGACGCGGGTCACCCGTCCCGTGACAGACATCGTCACGCTCAGCTCAACGTCACCTGGCGGTTGGTGAGCCCGCCCCGCGCCCGGCGCTCCTCCGGCGTGAGCGGAGCGTCGTCGGCCAGCGCCACCGCCAGCCGCTCGGCGAACGCGGCGGCCGGCTTCTCGCACTCCTCGGCCGTCATCGCGCTCGGCAGGTCCCAGACCGGAACCGTCAGACCGTGCGCGCGGAACGAGCCCACCAGGCGGGTGCCCTCGCCGAGCGAGGAGGTGCCGGCCGCGTGCAGCCGGGCGAGCGCGTCCAGAAGGCGCTCCTCCGGATGCGGCATGACCCACCGCAGGTGGTTCTTCTCGGGCGTCTCGCACCAGTAGGACGAGTCGATCGACGTGAGCCGTACGGTCGGAATGGCGGCGGCGTTGGCGCGCTCCAGGGAGGCGGTCACCTCGGGGGTGGCGTTCTCCGTGCCTTCTTCGCCCCGCACCCAGAATTCGAACCCGCTGTGCACGGCGGGCTCGAACGCGGCGGCCGGGTCCAGCAGGTCCTGGAGCCGGGGGCCCTGGGGGTCGACGCGCTGGGCGGCGACCGGAGTGCCCGGCTGCGCCGTCAGCGCGCGCGTGAGCGTGTCCGCGAGGTCGCGGCTGATGTCGCCGGACGGCGTGTCGTTCTGCAGGCCGAGCAGCACCGAACCGTCGTCGCGGCGCAGCGCGGGCCACGCCATCGGCAGCACGGTCGCGAGCGTCACCGACGGCACGCCCTCGGGCAGGCCGTCCTTGAGGGTGAGTTCGACGGTCGCGGCGGGCACCAGCTCGCGCAGCGCGACCCAGTCGCACTCGCCCGTCAGGCCCTCGAACGGGCGCTGGACCAGTTCGGTCACGGCATGCGAGGCGGCCCGGCCGTGGCAGGCCTTGTAGCGGCGGCCGGAGCCGCACGGGCAGGGCTCACGGGCTCCGACGACCGGAACCTCTTCGGCAGCGCCTGCGGCGCCGGCCCCGTTCTTGCGCTGTGGCGCTGCGGCCTTCGTCTGGGGGCGCTTCTTGGCCATGGTGTGGCTCTCCCGACTGCGGTGGTGCGGTGTCGCTGGGTCGGGCGCGAGCCTAGTCGTACCGGTCGGGATACGACGTACGGCTCGGTGCAAGTCGCGCCGGGCGGCGCGGGGACCGCCCGCTGCCTCAGTCCAGTTCGCCTCAGTCCAGTTCGCCTCAGTCCACTTCGTCGAAGACGTCCGCGAACTCCAGGCTAGGAAGCGCCACGCGCGCGACGAAGTCGTCCGGGACGGGTCCCAGGCCGTTGTCACGCCCCTGCGCACGGTCGTACCCGGCGGTGATGATCACCCAGACGGTGACCTCGCCGGACGCGCTGTCGCGTACGCCCCAGTCCTGGGCCAGCGCGCTGATGATGTTCAGCCCGCGCCCCCCGCGCGCGGTGACGGACGGTGTGGCCGGAATCGGCCGGGTCGGGCCGCCGCCGTCGGTCACCTCGACCGTCAGCCGCCCCGCCTTGTCGACACGCCAGGCGGCGCGCACGTCCCCGTCGCCCACGTCCGCGCGCCCCAGCGGTCTGCCGTGCCGGCACGCGTTGCTGAGCAGTTCGGACAGGACCAGTACGGCATCGTCCACGACCGGCTCGGACACGCCGCTGCCGAGCAGCTGCTCACGCATCCGGTGTCTTGCCCTGCCCACGCCCGCAGGGCCGTGGGGCACGGCCATGCTCGACGACGTGGGCACCTCCTGTGCCACCACCAACGCCACCCCCGAGACCTCCTTCACCCCACGCCACGGTGTGAATGCCCCAATGGACTGGACCGGAAACCGGCCAGTCGGCGCCCGGTGACGCACTCGTCACGCCCGCACACGGACCGAACGCGCCGGTGCACTCCCTGTCACCGGTCTTCCTGGTGTTTCGGATGAGGAGGGCGGCTACGGAAGGGGCGCCCGGCCGAGGACCCGGCGCCCCCGGAAGGGGGTCTCAGAGGCGGCCCAGCTGGTGCAGCACCTGCTTGGGACGGTTGGTGATGATGGCCTCGACCCCCAGGCGTACGCACAGTTCGACGTCCTCCGGTTCGTTCACCGTCCAGACGTGGACCTGGTGGCCCGCCGCGTGCAACCGGTCGATGTAGCCGGGGTGATTGCGGACGATCCGCATGCCGGGTCCCGCGATTCGCGCGCCCGCGGGCAGTCGTCCGTCGCGCAGACGGGGCGACAGGAACTGCATCAGGTAGACGGTCGGAATGCCGGGCGCGGCGGCGGCGACGCGGTGCAGGGAGCGCGCGGAGAAGCTCATGATCCGTACCGGCGAGGTCTCCCCGTCCGGTGGCGGGTCCGCGAGACCGAACCGCTTCAGCAGCTGGAGCAGCCGCTCCTCGACCTGCCCCGCCCAGCGGGTGGGGTGCTTGGTCTCGATGGCCAGCTCGACGCGTCGGCCCGCGTCGGCGACGAGCGCGAGGAGCCGTTCCAGGGTGAGGACGGAGGTGAAGGACGGGTCGCCCCAGTCCGGGCTCTCCTCGCTGTCCTTCCAGGAGCCGAAGTCGAGGGCCGAGAGTTCGGAGAGCTCCAGGGCGGAGACGGCGCCGCGGCCGTTGGAGGTCCGGTTGACGCGGCGGTCGTGGACGCAGACGAGATGGCCGTCGGCGGTGAGCCGGACGTCGCACTCGAGGGCGTCCGCGCCGTCCTCGATCGCCTTCGTGTACGCGGCGAGGGTGTGCTCGGGCGCGTCCTCGGAGGCGCCGCGGTGGGCGACCACCCGGACGGAGGCCCGGTGGGGCGTATGACTGTCGTGCTGCCGTGCTTGGGTCACCGCGTCATCGTGCCACTGCGGCGGGGCACAGGGGCGGCTGGCGGGTGGGAGCACGAATACACAGCTCCTGCTTACAGTGGCCTGACAGCTTGTGGGAAAAGCTGAGCGCTGACATGTGCACACGTCCACACCGCGGGATACGCGATTGTCGGACCCCTGACGCACCATGGTCGGTGTCGCGTCCCCAACCGAACCATACCGACCCCGAGACTGAGTGGAACCGAGGAGAGAGAGCTGTGAGCACCGAGAACGAGGGCACCGCGGTCCCGGCCGTCCCGCCTGCCCCGTCGTCAGCACCGCCCGCGCCTCCCGCCCCTCCCGTGATCTCCGAGGAGCCCGCGACGCCGTCCCCGGCCTCCGGACCCGAACACGCCGGCGCGCCGCGGACCCGCCCGGCGCCGCCGACCACCGAGCCCACGGCCACGCACGCGACGCCGGAGTCCGCCGCCCACACCGGGACCGCGGCCACGCACGCGACGCCGCAGCCCGGGGCAGCGCCGGAGACGGCGAGCGGGCAGGATCCGGCCGCCGCGCACGGGGCCGCGTCCGATCCAGCCACCGCGCGACTGCCCGGCCCGGTCCCGGCCGAGCCGCCGCACGGCGGGGCGCCCGCCGCGCACCCGCAGGGCGCCGGTGGCTGGCCCACGCCCCCGCCCGCGCTGCCCGCGTACGGCGGCGGAGGCGGCGGCCCCGCCTGGGGCGCGCCCGCGCCCGAGCCGCAGCGCCCGCGTCGCCGCGGCGGTCTGGTCGCCGCCGTCCTGGTGGCCGCGCTGGTCGCGGGTGGCGTCGGAGGCGCCATCGGCTACTGGGCGGCGGACCGCGAGGACGGCTCCGACGGGTCGACGACGGTCTCGGCGTCCGACGCCCCCAAGGACTTCAAGCGTGAACCGGGCACGGTCGCGGCGGTCGCCGCCAAGGCCCTGCCGAGTGTGGTGACGATCGAGGCGCAGGGCGGTGACGGCGAGGGCGGCACCGGCACCGGCTTCGTCTACGACAGGGAAGGCCACATCGTCACCAACAACCACGTGGTGGCATCGGCCGCCAACAGCGGCAAGCTGTCGGCGACCTTCTCCAACGGCAAGAAGTACGACGCCGAGGTGGTCGGCCGCGCGCAGGGCTACGACGTGGCGGTCATCAAGCTCAAGAACGCCCCCTCCAACCTGGTTCCGCTCGCCCTCGGCAACTCCGACCAGGTCGCCGTCGGCGACTCCACGATCGCGATCGGCGCGCCCTTCGGGCTCTCCAACACGGTCACCACGGGCATCATCAGCGCCAAGAACCGCCCGGTGTCCTCCAGCGACGGCGCCAACTCCAAGGCGTCGTACATGAGCGCCCTCCAGACCGACGCCTCCATCAACCCGGGCAACTCGGGCGGCCCACTGCTCGACGCACGCGGTGCCGTGATCGGCATCAACTCGGCCATCCAGTCGGCCGGCAGCGGCGGCTTCGGCCAGTCGCAGGCGGGCTCCATCGGGCTGGGCTTCGCGATCCCGGTCAACCAGGCCAAGAACGTGGCGGAGCAGCTCATCAAGACCGGCAAGCCGGTCTACCCGGTGATCGGCGCGACCGTCGCCATGGACCAGAAGGGCCAGGGCGCCAAGATCTCCCCGCAGGCGTCCGGCGGGAGCGCGGCCGTGGTGGCCGGCGGCCCGGCGGACAAGGCGGGTCTCAAGCCCGGTGATGTCATCACCAAGTTCGGCGACACGGTGATCGACAGCGGCCCGACCCTGATCAGCGAGATCTGGACGCACAAGCCGGGCGACCAGGTCCAGCTCACGTACCAGCGCGACGGCAAGGAGGCGACGGTCACGGTCACCCTGGGCGAGCGCATGGGCGACAGCTGACCCCGCCGCCCGCCCGGCGAACCCAACACCGCTCAAGGAGGCCCGGCCATCCCCCGGCCGGGCCTCCGCACCACCAGGGCCCCTCCGCTAGGCTGTAGCAGCCCCTCCGCCGGTCGGCACGGGGCGAGGGTGGGTTGCCCGAGCGGCCTAAGGGAACGGTCTTGAAAACCGTCGTGGCAGCGATGTCACCGTGGGTTCAAATCCCACACCCACCGCAGCAGGTCAGCGTATGTGCTGGTCAGAAGGGGTACCCCGATGCCGGGGTGCCCCTTCTCCTTGATCGCTGTCTCACCTTGATCCGCCCCTGTCACGTCGTTGACCAGTGGCTGTGGATCGGAAGTCCGCATACAGACGGTGTAGGGGACGACGACCGTCAAGGTCGAGCCAATCCCTCCCAGAAGCCGTTCCACGGCTATCTATGTGCCAGGCTCATCATGCACAGCACAGACCACAAGTGGGCCCGACCGCCTCAGTGGTCTCGCCCGCCTGACTTCTGGGGGAAAGCTCGTGCACATGAGCCGAAAGGCCGTGATGGGCGGCGCTGCCGTTGTCTGCCTCACGGCACTGCTCTTACCGGGTACGGCGTCTGCCACGGAGGACCACAGGGGCGACGCCGACGTCCCCGTGGACACGCAGATCCTCTCCAACGATGAGTATGTAGCGCAGTTCGGCGTACAGCGGGCGATCACCGAAGGGGTGCCGCTTCCGGCAGACGTGGGCGCCCCCATCTCTCCGCCCGACCCGTCCATTCCTTGGTACCGGGTCAACTGGTCCGCACTCGACTGGGACTACAACGACATCCCCACTCGCCAAGGGAACAACGACTTCGGTGCCCACCACGCGGCCACCAAGCACAACATGCGCGGCAAGAAGGCCATCAACGCCCCGTACAACGGCAAGGCCGACCGTGTCCGTGGGACCCGCGCTGAGTACGACGGTGTGGTGACCAGCGGCGGCAGCGTGCGCATGACCATCACGAGCGTTGCCGAACGAAATGAGACGGGCCCTGGAGGGGTGACAACCCCCGATGTGCGGCCCATCGGTACCGTGACTGCCTTCTGCCGAGGCCAGACGCTGTGCCCTGACTGGATCAACAACGTCAAGTAGCAAGTCGCGGTCAACGGACGCGGGATCGGGTGGATTCTATGGGCATGGACGACTTCCCGACCCGCGTCTTGTTGACCCTTCGCCGTTTCATCGGGGTTCCGCTTCCTGCGACGGATTACTCGATTCACGCCGCATATCAGGCCAACGGCACTCGCTACCGGGTGCGTCTGGCGAGCCCAACGTCCGCATCGATCAACGTCGACTTGCCCAAGCATGGGGCGGACGGTGAACCGATCGGTACGTGGTGGTACGTCGAAGCCCTGCGGCGGACGGCGCGAATGGCATGCGATGGCACTCTTCCGTATGTGCGGGATGATCACGGGCACGGCGTCGTCGAGGTCGCAGACCTGATTGCCTCGGGGAAACTGTCAGGGGAGGTCGAAGTCACAGACCAGGACGCGCTGGACTACGTAATCGGCGATCTCGCCGGAGACCCGCTCTGGCACGAAGCCGGCGCGTCCGCCGCACCGGATCTATACCGTTTGGTCGGCTTCGACCGACGCACCCACGCTGTCCTTCGCGTCTACTTGTCGTGCGACTACGGAACGATCGGTGTGGACCTGGCCATGTACGACGTGGACACTGGGCGTCCTCGCAACGTGGGCTGGTGGGCTGCCACCAAGCTCATTGCCATCCTGAATCCTGACGATCGCGAGACCCTTGCCGCACACCGCGTTTACGTGACCACCGACCCGGTGTGCGACGACATTTACGACCTGACGAATTGGGCTTGAGGCCACTGCTGCCCGACCAGCCGAAGACGCGAGAGGCGCCACTCTCTGCCCGGTACGGGCGAGGGTAGCGCCTCTCGCGTCTTCGTAGGTCTCGTCAGGGGCGCGGCTGCGACCGGCCCCCTACGCCTCGTCAACCGCCTCCAACGCCTGCTGGATCTGCTGGTTCGAGCGTTCCTGGTTGCGGTGGATGGCCTTGGCGTAGAAGCGGTACAGAACGGCGATGCTGTGTCCGGCGCGACGGGCGACCTCGGCGGGGGACACCCCGGAGTCGAGCCGGAGTGAGACGCCCGCGTGCCGCAGCGAGTACGGCACGTCGGCCAGCGGAGAAGCGGCCTCGGAGTCCGTCAGCACGGCGCGGCGGGCAGCCCCGCGGCGCAGCGCCTGAAGCACGTCCACCTGCGGAAACACTCGGGGAATTTCCTCGGCCGCCTGCTCGATGAGCAGTTCCAGCACGCCGGGCGCTGCGCTGTGCATCACCTCGTACAGATACGCATCAAGACCGGCCGGGTTCTCCGGCAACTTCAGCTCCACTGCGAACGGGATGCCGTCGGTCTTGTACCGGCCAGGCGGCAGCCCCACCTTGTGCGGGTGCACGCACACCGGGACGCTGGCCGTTACCGGTGACCATCCAGCGGGTCGAACGGGCAGCCGGCAGACGGCCGTTCGAACACATCGAACTCGCCCATCGGGAATCGGCGCGAGGGGCAGATGCCACATGACGGATGCTCGCCACCAGTGACGAAAGCGTCAGCCATGCGCGGCAGCGTAGCGTTATCCAGAGCTCGGAATGAACGCCCGGAACGAGAGCGTTGCATCCGGGGCCAGTGGACCAGGGGTGGACCGCCAGAGGCCGCGAGTGGCGCGGACACAAGGGAACACGCAGGTCATCGGCACCGTAGGCGCTTCCCGCAGCACCCTCTTGAAAACCGTCGTGGCAGCGATGTCACCGTGGGTCCAAATCCCACACCCACCGCGTGTGTGCCGGCCGTACGGCCCGTGAACCCGTGAAAAAGAGGTGCCCCGGAGATCCGGGGCACCTCTTTCTCGTTCCGGGGCGCCCCGTCAGGGTGAGGCGCCACGAGCCGTGCGGGGTCAGATACGACCCGCGGCGCGGCGGCGGCGCAGCAGGGTGAAGCCGGCCGCTCCCAGGGCCGCGGTGCCCGTGCCGCCCGCGTACAGCGCGGTCTTGTCGGTGTCCTCGCCCTTGATCTCGGCACCGGCGGCGACCGCGCCCTTGGGGACGGTGACGGTCTGGCTGCCCGCCGTCTGGGCGGACGCGGCCGGGGCGGGGGTGGTGGCGGTCGTGGCCGGGGTCGTCGTCCGCGCCGTCGCGCAGCCCTTGGGCAGGGACGGGAACGCGGTCATGGTGTACGGGACATTGACGCCGCCCTGGGTGCGCTGGCCCAGCGTGGGCGTCGTGGTGCGCGCACCGACGATCTTGATGCCGGAGCCGCGGTTGTCCGGGTGCGCGCGGTCCACGCTGCTGACCACCTTGAGGCCGCCGTCGCGCAGCTGGGCCTTCGGTCCCGCCGGGCTGTTGGTCAGCTTCACCGAGAGGCCCCGGCCGAAGACGCTGGGGACGATCCGGGTCACGGTGCAGCCGGAGCGCGTGGCGCTGAACTCCGAGAGGAGCTTGCCGGTGGAGCTGTTGAGGACCACGTGCATCCCGTGGACGTACGCGTCGGCGTCGTCGCCCACCGCCACGGTCTCCAGGATCTTCTCCACGTGCCCCTTGGAGCCGAACTCCGCGCGGTAGTGCCCGCGGGAGAACTTGTGGACGGTGACCTTCTCGCCGTTGACCATCGTGTACGAGGCGTCGCCGCCCAGGTCGGCGCCGCAGCCCGCGGGAAGTTTGGGGAACGGGGTGTTCTTCGCCGCGTGCGCACCGCCCTCGACCCACTGGGAGAACGTCGGCACGGCCGTGCTGGTTCCCGTGATGGCGATACCGGCCGCCAGGTCCTTCGTACGGGACTTGTCGACCGTGGCGACGATCTTGCCCTTGCCGTCCTTGAGTTCGGCCTTCGGCCCCGCCTGGACGCGGTTGGTGAGGGTGACCGACAGGCCCGTACGCACTGAGGGGATGGTCGTGACCGACGTGCACTTCTCGGCGGCGGTCGTCGCCGAGCCGTTCGGGGTGGTGGCGAACGCGGCGGAGGGGGTGAGGAGGGCCCCGGCGAGTGCGGCGGTGGCGATCGCGGCGTGGACGGTGACGCGGCGGGAGGTGTAGGTCGACATGAACGACTCCATGAAGCTGATCGGCCATCTGGGCCGGAGTGAGTGAGGAGGGTGGAGAGTCGCAATGCCGCCCCCTCTGTCGGGTGGGGCCGTTGAGGCTGGGCGGTGGCTGCATAAGGAATCTATGCAGGGGCTGTGCGGGAAGCGTCCGGTCCATGTCACGGACGCGTGACAGGGGATCAGTTTCCGGATCCGCCGCGCTGTTGGGCACTGGTCGCCGAGTCTCCGAAGGCGCGCGACGTGCGGCGTGTGGTGGATACGGGGTGCGGGGCCCGTCACGGGGGGCGGTCGCGTAAGGGGCGCCGGCCCATGGGCAGCGCCCCTTACACGTACGTACCTCGCCACCGCCGCACCCTCAGTACGCCGTCGTCAGCCGCGCCGCCGACGCGATCGTCGCCCGCGCCTCCCTCTCCGTGAGGCCGGTGCGGACCGCGGCGGCCGTGAGGGGGGCGGCCAGGGCGTCGCCGATCCCGTTCTCGTAAGCGCGGCAGGCGGCCCAGAAGAGGCGGGTGTTGCGCTGGCCCTCGTGGGCGGCGAGGACGAACTGGACCAGCCCGTGGCCCCGGTCCGGGCCGTGCGCCCGGGAGTGGTGGGCGCGCGCCGGGGGCGTGAGGAGGTCGAGGAGTGCGCCGGGGCAGGGGGCCGGTGCGAGATGGGCCGTGCCCGGAGCGAGCCGGTACACGCCGTTGCTGGTCAGCGAGCCGGGTCCGACCAGGTAGCCGCCCGCGCCGCGCACGTCGATCCCGGGCGCGAGTCGGCTCGCGGAGTTCGGGACGACCCGGTCGGGCGGCCCCGTGAGCCAGATGTGCCGCCCCCCGCTCGGCGTGATCACGACGACGGTCTCCGGGATCGTGAACAGGTGCCGCAGCGCGAGGTGTTGCAGGGCCGCGACGGACTCGGGCGGCGGGTCGGCCGTGAGTGGCATGAAGGGCGACGGCGGTGCAGGCCGCACCGCCCGCCGGTCGCGCTGGGGCGGGACCGAAGCCCCTTCCGCCGCCCCTACGCGTGCGTCCACGACAGCCCCCGGAACCGAGCCACGAGCCGAGCCGGGAGCCGGACTCGGGGACGAGTGCGGAGCCGAGCCCGGGATCGTATCCGGAGACGGTCCCGCCGCCCCTCCCCCCGCCGCGTCGGCCGGCCCCGGCTCCGTCTGTCCCGGCTTCGTCGTGTCCAGGTCGATGCCGATGAGGTGGTGCGGCGGGCGGCCGCAGGCGATGCCGTACCCGGTGGCCCAGGGCGCGGCCGCGAACAGGGCTCGTACGGCCGCCGGGTCCGTGGTCGCGTCGTGCACCCCGTGTCCCGGCAGCCCGCACTCGCCCCGGCAGAGCGCGGGCTCCGGCTCGTCGTGATGCGGCGAGCGCAGCGCGGGGAGCTTCGAACGGGAGAGCGGGATGACGGGAAGCCCGCGTTCGGCGACGGAGAGAGCGTGGGCGAGGGCCAGGGTGGAGGCATGCCGGTCGATGGTGGCCATGGGTTCTATGTTCGTACGCATGTTCGAAAAAGGGAAGCGGAAAACGATGCGGGTTCGGGTGATGGCGGAGAGTGATCGAGAAGTGAGCGGGATGGGATGGTGAGGGGATCGCCGCGCGACCGGAAATGAGGGCTTGGGCTGGGCGGATGGCGACTCGGACGGGGCGGGTGGTGGGCTTGTGGCCTACGGGGCCGGGTGTCTGGTACCTCGGCGGCAGCGAGGTGGCGGAGAAGTTTGGCCGAAAGTGTGCTGAAACGCTTCTCCTCCCTGGTGGGCCGGTGCTGGGCGTGATGCGCCTGAGGCGGCAGATGCCTTCTGGGGGTTTTTAAAAGCAAGTTGGTGGTTTATCGACAAGTCCTCACGCTTGCGGGCGAAACGCGCCGACTGGGCTGGTTCGCCGGGGATTCGGTGGGCAACTCTGATGACGCGACGTCGCAGCAGCGTCCAGGTCGGTCGGCCAACTGCCCTGGAACAAGCCGTACTTCTGGTTCCTGGAGGAAAAGACATGGCAAGCATCCGCACCGCCCGCGTCATCGCCGCCGCCGCCGCCCTGCCTCTCGCCGTGGGGCTCTTCACCGGAGTCGCCACCGCGGACAACGGCTCCTTTGCGGACCACGGATCCAACGCGGCAGTGGCGACCATCAGCGGGAGCGGGGTCGGACACGACAACAACGGGAACTCGTCCACCACACAGCAGCAGGCCGTGGGGTCGGGCGCCTCGAACCAGAGCAATACCGCCCAGGTGAACGGCTCCGCCTTCACGGCGATCCGCCAGGACAACGTGTCGGTCAACTTCACCAACCTCTGGTGAGCCGGGGCCCCTCGGGGTCGGGGTCGGGGTCAGTGGGGTGACGACTGCCCGGGTGGCGGCGCTGCGGCGCGGCTGCCCGGGCGGTCGCGCGTCCGGGGCGTAGCGCATGGGGGCGGCCGGAGTGGGTGCGTCCGCGCGCGCGTGGGCGACGTTGCGGCGGTGGAGGCGAGCGGGCGGGTGACCGCACGTCGCCCACGCGCGCGTGGGCGACGTGCGCGTACAGCCAGTCTCTGGTGGCGCGGGCATTGACAGCCCGCCTTACCTGACGGACAGTCAGAAACCCCGACTCGTACGTGTACGTCCGGACCCCCGGAGGCCGCCGCCGTGCACCTCGCCCCGACCGAACGCCAGCAAAGTCTGCGTGCCGAACTCCGTGCGTACTTCCGCGCCGTCATGGCGGAAGATGCGGGCAGTGCGGGAGGGGCGCGGAGCGACGGTCCGCAGGACGGCGAACCCGCAGCGCAACGCGCCCTGCTCCGCCGTATCGGTGCCGACGGGATGCTGGGGCTCGGCTGGCCCGTCGAGTACGGCGGCCAGGGGCGCGGTCCCGACGAGCAGTTCGTCTTCTTCGACGAGGCGTACCGCGCGGGCGTCCCTCTCTCGATGGTCACGCTCAACACGGTCGGGCCGACGCTGATGCGTTACGGGACCGAGGAGCAGAAAGCGTTCTTCCTGCCCCGGATCCTCGCCGGCGAGCTCGTCTTCGCCATCGGCTACAGCGAACCGGGAGCCGGAACGGACCTCGCCTCACTGCGGACCCGGGCCGTACGGGACGGGGACGACTGGCTGATCGACGGCCAGAAGATCTTCACCTCGAACGCCCAGAACGCCGACTGGATCTGGCTCGCCTGCCGTACGGACCCGGCGGCGCCCAGGCACCGGGGCATTTCGATCATCCTGGTCCCGACCGACGCGCCCGGTTTCTCCTGGACCCCGATCCACACCGTGGGCGGTCTGACGACGACCGCCACGTACTACGACGGGATGCGCGTTCCGGCCGCGAACCTGGTCGGGGAGGAGAACGGCGGATGGGGCCTGATCACCAGCCAGCTCAACCACGAGCGGGTCGCGCTCGCCGCGATCGGCATGCAGGCCGAGGCGTTCTTCGAGGCGGCGCTGGCCCGGGCCCGTACCCCCGATCCGGTGACCGGGCGGCGCAGGGTTGACGCGCCGTGGGTGCGTTCCAGGATCGCCGAGACGCATGCGCGGCTCGCGGCGAATCGCCTGCTCAACTGGCGTTTGGTGGGGGCTGTGGGGGCCGGTTCACCGGCCCCCGGGGACGCCGCGGGGGTGAAGTTCGCGGGAACGGAATCGGCGGTCGAGACGTATCGAATGTGCCAGGAGATCTCGGGGGAGACGGCGCTGGTGCGGGGAGGGTCACCGGGCGCCGTGGGGGACGGGGAGCTGGAGCGGATGAACCGCGCGGCACAGATCAATACGTTCGGGGGCGGGGTGAGCGAGGTGCAGCGGGAGATCGTCGCGACGATGCGGCTCGGGATGAAGAGGGGGCGGAGGTAGATGGGCGAGGACGTGTCCGCGCGCTCGCGGGGGCGCATCGCGGACGGGGACGAGCGGACCGCGCCCCCGGGCCCGGGCGGGGACGAGCGGACCGCGCCCCCGGGCCTGGACGGGCTGTACGGACGGCTGAAGGCGTACGAGGGGCGGTCGGCGGCGCGCGAGGGCGTCGGCAAGGACCTGGTCAACGAGCCGATGATCAGGCACTGGTGCGAGGCGATGGGCGACACCAACCCGGCCTACCGGGGGCCGGACGCGATCGCCCCGCCCACCATGCTCCAGGCCTGGACGATGGGTGGCCTCTCGGGGCACACGGACCGCTCGGGCGCCCACGAGGAGCTGTTCGCGCTGCTCGACGGCGCCGGTTTCACCTCGGTGGTGGCGACCGACTGCGAGCAGGAGTACGTAAGGGAGCTGCGCCCGGGCGACCGGATCACCTATGACGCGGTGATCGAGGCGGTCTCGGAGCAGAAGACCACGAAGCTGGGAACGGGCCACTTCGTCACCACGCGGATGGACGTCCGGGCGAACGGCGAGCTCGCGGGCACGCACCGCTTCCGGATCCTCAAGTACGCCCCGGCGCGGCGCGCCTCCCAGGGGCGGCGCCCCAGACCCGTCGTCAACCGGGACAACGCCGGATTCTGGGACGGCGTCGCCGCCCGCAAGCTGCTGATCCAGCGCTGCACCGGCTGCGGCGAGCTGCGCTTCCCCTGGCTGCCGGGGTGCAACGGCTGCGGGGCGGCGGAGTGGGACACGGTGGAGGCGAGCGGCACCGGGAGGGTGTTCTCGTACGTCGTGATGCACCACCCCCGCTTCCCCGGGTTCGCCGAGCCCGGCACCGGCGGGGCCGACGGGACGGGCCCGTACGCGGTCGGGCTGATCGAGCTGACCGAGGGTGTACGGATGATCAGCAACGTGGTGGGGGTGCCGTACGACAAGGTGCGCATCGGGATGCCCGTGCGGCTGGAGTTCCCGCAGGTGGACGAGGAGCTGCGACTGCCGGTGTTCCGAGGGGGTGAGGGCGGGTGATGGACTTCACCCCCACCGAGGAGGAGGCGGCGGTCCGAGAGCTGGCCGGGGAGATCTTCGCGGACCTCTCCACCCACGAACGCCTCACCGCCGCCGGGACCGGGACGGACACCGGGCTGTGGAAGGCCCTGTGCGGCGCCGGGCTGCCCGCGGCCGTGGAGGAGACGGGGCTGCTCGGGCTGGTCCTCGCCCTGGAGGAGCAGGGCCGGACCACCGCCCAGGTGCCGTTCGCGGCGAGCTGCGTCTACGGGGTCCTGGCGCTGGCCGCCCACGCCCGCGCGGACCAGCGCGACCGGCTGCTCCCGTCCTTGAGGGACGGCACGGCGGTCGCGGCCGGCGCCTTCCCCGCGCGCGCCGCGGTGCGGGCCTCGACCGACGGCGGCCCGACGGGGGAGCTGACCGGAGTGGTGCCGGTGGTCCCCTGGCTGCGGGACGCCACGCACGTCCTGGTGGCGGACGGGGACCGGGCGCTGTGGTGGATACGGACGGGAGCACCCGGGGCGGCGACGGAACCGGTCGAGACGACGGCGCCGTGGTCGGCCGGCCGGCTCACGCTCTCGGGAGCGCGGGGTGAGCGGGTCGGCGGGCCGGGCCCCGGCGCCTACGAGGACGTGCTGGCGACCGCCCGTACCGCCTTCGCCGGACTGCAGACAGGGGTGTGCGCGGGGTCGCTGGCCCGCGCGGTGGAGCACACCGGCACCCGGGAGCAGTTCGGACGGCCGCTCGCCACCAACCAGGCGGTCCAGCTGAGGGCGGCCGACGCGTACATGGACACCGAGGCGATACGGGTGACCTCGTACGAGGCGGCCTGGCGGCGCGACCGGGCGCTGCCGTACCGCACGCACGCGCTGACGGCCGCCTGGTGGGCGTCGGAGGCGGGCAGGAGGGTCGTCCACGCGGGCCAGCATCTGCACGGCGGCATCGGCGCGGACCTGGAGCACCCGGTGCACCGGCACTTCCTCTGGGGACGCCAGATCGACGCGTATCTGGGGTGCGGCGCCGAACTGCTGGAGGAGCTGGGCGGGCTGATCGTCGAGGAAGAGGAGGGTGCGGCATGAGGGCGGGAGACGAGCTGCCACCGCTGGAGATCCCGGTCACCCGGACACTGATCGTCGCCGGGGCCGTGGCCTCCCGCGACTACCAGGACGTGCACCACGACGCGGTGCTCGCCCGGGAGAAGGGGGCCCCGGACATCTTCATGAACATCCTGACCACCAACGGCCTGGTCGGGCGGTACATCACCGACCACTTCGGCCCCGAGGCGCGGTTGCGCGCGGTGCGGATACGGCTGGGGGCGCCCAACCATCCCGGCGACACCATGACGTTGACGGGCACCGTCACCGCCGTCGAGGACGGCACGGCGGAGGTGCGGGTGGTGGGGGCGAACGGGCTGGGCCACCACGTCACCGGGACCGTCACGGTCACCCTCCCCCGGGCCGGGGCGGGCGGCGCGGGAGAGGCGGCGGTATGAGCGTACGGCGGGCCGATTCGCTCGGGGGGAAGGCGGCGATCGTCGGGATAGGGGCCACCGAGTTCTCCAAGGACTCCGGGCGCAGTGAGCTGAAGCTCGCCGTGGAGGCGGTGCGGGCCGCCCTCGACGACGCTGGCCTCACCCCTGGCGACGTCGACGGCATGGTCACCTTCACCATGGACACCAGCCCGGAGATCACCGTGGCGCAGGCGGCCGGCATCGGCGAGCTGTCGTTCTTCTCGCGGATCCACTACGGCGGCGGAGCCGCGTGCGCGACCGTCCAGCAGGCCGCGCTGGCGGTGGCGGCGGGGGTGGCGGACGTGGTCGTCTGCTACCGGGCGTTCAACGAGCGCTCGGGGCGGCGGTTCGGGTCGGGGGTGCGGCAACGGGAGCCGTCCGCCGAGGGTGCGGCGCTCGGCTGGTCGCTGCCGTTCGGGCTGCTCACCCCGGCCTCCTGGGTCGCCATGGCCGCCCAGCGCTATCTGTACGCCTACGGCCTGACACCGGAGGCGTTCGGGCAGGTGGCCGTCGTCGACCGGCGCCACGCGGCGACCAACCCGGCGGCGTACTTCTACGGAAGGCCGATCACGCTCACCGACCACGCCGCCTCGCGGTGGATCGTGGAGCCGCTGCGGCTGCTGGACTGCTGTCAGGAGACGGACGGCGGCCAGGCGCTCGTCGTCACCACGGCCGAGCGTGCCCGGGACCTGCGCCGCCCGCCCGCCGTGATCACCGCGGCCGCGCAGGGGGCGGGCCGCCGACAGGAGGGGATGACGAGTTTCTACCGGGACGACCTGACCGGGCTGCCCGAGATGGGAGTGGTGGCGCGCCAGCTGTGGCGGACGTCCGGGCTGACTCCGGCGGAGATCGACGTGGCGATCCTGTACGACCACTTCACCCCGTTCGTCCTGATGCAACTGGAGGAGTTCGGGTTCTGCGGGCCGGGGGAGGCGGCGGACTTCGTGGCGGCGGACACCCTGCCGCTGAACACGCACGGAGGACAGCTGGGCGAGGCATACCTGCACGGAATGAACGGGATAGCGGAGGGCGTCCGGCAGGTCAGGGGGATGGCGGTCAATCAGATACCGGACGCCGGACGCGTGCTGGTGACGGCGGGAACAGGTGTACCCACCTCCGGTCTTGTCCTGAGCGCGGACGGCTGAACCTCCGTACCCGGAAGGATGATCTCCTCCCCGGACGGCCGCGACACGGGGCCGAGCGGTGGCCGGGGTGAGCTGACGGCCTTTCACTCACCCTATGCGCAGCCTTACATCGATCCGGCCCTGGTACCTGGGCATCGTCACGCCACCGCTCGCCGTGGCCACCACGCTCGCCGCTCTGCTCACGCTGAGCCCGTCCGCGTCGGCCGCGCCGACACCCGACGTCCCGGTTGTCACCGCCCCTGCGGCGGCGGCCCCGGACACCGACGCGGCCGACATCGCCGAGGCCGCCTTCGCTCCGGCGGACTCGGTGGACAGCCCGGCGGTGCTGGCGCGTGCCGTGCACTACAAGGGGGCGGCGTTCGACACCTGCCAGGCGCCGCCGCTGGCGACGATGAAGGCCTGGCGGTCCTCGTCGCCGTACGCGGGGGTCGGCGTCTACTTCGCGGGGCGCGGACGCGGCTGCCCCGACCAGCACCACCTCAACCGGAACTGGCTGACGGACGTGGACCGGATGGGCTGGCGGGTGCTTCCGATCTTCGTCGGCTCGCAGTCGCCGTGCGTACGGTCGCAGGCGAAGCGGAAGGTGCGGATGAGCGCCGACTCGGCCCCCCAGGGCCGGGCGGAGGGGAGGCAGGCGGCGGAGGCGGCCGAGAAGCTGGGCATCCGGCAGGGCAGTGCGCTCTACCTGGACATGGAGGCGTACGACGCGAACAACGCGGCGTGCGCCCGGACGACACTGGCGTTCGTGCGGGCCTGGAACCGCGAGGTGCGCGGCCGGGGCTTCCTGCCCGGGTTCTACAGCAGCGCGGCCTCCGGTGTGCGGCACATGGAGCAGGCCCGACGCGCCGGGCAGTCCGACCTGCCGTCGGTGATGTGGTTCGCGCGATGGGGTTCGGGGCCCTCCCTGTACGGGGAGCCGACCCTGCACGCGGACGCGTGGCGCCCGCACCGGCGCATCCACCAGTACGCCGGGAACGTGACCGAGACGCACGGCGGGCGCCGCCTCGTGGTGGACCGGAACACGGTGGATGCCCCGGTCGCCCGGTTCCGACCCTGAGGAGCCCCGGGTCCTCCTCCACCTTCAGGAGGTCCAGCCACCCCTACCCGTACAACCTGAGAGGGACCCCGCTTCGCGACCTGGGGCCGATCCGTGGCGGAGCGGGCGCTCCTAGCGTGGAGGTATGACCACGCCTGTCTGCAACAGCGCCTCCCGGGCGGCGGCGCCGTACCCGTCGTTCGCCTCGTACATGAGGGCCCGAGGCCCCGTGCTGCTGCGTACCGCACGCTCGCTGACCGCGAACCCGAGCGACGCCGAGGACCTGTTGCAGACGGCCCTCACCAAGACGTACGTCGCCTGGGACCGGATCGAGGACCACCGCGCCCTCGACGGCTATGTGCGCCGTGCGCTCCTGAACACCCGGACCTCGCAGTGGCGCAAGCGCAAGGTGGACGAGTTCGCCTGCGACGAGCTGCCCGAGCCGGAGACGGTGCCGGAGCCCGACCCGGCCGACCAGCAGGTCCTGCACGACGCGATGTGGCGCGCCGTGATGAAGCTGCCGGACCGGCAGCGGGCGATGGTCGTGCTGCGGTACTACGAAGACCTCAGCGAGGCGCAGACCGCCGAGGTCCTCGGGGTCTCGGTCGGCACGGTGAAGAGCGCCGTCTCGCGGGCGCTGGGCAAGCTCCGCGAGGACCCGGAGCTCGCCCCCGTCCGCTGACCGGGACCCCGGCGGCCGATAGCGGGCGCAGGGGGCCGCAGAACCCACGTGACCTTGGTCTCGTGGGTGATTCCTTACCGCCGGGTAGTGACATACCGCGCGGTACGTGAGCAGAATCGGCACACCCTTATCGCCACGTGGCGCACCGTAGCGCCCCCGGGAGGCCGCCGTGCTGAGCACCATGCAGGACGTACCGCTGCTGATCTCGCGGATCCTGACCCACGGGTCGACGATCCACGGCAAGTCGCAGGTCACGACCTGGACCGGCGAGGCGGAGCCACGGCGCCGCAGCTTCGCCGAGATCGGCGGCCGGGCCGCGCAGCTGGCACACGGCCTGCGCGAGCTCGGCGTCGAGGACGGCCAGGCGACCGCCACCTTGATGTGGAACAACGCCGAGCACGTCGAGGCGTACTTCGCGATCCCCTCCATGGGCGCGGTCCTGCACACGCTGAACCTGCGGCTCCCGGCCGAACAGCTGATCTGGATCGTCAACCACGCGGCCGACCGCGTCATCATCGTCAACGGTTCGCTGCTGCCGCTGCTCGCCCCGCTGCTGCCGCATCTGCCGACCGTCGAGCACATCGTGGTCTCCGGGCCCGGCGACCGTTCGCTGCTCGACGACATCGACGGCGCGGGGCCGCAGGTGCACGAGTACGAGGAGCTGCTCGCGGGCCGCCCGACGACGTACGCGTGGCCGCAGCTGGACGAGCGCACCGCCGCCGCCATGTGCTACACCTCCGGCACCACCGGCGACCCCAAGGGCGTCGTCTACTCGCACCGGTCGGTCTATCTGCACTCGATGCAGGTCAACATGGCCGAGTCGATGGGGCTCACCGACAAGGACACGACTCTCATCGTGGTGCCGCAGTTCCATGTGAACGCCTGGGGGCTGCCGCACGCGACCTTCATGACCGGCATCAACATGCTGATGCCGGACCGCTTCCTCCAGCCCTCCCCGCTCGCCGAGATGATCGAGCGCGAGAAGCCCACGCACGCCGCCGCCGTACCGACCATCTGGCAGGGCCTGCTCGCCGAGGTCACCGCGCGCCCCAAGGACCTCTCCTCGATGGTGAAGGTGACCATCGGGGGCGCCGCCTGTCCGCCCTCGCTGATGGAGGCGTACGACAAGCTGGGCGTCCGGCTCTGCCACGCGTGGGGCATGACCGAGACGTCGCCGCTGGGCACCATGGCCAACCCGCCGGCCGGGCTCTCGGCCGAGGAGGAGTGGCCCTACCGGGTCACCCAGGGCCGCTTCCCGGCGGGCGTCGAGGCGCGGCTGACCGGCCCCGGCGGGGAGCTGCTGCCCTGGGACAACGCGTCGGCCGGTGAACTGGAGGTCCGGGGCAACTGGATCGCGGGTGCGTACTACGGCGGCGCGGGCGGCGAGGTCTTCCGCCCCGCCGACAAGTTCAGCGAGGACGGCTGGCTGAAGACGGGCGACGTCGGCGTGATCAGCCCGGAGGGCTATCTGACGCTCACCGACCGCGCCAAGGACGTCATCAAGTCGGGCGGGGAGTGGATCTCCTCGGTCGACCTGGAGAACGCCCTGATGGCGCACCCCGAGGTCGCCGAGGCGGCGGTCGTCGCCGTCCCCGACGAGAAGTGGGGCGAGCGCCCGCTGGCCACGGTCGTCCTGAAGCCGGGGGCGAGCGCCGACTACGCGGCCCTCAAGGACTTCCTCGCCCGGTCGGTCGCCAAGTGGCAGCTGCCGGAGCGGTGGACGATCGTCGAGTCGGTACCGAAGACGAGCGTGGGGAAGTTCGACAAGAAGGTGATCCGCAAGCAGTACGCGGACGGGGAGCTGGACATCACCGAGCTGCGCTGAGGCGTGGACCGGTGAGCTGGGCCCGGGCATGTTTCACGTGAAACATGCCCCGCGCACGGCCTCGGGGATTCCCGGCGAGCCGCGAGGAGGCGCAGCGAGGTGGGGGCCGGTGGACGTTTCACGTGAAACATCCGCCGGCCCCCACCTCCGTTTGTACCGGCGCTAGTTGGTGCCGATCTTCGCCAGCAGGTCGACGATCCGGCCCTGTACCTCGGCGCTCGTCGAGCGCTCGGCCAGGAAGAGCACCGTCTCCCCCGCCGACAGCTTCGGCAGCTCGGGCTGGTTGAGCCCCGCCGAGGTGTAGACGACGAGCGGAGTGTGGTTCAACTGCCCGTTCGCCCGCAGCCAGTCGACGATCCCGGCGCGGCGGCGGCGTACCTGCATCAGGTCCATCACGACCAGGTTCGGGCGCATCTGGCCCGCCAGCGTCACGGCCTCGGTGTCGGTGGCGGCGCGCGCGACCTGCATACCGCGCCGCTCCAAAGTGGCCGTCAGGGCGAGCGCGATCTCCTCGTGCTCCTCGATGAGCAGGACCCGGGGCGGATGCTGCTCGCTGTCGCGGGGGGCGAGGGCCTTGAGGAGGACGGCCGGATCGGCGCCGTACGCGGCCTCGCGCGTCGCCTGTCCCAGACCGGCCGTCACCAGCACCGGCACCTCGGCGGCCACCGCCGCCTGCCTCAGCGACTGGAGCGCGGTACGGGTGATGGGCCCGGTCAGCGGGTCGACGAAGAGCGCGGCGGGGAACGCCGCGATCTGCGCGTCGACCTCCTCGCGGGAGTGCACCACCACGGGCCGGTAGCCGCGGTCGCTCAGCGCCTGCTGGGTGGAGACGTCCGGCGCGGGCCAGACGAGCAGCCGGCGCGGATTGTCGAGCGGCTCGGGCGGCAGTTCGTCGTCGACGGGCTGCGGGTGCGGCCGGTTGGCGACCTCCACGGCTCCCCCGGGCCCGTCCAGCGGCTCGGGCCCTTCGGCGCCCTCGTCCGGCGCCCCTATGGCGTACGCCCGTCCCTGCCCCTCCGAGGGCGGCGAGAGCAGTGACGTGGGGGACGGGCCGGGGCGCTCGGCCTCAACGGTCCCGGCGGGCCGTTCCCCCTCGGGAGGCGTACCGAGCTTGCGGCGCCGCCCCGAGCCGGAGGGCCCGGAGGTCTGCTGGGCGAAGGGCACGCCCTGGCCGAGGGTGCGCACGCTGAACGCGCGGCCCTGGGAGGCGTCGTCGGGCAGGGGCGCCGTTTCGGCGGGCAGCGGCTGGTGGGCGGGCCGCGGTGCGGCGCCGCCCGTCGTCTCCGGTCCGTTCGCCGGGACGGCCCCGCCGACCGCCCACGCGGGCGGCTGCTCGACGGGGTGCGGCTGCGGCGGAGTGTGCTCGTCCACGTCGTCGTTGTGTACGGCGCCGTGGTGCGGGCGACCGGCGGGACGGCCCTGCGCGGGCCCGTCCGCCAACGGCCGGTGGGCGGGGGCGGTGGGACCGGCGCTCTGGCCGGGCCCGTTCGCCAGCGGGCGGTGGGCCGGTGCCGACGGGGCCGGGAGGGGCTGGTGCGGGTCGGGGACTCCGGGGCGGTTCGGGTCCACGGGGATGCCGGTGCCCTGGCCGGGCGCCGTTCCGGGGAGCCCGAGCGGCCTGCCGGGACCGCCCGCACGGGAGCGGTCGGCGTCGGCCGGGCCGGCGGGCCGTGCGGCGTCCGGGCCATGCGGAGCGAAGCCCTCGGGCGGGACCGGGCGGTCGGCGTCGGCGGGCGGGAGGGCGAACGCCGTGCGTACGGCCCCCTCGTCGGTCTCCGGGGCGGCCGCGAGAGCCCTGCGGGCACGACGGCCGCCGGGGCCCGCGTCGGCGGCGCGCGCGTCACCTGGGTGCGCGTCCGCGTCGGCGGCCGCCTCGCCGGGCAGGGCGCGACGGGCGCGGCGGCCCGAGGCAGTGCCCGGGTCGGTCGCCATGCCCTGCGGCGGAACGGTCTCGCTCAGCGCGGCCGGTCGCCCGGCGCCGGGCTGGCGGGCGCTCTCCGCGGCGGTGACGACCGAGCCCTCGGAGGGCGCGGCGCCCCCCTCGGCGGGGCTGGGGCGCCCACGCCGCCGCCCCGTCCCGGAGGCGCCGCCCGCCTCACCGGAGGACCCGGCCGGGTCGGTCGAAGTCCCGTCGCCGGGGCCGCCGGTGGGGGCGGTGCCGGGGGTGTACGGGGACGCGGCCCCCGGGGCGGCCTCGGTGCCGGGCATGCCGACGGCCGGGCCGTTCGGAGTGCCGCCGGACGGGCCACCGGGGCCGAAGGGGTGGGCGCCGGGGGCGCCTTCCGGCGTACCACCGGAGGAGGCGGCGGGAACGGGGCCGTGGGGCGCGGCGCCGACCGGCCCGGCACCGGGCGCGCCCGGCACACCCGGAGCCCCGGGGACACCCGGGGCACCCGGAACACCCGGAGCGCCCGGCACGATCGGCCCCCCCGGCACGCCTGGAGCACCCGGAGCGACCGGTACGCCACCGGCTCCCGGGCCGCCGGACGGGCCCCCGCCCGGGGCCCCCCGTCCGGTACCGGAAACCGCGCCGGGGCCCTCACCGGAACCCGGGGCGCCGCCGCCCTCGCCCGCCTGCTGCGCGGGGATGCGTTCGAGCGCGGCCGGGGACGCGGCGGACGGGTCGGGCCGCTGGTCCTCCGGGGCACGTGCCCGGCGGCGGCCGGTCGGGGACTTCTCCTCCTCGACGGGGCTCGCCAGGAACGCGTCCGTGGAGGCCCGCCGGGCGCGGCGGCGGCCCGAGCCGCTCGGCTGGGCCGGCTCCGGCGCGGCGACGAGGGCGACCTCGGCCGTGGCGGGCTCCGGTACCGAGCCCGCGCCCTCCCCCAGCGGCACCTCCAGCACGTACGCGCTGCCGCTCATCCCCGGCACCTCGACCGTCTGGAGCACACCGTCGTGGGCGCGCACGATGCCCCGGACGATGGGCTCGTGGACGGGATCGCCACCGGCGTAGGGGCCGCGCACCTCGATGCGTACGACGTCACCTCGGACCGCCGCCGCGACGACGACCGTGGAGTCCATGTAGCCGCCGGGGGCGACCGGGGCGTTGCCCGTGGCGTCGACGCCCGCCACGTCCGCCACCAGGTGCGCCAGCGCCGTGGAGAGCCGTACGGGGTCGATCTCGGCCTCGATCGGCGGCGCGTGGACGGCGAACTGCGCCCGGCCGGGCCCGATCAGCTCGACGGCGCCCTCGACGCCCGCCGCGACCACATTCCCGACCAGCACCTTCGCCTTCTTCAGCTCCTCCGTACCGGAGTCGAGCCGCTGGAAGGCCAGGACGTTGTCGACAAGGGTGGTCATCCGGGCGTATCCGGCGGCCAGATGGTGCAGCACCTGGTTGGCCTCGGGCCACAGCTGGCCCGCGTCGTCGGCGGCCAGCGTGGACAGCTCGCGGCGCAGCTCGTCCAGCGGCCCGCGCAGCGAACCGCCGAGCACCGAGAGCAGTTGCTGATGGCGCGCGGAGAGGGCGTCGTAGCGGGAGGTCTCGCGCTCCAGGACCTCCGCGTGCTTCTTGGCCTGCTCCTCGTACGGGCGGCGGTCGGTGAACGTCATCACCGCGCCGACCAGCAGATCCCCGTCCCGTACGGGCGCGGTCGTCAGGTCGACGGGCACGGCGGCGCCGCTCTTCGCCCACAGCACCTGGTTGCGCACCCGGTGCTTGCGGCCGGACTTCAGGGTGTCGGCGAGCGGACTCCCCTCGTACGGGAACGGCTCGCCGTCGGCGCGCGAGTGCAGCACCAGCGGGTGCAGCTCCTGACCGCCGAGGTCGCTGGCGCGGTAGCCGAGGATCTGCGCGGCGGCCGGGTTGACCAGGACGACACGGCCCTCGGTGTCGGTGCCGACCACGCCCTCCGCCGCCGCGCGCAGGATCATCTCGGTCTGCCGCTGCGAACGGGCGAGCTCCGCCTCGGTGTCGACGGTGCCGGAGAGGTCGCGGACGACGATCATGAGGAGCTCGTCGCCGGAGTAGTGCGCGCCACCGCTTCCGTAGGAGGAGGAAGGTGAGGCGTACGCGTCGCGTCCGTCCTCCAGGTTGGCGCTGGTCACCTCGACGGGGAACTCACTGCCGTCGGTGCGCCGGGCCACCATCCGGGTCGGCTTCGTACGGCCCTGCTCGTCCTCGGAGTCGGGGCGGCGCATCGAACCCGGGATGAGCTTGGAGTCGAAGGAGGGCAGCAGGTCGAGCACCCCCCGCCCCACCAGCCCGGTCCCCGGGGACTCGAACATCTCCAGGGCGATGGTGTTGGCGTTGACGACCGTGCCGTTGCAATTGACGAGCACGAGCCCGTCCGGGAGGGCGTCAAGTATGGCTGCGAGGCGAGCAGCGCCTCGGGATGGCCTGCTGCTCACGACGACGCTTCCTCCCTGAACCACTGCACCTTGCGGCCTGTCACTGGGAGGGAGTCTAAAGGCAGGGGATGGCCGCGCGACGGCGGATGAGGGGGAGCTCTCACCAATCTTCTGTGACCACGGCGTATGCCGGGAGATCGCGTGGACGGTGGGGGGCGCGTCCGGCCCGGGTGCCGGGGCCGCGTGCTTCGGGCGCCCCGTCGGCGCGCTCACCGCGTCGCCGTCCGGGCCCTCACGGAACCTTCACCGGGTGCCCACCGCCGCCCTCACCGGGTACTCGCCGGGACGCTCACCGGGCACCCACCGGGACGGGTCTTCGCCGGGCACCCACCAGGACGGGTGTCCAGGCGGGTGCCCAGCGGGCACTCACCCGCCGGTTCGGCCAGTGGCCTCACCGGCCGCTCACCGGGGCCCGGGCAGAACCGGCACCAGGGTCTTCCACCGACTGATCTCGCACCCGTTGTGCAGGGTGTACTTGGCCTCCACCCGCCGTCCGGCCCAGGTGCCGGTGACCCAGGCGGTGGCGTTGCCACCGTCGATCATCGTGCAGCGCGCGTCCGGGGAGACGGGCGCGAACGGGTCCTTGCCCCACCGGGTGAGCTTCTCCAGCCGGTCGCACGCCTGAAGGATCTGCGGGTGGTTGCCCCCGGCCGGGTGGCACTCCAGCTCGTACGTGCCGTCGGTCTCCCCGTTGTGCGCGACCTCCACCGTGAGGTGGTCCGGGGCGGGCTCCTGGTCCTGGCCGCCGAGGAGGGGGAGCGAGGGCAGCGGCAGGGGGGCGGCGGCCAGGGCCGGGGACGCGGTGGCGAGCGCGGCCGTGGCGGCGGTGGCGAGCGCGGTGACGACGAGGCGACGCAGCATGCGGGCTCCACGGGGTGGGCGGGGGTCCGGCCCCACCGGGGCTGAACGGATTCGGCATGCCTAACGCGCCGGAGCCCCGGGCGTTGCGCCCGGCCCGTGAGCCGGCGACACGGCCGCCCCGCGAGACCCGGCGGAACCCGCGCCCCTTCCGCCCCCGATCCCGGGACCGACCGCAGGTCGGCCGCACCCCCGCGCCCCCACACCCCGGAAAACGTGGGTCCCCTAACGCTTTGCCCTGGCGCCCACCTGCCTAGTACCGTGGGGTCCGATTGGTGACGCGGAGCAAGGCTGTGTCATCATCTGCACGCACCACTCGCGTACGCGAGAGGGTGTGCTGGAGGCGTCGCCTAGTCCGGTCTATGGCGCCGCACTGCTAATGCGGTTTGGGTTTTAAAGCCCATCGAGGGTTCAAATCCCTCCGCCTCCGCCAGCCCAACCCGAAGCCCCGGCCCCACGGCCGGGGCTTCGGTCGTTTCCGGGCGGGGCCGCGAGGGTCCCCCGATGGGGCTGCCGCCGTTTCCGGTGGGGGAAGGCTCGCCTGCGCCGCCCCTCTGACCCCTGCCTTCTGCCGGTCCGCCGCCCGCCCCATGCGACCGCGACGCCCGACCTCCGCGCTCCAGCCCACTCGATCCGGTGACCCCGGTCACATTTCCCCTGTTACAGGCACATCGCGCCAGCCGGGCCTGCTCTGCCGCCCGTACCTCAGTAAGGGTGTTTCCGCAGGTCAGAGGGGGTGTGGTCAATGGATTTCGCGTGACGGCGCAGGTCATGTAATGTTGTTCCCGCAACGCCGACCGGGAAGAAAAAAACCGGGAAGCAACGCAACAAGCACTCGTAGCTTAACGGATAGAGCATCTGACTACGGATCAGAAGGTTGCAGGTTCGAATCCTGCCGAGTGCACAGCCGGAAGGCCCCCTGGAGAGATCCAGGGGGCCTTTCTCGTATGTCCGTCGGTCTGTCTGTCCACAGGCCAGGACCGTTGTCAGTGCCCCCGGCTACCGTCGATGACATGGCTGGGGTCTGGCGTAGTGGTGGGGTTCGGTGGGGGGACGGGGGGCCTGGGCTTGTGTGGGTGGGGGAGCAGGGGGGTCGGCGGGTTGGGCGGGTTGTGGTCGGGGGGGAGGTCGCGTTTCGGGTTGTCGGGGAGCGGCGCTGTGTCGGGGCGCGGGGGAATGCGTGCCCGGGAGGGGTGGTGGTCGCGCGGGGGAGTGCTCAGGCTCGGTGTGCCGAGTGTGCTCGGCTCGACCGGGTCGGGTCCGTCGCCGCCGATGGGGTGCCTGATGATCCTCAGGTCTACCGGGTCTATCTGGCGTGGTTCGGGGGCGGGCTCGTCAAGGTGGGGATCACCGCCGAGGAGCGGGAGGGCGCGCGGCTGCGGGAGCAGGGGGCCGTCTGCTTCTCCTGGCTGGGGCGCGGGCCCCTGATGGCGGCCCGGCGGTGCGAGGAGTTGCTGCGGGCCGCGCTGGGGGTGCCCGATCGTGTCTCGTACGAGCAGAAGCGGGTCGTACGGGCCTCGCTTCCCGGGGTCGGGGAGCGCGCGGAGGAGGTGCGGGCGCTGCATGGCCGGGCCGTCGCGCTCGGGGGGTGGCCCGAGTCGCTGGAAGCGCTGGCGTGCCGCGTTGTCGACCACGGGGCGCTGTTCGGGCTCGACTCCCTCGTGCCAGCCCACGGCGTCGTGCGTGAGCTGGCACCCGACGGGGTCGTCGGCGGGCGGGTGCTCGCCGCCGCCGGGCCCGATCTCCATCTGGAGGCGCCCGGAGGGCGCGTCGTCGTCCTCGACACCCGGCTCATGAGCGGGTGGGGGATCGTGGCCGCGCCGGGGAGCCGGGACACCACCGTGCCCGTGCGAGCCCTGCGCCCCCCTGACGTGCAGGACCAGCTCTTCTGACCTTCCGGGTCAAGACTTGGATCCCCCTGGGGTTCCTTTGAGTAAGGAGTATGGACATGTTCACCGATGACAGCGGAGGGTGGGGCGCATGAGTGATCACCTTGTGGCCGGTCTCGTCGCCGGCATCGAACCGCCCTACTACACCGTCGTGTTCACCTCCCTGCGCACCGAAGGCGACCGGGGGTACGGCGAGACCGCCGACCTCATGGAGAAGCTCGTCGCGGAGATACCGGGCTATCTGGGATACGAGTCCGCCCGCAGCCCGGGCGGCCTCGGCATCACCGTGGGGTACTTCCGCGACGAGGAGGCCATCGCCGCCTGGCGGTCGCGCCTGGAGCACCAGCGCGCGCAGCGGCGCGGGCGCTCCGAGTGGTACGAGAGCTACAGCGTCCATGTCGCCAAGGTCGAGCGGAGCTACAGCTTCCAGCGCGACAGCGCCGAGGTCCGACCCGAAGGTGACAGCCTTGCCGGTCGCTGAAGCCGAAGGCGTTCTCGTACGGGAGTTCTCCGCCCGGCTCGGCCTGCCCGGGCTCGTCGACGTGCACACCCACTTCATGCCCGACCGCGTCCTGAAGAAGGTGTGGGCCTACTTCGACTCGGCCGGGCCCCTCACCGGCGTGGAGTGGCCCATCGCGTACCGCGAGGAGGAGGCGCGGCGCATCGAGCTCCTCGGGGAGTTCGGGGTGCGCGCCTTCACCTCGATGCTCTATCCGCACAAGGCGGACATGGCCCGGTGGCTCAATGGCTGGGCCGTCGACTTCGCACGGCGCACACCCGGCTGTCTGCACACCGCCACCTTCTTCCCGGAGGAGGGGGCCGGTACGTACGTCGAGGAGGCGCTCGGTGACGGGGCGCGGGTCTTCAAGGCGCATGTCCAGGTGGGAGGTTACGACCCCAACGACCCCCTGCTCGACCCGGTGTGGGGCGTGCTCGCCGAGGCCGCCGTGCCCGTCGTCGTGCACTGCGGCTCCGGGCCCGCGCCCGGCAGGCACACCGGGCCCGAGCCCATCGCGCGGCTGCTCGCCCGGCACTCCCGGCTGCGGCTGGTCGTGGCGCACATGGGGATGCCGGAGTACGGGGAGTTCCTGGCGCTCGCCGACGCGTACGAGGGGGTCATGCTGGACACGACCATGGCGTTCACCGACTTCGGCGAGCGGTTCGCGCCCTTTCCGGCGGACGCGCTGCCCCGGCTGCGCGACCTGGGCGACCGGGTGCTGCTCGGGTCGGACTTCCCCAACATCCCGTACGGCTATCTCCACCAGCTCGAATCGCTCGAACGGCTCGGGCTCGGGGAGGAGTGGCTGCGGGGCGTCTGCCACGACAACGGCGCGCGCCTCTTCGGGCTCACAGGCATCGGACATCCCAGCCATCCCGTCCCCGGCTCCCGCGGTCCTGCCCCCGCTCCCGCCCCCTGAACGCCCCTCTTTCTCAGGGGATTCACAGGAACGCGCAAGGGCGTTCTCAGGGGACGCTCACAGGGTGGTGAGCATGACCATCACCTCCCCGCAGGGGCGTTCCGAATTGCTGAGGCCGGACGGGACCGCCGTCCGGGTGCTCGTCGTGGACGACGAGGCTCCGCTCAGCGAGCTGCTGTCCATGGCGCTGCGTTACGAGGGGTGGGAGGTGCGCAGCGCCGGGGACGGGGCCGGTGCGGTGCGGTCCGCCCGGGAGTTCCGGCCCGACGCGGTCATCCTCGACATCATGCTGCCCGACATGGACGGACTCGCCGTGCTCGGGCGGCTGCGGCGCGAACTCCCCGATGTGCCGGTGCTGTTCCTCACCGCCAAGGACGCCGTCGAGGACCGGATCGCCGGGCTGACGGCCGGCGGGGACGACTACGTCACCAAGCCGTTCTCGCTGGAGGAGGTGGTGGCCCGCCTGCGGGGGCTCATCCGCCGCTCCGGCAGCGCGGCCGTCAAGAGCGAGTCGCTGCTCGTCGTCGGGGACCTCACCCTCGACGAGGACAGCCACGACGTGACCCGGGGCGGCGTCAACATCCACCTCACCGCCACCGAGTTCGAGCTGCTGCGCTATCTGATGCGCAACCCCCGCCGCGTGCTCAGCAAGGCGCAGATCCTCGACCGGGTCTGGTCGTACGACTTCGGCGGCCAGGCCAACGTGGTGGAGCTGTACATCTCGTATCTGCGGCGGAAGATCGACGCGGGGCGGACGCCGATGATCCACACCCGGCGCGGGGCCGGGTACCTCATCAAGCCCGGTGAGTGAGCGCCACCGCCCCCGGCTCAGCGCCCGGATCCCCACGGCCGCCCACCGGGCCTCCCGGTCCACCCGCCGCCGCACCTCGCGGCCCTGGACCCTCCGTACCCGCCTCGTCGTCTCCGCCGTCGCGCTGATCGCGGTCGTCGCCGCCGTGATCGGTACGGTCACGGTCATCGGGATGCGCTCCAACCTCCAGCGCCAACTGGATGACGCGCTGCGGCCGGCCGTCGAGCGCACGCACCACGTCCTGCCCAGCGACGCGGGCACCGGCGCGGGCTTCGTCTCCGCGCCCGGCCAGCCCTTCGGCACGGTCGGGCTGCGTACCGGCCCCGACGGGCGGAGCGCCGCCGGGGCCATCAGCGTCCGGGGCGAGCCCGGTTCGGCGCGGCCGGACCCGAAGGCGCTCACGGCCGCGCAGATCGCCGCGCTGGCGGCGGTGCCCGGGGACGACCGCGTCCACACCGTCTCCGTGCCCGGCCTCGGCTCGTACCGGGCGCAGTGGGCGAGGGACGGGTCGGCCCTGCTCGGATTCCCGCTGAAGGACGTCGAGTCGACCGTCAACACGCTGATCCTGGTCGTCGTCTCGGTGACCGCCGCCGGTCTGGTCGCCGCCGGGATCGCGGGCGCCGCGATCGTCGGTGTGGCCCTGCGCCCGCTGCGCCGGGTCGCCGCGACCGCCACCCGGGTCTCCGAACTGCCGCTCCACAGCGGAGAGGTGGCCCTGCACGAGCGCGTCCCCGACGCCCAGGCCGACCCTCGCACCGAGGTCGGACAGGTCGGGGCGGCGCTCAACCGGATGCTGGGGCACGTCGGCTCGGCGCTGTCGGCGCGGCAGGAGAGCGAGACGCGTGTACGGCAGTTCGTCGCCGACGCAAGCCATGAGCTGCGCACTCCGCTCGCCTCCATCCGGGGGTACGCGGAGCTCACCCGGCGCGGTACGGAGGAGGTCGGGCCCGCGACCCGGCACGCTCTAGGGCGCGTCGAGGCGGAGGCGCGGCGGATGACCGGCCTGGTGGAAGATCTGCTGCTGCTCGCCCGGCTCGACGCCGGACGCCCGCTCTCGTACGAGAGCACTGATCTCTCGCTGCTGGTCGTGGACGCGGTGAGCGACGCCCGGGCGGCCGGGCAGGGGCACCACTGGCGCCTGGAGCTGCCGGACCCGCCCGCCGACCACACCCCGGCGCCGCACAGCCCCCTCCCCCTGTCCGGAGGCCCCGAATCGCCGCCCGGCGCCCCCGTCTCCGTCCTCGGCGACGCCCCCCGGCTCCACCAGGTGCTGGTCAACCTGCTCGGCAACGCCCGCACCCACACACCCGAGGGCACGACCGTCACCGCGCGCGTGGCGCGCCGGGGCGCCTGGGCCGTGCTGGACGTCGAGGACGACGGGCCCGGCATCCCGCCCGCCCTCCTCCCGCACGTCTTCGAGCGGTTCGCGCGCGGCGACGCCTCCCGCTCCCGCGCACACGGCTCCACCGGACTCGGACTCGCCATCGTGCAGGCGGTGGTGACCGCGCACGGCGGCACGGTCGCGGTGCGCTCGGCCCCCGGTCGCACAATCTTCACCGTATGTCTGCCGGCGCACGACGACCCGGAGCACCATCCGGGCCACAACCTGGCCCCCAACCCGGGCCACAACCTGACCCCCCACCCGGGCCCCCACCCCGCCCCGCGCACCCCGCGCCACTCACAGCCCCCCCACAGCCGCACCACACAGGTGTGACAGCCCTCCCCGCGAGGGTCGGTGGCATGCGAACCGACATCTCCGTGGGCACCTTGCCGGCCCGTGAGCATCTGCCCGTCGGCGCGGCCGGTGGGCCCGTCCTCGACGTGGTGGTCCCCGTCTACAACGAGGAGAGGGACCTGGAGCCGTGTGTGCGCCGGCTCGGCGACCACCTCGCCCGCACCTTCCCGTACGCGTTCCGGATCACCGTCGCCGACAACGCCTCCACCGACCGCACCCCCGAGGTCGCTGCGCGTCTGGCCCGGGAGATCGCGGGCGTACGCCATGTGCGGCTGGAGCAGAAGGGGCGCGGGCGGGCGCTGCGGGCCGTGTGGTCGGCCTCGGACGCGCCCGTGCTGGCGTACATGGACGTCGACCTCTCGACGGATCTGAACGCGCTGCTCCCGCTGGTGGCCCCCCTCATCTCGGGCCACTCCGACCTGGCGATCGGCTCCCGGCTCAGCCGGGCCTCGCGGGTGGTGCGCGGGCCGAAGCGGGAGTTCATCTCGCGCGCGTACAACCTCATCCTCAAGTCCTCGCTCGCGGCGCGCTTCTCGGACGCCCAGTGCGGGTTCAAGGCGATACGCCGCGAGGTGGCGGAGCGGCTGCTGCCGATGGTGGAGGACACCGGCTGGTTCTTCGACACCGAACTCCTCGTGCTGGCCGAACGGGCCGGGCTGCGGATCCACGAGGTGCCGGTGGACTGGGTCGACGACCCGGACTCCACTGTCCACCTGGTGAGGACGGCGGCGGACGACCTCAAGGGCGTGTGGCGGGTGGGGCGCGCCCTCGCCGTCGGCGCGCTCCCCCTGGACCGGCTCGCGCGCCCGTTCGGGGACGACCCGCGCGACCGCGCCCTCAGCGGCGTTCCGGGCGGCCTCGCCCGTCAGCTCGTCGGCTTCTGTGTGGTCGGCGCGCTCTCCACCCTCTTCTACCTCGGCCTCTACTCGCTCTTCCGGGCGGGCACCGGGCCCCAAGTGGCCAACGCGGCCGCCCTGTTGGTTGCCGCCGTCGCCAACACCGCCGCCAACCGGAGGCTCACCTTCGGCGTACGGGGACGGGAGCGGGCGATGCGCCACCAGGCGCAGGGGCTCGTCGTGTTCGCGATCGGGCTCGCCCTCACCAGCGGCTCGCTGGCGGCCCTGGGCGCGGCGGGCGGCGACCCCTCGCACTCAACCGAGCTGGCCGTCCTGGTGGCGGCGAACCTGGCGGCCACCGTGCTGCGCTTCCTGCTCTTCCGCGCCTGGGTCTTCCCGGACCGCGCCACTCCGCTCCCCCACCAGAAGGACGCCCCCCGATGACCACGACCTCGTATCCGGCCGACGCGCACGAGGGGGTCGCCGCGGCCCGGCCCGGGCCCGCCGCCGCCCGGCTGTGGCGCGGGCGCGCCACCGACCCGGCCTGGGTGCGCCCCGCCTTCCTCGGCCTCCTCCTGCTCACCCTCCTCGCCTACCTCTGGAACCTCAGCGCCTCCGGTTACGCCAACTCCTTCTACTCGGCGGCCGTCCAGGCGGGCGGCGAGAGCTGGAAGGCGATGTTCTTCGGCTCGCTGGACTCCGCGAACGCCATCACCGTCGACAAGCCCCCGGCCGCGCTGTGGCCGATGGCGCTGTCGGTGCGGCTCTTCGGCCTCGGCTCCTGGCAGATCCTGCTGCCCGAGGTCCTGATGGGTGTCGGCACGGTGGCGGTGCTGTACGCGGCGGTGCGGCGCCGGTTCAGCGCGGCGGCGGGTCTGATCGCGGGGGCGGTGCTCGCCCTCACCCCGGTCGCCGCGCTGATGTTCCGCTTCAACAACCCGGACGCGCTGCTCGCCCTGCTGATGACCGTCACCGTCCACTGCGTGCTGCGGGCGCTGGAGGACGGGCGAACGAAGTGGCTGGTGTGGGCGGGGGTGGCCGTGGGGTTCGCGTTCCTGACCAAGACGCTCCAGGCGTTCCTGATCCTGCCGCCGCTCGCCCTGCTGTACGCGGTGTGCGCGCCGGCGCCGCTGCGCGGGCGGCTCGGACAGCTCGCCCTGGCCGGACTGGCGGCCGTGGTGTCCGGCGGCTGGTGGGTGGCGGCCGTGGAGCTGTGGCCCGCGTCCTCGCGTCCGTACATCGGCGGCTCACAGCACAACTCCTTCCTGGAGCTGACCTTCGGCTACAACGGCCTCGGCCGGATCAACGGCGACGAGACCGGCAGTGTGGGCGGCGGGGGCGGCGGCCGGGGAGGCGGCGGCTGGGGCTCGACCGGTCTGGACCGGATGTTCGGCGCCGAGGTGGGCGGCCAGATCTCCTGGCTGCTGCCGGCCGCGCTGCTGCTGCTCGTCGCGGGCCTGGTGGTCACCTGGCGCGGCGGGCGCACGGACACCGCCCGGGCGGCGTTCCTGGCCTGGGGCGGGGCGCTGCTGACGACGGCCGGGATCTTCAGCTTCATGGCGGGGATCTTCCACCAGTACTACACGGTCGCCCTCGCCCCCTGCATCGCCGCGCTGGTCGGCATGGGGGTCACGGTGCTCTGGGAGGAGCGGAGCCGGATCGCCGCGGCCTCGGCGCTGGGCGCCACGGTGGCGCTCACGGCGTGGTGGGCGTACGTGCTGCTCGGCCGGACACCGGACTATCTGCCGTGGCTGCGCCGGGCGGTGCTGGTCGCGGGTCTGGCCGCCGCCGTCGGGCTCGTGCTTGCGGGACGGCTCGACCGCAGGCTGGCGCTGGGGGCGGCGGGGGTGGGGCTCGCGGCCTCGCTGGCCGGGCCCTTCGCGTACACGATGAGCACCCTGGACACCGGCCACACCGGCTCGATCGTCACGGCGGGCCCGCCCGGCGCGTCGAGGGGCGGCGGGCCCGGCGGCGGCCGGTTCGGGGTGGGGCCGGACGGCCGGGACGGGCGCCCGGGAGCGCGGGCCGCCGGTCGGGGGCAGGGCCCGTGGGGCGACGGAGCGCCTCCCACGGGCGGCACCCCGCAGGGCGCCCCCCAGGGCACCTCTCAGGGTGGCCCGAACGGCATGCCGTCCCAGCTCCCCGGCGGCGGCCAGGCCCCCGGTACGGCCGGTCGCGCCGAGCGCGGCGGACCCGGTGGGATGGGCGGACTGCTCGACGGCGCCCAGGTGGGCGCCCGGGCGAAGTCCCTGCTGAAGGCGGACGCGGACGACTACACCTGGGCCGCCGCCGCGATCGGCGCCCAGAACGCCGCCAGCTACCAGCTGGCCACCGGCAAACCCGTGATGGCCATCGGCGGTTTCAACGGCAGCGACCCGTCCCCGACGCTCGCGCAGTTCAAGACGTACGTGGCCGAGGGGAGGATCCACTACTTCATCGCGGGCGGCGGCATGGGCGGTCCCGGCGGCAGGGCCGGGAGCAGTGCCATCACCACCTGGGTGGAGGCGTCCTTCCAGAAGGTGACGGCAGGCTCCGCCACGTTCTACGACCTGACGGCACCCGTGCAGTAGGAGGGCGCGGCACGGAGAACGGCCGGTGGCCCGGGGTGTGAACCCCGGGCCACCGGCCGTCTCGCGCCCGGGGAGGGGTCCGGGGTTCCCCGGACCCACCGGCGTTCCCGTGTCCGGGGAGGGGCCCGGCGCCCCGGGCCCACCGGCCTCCCGCGTCCGGGGCAGCACCCCAGCGCCCCCGGCCTCCCGGGGGCCTCCCCGCGCCCGAGGCAGCAACCCGGCGCCCCCAACCCCGCAAAACCCCTTTACGCCGTACAACGCTCTCCCTTACGGTGTACGACAACGCCCCCATACGCTGTACAACACCTCCTAGGAGCCCCGCATGACGGCCCCGGTCGCCGAGACATCGGCCGCCCCCACCAGGCATCCGCAGCGCTGGCTGATCCTGGGTGTCATCTGTCTGGCGCAGCTCACCGTGCTGCTCGACAACACCGTCCTGAACGTCGCGATCCCCTCCCTCACCACCTCGGTCGGTGCCTCCACCGCCGACATCCAGTGGATGATCAACGCGTATTCGCTCGTCCAGTCCGGGCTGCTGCTCACCGCGGGCAGCGCCTCCGACCGGTACGGCCGCAAGAAGATGCTGGCGGCCGGGCTCGCGCTCTTCGGCATCGGCTCGCTGGCCGCCGGACTCTCCCAGAGCGCCGGGCAGTTGATCGCCGCCCGCGCGGGCATGGGTGTCGGCGGTGCGCTCCTGATGACCACCACCCTCGCCGTCGTCGTGCAGATCTTCGACGACGAGGAGCGGGTGAAGGCCATCGGGCTGTGGGCCACGGTCAACTCCCTCGGCTTCGCCGCCGGACCGCTGATCGGCGGCGTCATGCTCGACCACTTCTGGTGGGGTGCCATCTTCCTGATCAACATCCCCGTGGCGGCGATCGGCCTGGTGGCCGTGCTCGCGCTGGTCCCGGAGTCCAAGAACCCGCTGGGCGACCGGCCGGACCTGCTGGGCGCGCTGCTCTCCACGGTCGGGATGACCGGAGTGGTGTACGCGATCATCTCCGGCCCCGGCCACGGCTGGACCTCGGCGCACGTGCTCGTCCCGGCCGCGGTGGGCCTGGTCTTCCTGGCCGCGTTCGCCCGCTGGGAGCTGTCGATCCCGTACCCGATGCTGGACATGCACTTCTTCCGCAACCAGAAGTTCACCGGCGCGGTCGCGGGCTCCATCCTGGTCGCCTTCGGCATGGGCGGCTCGCTCTTCCTGCTCACCCAGCACCTCCAGTTCGTGCTCGGCTACGGGCCGTTGGAGGCGGGGCTGCGCACGGCGCCGCTGGCGCTGAGCGTGATCGCGCTGAACGTGGCGGGGGTGGGCGCGCGGCTGCTGCCCAGGCTGGGCACGCCCCGCACGATCGCGGTGGGCATGGCGGCGAACGCGGCGGGCCTCGCGGCGATAGCGCTGCTCGGCCGTGAGCACTACAGCGGGATGCTGCTGGGCCTGGTGGTGATGGGCGCGGGCATCGCCGTCTCGATGCCCGCCATGGCCAACACCCTGATGGGCGCGATCCCGCCGGAGAAGGCGGGCGTGGGCGCGGGCGTCAACGGCACCCTGGCGGAGTTCGGCAACGGGCTCGGCGTGGCCGTGCTCGGCGCGGTCCTCAACTCGCGCTTCGCCGCGCTGGTCCCGTCCGTGGTGGGCGCGGCCTCGCTCCCGGCGGCGCTGGCGGCGGCGGACGGCGACGCCGAGCGCGCCCGGATCTCGGACGCGTTCGCCTCGGGCCTCCAGACCAGCCAACTGGTCGGCGCGGCGGCCGTCCTGGCGGGCGGACTGCTCGCCGCGGCCCTCCTCGCCCGGGCGGAGCGCGGGGGCGGCGCCGGGGCCGAGGCTCCCGCACCGCAGGCCGCACCCGCGGCATAGCATCGGAGCGGCGGTCGGCGGAGGGCGGTATTCCGCTGACCGCCGTGGCTGAGCGCCGTGCCTGACGGCCGTGGCTGAGGGCCGTTGCTGACCGCTGTGGCTGTCCGCCGTGGCTGTTCGCTGTGGCCGATGCCGCACGAACGGCGTACGACAGGTGTTACGTACAGTCCGACGACCCGACGAGGAGGGCACGCCATGGTGTCGGCAGCCGAGCGCGCGAAGAACCCGACGCGTACCAGCGTGTGGCTGGAGGCCGGCCGGGCCGCGGGCCGGACCCGGCGGGCCGGACAGCCGGCCGCCGCGCTCGACCGGGACAGGATCATCACGGAGTCGGTCCGCCTCCTAGACAGCGAGGGCGCGGCGAAGTTCTCCATGCGCCGCCTGGCGGGCGAACTCGGAGTCACCGCGATGTCCCTGTACTGGTACGTGGACACCAAGGACGACCTGCTGGAACTCGCCATGGACGCGGTCGCCGCCGAGGTGCCGGTCCCGGACGTCACCCAGGAGGACGCCGACTGGCGCGAGCAGATCCGCGCCCTGGCCGTCGGCTACCGGGCGATGCTCGTCCGCCACCCCTGGGTGTCCCCCCTGATGGGCCGCTATCTGAACATCGGCCCGAACTTCCTGGCCTTCTCCGTCGCCGCCCAGACGGTCATGGCCCGCAGCGGACTGCCGCCGCACGGGGTGACCGGCGGCCTGTCGGCGGTGTTCCAGTTCGTGTACGGGTTCGGCACCATCGAGGGCCAGTTCGTCGCGCGGTGCGCGGAGGCCGGGGTCACCGAGGACGAGTACTTCGCGCAGGCGATGGGCACCGTACGCGAACGCCCCGAACTCCACGAGCAGTTCGCGATGGCGGAGGAGCTCATGGAGGCCCGGGGCGGGGACACGGTGGCGGAGATGCGCGAGCGGGACTTCGTCTTCGCGCTGGACCTGCTGATCGCGGGGATCGAGGCGAAGCGGGAGCGGTAGCGGGGAGAAGCGGGAGGGGCAGCCGGGCGATCACCGGCCGGCCGTCGCCCTCCCCGACGCGGCCGAGCCGCCGCCCTCCCCGAACCGGCCGAGCGGGAGGAGCGGCGAGGCCGGGCGTGAGGGGTGGCACGAAGGGGCCCACGCGATGCGCGTGGGCCCCTTCGCGGGGGAGTGGGGCGGTGGGCCGTCCCCTGCCCGCCGCCCCGGTATCGGGTGCCTCCGCTCGGGACACCCGAGCTTTTAGGAGGCCGGGGCCTTCTGCTGCTCCGCGGGCTCGGCCGGGGCCGCCGCGCGGGACTTCAGCGCGACCTCCTTGATGAACAGCGTCACGAAGAAGGCGAGCAGGGCGCACGGCGCCGCGTAGAGGAAGACGTCCGCCACACCGTGGCCGTACGCGCTCTCCACCACCGTCCGCAGCGGCGCGGGCATCCTGTCCAGGTCCGGGATGCCGCCGCCGCCACCGCCCTGGGCGAGGGACGCGCCCTTGGGGCCGAGGTCGGCCAGGCCGTCCTTGACGTAGTGGGTGACCCGGTTCGCCATCACGGCGCCCAGGGCGGAGACGCCGACCGCGCCGCCCAGCGAGCGGAAGAACGTCACCACGGACGAGGCCGAGCCGAGGTCGGCAGCCGAGACCTGGTTCTGCGTGCACAGCACCAGGTTCTGCATCATCATGCCGATGCCCAGGCCCATCAGCCCCATGTAGATCGCCAGCTGCCAGTACGCGGTGTCGTACCGCATCGTGCCGAGCAGCGCGAGCCCGGCCGTCACCAGCACACCACCGCTGACCAGCCATGCCTTCCAGCGCCCGGTCTTGGTGATGACCTGGCCGGAGACCGTGGAGGAGACGAACAGACCGGCGATCATCGGGATGGTCAGGACCCCGGACATGGTCGGGGACTCGCCGCGGGCCAGCTGGAAGTACTGGCTGAAGAAGACCGTGCCGGAGAACATCGCCACACCCACGAAGAGCGAGGCCAGCGACGCCAGGGTGATCGTCCGGTTGCGGAACAGCCGCAGCGGGATGATCGGCTCGGACGCCCTCGACTCCACGTACACGAAGACCGCGCCCAGCAGCACCGAGCCGCCGACCATCGCCGCCGTCTGCCAGGAGATCCAGTCGTACTTGTCGCCCGCGAACGTCACCCACACCAGCAGCAGCGATACCGAAGCGCTGATGAAGAGCGCGCCCGCCCAGTCGACCTTGACCTCGCGCCGGACCACCGGGAGCTTCAGCGTCTTCTGGAGCACGATGAGGGCGATGACCGCGAAGGGCACACCGACGTAGAAGCACCAGCGCCAGCCGAGCCACTCGGTGTCGGTGATCACGCCGCCGAGCAGCGGTCCGCCGACCGTCGCGACCGCGAACGTGGCACCGAGGTAACCGCTGTACCGGCCGCGCTCACGCGGCGCGATCATCGCGGCCATGATGATCTGGGCGAGCGCGGAGAGACCGCCGACGCCGATGCCCTGGACGACGCGGCAGGCGATCAGCATGCCCGCGTTCTGCGAGAGCCCGGCGACCACCGAACCGCTGACATAGATGACCAGGGCTATCTGGACCAGCAGCTTCTTGCTGAAGAGGTCGGAGAGCTTGCCCCACAGCGGGGTGGTCGCGGTCATCGCCAGGAGCGAGGCCGTGACGACCCAGGTGTACGCGGACTGGCCGCCGCCCAGGTCGCCGATGATCTGCGGCAGGGCGTTGGAGACGATCGTCGAGGACAGGATGGCGACGAACATGCCGAGCAGCAGCCCGGACAGCGCCTCCATGATCTGCCGGTGGGTCATCGGCGCGCCGCCGTCGGGCCCCTGGTGGGGGTGCCCGCCCAGGGCGGTGCTGCCGTCCCGCACACCGGCCGGTGTGGATGTAGCCATGAACTTCCTTCTCCTGTACGTCTGGTGGGCCGTTACGCCTGTTGCGCGGCGGGTGTACGGGTGAGCGGCGCGGGGTGGATCAAACGTTCCTCGCGGCAGTCGAAGCTCTCTCTGAGCCGCGCGAGCATGACGGTCAGCTGCCCGACCTCGTCGTCGGACCAGTCCCGCAGGGTCCGGGCGAACATGTCCGCGGTGCGCCGCCCGAGCTCGTCGAGCATGTCCCGGCCGGCCGGGGTGAGCCGCAGGATGCGGGAGCGCTTGTCCAGCGGGTCCGGATCGCGCTCGATCCAGCCGCGCGCGGCCACATGGGTGACATGGCGGCTGGTCACGGACATGTCCACGTCGAGCAGTTCGGCGAGCCTGCTGATGCGCATCTCGCCGTGGCGGCCGAGGAGGGTGAGCACGGCGGCGGAGCCGGCCGGGCACTCGGCCGGCAGGATCCGCCCGAGCCCGCGCCTGACGGCCCCGATGGCGCTGAGCTGTCGGGCGAGCTCCTCGTAGTGGCTCTGCGCGGCCATCGGCTCCTCCGGTCCGGACGACACTGCACGGGTGATCTTGTTGCTTAGGGCAACCATAGAGCTGGTTGGTTGCTGAAGGCAAGTGAATGGGGCGGGGGCCGGGCAAAGTAACCGCAAAGGGTTCGCATGTGGGAAGTCAATGCGCAGGTCAGGGCGGGGCCGGGGCCGGGCTGGGGCGAGGCGGGGGTGGCGGGGGTCGTTCTACGGGGGCGGGCGGCCGGTGTGCGGGCGCGGTGAGCGCGGGGTGTGCGTGCCCGCGTGCGCGGGGGCGGGGGTTGGGCGGAACCCGGGACTTCGCTAGGGTCCGGTGCATGGCACACAACACCCCGGGCCCCGAGGGCAACTACGACCCCGCGGGCAGCACGCAGATGTTCCGCGCCTTCGTCGACGAGGGCGCGCCGCAGGGCCGCCAGGCGGCCACCCCCGCCGCGACGCCGGCCGGTCCGCGCGTCGGCCTGATCGTGGGCGTCGTCCTCGTCCTCGCCGTCCTTGCGGGCGTCGCCTGGCTCGCGCTGGGCTGAGCACGCGTCGGCCGAGCCCGCTCTTCCGTTACTCCTTCGAGGCCCGTTCGGTCACCGCCAGTCGGCGGTCACCGAGCGGGTCTCGATGTGCATGCCCACCGGTACGCGCCAGGCGTCCACGCAGACCTTGTACGTACGTGAGGTCGCCGCGCCGGCGGGGACGGGGGCGAGGAGCTGGGTGGAGGTGAGGGTGGCCCAGTCGACCCCGAGCAGCCCGATGACGTGCGTGGCGAAGGTGAGCGTGCCCGAGGTCACGGGGGTGCCGCCGGTGTTGCGGAGGGGGACGGTGACGGATTCGCACCAGCGGGTGGGGGTGGGGGTTCGGGTGGGGGTGCCGAGGGTGAGGGTGGCGGGGGTGGGGGTTGGGGGGCTGCCCGTGCCGCCCGGGGTGCCGCCCGTGCCGCCGGAGGCTCCCCCGTCGCTGGTGCTGCTGCCGCCCGAGGTGCCGCCGGTGGCGCCGCCCGAGGTCCCGCTGGTTCCGGCAGTGCCGCCGCCACCGCCGGAAGTCCCGCCGGCCCTGCCGCTGCCGCCGGAGGTGCCGCCAGTTCCGCCGCCCGGGGCTCCGCCGGTTCCGGCACTGCTGCCCGACGCCGGGCCGCCTGTGTTGGCGCCGGGGCCGTTTCCTCCCGCACTGCCGCTGCTACCGGCGCCCGCTGTGCCGGCTGCGCCGTCTGTGGTGGCTCTGCCCGGGGTGGCCCCTGCGGGTGTACTGCCTCCGCCGCTGCGGGCGGTTGTGCCGCCGGGGGCGGCACGGGTGGGCGCGGCGGCACCCCCGTCCCGCCGGGCCGCGTCCCCCGCCCCGCCCGCCCCGTCCAGCGGAACCAGCTCCACCTTGCCGTGGGGCGGAACAGCTCCGCTCGCGGTGGCGTCCGGGCCCGAACCGGCCGCGTCCACGGCCACATAGGGCTTCCCGCCCTCCCCGCCGCAGGCGGCCAGGGCGCCCCCCAGGGCGAGGGTGGCCGCCGCCGATACACCGATCAACGCAGCACGTCGCATCGCGCCAGTGTTGCTGACGGGCCGTCACTTGTGAACCCCGGAACGGGGCTGGGGCCAGGGAGGGGGCGCGCCCAGCGCTGAAAGGGTGCCGCCGCGCCCACCCGTGCCGCCCTGGCGGCACGATTGCCCGCAGCGGGGGGGGGAGAGGAGGAGGGCGCGGGAGGCGAGGGGGCCCGCGCCGCGGAAAGGTTTCCGCGCGAGCGGCCCCGGGCAACCGGGAGACCTGGGCTGCGGACGGGCCTCCGCACAAGCGGCCCCAGGCAACCGTGGAGTTCGGGCAACCGGGAGGTTCGGGTAACCGGGAGGTTCGGGCTGCGGACGGGCCTCCGCGCAAGCTGCCCCGGGCAGTCAGGAGGCCCGGGCAACCGGAGGCCCGGGCGCCTGGGACACCCAGGAGTTGGCCCGGCCCCGGGCGACCGAGTGGCCCGGGACCCCCAGGAGTCGCCCCCTAGTCCGCGATCAACCCCTCCCGCAGTTGCGCCAGCGTCCTCGTCAGGAGGCGGGAGACGTGCATCTGGGAGATGCCGACCTCCTCGCCGATCTGGGACTGGGTCATGTTCGCGAAGAAGCGGAGCATGATGATCTGGCGTTCGCGCGGGGGGAGTTTGGCCAGGAGCGGCTTGAGGGACTCGCGGTACTCCACGCCCTCGAGTGCCGCGTCCTCGTAGCCGAGGCGGTCCGCGAGGGAGCCCTCGCCGCCGTCGTCCTCGGGGGAGGGGGAGTCGAGCGAGGAGGCCGTGTACGCGTTGCCGACCGCGAGGCCGTCCACCACGTCCTCTTCCGAGACGCCGAGGACCGCCGCCAGCTCCGGCACCGTCGGGGAGCGGTCGAGCTTCTGGGCCAGCTCGTCGCTGGCCTTGGTCAGGGCCAGGCGCAGCTCCTGGAGGCGGCGCGGGACCCGTACCGACCACGAGGTGTCGCGGAAGAAGCGCTTGATCTCACCGACCACCGTCGGCATCGCGAAGGTCGGGAACTCCACGCCCCGCTCGCAGTCGAAGCGGTCGATCGCCTTGATCAGGCCGATCGTGCCGACCTGGACGATGTCCTCCATCGGCTCGTTGCGCGAGCGGAACCGGGCCGCCGCGTAGCGCACCAGGGGCAGGTTGAGCTCGATCAGGGTGTCGCGTACGTATGTACGCTCCGGGCTCTCCGCGCTGCCCAGCGCGGCCAGCCGCAGGAACAGGGAGCGGGACAGCGTGCGGGTGTCCAGCGGTTCGGGGGAGCCCGTCGTGCCCGCTGCCTCCCGCCGGGGGGCGGTGAGGGGGGCCGTGGGGCCCGCGGAGTCGAGCGCCTCGGGGGAGCCGGGCACGGCGCAGATGTCGATGATTTCCGAGCTCATCGGCACATCGGGCGCGGGCACGCTCTTCATGAGCGTCAGTACCTGCACCTTTGAGCTGCCCTGTTCTGCGGACATGCCACCCCCTTGAGGTCGCGGACGGTCGCGGTGGCCACGACCATCGGAGGAACGCAGCCTCCACCTGAATACCGGAGGCGGAGCTGCGGCAAACGCGGTTCCAGCAGAATGTCACATGTCGGCAACACGCTGTAGTGACATGTCGACAAGTGCGGGGCGGATACGCGCAGTTAGCAGGGGGTGTGCGGTTTTCACCCTCGGATTGTTCACCCAAAGGTGGATCACCCGATCCGGTTACGCCTCGATTCGATTTGCGGATCGCAACCGGGCGAAGCTCCTGGCCAGCAGCCTGGAGACGTGCATCTGGGACACCCCCAGCTCCTGGCTGATCTGGGACTGCGTCAGATTGCTGTAGTAGCGCAGCATCAGGATCCGCTGCTCGCGTTCGGGCAGCTGTACGAGGAGGTGGCGGACCAGGTCCCGGTGCTCCACGCCCGCCAGCGCCGGGTCCTCGTACCCCAAGCGGTCGAGCAGGCCCGGCAGGCCGTCGCCCTCCTGGGCCGCCTCCAGGGAAGTCGCGTGGTACGAGCGGCCGGCCTCGATGCAGGCGAGCACCTCGTCCTCGCCGATCTTCAGCCGGTCGGCGATCTCGGCGGTCGTGGGCGAGCGGCCGTGCAGGGTCGTCAGGTCCTCGGTGGCCCCGTTGACCTGCACCCACAGCTCGTGGAGGCGGCGCGGGACGTGGACGGTGCGGACGTTGTCGCGGAAGTACCGCTTGATCTCGCCCACCACCGTCGGCATGGCGAAGGTGGGGAACTGCACCCCGCGCTCCGGGTCGAAGCGGTCGATGGCGTTGATCAGACCGATCGTGCCGACCTGGACCACGTCCTCCATCGGCTCGTTGCGGGAGCGGAACCGCGCCGCCGCGTACCGCACCAGCGGCAGGTTCGCCTCGATCAGTGCCCCGCGCACCCGGTGGTGCTCCGGCGTGCCCGGCTCCAGGCCCTTGAGCTGCCCGAAGAGCACCTGGGTGAGCGCCCGGGTGTCCGCGCCCCGGGTGCTGGTGCGTACGGGGGCCCGGTGGCCCTCGGCGGCCTCGTGGGGCTCGTTCTGGGGCGGCACTTGAGGTGCGGTACTGGCCGGCACGGTCAACGCCACCCCTTTGAGGTCACTGCGTGGTCAAGGTCGCGGTCAACTTCGGTCGAACCATCGTCGACTCATCCGTCAAAAGCGGTCATAGCATCACAAGACATGTCCACTGTGTGCAAGCACCGTATAACCACGTGTTGGGGGCAAGTTGGGCATAAACCCCACCCGGCGCCCGTCCCGGGGCATGCGAAAGGCCCCGCGCCCGGTGGTGCGGGGCCCTGTCGCGCGACCGGTCAGAACGGGTAGTCGGCGATCACCCACGTGGCGAACTCGCGCCACTGCGCGGCCGCCGCCTGGTGGGCCGGGTGCTCCAGGTAGCGCTTCAGCGCCTCCGCGTCCTCGACCGCCGAGTTGATGGCGAAGTCGTACGCGATGGGCCGGTCGGTGATGTTCCAGGCGCACTCCCAGAACCGCAGCTCGGGGACGAGCCCGTCCAGTTCCTCGAACGCCTTCACGCCGGCGGCCACCCGCGCCTCGTCGCGGGCCACGCCCTCGTTGAGCTTGAAGAGGACCAGATGGCGGATCATGTGTGCTCCTTGCCGTACGTACGTGTCAGCGCCCGCGCCGATCGTACGAGGGTGCGGTGCGGCTCAGCGGACCAGTTCGGTCATGAACTCGCCGATGCCCTTGGCGGCGGACGAGATCCCCACGAACCCCGTCTGGACCATCCCCGCGGCCTCCACGGGCGAGGTGATGATCGTGTACAGGACGAAGACGACCGCGCAGTAGAGCAGCACCTTCTTCACGTCCACGTGCGTGCACCCTCCCCCGGATCCCCTGTGCTCCCCTGTGCGCTCGCGTGAGTCTAACCAACACCTGTTCCCCCGTCCCCACCTTGTTCGCACGGACCCGCACGGCCCACGGGCACCACGGCCCACGGGCGTCGCGGCCTCCTGGGGACGCAAGAAGGGCCCCGACGATGCCGGGGCCCTTCCAAGAGCGGTAGCGGAGGGATTTGAACCCTCGGTGACTTGCGCCACACTCGCTTTCGAGGCGAGCTCCTTCGGCCGCTCGGACACGCTACCGAGAGAGAGCTTAGCCCAAGGTGGGCCGTGGTTTGAAATCCGTGTGCGGCGACCGGGGTGAGACGTGGGTCACGGGCCTTCCGGAGCCCTGCCCGGGACCCGTCCGGGCCCGGCCGACGGCCCCTCAGCGCTCCCGGAAGAACGCCGTCAGCTGACGGGAGCACTCCTCTTCCAGGACGCCCTGGATCACCTCGGGGCGGTGGTTGAGGCGCCGGTCGCGCACCAGGTCCCAGAGGGACCCGGCCGCGCCCGCCTTCTCGTCGCGCGCCCCGTACACGACCCGTTCGACCCGGGACTGCACCAGCGCGCCCGCGCACATGACGCACGGCTCCAGGGTCACCACGAGCGTGCACCCGGTCAGCCGCCACGCGCCGGTCCTGTGGGCCGCCCGCCGCAGCGCGAGGATCTCCGCGTGCCCGGTGGGGTCGCCGGTGATCTCGCGCTCGTTGTGGGCGGTGGCGAGCACCTCGCCGGCCGCGGACAGCACGACGGCGCCGACCGGCACGTCACCGGCCAGCGCGGCCCGCCCGGCCTCCCCAAGGGCGGTGCGCATGGGCTCCGCCCAGGGGTCGCGTACGGGATCGTGCGCCCGGACCACTAGCGCACGGCCTCCAGCACCTCGGCCGCTCCGAGCACGTCGGCGATCTCCACCAGCGCGTCCGAGTCGAGCGTGAGCAGCTGGCCCTCGCTCACGCCGAGGTCGGCGAGGATCGCGGTGTCCCCGACCGGGCCCGCGGGCACCGGGTCGAGGGCCTCCACGGCTTCGTCGTCCGGGTCCTCCTGTTCTTCGAGGTCGCCGTCCTCCGTGCCGTCGAGGTCCAGCGCGTCCAGATCGGCGGCGCTGTCCTCGGCGGCCGGATCCCGGCCGAGCAGTTCGTCGGTGAGGAGGATCTCCCCGTACGAGGAACGGGCGGCGGCTGCGGCGTTGGAGACGTAGATGCGCGGGTCCTCCTCACCGTCCACCCGGACGACGCCGAACCAGACGTCCTCCTGCTCGATGAAGACGAGCACCGTGTCGTCGGCCCCGTCGGCCGTGGCCTCCCGGGCCAGGTCGGCGAGATCGGCGAGGGTCTCCACATCGTCGAGCTCCGTATCGCTCGCTTCCCACCCGTCTTCGGTGCGCGCGAGCAGTGCGGCGAAGTACACCGTGACTCTCCCACTGGTCATAGGCGTGCCGGTTGGGGGTCCCCCCGGCCGTGGCTTCCCTGGAATCGTTGCAGAAACAACGCCGTTGCGAGAGTTCTTCCGCGGTTGCGTTTCTCCCGGCGCTCCACTGGTCCGGTTCTCGGGTCACCAGCGGAAGGTTCGCATGCGCATGGCCTGGCGCATACGGGCCGCGCGGGCGCGGCGGGGCTGGACGCGGTCGCGCAGGGCCTTGGCCTCGTGCAGCTCGCGCAGGAACTGGGCGCGCCGGCGCCGCCGCTCGGCGTCGGTCTCGGGCCGCTCGCCGGCCTTTTCGTCCCTGTCGTGCTGCTTGTCCGTCATGAGTGGGCACCGCCCCGGGTGTGTCAGTCCCTCCCACCTTCCCCCGGGTGGGTGGTTTGATGCCAGCGCTCGCGGCGCGGGCGGGCCTTCGGCCCGGTTACTGTGGGGTTATGCGTCTCCACGTCGTCGACCACCCCCTGGTCGCCCACAAGCTCACCACCCTGCGCGACAAGCGCACCGACTCGCCGACCTTCCGGCGCCTCGCCGACGAGCTGGTCACCCTGCTCGCGTACGAGGCCACGCGCGACGTGCGCACCGAGCAGGTCGACATCGAGACCCCGGTGACCCCGACGACGGGCGTGAAGCTGTCGTATCCGCGCCCGCTGGTCGTCCCGATCCTGCGGGCGGGCCTCGGCATGCTGGACGGCATGGTGCGTCTGCTGCCGACCGCCGAGGTGGGCTTCCTCGGCATGATCCGCAACGAGGAGACCCTGGAGGCCTCCACGTACGCGACGCGCATGCCGGAGGACCTCTCGGGCCGCCAGGTGTACGTCCTGGACCCGATGCTGGCCACCGGCGGCACGCTGGTCGCCGCGATCAAGGAGCTCATCCGGCGCGGCGCGGACGACGTGACGGCGGTCGTCCTGCTGGCGGCGCCCGAGGGCGTCGAGGTCATGGAGCGGGAGCTGGCGGGGACGCCGGTGACGGTGGTGACGGCGTCGGTGGACGAGCGGCTCAACGAGCACGGCTACATCGTGCCGGGGCTGGGGGACGCGGGGGACCGCATGTACGGCACGGCCGACTAGCCGAACGAGATGTGCCCGGGGCGACCCGGGAGGCCCCCCGGGTTGTCCCGGGGGGCCTTCTGCTTGTACGCGCACGCCGTGGCGCCCGGCCACGGCGTGTCGCTCGACGTGGGAGCCCGCTCTAACACTTCGTGGGGGCCGGCAGCGGCTTGCCCAGGGCCGACAGGGCCGTCGCCGCCTGCGGGGCGGGGTCCAGCGCCTGGAAGGTGGAGCCCAGGATGAGGTCGACGTCCGGCGTCGTCCGCGCGTCCGTCTTCTGGGCCGCGCCCTTCAGCTGCGTGCCGAGGACGGAGAAGGCACCCCGGGTCGCCCCGGGCGCGCCCAGCAGTATCCCGTTCCCGGTGACCTTCTTGTCGTACTCGGCCGGTGCATTGCCCACCTTGCCGATGGCGAAGCCGCGCTTCTTCAGCTCGTCCGCCGTGTCCTTGGCCAGCCCGCCCCGTGGCGTCGCGTTGTAGACGTTCACGGTGATCTGGGCGGGTTTGGGCAGCGCGGCGGCCGCAGCGGGGGCGGCGGAGGGGGAGGGCGAGGGGGATGGACTGGGCGCGCAGTCGTGCTTCGCGCCCGCCGTCTTCTTCTTCGCGCTGTCCGACCCACCGAAGACGTCGATGAGCTGGACCGTCCCCCAGCCGATCAGCCCGAGGACCACGACGGCGGCGACGGCCGCGAGCAGAAGCCGGCCGCGTCGGCGGGGGCGACGCATCCGCGGGTACTTGTCGCCCGTGATGCGGTACTTTCCGCCCATGCCGGGGGGAGTGAGCATGCTCATGTGCGCAGCGTAGTGCGGCCCGGTGGCGATGCCTACTAAATGATCAATGGATAGCGCCCGTATGAGCGGTAAAGAGCCCGAAAGGATCAGTACGGCTCGGTCCGTACGAGGTGTCCGGGCCCTTGAGGGGTGTCCGGGCCGGGCCCGTCAGTCCATTTCCAGGACGCGCGCGTGCAGCACCTGGCGCTGCTGGAGCGCCGCCCGTACCGCCCGGTGCAGGCCGTCCTCCAGGTAGAGGTCGCCCTGCCACTTGACGACGTGCGCGAAGAGGTCGCCGTAGAACGTGGAGTCCTCCGCGAGGAGGGTCTCCAGGTCGAGCTGGCCCTTCGTGGTGACGAGCTGATCGAGCCGGACCGGGCGCGGCGCGACGTCCGCCCACTGCCGGGTGCTTTCCCGGCCGTGGTCGGGGTACGGCCGCCCGCTTCCGATGCGCTTGAAGATCACACGGAAAGCCTACCGGGCAAGCGGCTCCGGGCGCAGCCATGGTGCGTGAGTGCGATCCTTGGGCAAGTGCCGCATTCCCGACATTGGGGGCTCGCCATGACCGACAGCGACGACGCCGCCGCGGGCTCCGAAGCTCCCTCCGGCGCCGCCTCTCCGGGCGCTCCCTCTCCCGGCGCCGCCTCGCCGGGCTCCGCCCCGCCCCCTCCCGGTGACGCCTCCTCCGTCGCCCTGCCTCCCCCCGTCGCCGAGATCGCCACCGGGTACTCCTTCACCGGCCCCGCCCTGGAGCTCGGCGCCGCGCTCTGGGAGGGGCACTGCCACCCGGGCGCGCCGGTCCGTATCCCGCTCGCCGTGCTCAACCGGCACGGCCTGGTCGCCGGGGCCACCGGCACCGGCAAGACCAAGACGCTCCAGCTCATCACCGAGCAGCTGTCCGCCAACGGCGTGCCGGTCTTCCTCGCCGATGTGAAGGGCGATGTCTCCGGGATCTCCGCGCCCGGCCAGGACAACGAGAGGGTGCGCCGGCGGGCGGCGGAGGTGGGCCAGGAGTGGGAGGCGGCCGGCTTCCCCTGCGAGTTCTACGCGCTCGGCGGGATCGGCACCGGCGTCCCGGTGCGCGCCACCGTCACCGGCTTCGGGCCGGTGCTGCTGTCCAAGGTGCTCCAGCTCAACCAGACCCAGGAGCAGTCGCTCGGCCTGATCTTCCACTACGCCGACTCCAAGGGCCTCGAGCTGTACGACCTCAAGGACCTCAAGGCGGTCGCCGCCTTCCTCGTCTCCGACGCGGGCAAGCCGGAGCTGAAGGGGATCGGCGGGCTGTCGTCGGTGACCGCCGGGGTGATCCTGCGGGCGATCACGGCGTTCGAGCAGCAGGGCGCGAACCAGTTCTTCGGCGAGCCGGAGTTCGACGTGAGCGAGCTGCTGCGGCTCGCGCCGGACGGGCGGGGGCTGGTGTCCGTACTGGAGCTGCCGGCCGTCCAGGACAAGCCCCAGCTCTTCTCGACCTTCCTGATGTGGCTGCTGGCGGAGCTCTTCAACGGGCTGCCGGAGGTGGGGGACGTGGACCGGCCCAAGCTGGTCTTCTTCTTCGACGAGGCGCATCTGCTGTTCAGCGGGGCGTCGAAGGCGTTCCTGGAGTCGATCACCCAGACGGTGCGGCTGATCCGTTCCAAGGGGGTCGGGGTCTTCTTTGTGACGCAGACGCCGAAGGACGTGCCCTCCGATGTGCTGGCCCAGCTCGGCAACCGGGTGCAGCACGCGCTGCGGGCGTTCACTCCGGACGACGAGAAGGCGCTGCGGGCGACGGTACGGACGTTTCCGAAGTCGCCGTACGACCTGGAGGAGGTGCTCACCGGGCTCGGTACGGGCGAGGCGGTGATCACGGTCCTGAGCGAGAAGGGCGCGCCGACACCGGTGGCGGCCACGCGGTTGCGGGCGCCGGGGTCGCTGATGGGGCCGGTGCCGACGGAGGAGCTCGACCGGGTGGTGCGGGCTTCGCCGCTGTACGGGAGGTACGGGGAGGCGGTGGATCGGGAGTCGGCGTTCGAGAAGTTGGGGGCGGGGGCGGGGGCGCCGGAGGTGGTGCGGGGGAAGGGGGAGAAGGGGGAGAAGTCGGTGGCTGAGCAGGTGGTGGGGAGTGGGGTGTTTCGGTCGTTGGCGCGGTCTGTGGGGGCGCAGTTGGGGCGGGAGATCACGCGCTCGCTGTTCGGGACGCGGCGACGTCGCTGACCGGCGGGGATCCCCCACCCCGCCCCTTCCCCAAACCCTCCGGGGGCGGGGGACACCCCACACCCCAGCGGGACTGCGCCCCGACCCCGGCCCGTCACCTGCGGCCCGGCGGGGGGCCGGTCGCGCAGTTCCCCGCGCCCCTACCGGGCCCGGTCTTCGTCTGCGGACCGTGGTGGGCTGGTCGCGCAGTTCCCCGCGCCCCCAACACCCTGTTCGTCTGCGGACCGTGCTGGGTTGCTCGCGCAGTTCCCCGCGCCCCTAGGCAGTCAGGGGCGCGGGGAACTGCGTGCTCGGCCACAGACAACCCGCAGACGACCACCGGGCCCTGAAGGGGCGCGGGGAACGGCGCGAGCAACCGCCCACCGTCCCGCAGACGGCATCCGGGCCCGACAGGGGCGCGGGGAGCTGCGCGAGCAACCCATCACCCACCCGCAGACGAACCCCGGGCTCAAACCCCGCACCCGGGACGGGTGTTCGCGGTTCGGGGGGAAGTCACACGTTCGTATGACCTCGGCCGTCCCCCGGACTGACTGACCGCCCCCCGGGTAGTGCTGGCCCGACCAACTGGTGGCAGCAGAAGGGGAACCCGTGACGCAGCCGTTCGTTCTGCCGGACTTCTACATGCCGTATCCGGCCCGGCTCAACCCCCATCTGGAGGCCGCCCGCACCCACTCCCGCGCGTGGGCCCGTGAGCAGGGCATGCTGGAGGGATCCGGGGTCTGGGAGCAGAGCGACCTCGACGCCCACGACTACGCCCTGCTGTGCTCGTACACCCACCCCGACTGCGACGCCGAGGCCCTCTCCCTCGTCACCGACTGGTACGTATGGGTGTTCTTCTTCGACGACCACTTCCTGGAGGAGTTCAAGCGCACCCAGGACCTCAAGGGGGCGCGCGCGTATCTGGACCGGCTGCCGGCGTTCATGCCGATGGACCTCGCGGACGGCTTCCCCGAGCCCCGCAACCCGGTGGAGGCGGGCCTCGCCGACCTGTGGGCGCGGACCGTGCCGGGGATGTCCTACGGCTGGCGGGAACGGTTCGCCGAGTCCACCCGCAACCTCCTCGACGAGTCGATGTGGGAGCTCGTCAACATCGACGAAGGGCGGATCGCCAACCCCGTCGAGTACATCGAGATGCGCCGGAAAGTCGGCGGCGCCCCCTGGTCGGCGGGGATCGTCGAGTACGCGGCGAGCGCCGAACTCCCCGCCTCCGTGGCCTCCTCCCGCCCCCTGCGCGTGCTCACCGACGCGTTCGCGGACGGTGTCCATCTGCGCAACGACCTCTTCTCCTACCAGCGGGAGGTGGAGGACGAGGGCGAGCTGAGCAACGGCGTCCTCGTCCTGGAGACGTTCCTGGGGTGCACCACCCAGGAGGCCGCCGAGACCGTCAACGACCTGCTCACCTCCCGGCTCCAGCAGTTCGAGAACACCGCGATCACCGAGGTCCCGGCGCTCTGCCTGGACCAGGGGCTCGGCCCCGAGGAGTGCGCGCGGATCGCCGCGTACGTGAAGGGCCTCCAGGACTGGCAGTCCGGCGGCCACGAGTGGCACATGCGCTCCAGCCGGTACATGAACGAGGAGGCGCGCGGGCGCGGTCCGAGGGCCGACGGGGTGCTGGGCACCTCCGCGCTGGACATCAGGAACCTCTTCGGGCGCCCCGCGGCGGCCCGGCTGCGCAGCCACACCCATGCGCCGTTCCAGCGCGTCGGACCGTCCCTGCTCCCCGACTTCGACATCCCCTTCGCGCTGACGCTCAGCCCGCACTGGAAGGACGCCCAACGACGGTCCGTCGCCTGGGCGGCCCGGCACGGCTTGCTCGACGACATCTGGGACGAGCAGAAACTCCTCGGCTACGACTTCGCGCTCTGCTCGGCCGGCCTCGACCCCGACGCCACCCCCGAGGAGCTGGAACTGCACGCCGAGTGGCTGACCTGGGGGACGTACGGGGACGACTACTACCCGCTGCGGTACGGGCGTTCGGGCGACCTCGCCGGGGCGCGCCTGGCGCATGAGCGGCTGCTGCGGGTGATGGACCCGGTGGATCCGGCGGCCGGGGCGGCGGACGCGGTGACCCCGATGGAACGGTCGCTCGCCGATCTGTGGGAGCGCACGGCGCGCCCGATGTCGCCTCGGGGACGGCAGGGTTTCCGGAACGCGGTGGAGGCGATGCTGGAGAGCTGGCTGTGGGAGCTGCTGAACCAGCTCCAGCACCGGGTCCCCGACCCCGTCGACTACCTGGAGATGCGCCGGTTCACCTTCGGCTCCCACCTCACCGCCGCCCTGGGCAGGATGCGGCACGCCGACGCGCTGCCCGAGGCGCTGTTCCGGTCGAGCACGATGACGGCCCTGGAGAACGCCGTCATGGACTACGGGATGCTGATCAACGACTTCTTCTCGTACCAGAAGGAGATCGAGTTCGAGGGTGAGGTGCACAACCTGCTGCTGGTGACGCAGCGCTTCTTCGACTGCGACTACCCGGCGGCCGTACGCGTCGTCGACGACCTCGTGCGCTCCCGGCTGCGCCAGTTCCAGCACCTGAGGGAGCACGCGATCCCGCTGCTGTACGAGGAGTTCGCGCTCGACGCGGACGGCCGGGGGGCGCTGGAGGCGTACCTCGGGGAGTGGGAGGACTGGATCGCCGGGATCCTCCACTGGCACCGGGGCACGCGCCGCTACGGCGAGGAGGCGCTGCGGGGCGGGTCGCTGCCGAACACGGTCCCCTCGGCGCTCTCCGCCACCGGCCCCGGCACCGCCGCGCTCCGGCTGGCCCAGCGCGTGGCGCGGCCCTCCGCGGCTCCGGTGGCGGGGCCGCCGGGGGCGTGACCGACTCGGCCGTACGGGCCCATGACCACGGACCGGGGCCCTCGGCCGCGGGCAGCCATGTGGTGGTCGCCGACGAGACGCCGGCGAACGGGTACGGCGACCTGCCCCGCCGCCTCCGGGCGCGCGCCGGCGACCACCTCGACGTGGCCCGTTCGACCGTCCGGCCGGAGCCCGAGGGGCGCTCCGAGACACCCGGTGCACTGCACAGTCAGCCGGACGTCTGCTTTCGGACTCAAGGGCCGGTACGCCCTTGTCACATCCGGGCCCGGCGCGTCGTCCTAGGGACATGGACATCGCCATTGCGGGAGGGACGGGGACGCTGGGAAGCCGCGTCGCCGAGGAGCTGCGTACGCGGGGGCACCGCGTACGGGTGCTGAGCCGCAGGTCCCGGGAGTACCCGGTCGACCTGACCACCGGGGAGGGGCTGATCGACGCCCTTGCGGGGTGCGACGTCGTGGTGGACGCCTCCAACGCCCACGGGTCGTCCAAGGGGGCGTCCCGCACGCTCGTGGACGGGACGCGGCGGCTGCTCGCCGCCGCGCGGGCCGTGGGCGTCCAGCACCACGTCTGCGTCTCGATCGTGGGCTGCGACATGGTGCCGATGGGATATTTGCAGGTCAAGGCCGAACAGGAGTGGGTCGTACGGGAGGGCAGGGTGCCCTGGACGATCGTGCGGGCCACCCAGTTCCACGAACTGCTCGCCTCGGCGCTGGCGTCGGCCGCCAAGTGGGGGGTGGTGCCGGTGCCCCGGGCGCGGTTGCGCACGGTCGCCTGTATGGAGGCCGCGTGGGTGGTCGCGGACGTGGCCGAGGGGGTGCCGCACCGGGGGCGGATCGAGATCTGCGGGCCGGAGGACACCGATGTGCGCGAGATGGCCCGGGTGTGGCGGGCGGTCACCGGGCGCAGGGCCGTCCTGATGCCGGTGCCGCTGCCCGGCCGGACGGGGCAGGCGCTGCGGGCGGGCGCGCTCACCATCGAGCGGCCGGACGTGCGCGGCACCATGTCGTTCGGGGAGTGGCTGCGGACCGAGCAGGTCTGGGCGAGCGTCGCGGGGTCGCGGTGAGCGCGGTGACCGGGCGCGGTCCGCTGTCCGGGGAGGACGGACTGGCCCGGGCCTTCGAGCGGGAGCGGCCCCGGCTGCTGCGGGTCGCCTATACGACGACGGGGTGCCTGGCGGAGGCGGAGGACTGCGTCCAGGAGGCGTGGCTGCGGCTGCGGGGCCTTGAGGACCCCGGCGCGGTCCGCGATCTGCGCGCCTGGCTGACCACGACCGTGGGCCGGCTCGCCCTGGACGCGCTGGGCAGCGCGCGCGTGCGGCGCGAGCGGTACGTCGGCACCTGGCTGCCCGAGCCGCTGGTGGAGCACGCGCCGGAGGAGCAGGATCCGGCCGACCGGGTGACGCTGGACGAGTCGGTGTCGATGGCCCTGATGATCGTCCTGGACGAGCTGTCACCCGCCCAGCGCACCGCGTTCCTGCTGCACGACGTGTTCGGGCTGCCGTTCGAGGAGGTCGCGGGCGTGGTGGGCCGCACCCCGGCGGCCGTACGGCAGCTGGCCTCCCGGGCCCGGCGCCACGTCGACGCCAGCCGCCCGCACCACCCCGCCGGGTACGCCCGCCAGCGCGAGCTGGTCAGCGCCTTCGGCAAGGCGTGCCAGGAAGGGGATCTGGAGCGGCTGGTCTCGCTGCTCGACCCCGAGGTGGTCTGGCGCGGCGACGGCGGCGGCAAGGTGACGGCGCTGCACGGGATCGTGCGCGGCGCGGACAGCGTGGCGCGCGGCATCGTCGCCCTCACCCGCGCGCACGTCCCGCCGGACGGCCTGCGGCTCGCCCACGTCAACGGGGCGCCGGGGCTGGCCCTGCACCACTGGGACGGGGCCCGCACGATCGTGGCGATCACCGTGGACGGCGGCCGGATCACGTCGGTGGACGCGATCCGCAACCCGGACAAGCTGATGCACGTACCGGAGGCGTGACCTCTCCGGCCCTGGGGGAAGCCCGCTCGTGCCATGACGACCGGTGGGCCGCCTCACACCCGAGCCGCTCCGAGGGTGGGGGCCACGCACCTCGGGGCGGCTCTTCGGGCTCACATGTCGTCGGTGTCGTCCGCTGGATCGTCGCTGTCGTCCGGCTTCTCGGCGCTCCCCGCGTCGATCGGGATCGGCTTGCCCATCGCGTTCGAGATGCTGCGGAGCAGCGCCGCTCTCCGGGCATCGAAGAATCCGTCGAAGTCGTCCGTGACCATGAGCTCCGGTTCCGTCAGATGGGAACGGATACGTTCCGCGACACCCTCGTGAGGGGTCTCCGCTGCCTTGACCAAGCGGGTCAGGTACTCGGACGGGGCCGCACCTCCGAGAATCCTGTTGGTGCGGGCGGTCAACGGGGTCTTGTTGATGATCGAGTTGTAGACGGCCGGGGAGTGCCCGGCTTTTTCGCACCACGCCTTGGGGAAGATGTGGTGGATGTCGATGGACTCGTCGAAGTAGCCGTCGACCTCCGCTTTCTCCCCGGTACGCCAGTCCATGGCGCCCGCCTTGAGCAGGAGGGCGTAGATGCCCTTGTAGGCCGCGCTGTTGCGGGTGCGGAGCGTCAGAAGGCGCCCGGGGGCGAACTGTGCCGTGGTGACGGTCCGGGGCTCCGCCGCGTCCTCGCGGATCCAGTCGACGACGTCCGGCAGATCCTGGCTGAAGCGGGTTTCGGTCGAGCCGCCGTACAGCTCCCCGAACACACCGCACCAGTACCAGCGGGCGAGCTTGTCCTGTGCCCCGGCGCTCTGCGCGGCGTCCCCGGCCAGGGCGAAGATCGCGGCGAGCGGGATCAGCTGGGTCCCGTAGGGCAGGAACTTCGTGTCGAAGAGGAACTGCCGGTGCAGGAACTTCGCCGCGGCCTTGAATCCGGCGATGACGGACGGTGCGAACCGTACGTAGTCTTCGAGAGAGAGGGCCAGCATGTCCCTGCGCTTGCAGCCGATGCGCGGCAGCCGCTCCTCCTCAGTCCCGCGCTCGGCTTCGTGCCGTCGTCGCTCGGCAGTGGCCAGCAAGGTGACCGCCTGGAGGAAGTCGGTGTTCGAAACCTCGCGCAGGATGCGGTACTTCGGTGCCTTCCAGGCGGGGCGGCACTCCCGCTCCCAGTGGTTGCGCAGATCGAACTCGTCCGCCGCGTAGGTGGCGGTCAGCAGCTCGAAGACGGTCAGGGTGACACCGCCGGTGTTGACCTTCTCGAACACCTGGCACACCGCCTGGCGCGGGGTCGCCTGCCCGAGTTCGATGACCGGTACGTGGTAGCGGTCGAAGGGGCGGACGAACGCGTCGTTGAAGTCGCGCCACAGCTTGAACTTGTCCGGATCGCTCTGCCAGTGGGCGATGAAGGCGTAGCCCCAGTCGCCGCCGTCGAAGACCGCGTGCAGCGGGAAGAGAAGCGACTCGTATTCACGCTCGGGAGTCGAGTAGTCCTCGACGACCTGGCCCCGGAAGTTGCGGACCTGGCGTGTTTCGGGCAGAAACCTGATCGCGTCCTCGCGGTCGCTGTTCTCGTCGAGAGCCTGGACCATGTCGACGTAGAACCAGCCCGAGACCTGTTGCCTGCGCGCGTCCTGGGTCACCACCGGACCCCTCAGCTTCAGGGACTGGAACAGCGACGTCAGCCGCTGCTGTCCGTCGAGCACCAGCGAATCGGGCTCGGGCTCCCCGACCGGTGTGGCTCCCTCGATCGGCCGGTACTTGAACCGGACGTCGCCGCCCGCCTTGAGCAACATGACGGTGCCGACGGGATAGCTCAGCGAGATCGACGCGAGGAGACTGGCGATGTTCGGGTACGGCCACACCCATCCCCGCTGGAACTCCGGGAGTTGAGCCTTCCCGACGGCGACCTGTTGCAGCAGGTCCCTCAACGGTCGCTTGTCGATGCTGAACGCTTCATCGGCCATATTGGCTCCTTGGGGGCTGCCGGTCACCAGCGGGGCGCCCGAGGGCGGCCGTTCCGTGTCACCCGAAAACTACTGTGTGCCACGACGACAGGTGCCTGATCGGCAAAACAGCGGCCACCACCGCCGGGACACGATCGCGGTGCAGCGGCGACAGCACTCAGGTCAGGTGGCCCTCGGAGGACCACTCCCCAGCAGCCCCCGAGCCCGCGCAAGCCCGTACGCGACGATCTGTACTACGCGCGCGTCGATACGGGCGGCTTCCGCGATCACGGGGGCCTGGCGCGCTGGAGGAGGGCATCGGGAGGTGCCGGGCCCTGTCCCTGGAGGCGTTCGAGCACATGCTGGTCGGCGGCCGCATCTCCGACGCCTACACGCTGGCCCGGCGTACCCGCTCGATGTCGATGGCGCTCACCCCCTGCCCGTCTTCGGGACGCCTGCCGAGGAAGCCCGCTGACCCGCTGGGCGGAACACCGGTACGAGCCGGAGACAGGAGGGGCCCTCGGTGTTCGACGTGTAGGGCTCCGCTGCCTGTGCGTGACGGGAACTCCGGACATTGGCCAACGGACCGACGAAGAAGGGCCCCACCGCGAATGGTGGGGCCCTTCGACATCGCGCCCGGTGAGGCACTGGCGCCTACTTGCCGTGCTCCGGGCCGTACCACTGAAGGGCTTGCCCGGTCACTGCGGCGATGCACTCGAAGTCGTGATCGCGATGGAGCAGGGTGAGCCCCTGCAACTCAGCGGTCGCGGCGACGACCAGGTCGACCGCTCCGGCGCTCCGGTGCTTGCCCTGCCTGGTGAGGGCGTCCTGGACCTGCCAGGCGCGGTCGTAGGCGCGGTCGTCGACGGCAACCCAGCCGAAGATCAGCCGCATGTCCTCGATGCCGCGCGCCCGGTCGGCGGTGGACCGGGCGCTGTAGAAGAACTCGAGCTCGGTGATCGGGCAGGTCGCGATGAGTCCCGCCGCGGCGGCCCGGTCCCACCCGTACTGCTCAGCGTCCCCGCGCATGAACCGCGCGAGCGCGCTGGTGTCGATCAGGAACTGGGCCGCGTTCACCGCCGGTAGTTCTCCTTGTTCTCGAACAGTTCCAGATCGAACGCACCCTCGCCCGCGGCGGACCGCAGCCGGGCCAGCGCCAGAGCGCGACGCCGACTCTCCAGCACCTCGCGAAGAGCGGTGTTGACGGTCTCCTTCTTCGTGGTCGTCCCGAGAGCTTTCGCCACGTCCGCGACCAGATCGTCGTCCAGGTCGATGACTGTCCGGCTCATATGCGACTCCCTGATATCAAATGTGGGATCAAGTATATCTCGCAAGGTGCTTCCGCAGGGGCATCCGGGACCCCGGCCCCGCCTGGTCACCGGCTGGTCTTCGCGGGCACGACGTCGTCACGGCGTAGAAGAAGAGGGGAGGCGCTCCGCTTGGCGCGGGCGGCACCGGGCGCCGAGGCAGGGCGGGTCGGCTGCGGAACGAAGAAGGGCCCCACCGCAAGCGGTGGGGCCCTTCGACATCGTGCCCGGTGAGGCACTGGCGGAGGATACGAGATTCGAACTCGTGAGGGGTTGCCCCCAACACGCTTTCCAAGCGTGCGCCCTAGGCCACTAGGCGAATCCTCCGCCGCAAACAATACAAGACGCTGAGGGGTGCTCGCGAACTCGTCCCCCGGTCAGGGATCGGGTACCCTGTGCGGAGCCCCTCACGTGGCGCTATCTGACTGAACTCCCCCAGGGCCGGAAGGCAGCAAGGGTAGGTCGGCTCTGGCGGGTGCGTGAGGGGCGCTTGCGTGTACGGGCAGGCCAGGATCCGGCGGAGGGAACCCTGGAGTGCGGGCCCCCGCCGGACGCGTCCTGCCGCGGCCGGAGCGTCGGCGGCCGCTTCGCGGGACCGGTTGTCGGTCCGCCCCGATAACCTCGTAGGTGTGTCGTCCCTTGCGCTGTACCGCCGCTACCGCCCGGAGTCCTTCGCCGAGGTCATCGGGCAGGAGCATGTCACCGACCCGCTGCAGCAGGCGCTGCGGAACAACCGGGTCAATCACGCGTACCTGTTCAGCGGGCCGCGTGGCTGTGGAAAGACGACCAGCGCGCGCATCCTCGCCCGGTGCCTGAACTGCGAGCAGGGGCCGACGCCGACGCCGTGCGGTGAGTGCCAGTCCTGCCGGGACCTCGCGCGCAACGGGCCGGGGTCCATCGACGTCATCGAGATCGACGCCGCGTCCCACGGTGGCGTGGACGACGCCCGTGAGCTGCGCGAGAAGGCCTTCTTCGGCCCCGCCGGCAGCCGGTACAAGATCTACATCATCGACGAGGCCCACATGGTCACCTCGGCGGGCTTCAACGCCCTGCTGAAGGTCGTCGAGGAGCCGCCGGAGCACCTGAAGTTCATCTTCGCCACCACCGAGCCCGAGAAGGTCATCGGGACGATCCGGTCGCGGACCCACCACTACCCCTTCCGGCTCGTACCGCCCGGGACGCTCCGCGAGTACCTGGGCGAGGTCTGCGGGCAGGAGGGCATCCCCGTCGAGGACGGTGTGCTGCCGCTCGTCGTGCGCGCGGGGGCCGGCTCCGTGCGTGACTCCATGTCCGTCATGGACCAGCTCCTCGCCGGCGCCGCCGAAGACGGTGTGACGTATGCCATGGCCACCGCCCTCCTCGGCTATACGGACGGCTCCCTGCTCGACTCCGTGGTGGACGCCTTCGCCTCCGGGGACGGCGCCGCCGCCTTCGAGGTCGTGGACCGGGTCATCGAGGGCGGCAACGACCCCCGCCGGTTCGTCGCCGACCTGCTGGAGCGGCTGCGGGACCTCGTCATCCTGGCCGCCGTGCCGGACGCCGGGGAGAAGGGGCTGATCGACGCGCCCGCCGATGTCGTCGAGCGCATGCAGGCCCAGGCCTCCGTCTTCGGCGCCGCCGAGCTCAGCCGCGCCGCCGACCTCGTCAACACGGGGCTGACGGAGATGCGCGGCGCCACCTCGCCCCGGCTCCAGCTGGAGCTGATCTGCGCGCGCGTGCTGCTGCCCGCCGCGTACGACGACGAGCGCTCGGTCCAGGCCCGGCTCGACCGGCTGGAGCGCGGCGCCCACTTCCAGGCGGGAGCGGGAACCGGCCCCACGATGGGGTACGTGCCGGGGGCCGACGCCCATCCGCCGATGCCGCCCACGGTCCAGACGGGTTCCGGGCCCGCTGTCGGAGGCGGTTTCGGACCCGGTGCCGGAGGCGGTGTCGGACCCGGTGCCGGTGTCGGAGGCGCCGAGGCCGCCCGCGCCGCCGCGCGCGCCCCGCAGGCGCCTGCTCCGGCCGCCCCGCCGGTCCAGGTCCCACCGGTCCGGGCCCAGCCGCCCGCGCCCGCCGCCCCGCAGGCCCAGCCGCAGGCCGCACCCGCTCCCGCCGCCGAGCCCGCCCCCCAGGCCCCCGCCCCGGGCGCCTGGCCCGGTGCCGCCGCTCTCGGTGGCGGCGGCCGGAGCGGTGGTAGTCAGGGCGGTGGTGGCGGCCAGAGCGGTGGCGGGGCCCAGCGTCCCGGTGCCTGGCCCGGCGCCGGAGGCTCCGGTTCCGGCAGTGCGGCCCCGGCCCCCTCCGCCCCCGCGTCCGCGCAGACCCCCGCCCCGGCCCCCGCGGCCGCCCCCGCCGCCAACCCCGGCAGCGCCGTCCACGTACGCAACATGTGGCCGGACATCCTGGAGGCCGTGAAGAACAAGCGCCGCTTCACCTGGATCCTGCTGAGCCAGAACGCGCAGGTGGCCGGATTCGACGGCACCACCCTCCAGCTCGGGTTCATCAACGCCGGGGCCCGGGACAACTTCGCCAGCAGCGGCAGCGAGGAAGTCCTGCGCGGGGTGCTCGGCGAGCGCTTCGGGGTGCAGTGGAAGGTCGAGGCCATCATCGACCCGTCCGGCGGCTCCCAGCCCCCGGCCGCGGCGGGCAACTTCGGCGGCTCGGGCGGCGGCAGCCCCGGTGGGTCCGGCAGCCCCGGCGGCTCCGGTGGATACGGTGGATACGGTGGATACGGGACGCAGGCCGGAGGGGGCTCCGGAGCCCCCTCCGGTCCCTCCCGTCCGCAGCCCCAGGCCCCCGCCCCGGCCGTCCCCGCTTCCGTACAGCAGTCGCCGCAGACCTCCCCGCCTCCGAGACCGCAGGGGGCGCAGGGGTCCCAGGCGTCGCACGCCTCCCACTCCGCCCCCATGGCCCAGGAACCCCCGCCGGTGCGCCCGGAGGACGACGTTCCGGAGGACGACGACCCGGACCTGGTGGACAACGCCCTCTCCGGCCACGACCTCATCGTCCGCGAGCTCGGCGCGACGGTGGTGGAGGAATATACGAACGAGTAGCGGTACGGGGTTCGGTGACCCGTACGAGGGAGAACCCGCCACGGCGGCTAGGCTGGCTGCCGTGAAGGTCCTTGTCATCGGCGGCGGCGCCCGCGAACACGCCCTGTGCCGTTCCCTGTCCCTCGACCCCGACGTGACGGCGCTGCACTGCGCCCCCGGCAACGCCGGGATCGCGGAGGTCGCCGAGCTCCACCCCGTGGACCAGCTGGACGGCGAGGCGGTCGCCCGCCTCGCGGCCTCGCTCCACGCCGACCTGGTCGTCGTCGGCCCGGAGGCGCCGCTGGTCGCCGGGGTCGCCGACGCCGTACGGGCGGTGGGCATCCCCTGCTTCGGCCCCTCGCGCGAGGCGGCCCTGCTGGAGGGCTCCAAGGCGTTCGCGAAGGACGTCATGGCCGCCGCGGGCGTGCCGACCGCGCGCAGCTATGTGTGCACCACCCCGGCCGAGATCGACGAGGCACTGGACGCGTTCGGCGCCCCGTACGTCGTCAAGGACGACGGTCTCGCGGCCGGCAAGGGCGTCGTCGTCACCGACGACGTCGAGGTGGCCCGGGCGCACGCGCTCGTCTGCGACCGGGTCGTCATCGAGGAGTTCCTCGACGGCCCCGAGGTCTCGCTCTTCGCCATCACCGACGGCGTCACCGTGCTGCCGCTCCAGCCCGCGCAGGACTTCAAGCGCGCGCTCGACGGCGACGAGGGCCCCAACACCGGCGGCATGGGCGCGTACTCGCCGCTGCCCTGGGCCGACCCCAAGCTCGTCGATGAGGTCATGGCGAGCGTGCTCCAGCCGACCGTCGACGAACTGCGCCGCCGTGGCACGCCGTTCTCCGGTCTGCTGTACGCGGGCCTGGCGATCACCTCGCGCGGGGTGCGCGTGATCGAGTTCAACGCCCGCTTCGGCGACCCCGAGACCCAGGTCGTGCTCGCCCGGCTGAAGACGCCGCTCGCGGGGGTGCTGCTGCACTCGGCCAACGGGACGCTGGAGGCGCAGCCCCCGCTGGCCTGGCGCGACGACGCCGCCGTCACGGTCGTCGTGGCCTCGCACAACTACCCCGGTACGCCCAGGACCGGCGACCCGATCGAGGGCCTGGACGAGGTCGCGGAGGCGGACGCGCCGCACGCGTACGTCCTGCACGCGGGGACGCGGCGCGAGGGCGACGCGGTGGTGAGCGCGGGCGGCCGGGTCCTCTCGGTCACCGCGACCGGAGCGGACCTGGCGCAGGCCCGGGAGCGGGCGTACGCGGCGGTCGGGCGTATCCGGCTGGACGGGTCGCAGCACCGTGGGGACATCGCCCGGAAGGCGGCCGACGCGCAGGCGTGAGGCGTTGACCGCCCCGGCCCCGGCCCGGGGCGCGGCCCCCGCCGGGGCCGCGCCCCGGGCTTCTTCGTCAGCGGCTCGCGCCGCCGATCGGCCGCCCCCGGACCCCGACCCCACCCCAAAGCCATTCCATCGAGTGACGGGTGGGCCATCCGGATGACGGGTGGCGGGGGCGCAACTAGGGTGCGGCGGGAGCGGTCCGGCACTTGGGTCACCGGCATTGCGATGTCGGTGGGTGGTGCCACAGTGGGGGAGTGAGCAACGCCGACGCAGAGCAGAGGGGGTGACGTCCGGTCGTGTCCGGTTCCGGGATGGGTGATGAGGCGGGCGCGCGGTCCGCGCGCTCGCGGGCGCTGGCCGTGCTGCGGGTTCGCAGCCGGGCGCTGGCCCTGGCGCTGCTGCCGGCCGCCGTCGCCGTGGTGCTGCTCGTCGCGGACGCGCAGGGCCGGATCGACGGCCGCGGCTGGGACACGGCCCGCTGGGCGGTGACGGGTGTGGCGGCCGTGGTGCTGCTGGCCGCCGCCGTGGTCACGGCCGTGATCGTCCGGGCGAGGCCCGCCCTCTCTCCGACGGTCGAGCTCGCCGAGTCCTCGGCGCCGGATCTGTACCGGCTGGTGCGGGACCTGGCGGACCGGCTCGACGTGCCCGCGCCCTCGGCCATAGCGCTGACGCCCGACTGCGACAGCTGGCTGGAGGACCGCACACATCCGGCCCATTCCGTACGGGGCGGTCGCGGCGGCACCGGTGGGCGCGGCCGGGGCATCCGGGGCGTTCTGCGGGGCATACCGGGTGTGCGGCGCCGCACCGACGCCGCACCGGTCCTCGTCATCGGGTCGCCGTTCCTGTGGTGGATGCGGGTCGGAGAGCTGCGGGCCGTCCTGGCGCCCGTGGTGGCCGGGACGGGGCCGTCCGCGCAGCCCGACATAGCCTCCGCCCGCCGCTTCGTCCGGGGCCTGGACGCGGCGGTCGCCGTGACCAGCGGGTCCGGCGCGCGGCGGGGGGCGCGGCTGGTGCTCTGCTTCGTCGGGCCGGTCGCCCGGCTGCTGCTGCGCGGTTGCCGGACGCATGCCGCAGAGATGGAGCGGGGGGTCGCCGCGGCCGCCTCCGAGCGGGCCCAGGACGTGGACTACGGACTGCGGATCGTCGCCCAGGAGCAGGTCGGGCTCGCCTACGCGGGCTGGGACCGGCTGCTCACCCGGGTGGCGGTGCCGGCCTGGCGGATGGGGCGCTGGCCCTCCCGGCTGGACGCCGGGGTGGTCTCGGCGCTGACCGAGCTGTCGAGGCGGGACCGGCTGGCGGAGGGGTTCGCGTCCCGGCTGGGGGAGCGGCCCGCGTGCGATCTCCTGGAGGAGCCCGGGGCGGCCGACGAGGCGGCGTCGCTGCTGGCGGCCCGGCTCTTCCACGGCGGTCCGGCCGAGCCCGGGCCCGACTGGTCGCCGGTGGAGTGGCAGCACTACCCCGAGGAAGTCGTCGACCGGAAGTGGCGCGCGGAGGCGGCCCGGTTGCACCGGGTCCTGGACGGGATGGGTACGGCGCCGGGCGCGGAGCCCGCCGCGCCCGCCGCGCCGACGCTGGCGCGGGTCCTGGAGCATCTGACCGATGCCGGGCAGGACGGGTCGGCGCTGGCGGCCGGGATCGAGGCCGAGGTCGCCGGGGAGGCGGCGGCGGCCGCTCCGCCGATGCCCTCGGCGGACCTGTGGGGCGACTGCGTCCCGCTCTTTCCGCTCCAGCCGCCGCGTACGGGACGGGAGTTGCTGGCCGACCACGTCACGGCGATGGTGTGCTGCGCGGCGGTCGACACGGCCGGGGCGGCGCCCGGGCTGGACTGGCTGGACGGCCCGGCGCTGCTGGTGGACGGGGAGCGCAGGGGGGATCTGGGGGCGCGGGTGCTGGCGCTGCTGGAGGAGGGGGATGCGGAGCCGTTGCGGCAGTGGTTGGTGGGAGTGGGGGTTCGGGCGGAGAAGCCGGTGCGGCTGGTGTGACCCTCCGGGGAAGACGTGTTTTCCCGGGGGCTCCGCCCCCGGGCCCCCGTGGAGGCGCCGCCCCTGCACCCCGGTCGGGGCTGTGCCCCCCCGCCCCCTCGGCCCCCGTCCCCTCGGGCTCCGCCCCCTCGGCCCCCGTCCCCTCGGGCTCCGCCCCCTCGGCCCCCGTCCCCTCGGGCTCCGCCCCCTCGGCCCCCGTCCCCTCGGGGCCCCGCCCCGACCCCCCTCCCCCAAAGCGGAACCCCTAATTCCCCATCCCACCAACCGCCAATTCGCGACGAACAGTGACGGAGTGCGTGCGTTATGTGATGTGCTGGAGACCGGCCGCTTACCGGTGGCGTCGGGGGAGTGAGGAGGCAAGTGGTATGGGGGCGGAGCAGATCCGGCGGTGGGAGTCGGGGGCGCTCGCGCATGCGGTCTCCGATCCCTTCGGGCAGGGGCCGTTGCCCTGGCTGCGCGGTGGGGAGCACTACTTCGACGACACCGGGCACGTCGTGCCCTGGTACGTCGAGCCCGCCCGGCTCGGGCTCGGCCGGGCGTCCGGGCCCCGTACCGCCGACGACGTACGGAAGCAGATCAAGGGATTCGCCTCCACGGGGGCCGTCGCGCCCGGCGAGGCGATCGATTTCCACATCACGGTCGATCCACCGCAGCAGTTCTCGGTCGACATCTATCGCATCGGGCACTACGGAGGCGACGGGGCCGCCCACGTCGCCACCAGCCCCCGGCTCGCAGGGATCGTGCAGCCCGCGCCGCTCACCGCCAACCGGACCGTCTCCTGCCACCACTGGTGGCTCTCCTGGCGCTACCAGGTCCCGGCGTCCGCCGCGATCGGCGCGTACGTGGCCGTGCTCACCACCCTCGACGGATACCGGTCGCACATCCCGTTCACCGTGCGCGACAACCACCCGGCCGATCTGCTGCTCCTGCTCCCCGACATCACCTGGCAGGCCTACAACCTCTTCCCCGAGGACGGCCGCACCGGCGCCTCGCTCTACCACGCGTGGGACGGCGAGGGGCGGCTCCTCGGGGAGGAGGACGCCGCCGTCACGGTCTCCTTCGACCGGCCCTACGCGGGCGCGGGCCTGCCGCTGCACGTGGGCCACGCGTACGACTTCATCCGCTGGGCCGAGCGGTACGGATACGACCTCGCCTACGCCGACACCCGCGACCTGCACGCCGGCCGCGTCGACCCCACCCGCTACCGGGGCCTGGTCTTCCCCGGCCACGACGAGTACTGGTCGGCCCCCATGCGCCGCACGGTCGAACTCGCCCGCGAGCACGGCACCTCCCTGGTGTTCCTCTCCGCCAACACCCTCTACTGGCAGGTCGACCTCGCCCCCTCGCCCTCCGGCGTGCCCGACCGGCTGCTGACCTGCCGCAAGCGGCGCGGGCCCGGCCGCCCGGCGCTGTGGCGCGAAGTCGCCCGGGCCGAACAGCAGTTGCTGGGGATCCAGTACGCGGGGCGGGTGCCCGAGCCGTCCCCGCTGGTCGTACGGAACGCCACGCACTGGCTCTGGGAGGCCACCGGCGCGGGCGAGGGCGACGAGATCGAGGGGCTGGTGGCGGGCGAGGCCGACCGCTACTTCCCGCGCACCGCGCTCCCCGAGCACCAGGACCGCATCCTGCTCGCCCACTCGCCGTACCGCGACAGCGAGGGAACCGTCCGGCACCAGGAGACCTCGCTCTACCGGGCCCCCTCCGGCGCGCTCGTCTTCGCCTCCGGCACCTTCGCCTGGTCCCCGGCGCTCGACCGGCCCGGCCACACCGACCCCCGCATCCAGCGCGCCACCGCCAATCTCCTCGACCGGATCTGCAAGCGGGACTGACGAGCGGGACTGGCGGCGGGAGCGGCGAGCGGAGGCGGCGGCGGGAGGAACCCCCGTCGCCGGGTACTCGTCGCGTGCGAGAGAATCGGAAGCGCTCCTGGATCAATCTACGCGGAGGAACCGTGTCCGGATTTGTAGAAAAGCCCGAGCCGATTCAGGTTCCGGGCCTCACCCACCTCCACACGGGCAAGGTCCGCGACCTCTACCGGAACGAGGCCGGCGACCTGGTGATGGTCGCCAGCGACCGGATGTCCGCGTACGACTGGGTGCTGCCGACCGAGATCCCCGACAAGGGCCGGGTGCTCACCCAGCTCTCGCTGTGGTGGTTCGACCGGCTGGCCGACCTCGTCCCCCACCACGTCCTCTCCACCGACCTCCCCGAGGGCGCCCCCGCCGACTGGGCCGGGCGCACCCTGGTCTGCAAGTCGCTGCGAATGGTCCCGGTCGAGTGCGTGGCGCGCGGCTACCTCACCGGCTCCGGGCTGATCGAGTACGACGAGTCCCGTACGGTCTGCGGGCTCGCGCTGCCCGAGGGGCTGGCCAACGGCTCCGAGCTGCCCGCGCCGATCTTCACGCCCGCCACCAAGGCCGCCGTCGGCGACCACGACGAGAACGTCAGCTACGAGGAGGTCGCCCGCCAGGTCGGCGCGGAGACCGCCGCGCTGCTGCGCCAGACGACTCTCGCCGTCTACGGCCGCGCCCGCGACATCGCCCGCGAGCGCGGGATCGTCCTGGCCGACACCAAGTTCGAGTTCGGCTTCGAGACCGTCGACGGCGAGGAGCGGCTCGTCCTGGCCGACGAGGTCCTCACCCCCGACTCCTCGCGGTTCTGGCCGGCCGAGACCTGGGAGCCGGGCCGCGCGCAGCCGTCGTACGACAAGCAGTTCGTGCGCGACTGGCTGACCTCCGAGGCCTCCGGCTGGGACCGCCACGGCGAGCAGCCGCCGCCCCCGCTGCCGCAGGAGGTCGTGGACGCCACCCGGGCCAAGTACCTGGAGGCGTACGAGCAGCTGACCGGCCTCAGCTGGAGCTGAACGCACGAAGAAGCCCCCGGTCACCAGACCGGGGGCTTCTTCTCACTGAGCGGACGACGAGATTCGAACTCGCGACCCTCACCTTGGCAAGGTGATGCTCTACCAACTGAGCCACGTCCGCATGCGCCGTAGCGCGCAGCTAACTATACCCAACCGCGGCGGCGCGCGAGACGCACCGCCGTGTGACGGTTCTCCGCACCGAGCTTCGAGGCGGCGGAGGAGAGGTAGTTCCGGACGGTTCCCTGGGAGAGTCCGGCCCGCTCGGCGATCTCCGCGACGGGCGCCCCGTCGGCCGCGAGTTCCAGGACCTCGGCCTCGCGGGCGGTGAGCGGGGAGTCCCCGGCGGAGATCGCGTCGGCCGCCAACTCCGGGTCCACATAGCGGTTTCCGGCGTGCACGGATCTGATGATCTCCGCCAGGCCGCGGGCGCTGACCGTCTTCGGTACGAACCCGCGCACCCCGGCCGCGAGCGCCCGCTTGAGGTGGCCGGGCCGCCCGTGGCTCGTCACGATCATGACGCGGCAGCCGGGCAGTTCGGCCCGCAGGGATGTGGCGACACTCACACCGTCCGCCCCCGGCATCTGGAGGTCGAGGACGGCCACATCGGGCCGGTGGGCGCGTGCCATCGCCAGCGCCTCGGGCCCGGAGGCGGCCTCGGCGACCACGGTGAGGTCGTCCTCCAGGCCGAGCAGCGCGGCGAGCGCGCCCCGGATCAGATGCTCGTCGTCGGCGAGCAGGACACGGACGGGCACCGCCGCCCGCCCTTCGGAGGTCGTCATACGGTCAGCCCCCTCGGAGGTCGTCATACGGTCAGCTCCTCGGCCGGTTCCGCCGCGCCGCACAGCGGCACGGTCGCGGTGAGCAGGAAGCGCGTCCCCGAGCGGGCGGCCTCCAGTGTGCCGCCCATCGGGGCGAGCCGTTCGCGCAGCCCCGCCAGGCCCGAGCCGGGGGTGGCGGGGGCGGGGCCGGACACGCCGTCGTTCTCCACGACCAGCGTGACGGCGGGGCCGTCGGCCGCGAGCCGGATGGCGCAGCCGCGCGCGTTGCCGTGCCGCAGCACATTGGTGGTGGCCTCGCGCACCACCCAGCCGAGCGCCGACTGCACCCCGGCGGCCAGCCCGTCGGCCGTGCCGGTGACCGTGCAGTCGATCCCGGCCGCCTCCAGCACGCTCCGGGCGCCGTCGAGTTCGACGCCCAGGTCCGCCTCGCGGTATCCGCGCACCACTTCCCGTACCTCGCGCTGCGACTCGCGCGCGATGCGCTGCACCTCGATCATCTGGTCCACCGCCTCGGGCCGGCCGCGCTCGGCCAGTTGCACGGCGAGCTCGCTCTTGAGGGCGATCACCGCGAGGTTGCGGCCGAGCACATCGTGCATGTCCCGTCCGAAGCGCAGCCGTTCCTCGGCGACGGCGAGCCGCGCCTGGACGTCCCTGGCCTCCTCGGCCTGCCACATGTTGCGCAGCCCCCAGGCGCCGGGCCGGACCGTGACCAGCATCAGGGCGCCCGCGATCACCACCGTGGGCAGCGGCGCGGCCAGTTCCGCGCCCCGCACCCCGGCGGCCGCGAAGGAGGCGGCGACCAGCAGCCCGTATCCCAGGCAGTGCAGCAGGAAGGTGCGGACCGGGACCAGCAGCGCGTACGGGATCATCAGCGCGATCGGCAGATCGGCCAGGAGCAGCGGGAAGACACTGCGCGCGTCCGTGGCGGCGACCGCCGTGAGCAGCGCGGTGCCGATGCCGAGCAGGACCGCCGGGGCGGCCAGCAGACGGCGGGGGAAGGCGCTGTGGCCCAGGTAGTCGTCGTAGGCCGGGCCGATCCCGCGGGTGCCCACCACGCACTGCGTGACGTTCACGGCGAGCAGCGCCGCGCCCAGCGCCGTGTTCAGCGCACCGCGCGGACCGGCCGCGAGCAGGGGAAGGACGCCCCAGGTCAGCAGGAAGAACCAGAGCATCGCCTTCATGGTGTAACGCGTGTACAGGTCCATCTTCTGGATCCTGCTGCGCTCCTGCCAGCGCCGTCGCCAGCCGCAGATCCGGCGTATCCGACCGAGCACCCCGTCCGTCCCCCCGTGTCAGCGCCGCGGTTCCCAGCGGAACCGCTGGTGTACAGCAAACACGCCGAGCAGCGTCCAGGCCACCGAGGTGGCGAGTCGACCGAGGACGTCGGCGGTGTCGAGCCTGCCGGTCCACCCCCCTCTGACGAGGTCGATCACCGGGGAGAGCGGCAGCAGTTCGCAGACCGACGCCATCGCGTCGGGCATGAGGTCCACCGGTACGACCATGCCGGAGCCGGCCATCGACACGAGCAGCATCGGCATGACGGAGATCTGCGCGCCCTCCGCGGAGCGGGTGAAGGCCGCGGTCGCCGCTGCCAGGACGCACATCAGCACCGCGCCGAGCAGCAGTCCGGCCACCGCGAGCCACACGGCCCGGGGCGCGGCGACGTCGAGGACCACCGTGCAGCCGGCCGCCAGCAGCACGCACTGGATCAGCGCCAGTGTGAGGGCCGGGAGCGAGGCACCGGCCAGGATCTCCAGATCGCGGGCTTCGCCGGTGCGCAGCCGCTTGAGGACGAGCTCCTCACGGCGTACGACGAAGACGCCGGTCAGCGCCGAGTAGACGGCGAAGAGCAGGACGTAGCCGAGCGAGCCGGGCAGCAGGACCGTGCCGACGGTCAGACCGCTGTCCTGGAGGTCCATGCCGTCGACGGCCGAGCTCATGGAGAAGGTGAGCGTCGCGGGCAGGGCCAGGGCGGTGAACATCGCCGCCTTGTTGCGGCCGAGCAGGGTGAGTTCGGCGCGGGCGAGCGCCTTCATCCGCGAGGCGGGGGTGCTCGCCGGGGCCGTGCGCGGACGCGGACGGGCCAGGTCGGTGGTGCTCATCGGGTCGGCTCCTGTTCCCGGGCGATGTGCAGGAAGGCCTCTTCGAGGGTGGCCGAGCGGATGTCGAGGCCGCCCAGCTCGACTCGGTTCTCACGGGCCCACAGCAGCAGTTCGGTGGCGGCGTGCTGGAGGGCGGTGGTCCGCAGCCGTACGGTCCGGCCCTCGCTCTCCTGGGCGCTGACGCCGAGCCGGGCCAGCGGGGGAAGGTCGCCCAGGTGGTAGCCGTCGGGCAGGTCGAAGCAGAGGTGCGAGGGCTGTGCGGCGACCACGTCGGCCACCCGCCCGGCGGCGGCGATGCGTCCCTCGTGCAGGATCGCGAGCCGCTCGGCGAGCGCCTCGGCCTCCTCCAGATAGTGCGTGGTCAGCAGCACGGTGGTGCCCGCGTCCCGCAGTTCGCGGACCAGCTCCCAGGTGGTGTGGCGGCCCTCGGCGTCCAGGCCGGTGGTCGGCTCGTCGAGGAAGAGCACCTCGGGCCTGGCCAGCAGGGCGAGGGCGAGGTCGAGCCGGCGCTTCTCGCCGCCGGAGAGCTGCTTGACGCGGACGTCCGCGCGCCGGGCGAGCCCGACCAGCTCCAGCGCCTCGCCCACCGGCCGGGCCCCGCTGGTGCAGCCCGCCCACATCCGTACCGTCTCGGCGACCGTCAGCTCGGACGGGAAGCCGCCTTCCTGGAGCATCACCCCGGTGCGGGGGCGCACGGCGGCGCGTTCGGTGTACGGGTCGTGGCCGAGCACCCGGACGGTTCCGGCGCTCGGAGGGCTGAGGCCTTCGAGCAGTTCGACGGTGGACGTCTTGCCGGCGCCGTTGGTGCCGAGCAGCGCGAAGAGCTCACCGCGCGCCACGGAGAAGGAGATTCCACGAACGGCCTCGAAGCCCCCGGCGTAGGTCCGCCGCAGCTCCTCGACCTCGATCACATCTGGCATGCGTCCAGCGTTCCGCGGGAGCGGGCCCGGGGGCAGTGCGCGGTGTCACCGCCTCCCATGACAAATGTCAGCGGGCCCTCGTGCCGATACGGGCGCCGGTGTGCCGACACGACGAAGGCCCCGGTCTGATGACCGGGGCCTTCGCCTTCTGAGCGGACGACGAGATTCGAACTCGCGACCCTCACCTTGGCAAGGTGATGCTCTACCAACTGAGCCACGTCCGCATTGCTGCCGCTCGGCTTCCACCGGGCGGTGCGAACACCACTCTACCTGATCCACAACCGTGGTCGGTAAGCGATGCAGAGCGGGTGACAGGAATTGCACACTGCGCCTTCCCCCTGGAAGGGGGATGTTCTACTACTGAACTACACCCGCACGCTCCGGTGGACCGGGCCTGTCGGCCTTGCCCCTCGGCGTGCTCCAGACTCTAGCCGATCACCCCGGGTGCCGTGCAACTCGGTTGCCGGGGCCCGCAGTCCGAGGGCCCCGGCGCCGCTCTCCGTCCGGTGGCTCAGCCGGCCGCGCCGAACGCCTCGTAGACCTTCTTCGGGATGCGCCCCCGGGCCGGCACCTCCATGTGGTGCGACCGGGCCCAGGCGCGGACCGCCGCCGGGTCGGGGGCGACATCGGTGTGCCGGAAGGCCTTCCCGGACCTCGACTGCTTGCGCCCGGCCTTCACATAGGGCGCGAGAGCCTTCCGCAGTTTCTTCGCATTGACGAGATTGAGATCGATCTCATAGGCCTTCCCGTCCAGGCCGAACGTGACTGTTTCCGCCGCTTCTCCGCCGTCCAGGTCGTCGGAGAGCGTGACCACTACGCGCTGAGCCACGATATCGGTTCCTTCCTGTGGTCCGCCGTTCTCACGTGTCTGACGTGCGGCGATCCCGGCCTACCGGCTGTTTTGGACTCATGCTGTTTCTCTCGGGTTTCCCCCGAGAAGCCTTTGTACAGCGGCGGGCATTGCATCGTGAAGCCCGGCCAATTGCGTCCGCGTGTCCGATCGTCGGGTACGTGGGCTGTTTTTTCCCGGGTTTTCCCGGGTTTTCCCGGGATTTTTTCCCACGTCCGGTCGGGGCCGAAACCGGAACGTGATCGGGCCTCTCCGATATCTACTCGCGTAGATTTTCCGGCCGGGTACTCTGAGGGAACCGCCTTCGCACCACACCACCACGGGAGTGCCAGTGGCACGCGTCGTAGTCGACGTCATGCTCAAGCCGGAGATCCTCGACCCGCAGGGACAGGCGGTGCAGCGCGCACTGCCCCGTCTCGGCTTCGAGGGGATCGCCGACGTCCGCCAGGGGAAGCGTTTCGAGCTGGATGTGGAAGGGCCCCTCGACGAGGCCGCCCTCGCCCGCATCCACAAGATGGCCGAAACGTTCCTCGCCAACACCGTCATCGAGGACTTCACCGTGAAGGTCGAGGAGTCCAGGTGACCGCTCGCATCGGTGTCGTCACCTTCCCCGGGACGCTCGACGACCGCGACAGCCTGCGGGCCGTGCGGATCGCGGGTGCCGAGCCGGTGTCGCTGTGGCACCGCGACAAGGACCTCAAGCAGGTCGACGCGGTCGTCCTGGCCGGCGGCTTCTCCTACGGCGACTACCTGCGGGCCGGAGCCATCTCCCGCTTCTCGCCGGTGATGGAGACGGTCATCGACCAGGCGAAGGCCGGCATGCCGGTGCTCGGCATCTGCAACGGCTTCCAGATCCTCACCGAGTCCCACCTGCTGCCGGGCGCCATGCTCCGCAACAACCACCTGCACTTCATCTGCCGCGAGCAGAAGCTGCGGGTGGAGAACGCGCGGACCGCGTGGACCGCCGACTACGAGGCGGGCCAGGAGATCCAGGTCCCGCTCAAGAACATGGACGGCCGGTACGTCGCCGACGAGCGCACGCTCGACGAGCTGGAGGCCGAGGGCCGCGTCGCCTTTCGCTACCTGGCCCACGGCGCGGCCGCCGATGGATACGGCAACCCCAACGGCTCGCTCCGCGACATCGCCGGCATCACCAACGCCGCCGGCAACGTCGTCGGCCTGATGCCGCACCCCGAGCACGCCGTGGAGCCGCTGATCGGTACGGGTCGTACCGATGGTCTCGGATTCTTCACTTCGATCCTCAAGAAGCTGGTCAACGCCTCATGAGCCTCGACACCGTCAAGCACGCCGCCGAGACGCCCGACGTCGAGCAGCCGTGGAAGGAGCTCGGCCTCAAGGAGGACGAGTACGCGCGCATCCGGGAGATCCTCGGCCGCCGCCCCACCGGCGCCGAGCTCGCCATGTACTCCGTGATGTGGTCGGAGCACTGCTCGTACAAGAGCAGCAAGGTCCACCTGCGCCAGTTCGGCGAGAAGGTCCCCCAGAACGACGCGATGCTGGTGGGCATCGGTGAGAACGCGGGCGTCGTCGACGTCGGCCAGGGCTACGCGGTCACCTTCAAGGTGGAGTCCCACAACCACCCCAGCTACATCGAGCCGTACCAGGGCGCGGCCACCGGTGTCGGCGGCATCGTCCGCGACATCCTGGCGATGGGCGCCCGCCCGGTCGCGGTCGTCGACCCGCTGCGCTTCGGCGCGGCCGAGCACCCCGACACCAAGCGCGTCCTGCCGGGCGTGGTCGCGGGCATCGGCGGCTACGGCAACTGCCTCGGTCTGCCCAACATCGGCGGCGAGGTCGTCTTCGACGAGTGCTACCAGGGCAACCCGCTGGTCAACGCCGGCTGCATCGGTGTGATGAAGCACGAGGACATCCACCTCGCCAAGGCGTCCGGTCCCGGCAACAAGGTGATCCTGTACGGCGCCCGTACCGGCGGCGACGGCATCGGCGGCGTCTCGGTCCTGGCCTCGGAGACCTTCGAGTCGACCGGCCCGGCCAAGCGCCCGGCCGTCCAGGTCGGCGACCCCTTCCAGGAGAAGCTCCTCATCGAGTGCACCCTGGAGATCTTCAAGGAGAAGCTGGTCGCGGGCATCCAGGACCTGGGCGGCGCGGGCCTGTCCTGCGCCACCTCGGAGCTGGCCAGCGCCGGTTCCGGCGGTATGCGCGTGGACCTGGAGACGGTCCCGCTGCGCGACGCCACGCTCTCGCCCGAGGAAATCCTCATGAGCGAGTCCCAGGAGCGCATGTGCGCGGTGGTCGAGCCGCGTCACGTGGACCGCTTCATGGAGATCTGCGAGAAGTGGGACGTCATCGCCACGGTCATCGGTGAGGTGACGGACGGCGAGCGCCTGGAGATCTTCTGGCACGGCGAGCAGATCGTGGACGTACCGCCGCGGACCGTGGCGCACGAGGGCCCGGTGTACGAGCGCCCGTACGCCCGTCCGTCCTGGCAGGACGCGCTCCAGGCGGACGACGCGGGCAGGCTGCCGCGGCCGCGCTCGGGCGAGGAGCTGCGCGAGCAGGTCCTGAAGCTGGTCGGCTCCCCGAACCAGGCGTCCAAGGCCTGGATCACGGACCAGTACGACCGTTTCGTGCAGGGCAACACCATCCTGGCGCAGCCCGAGGACGCGGGCATGGTCCGCATCGACGAGGAGTCGAACCTCGGTGTCGCGATGGCGACGGACGGCAACGGCCGGTACGCGAAGCTCGACCCGTACACGGGCGCCCAGCTCGCGCTGGCCGAGGCGTACCGCAACGTGGCCGCCTCGGGCGCCAGGCCGCTGGCCATCTCGGACTGCCTGAACTTCGGCTCCCCCGAGGACCCGGACGTGATGTGGCAGTTCGCCGAGGCCACCCGCGGTCTCGCGGACGGCTGCCTCCAGCTGGGCACCCCGGTGACCGGCGGCAACGTCTCGCTCTACAACCAGACCGGCGACACCGCCATCCACCCGACGCCGGTGGTCGCGGTCCTCGGTGTGATCGACGACGTCACGCGCCGTACGCCGATCGCCTTCGCGGAGCAGGGCCAGTTGCTGTACCTCCTCGGTGACACCCGTGAGGAGTTCGGCGGTTCGGCGTGGTCCCAGGTGGTCCACGACCACCTGGGCGGGCTGCCGCCGCGGGTGGACCTGGACCGGGAGAAGCTGCTCGGCGAGATCCTGATCTCGGCCTCGCGCGACGGGATGATCGACGCGGCGCACGACCTGTCCGACGGCGGTCTCGTCCAGGCCGTGGTCGAGTCCTGCCTGCGCGGCGGGAACGGGGCGCGGCTGGTGGTGCCGGACGGTCTGTCCGCGTTCACCTTCCTCTTCAGCGAGTCCGCCGGGCGGGCGGTCGTCGCGGTGCCGCGCAGCGAGGAGCTCCGCTTCACGGACATGTGCGGGGCGCGGGGGCTGCCGGCGACCCGTATCGGTGTCGTCGACGGGGACGCGGTCGAGGTGCAGGGCGAGTTCGTCGTGGGGCTGGCGGAGTTGCGTGAGGCTCACGAGGCGACGATTCCGGGGTTGTTCGCGTGAGGTGACCTGTCGGTGACCTGTCCCCCCACCCGGGGGAGGGGCCCAGGGGCTCGGGGGGTTCTGCCCTCCGGGCCCTTTTTGCTCTGGCTGCTGCTTTGTCTGCGGACCGTGGTGGGTTGTTCGCGCAGTTCCCCGCGCCCCCGGACAGTGGGGGCGCGGAGGACTGCGCGCTCGGCGCGCCACGGGTTGTAGCCGGACTGCGGGCGGTCGTAGCCGGGGCCGCGGGCCGCGGGGGATCAGCCCACCTGGCGCGGCAAGCGGGTTGCCAGGAGTGCTGCCACCGCCATCAGCGCCGCCCCCACCACGAACACCACGTCCATCCCGGTCGTGAGCGCCTGGACCCCTGACGCGTGTGACGGTCCCCGCAGAGTGCCGAGCGCGCTCGTGGAACCGCCCGGGCCCTTCGCCTCGTACACCCGGCTCAGCAGGGTGCCGAACAGGGCCGCGCCCAGGGCGTTTCCGAGGGTCTGGAAGAAGCGGGTGCCCGTCGTCGCGACGCCCAGCTGCCGGGGCGGGGCGGCCTGCTGGACGACGAGGACGAGCTGGCCGATGAGTAGGCCGAACCCGACGCCCATCAGGAGCAGTTCGGCCCGGAGCTGCCACAGGCCGGTGGACACCCCGGTGGTCGCCAGTAGGGCCAGGGCCGCCGTCGCCGCCGCCGAACCGGCCAGGACGAACGACTTCTGGGACCAGCCGCGCGCCGCGAGCCGCTCCGAGGCGAGGCCGACCGCGGTCATGCCGATCGCCATCGGGATGAGATAGAGGCCCGCCGAGGTGGCCTCGATGCCCCGGACGACCTGGAGGTAGATCATCACGTACACCAGGGTGCCCATCATGGCGGCCCCCACCAGCCCCTGGATGGCGAAGCCGAGCCGCACCGCGGGGACCTTGAACATCGACAGCGGCAGGATCGGTTCGGCCGCCGTGGTCTGGCGGCGCAGGAACAGCGCCAGGGACACCGCGCTCGTCGCCGCGAGGCCGAGGATCTGCGGCGAGGACCAGGCGTAGTCCTTGCCGCCCCACTCCGTCATCAGCAGCAGGGACACCGAGAACGCCGCCGCGAGCACCGCGCCCGCGTAGTCGATCCGGTGGCGTACCGGCGTGACCGGCAGCCGGAGCACCACGGCCGCCGCGACCAGTACGGCGATGCCGACCGGCAGGTTGACGTAGAAGATCCAGCGCCAGTCGGCGTGGTCCGCGAGCGTGCCGCCGAGCCACGGGCCGAGCGCCATCCCGGCCCCGGCCACGATCCCGCCGATGCTGCCGCCCTTGCCGCGCCCGCCGCCCGCGCCGCCGTTGCCAGGGGTCTGGAGCTGGGCGAGGACCACTATGGTCACGCTCATCAGGCCGCCGCCGCCGACGCCCTGCACGGCGCGGGCCGCGATGAGTTGGCCCATGGACTGCGCGGCCCCGCACAGCGCCGAGCCGAGCAGGAAGGTGGCGATGGCGCCGACGAACACCTTCTTGGCGCCGATGGTGTCGCACAGCTTCCCGTACAGCGGCAGCACCGCCGCCGAGGCGAGCGCGAACGCGCTGATCAGCCACGGGATCTTGTCCACCCCGTGCACCGGGTCCAGGTCCCGGACGATCGGGACGGTCGCGGCCGACACGATGTTGGTGTCGAGCACCGCGAGCAGGATCGTCACCAGGCAGACGGCGGACGCGATCTTCGTACGGGCCGGGGACATCGGGGTGGCGGTGGCGGGGTCCGGGCTGCGGGTCGGCGGGACCGTTCGCGCCGGTTCGGGCATGGCGTCGGGCATGGCTTCAGGCATGGCTGTGCTCGGGGTTCTGGACATGGTGGCTCCCCCTCCGGGGCGTCGGTCGGGCGGTCGGCCGGTACGGGCCGAACGCCTGGTCGTCGTCTCCGGCACCACTGTGGAGCACTTACCTATACTCAGTCAACATTTAATCCGGGATAAAATTTCATCCTGATACAGTGATGGGTATGGCGGAGTACGAGGAGTCGTCCGCGCCGGCCGGTCTCGGCCTGCGGGAGCGCAAGAAGTGGCAGACCCGGAACCGGCTCATGGCCACGGCCGTGGAGCTCTTCACCGAGCGGGGGTTCGACAAGGTCTCGGTGGCGGAGATCGCCGATGCGGCAGACGTGTCGAAGATGACCGTCTTCAACCACTTCGGCAGCAAGGAGGACCTGGCGCTGGGGCCGGTGGAGGAGCACACCGACGACGTGGTGCGCGCTGTCCGCGAGCGGGCCCCCGGGGACTCCGTGACCACGGCGGTGCGCCGCCACTACCTGGCGGCGGTGGAGGCCCGCGACCCCGCCGTGGGCCTCTGCGACCAGCCGCTGGTCGTCAAGCTGCTGCGGCTCATCATGGAGACCCCGGTGCTGTTGACCCGGGCCCACGCGGCACTCGTACGCAGCTCCGACCTGGTGGCGGAGGCGCTCCACGAGGAGACCGGGGATCCGGTGCTCGCGCGGGTCGCGGCGGCCCAGCTGATGGGGACGCGCGCGACGCTGATCAGCGAGAATCATCGGCGGCTGTTGTCCGGTGAACCGGCCGAACGGATCGTCCCGGACGCGGTGCGGTTGGCTGGGCGGGCGTTCGACCTGGTGGAGTTCGGCCTGGGCGACTACGCGACGAGGCCGAACCCGACGTAACGGCTCCACCCGGTGCGCTCCCGGGCCGGCGGCCGCCCATGCGTCTTCCCCGCGCCACTTCTCTGCCCGGTGTTCGTCTGCGGCCCGGCGGTCGGCTGGTCGCGCAGTTCCCCGCGCCCCTGACCCCCTGTTCGTCTGCGGGCCGTGGTGGGCTGGTCGCGCAGTTCCCCGCGCCCCTAGGTAGTTAGGGGCGCGGGGAACTGCGCGCTCAGCCACAGACAACCCGCAGACAACATCCGGCCCCGAAGGGGCGCGAGGAACTGCGCGACCAGCCACCCACCGTCCCGCAGTCGAAGTCCGGGCCGATAGGGGCGCGGGGAACTGCGCGAGCAACCCACCACCGGCCCGCACACGAACCCCGGGCCGAACAGGGGCGCGGGGAACTGCGCGAGCAACCCACCACCGGCCCGCACACAACCCCCGGGCCCCACACCCCCCGCCCCCGCCCCCCCCATAAGCTCCCCCCATGCCCCCCGCCAAAAAGCGCCCCCGCACCTACGACCCGGTGAAGATCCGCCCCGCCGTCCTCGGGCAGTTCGCGCACGTGCGGCGCGCCGTGGCGGCGCTCGGGCCCGATGTCCTGGCGCGGCCGACCCGGCTCGCGGGCTGGACCGTGCACGACCTCGCCGCCCACCTCGCGGAAGCCGTGGACGTGGTCGCCCGCACCCTGGCCGAGCCGCAGCCGGCCCCCGCCCGCCCGGATCTCTCCCTGCTGGAGTGGCCGTTCGCCGAGGCAGTACACCCCACCGGCCCCCCGAAGGACGCCCACCCGGACCTCGGCCCGCTCTACGACGACATCGCCGCCCGCACCGCGCGCCTCCTGCCCGAGGCTCAGGACGCCCGGCTCGTGACGACCCCCGTCGGCACCATGGCCCTCGCCGACTGCCTGGTCACCCGTACGGTCGAGCTCTGCGTCCACACCGATGACCTGAACGACGCCGTCCCCGGCCTCGGCATCCCGTACGAGCGACAGGCGCTCGCCGCCTGCACCCGGCTGCTCGCCGACGCGCTCGCGGTGAAGGCTCCGGGCGGCTCGGTGGAGGTGCGCGTCCCGCCGTACGCGGTGGTGCAGTGCGTCGAGGGGCCCCGCCACACCCGGGGCACGCCCCCGAACGTCGTCGAGACCGACCCCCTCACCTGGCTCCGGCTCGCCACCGGCCGCCGGACATGGGCGGAGGAGGTGGACGCGGCCCGGGTCTCGGCCAGCGGCGAGCGGGCGGACCTCTCCGGGCTCCTGCCGCTTCTCCCCCGGGACCGGGAGAAGAAGGAGTGAAGGCAGGCAGGGTCGAGTGAAGCAGCCATGAAGTGGGTCAGGAAGCGGCTCGCGCGCCGACGCGACCAGCAGGTCGAACTCCAGCGGGGCATCCAGCGGCCATGAAGCGGTCGTGAAGCGGTCGTGAAACGGCCATCAATCGGTCGTGGAGTGGTCGTGCAGGTGGTCGTATGGCTACGGCACGTGACACGCCCGGTCCCCCCGTCCCCGCCCCTCGCGCGACCTCCGTCACATTCCCCGGACGCCCCGCTTCCGGGGCATTTCCCGCCCTGCGGGGAAAACCCCTGCTCCACCCCGTCCGGCAGATGCCACAAACCGCCCACCACCCTCCTCTCGTCCGTATCCCCAATTCGGACCAGTGGTCGATCTCGCCTACACTCGAAGGCGTGCCACGTGGTGACGGTCGACTCAATCATGATCTGCTCCCCGGCGAGAAAGGCCCCCAGGACGCTTGCGGCGTCTTCGGCGTCTGGGCTCCGGGTGAAGAGGTCGCCAAGCTCACTTACTTCGGGCTTTACGCCCTCCAGCATCGGGGCCAGGAATCCGCGGGAATCGCGGTCAGCAACGGCTCCCAGATCCTCGTCTTCAAGGACATGGGACTGGTCTCCCAGGTCTTCGACGAGACCTCCCTCGGTTCCCTCCAGGGCCATATCGCGGTCGGTCACGCCCGCTACTCGACCACCGGTGCCTCCGTGTGGGAGAACGCGCAGCCGACGTTCCGGGCGACCGCCCACGGCTCGATCGCGCTCGGCCACAACGGCAACCTGGTGAACACCGCCCAGCTGGCGGAGATGGTCGCCGACCTGCCCAAGGAGAACGGTCGCGCGACCCAGGTCGCCGCCACCAACGACACCGACCTCGTCACCGCCCTGCTCGCGGGGCAGACCGACGACGACGGCAAGCCCCTGACCGTGGAGGAGGCGGCCGCCAAGGTCCTTCCCCAGGTGCAGGGCGCGTTCTCGCTGGTCTTCATGGATGAGCAGACGCTCTACTGCGCCCGTGACCCGCAGGGCATCCGCCCGCTGGTGATCGGCCGCCTGGAGCGCGGCTGGGTGGTCGCCTCGGAGACCGCCGCCCTCGACATCTGCGGCGCCAGCTTCGTCCGCGAGATCGAGCCGGGCGAGCTCGTCGCCATCGACGAGAACGGTCTGCGCACCTCTCGATTCGCAGAAGCGAAGCCCAAGGGCTGTGTCTTCGAGTACGTGTACCTGGCCCGCCCCGACACCGACATCGCCGGGCGGAACGTCTACCTCTCCCGCGTGGAGATGGGGCGGAAACTCGCCAAGGAAGCACCGGCCGAGGCCGACCTGGTGATAGCGACTCCCGAGTCCGGCACCCCCGCCGCCATCGGCTACGCGGAGGCCAGCGGCATTCCGTACGGCTCGGGCCTGGTCAAGAACGCCTACGTCGGGCGCACCTTCATCCAGCCCTCGCAGACCATCCGCCAGCTGGGCATCCGCCTCAAGCTGAACCCGCTGAAGGAAGTCATCCGCGGCAAGCGCCTGGTGGTCGTGGACGACTCGATCGTCCGCGGCAACACCCAGCGCGCGCTGGTGAAGATGCTCCGCGAGGCCGGGGCCGCCGAGGTCCACATCCGGATCTCCTCGCCGCCGGTCAAGTGGCCGTGCTTCTTCGGCATCGACTTCGCGACCCGCGCCGAGCTGATCGCCAACGGGATGACGATCGAGGAGATCGGCACCTCGCTCGGCGCCGACTCCCTCGCGTACATCTCCACGGACGCGATGATCGAGGCGACCACCATCCCCAAGGACAACCTCTGCCGCGCCTGCTTCGACGGGGTCTACCCGATGGAGCTCCCGGACCCCGAGCTGCTCGGCAAGCAGCTCCTGGAGACCGAGCTCGCGGCCGGTCCCGCCGCCACGGCCGCGGCCGACGCGCTGCGCCGCCCGTAGGCGCCCGCACGAACCCTGCAGTACGACACGAAAGTTCTCCAGAGCCATGTCATCTGCTGAATCCACTGGTGCCAGCTACGCAGCCGCGGGCGTCGACATCGAGGCGGGCGACCGCGCGGTCGAGCTGATGAAGGAGTGGGTGAAGAAGACCAAGCGCCCCGAGGTGCTCGGCGGCCTCGGCGGTTTCGCCGGACTCTTCGACGCCTCCGCCCTCAAGCGCTACGAGCGTCCGCTGCTCGCCTCGGCCACCGACGGCGTCGGTACCAAGGTCGACCTCGCCCGCCGCCTCGGCGTGTACGACACGATCGGGCACGACCTGGTCGGCATGGTCGTGGACGACCTCGTGGTCTGCGGCGCCGAGCCGCTGTTCATGACCGACTACATCTGCGTCGGCAAGGTGCACCCCGAGCGGGTCGCCGCCATCGTGAAGGGCATCGCCGAGGGCTGTGTCCTCGCGGGCTGCGCGCTGGTCGGCGGCGAGACCGCGGAGCACCCGGGCCTGCTGGGTCCGGACGACTTCGACGTCGCGGGCGCCGGCACCGGCGTGGTCGAGTACGACCAGCTGCTCGGCGCCGATCGCATCCGCACGGGTGACGTCGTCATCGCCATGGCGTCCTCCGGACTTCACTCGAACGGGTACTCACTCGTCCGGCACGTGCTCTTCGACCGGGCGAAGATGTCGCTGGAGAGCCACATCGAGGAGTTCGGCCGGACCCTGGGCGAGGAGCTCCTGGAGCCGACCAAGATCTACTCGCTGGACTGCCTGGCCCTCACCCGTACCACCGAGGTGCACGGTTTCAGCCATGTCACCGGTGGCGGCCTCGCCAACAACCTGGCTCGGGTCATCCCCGACCACCTGCACGCCGTGGTCGACCGCTCGACCTGGGCGCCGGGCGCGGTCTTCGACCTGGTGGGCACGGCCGGCAAGGTCGAGCGGCTGGAGCTGGAGAAGACGCTGAACATGGGCGTCGGCATGATCGCGATCGTCCCCGAGGGCTCGGTGGACGTGGCCCTGACGACGCTGGCGGACCGGGGCGTGGACTCCTGGGTGGCCGGCCGGATCACCGAGCGCGGCGGCCGCGCGACCGGTGCCGAGCTCACCGGCGACTACGCCCGGTAATTCCCGCGGACAGCACAGAACCCGGTCCGGAGCGTGAGCTCCGGACCGGGTCGGTACTGCCTTGAGCAGCTAAAACGATTGCTGCGAAAAGCCGAAGGCCCTGAAAGACGAGCGCGCGTCAAGCACCGCGCCGCTGGGACGACGGACCGGACTCCTCGTCCTCGTCGTCGTCCTCGTTGTACAGCTCCGCATAGCGGGCGTACGGGTCGTCTTCCTCGTCGTCGTCCTCGAACGGCTCGCCATTCGGCGGCTGATTCGAGATCGGCTGCGAAGTCGATGCGCCCAGCTCGTTGGCCAGACGCGACAGGTCAGTCCCGCCGCTGCTGTACTTCAGCTGGCGGGCGACCTTCGTCTGCTTGGCCTTTGCCCGGCCGCGCCCCATGGCTCGACCCCCTCGGTGACGGGGCTCGACGGCCCCAGAGTCTTGACACGCGTTCATGGTTCGGAGCGGGCTCTCCGTGGAGAGACCGTGTCCGTAGGGCTTCAACGGTACCTGCTTCCGCGGCCATACGGTACGCCGCCCGCATGACGTGCCACTTCACAGAACCCGCAAGGAGCCCTTTCCTCGCTGGTCAACCGCGATTTTAACCTCTTCTCGGCGTCCGACCCGCCGACCGGCGTGAGTCTTGTCTCCCCGGTCGCCGGATCGGACGCCGCAGGCGTCAGCGTCGACGCGCCTCGGCCATGCGCTGCTCGGCGATCCGGTCGGCCGCGGCGGCAGGCGGAATCCCGTCTTCCTTCGCACGTGCGAATATGGCCAGCGTGGTGTCGAAGATCTTCGCGGCCTTCGCCTTGCAGCGGTCGAAGTCGAAGCCGTGCAGCTCGTCGGCGACCTGGATCACGCCACCGGCGTTGACCACGTAGTCGGGCGCGTAGAGGATCGCGCGGTCCGCGAGGTCCTTCTCCACACCCGGGTGCGCCAGCTGGTTGTTGGCCGCGCCGCACACGATCTTCGCGGTGAGGACCGGCACGGTCGTGTCGTCGAGCGCGCCGCCCAGGGCGCACGGGGCGTAGATGTCCAGCCCCTCCACCCGGATCAGGGCGTCCGTGTCGGCGACCGCGGTGACGCTGCCCGGGTGCTTGGCGAGGACGCGGCGCACCGACTCCTCGCGCACATCGGTGATCACGACCTCGGCGCCGTCCGCCACCAGGTGCTCCACCAGGTAGTGGCCCACCTTGCCGACGCCCGCGACGCCGACCTTGCGCCCGCGCAGCGTCGGGTCGCCCCACAGGTGCTGGGCGCTGGCGCGCATGCCCTGGAAGACACCGAACGCGGTGAGCACGGAGGAGTCGCCCGCGCCGCCGTTCTCGGGGGAGCGCCCGGTCGTCCACCGGCACTCGCGCGCCACCACGTCCATGTCGGCCACATAGGTGCCGACGTCGCACGCCGTCACATAGCGGCCGCCGAGCGAGGCCACCATCCGCCCGTAGGCGAGCAGGAGTTCCTCGCTCTTGTCGGTCTCGGGGTCACCGATGATCACGGCCTTGCCGCCGCCGTGGTCGAGGCCGGCCATGGCGTTCTTGTACGACATGCCGCGCGAGAGGTTGAGCGCGTCGGCGACGGCCTCGGCCTCACTGGCGTAGGGGTAGAAGCGCGTTCCGCCGAGGGCCGGGCCCAGGGCGGTGGAGTGGATGGCGATGACGGCCTTGAGGCCCGTGGCGCGGTCCTGGCACAGCACGACCTGTTCGTGTCCGCCCTGGTCCGATCGGAACAGGGTGTGCAGAACATCCGCTGAGCTGACGGCGTCGCCGGTCACATCGGTCACGGTGGTGACTCCCAAGTACGAAGCGGCGTTTTGCGGTCCGCCTGTGGGTGGGGCGGGCCGCGTCGCGGCCCGCCCGGGGCCGCGCTGGGAGCAGAGTAAGTCCTACGCGCGCGTAGATCAGGCGCAGTGCCGAGGATCACCCTCCCGTCCGTGAACGCGTGGGACGATGCGACCCATGGCGGTGGTGTCCTCGGTGATCGTCCCGTACGCGTCCTATCTGCGGGTGTACGAGCCGCTGGCCGCCTTCCCCGAAGCGGAGCGCGCCCACTGGGCGCGGTACGCGGAGCGCGGGCGCACCCCCGACGCCCAGGACGAACACCGGCGCGCGCTGGCGGATCTGGTGCCGACGCCGCCGGTGGCGGTGCCGGTCCACGAGAGCGCGGACGCCTTCGTGGCCGAGGTGGACGGGGTGGTGTGCGTCTGCCCGTGGCGGACCCGGCTGCGCGGCTGGCAGGCGCTGGAGGTGCTGGCGGACCAGTTCCCGGCGCCGGTGCTGGACGCGCTGCTGCCGCCGGTGGTGCGCCGGCAGGCGGCGGCGGACTACGAGCGGTGGCGGGAGGCGAACCCGGACGCCCGGCCGTGGATCCTCACGGCGGTCTGGCATGTTCCTGTGAGCTGGTTCACAGTCTTTTCGGACGAAGACAGGGAGTATGTCCGGGCGGAGGGCGGAGCGGCGCCCGTGCTGCGCTACCGCACCCCGATGGTCCAGGCCCGCCGCCGCCTCGCGTGGGCGCTGCGGACGCTGCGCGACCACCTCGACGAGGGTCCTCTGACGGAGGGGCTGGTCGACGTGGGGCGCTGGCTGGAGGAGTTCCACCCCCGCTCGCTGGTCGAGCTGGACTACGGCGGGCTCGTGCACGCCCTGCCGCGGGCCCGGCTGGAGGAGGACCGCTCGGCGGCCGACGTGGCCGAGGGGATCGCCGCGCTGCGGGCCGGGGACGGCGCGGGGGCGGCGAGGGCGTACGAACGCTTCACGGAGCGCTGGCGGACCGTACGGGAGCGCCGGATGGCGAACTGACGGCCTGTCGGACTGAGGAAGCGTCCGAACGCGCCGTGCGCTTCCCCGTTCGGGTGAGCGCTCTCGTACGCCTGAGTGACATGTTCGGGCGGGTGCTCGGGACGTAGGTCCTGATCCGGGCCTTTGCCTCAAGCGTGATGGACCGCACTTACTGGGCCCTTGCGTCGATCCCCCACCCTCGTGCCAAAATAGGACAAGGAGTCCGGAGAGGGCTCCTTCCGTCCAACTATGGGCGGATTGCTTGGTATTGCCTGCTATGAGGGGTCTGATGACTCCTGATCGCTCTGTGACTGATCGTCACTGTGGCGTGACTGTCCGCTATGGCATGGTCCATCGGCTTCCGTCGCTGATGAACACCTGGGAGGGCAATTCCATCGGTTTGGCCGACGTGGCTGGACAGATGGTGTAGTTGTAGTGCCGAGGACAAGCCGTTCGTCCTATAACCGACTCGGCTCGCGTCCGCCATTTCGGGCAACGCGGGTCAAGGTGCAGAATTTAGAGGAAAGAACCGAGAAGGTTCGGTTCTCCCGAGGAGGCCGCTCATGACCGCTCGCACCCCTGATGCCGAGCCGCTGCTGACCCCGGCTGAGGTTGCCACGATGTTCCGCGTGGACCCGAAGACGGTCACCCGCTGGGCGAAGGCGGGCAAGCTCACGTCCATCCGCACGCTGGGTGGACACCGCCGGTACCGCGAAGCAGAGGTCCGTGCGCTGCTTGCGGGTATTCCGCAGCAGCGTAGCGAGGCCTGAACAACACCCCGATAACGGGCATTCCGGGGCCCCCACCCCGGCCGCCCACCCCATAGCTCCACTGACGCCCTGCCCGCCCCAACGGGCTCGCCGTCATCGGCCGCGCTGGACTCCGCCGGGTCCAGCGCGGTCTTTTTTATGTCCCGGTCCGGGACTGTCCGGGCCGTCTGGGGGTACTTCGAGGGGCAACCCCGGCGCCCTCCGAGGGGTGGTGCAATTGCACATATTAAATTGGGGGGTTGTAGGCACGGCGTAAGTTCCCCGGTTCCCAAAACTTGTTCGGTGACTCCCGTCACACCCTTGGGAGGCCTCTCAGGGGAGAGCCTGCCACCGCCGGGGGGCCGGCCAACCCGCCGTCGGTCACCGCTCGGCGGGACTTTCGTCCTCGGCCGGGGCGGTGCGGGGCGGGGTCTCTCCCGGCGTCTCGGGGAGGGCGAGAAGGGGGTCGGGCTCGGCGGAGGGCTCCATGGCGAGCCGCAGGAGGCGCGAGCAGACGGGACAGTGGCGAGTGACGTGCCGATAGCCGCTCGCGGCCGACAGATGGGCGCGCAGCAGCGCCCGTGTCTCGTGCCTCGCGGACGACGCCTTCATGCGCCACCTCCGGAGTGGGGCCCGCTGTGCCTCCTCCTTGGGTACCGGCGCCGGATGACCGCGTCAAGACGGCCGGAAACGCCAAGTGGGCCCGGATCCTTGCGGATCGGGCCCACTTGTCGCAGGGGTGAACAGCATCGAAGCCCGCATCCACGAGGGATGCGGGCTTCGAATTCACTGCGGTCCTGACGGGATTTGAACCCGCGGCCTCCACCTTGACAGGGTGGCGAGCACTCCAAACTGCTCCACAGGACCAGGTTTCGCAGCCTGCGCTTGCTCCTTGGCTGCGAGAGAGACTCTACAGCAGGTCAGCTGGTCAGGTCGAACTCACTCAGGGCGATGGGGCCGTCACGGGGTTCCCGAGGCGTCGGCCGCGGCGTTCCTCACGGGGCCGCCGCGTCGATGGCCTTCACGATCCGCTTGTCCGAGACCGGGAACGCCGTGCCCAGCGCGTGCGCGAAGTAGCTCACCCGCAGCTCCTCGATCATCCAGCGGATGTCCAGGACCTCCCGCGGCACCGGCCGCCCCTGCGGCATCTGCTCCAGGAGCCAGGCGTACTCGTCCTGCATCTCGTGGACCTTCTCCATGCGCGTGGTGTCGCGCTGCACCGACGTCGGCATCTGCTGGAGCCGCCGGTCCACCGCCACCAGATAGCGCATCAGGTCCGGCAGCCGCCGCAGCCCCGTCAGGGTCACGAACCCGGCCGGCATCAGCGCCGCCAGCTGCTCCCGTACGTCCTGGAGGTTGTTGATCAGGACCAGGCTGTTGGTGGCCTTCAGACGGCGCTCACAGGCCTGCCAGGCGGCCAGGATCTGCTGGACCTGCCCGACCGTCCGTACGGTCGCGTCCACGAGGTCCGCGCGCACCTTGTCGAAGAGCTTGCGGAAGGCCTCCTCGTCCCACGCCGGGCCCCCGTGGTCCGCGATCAGCTTGTCGGCGGCGGCCGTGGCGCAGTCGTCGAAGAGCGCCTGCACCGAGCCGTGCGGATTGCGGGACAGGGCGAGCTTCTGCTGGTTCGTCAGCTTGTCCGAGGCGAACTTCGCCGGGTTCACCGGGATGTTCAGCAGGATCAGCTTCCGGGTGCCCCGCCACATCGCCTGCTGCTGCTCGGCCTCGGTGTCGAAGAGCCGTACGGAGACGCTCTCGCCGGAGTCCACCAGCGCCGGGTAGGCCTTCACCGGCTGCCCCGCGCGCTTGGTCTCGAAGACCTTCGTCAGGGTGCCGATCGTCCAGTCGGTCAGGCCCGTGCGCTCGATGGAGACACCGCCGGAGGGGGCGGCCGCGGCGGCGGCCTGGGAGAGCGCCTGGCGGGCCTTGGGGCGCAGCTGGAGCTTGAGCGCCTCCAGGTCCTTGTCCTCGGCCAGCTTGCGGCGCCGCTCGTCGACGATCCGGAACGTGATCTTCAGGTGGTCCGGGACGCGCGTCAGGTCGAAGTCCTCGGCCGTGACCGGCACCCCGACCATCCGCTGGAGCTCGCGCGCCAGTGTCACCGGCAGCGGCTCCTGCAACGGCACCGCGCGCTCCAGGAACTTCGTCGCGAAGTTGGGCGCGGGCACGTAGTGGCGGCGGATCGGCTTGGGCAGCGAGCGGATGAGCTCGGTGACGACCTCCTCGCGCAGGCCCGGGATCTGCCAGTCGAAGCCCTCGTCGGTGACCTGGTTGAGGACCTGGAGCGGGACGTGGACGGTGACGCCGTCCGCGTCCGCGCCCGGCTCGAACTGGTAGGTGACCTTGAACTTGAGCCGGCCCTGGCGCCAGTTGTCCGGATAGTCGTCCTTGGTGACGGCGAGCGCCGACTCCCGGATGAGCATCTCCCGCTCGAAGTCCAGGAACTCCGGCTCCTCGTGGCGCTTGTGCTTCCACCAGGAGTCGAAGTGCGCGCCCGACACCACGTGTTCGGGCACCCGCTGGTCGTAGAAGTCGAAGAGCGTCTCGTCGTCCACCAGGATGTCGCGGCGCCGCGCCCGGTGCTCCAGCTCCTCGACCTCGGTCAGCAGCTTGCGGTTGTCGGCGAAGAACTTGTGGTGGGTGCGCCAGTCGCCCTCGACCAGCGCGTTGCGGATGAACAGCTCGCGCGAGGCCTCCGGGTCGATCCGGCCGTAGTTCACCTTGCGGTTGGCGACGATCGGCACGCCGTACAGCGTCACCCTCTCGTACGCCATCACCGCGGCCTGGTCCTTCTCCCAGTGCGGCTCGCTGTAGGTGCGCTTGACCAGGTGCTGGGCGAGCGGCTCGATCCACTCGGGCTCGATCTTCGCGTTGACCCGGGCCCACAGCCGCGAGGTCTCCACGAGCTCGGCCGACATCAGGACCTTGGGCTGCTTCTTGAAGAGCGCCGAGCCCGGGAAGACGGCGAACTTGGCGTTGCGGGCGCCCAGGTACTCGTTCTTGTCGGTGTCCTTGAGCCCGATGTGGGAGAGCAGACCGGCGAGCAGGGAGGTGTGCACCGACTGCTCCGGGGCGTCCTCCTCGTTGAGGTGGATGCCCATGGTCTTGGCGACCGTGCGCAGCTGGGAGTAGATGTCCTGCCACTCCCGGATGCGCAGGAAGTTCAGGTACTCCTGCTTGCACATCCGGCGGAAGCTGGAGGAGCCGCGCTCCTTCTGCTGCTCGCGCACGTACCGCCACAGGTTGAGGAAGGCGAGGAAGTCGCTGGTCTCGTCCTTGAAGCGGGCGTGCTGCTGGTCGGCCTGCTGCTGCTTGTCGGAGGGGCGCTCGCGGGGGTCCTGAATCGAGAGCGCGGCCGCGATGACCATGACCTCGCGGACACAGCCGTTCTTGTCGGCCTCCAGGACCATCCGGGCCAGGCGCGGGTCGACCGGCAGCTGCGCCAGCTTGCGGCCCATCGGGGTGAGCCGCTTGCGGGGGTCCTTCTCCGCCGGGTCCAGCGCGTGCAGCTCCTGGAGGAGCTGGACGCCGTCGCGGATGTTGCGGTGGTCCGGCGGGTCGATGAACGGGAACTTCTCGATGTCGCCGAGCCCGGCCGCGGTCATCTGGAGGATGACGGAGGCCAGGTTGGTACGGAGGATCTCCGGGTCGGTGAACTCGGGCCGGGAGAGGAAGTCGTCCTCGGAGTAGAGCCGGATGCAGACGCCGTCGCTGGTCCGGCCGCAGCGGCCCTTGCGCTGGTTGGCGCTGGCCTGCGAGATCGCCTCGATGGGGAGGCGCTGCACCTTGGTGCGGTGGCTGTAGCGGGAGATACGGGCGGTGCCGGGGTCGATGACGTACTTGATGCCCGGCACGGTCAGGGACGTCTCGGCGACGTTGGTGGCGAGCACGATCCTGCGCCCGGTGTGCTGCTGGAAGACGCGGTGCTGCTCGGCGTGGCTCAGGCGCGCGTACAGCGGGAGCACCTCGGTGGACCGGAGGTTCCTCTTGTTGAGGGCGTCCGCCGTGTCGCGGATCTCGCGCTCCCCGGAGAGGAAGACCAGGATGTCGCCGGGACCCTCCGCCTGGAGCTCGTCGACGGCGTCGCAGATCGCGGTGATCTGGTCCCGGTCGGCGTCCGCCGCGTCTTCGTCGGCCTCTTCCAGCAGGGGGCGGTAGCGCACCTCGACCGGATACGTACGCCCGCTGACCTCGACGATGGGCGCGTCCCCGAAGTGGCGCGAGAAGCGCTCGGGATCGATGGTCGCCGAGGTGATCACGACCTTGAGGTCGGGGCGCCTGGGCAGCAGCTGGGCCAGATAGCCCAGCAGGAAGTCGATGTTCAGGGACCGCTCGTGGGCCTCGTCGATGATGATCGTGTCGTAGGCGCGCAGCTCGCGGTCGGTCTGGATCTCGGCGAGCAGGATGCCGTCCGTCATCAGCTTCACGAAGGTCGCGTCCGGGTCGACCTGGTCGGTGAAGCGGACCTTCCAGCCGACCGCCTCGCCGAGCGGGGTCTTCAGCTCGTCCGCGATACGGTCCGCGACCGTACGGGCGGCGATCCGGCGGGGCTGGGTGTGCCCGATCATGCCGCGCACGCCCCGGCCCAGCTCCATGCAGATCTTCGGGATCTGGGTGGTCTTGCCGGAGCCGGTCTCACCCGCGACGATCACGACCTGGTGGTCCCGTATCGCCTCCAGGATCGCGTCCTTCTTCTGGCTGACCGGGAGCTGTTCGGGGTACGTGACCTCGGGCACGCGGGAGGCCCGCCGGGCGACGCGCTCGGCGGATTTCGCGGCCTCGGCGGCGATCTCGTCGAGCACGGCCTGCCGGGCGTCGGGCTTCTTGATACGGCGTGCGCCGTCCAGACGGCGGCCGAGCCGATGGGCGTCACGCAGGGAGATCTCGGCCAGCAGGGTCTGGAGATCGGCAAAGGAAGTAGACATACCTGCTTCAGGATCTCACCCGCCGCGCGGCAGTGGCGAACGCATTTCGGAAGGGGCCCGCCCCGCCCGTACCATTTCGGGCATGTCCCGCACCGCAGCCCCGCACCGCCGCCTCGCGGCCGTGCTGCTGATGGTGCTCGGCCTGGCGACGGTGCTGCTGTGCGGGCCGTCCCCGGCGGCGGCCTCCCCAACCGAGGCCCCGCACACCCGGATCTCCGCGCCCCTGGACCGCTCGCCCGGCTGTGAGCAGGGCGGCAAGCAGGACCGGGGCGGCGACCCGGCCGCGCCCGTGCGGGCCCGCACCGCCTGCGACCAGGCCCCGGCCCTGGGGGAGCGGCTCGCCCCCGCGGCCCTCGCCACGCGGGCCGCGGAGCACCGCGACCCGCCGGTACGCGGCCCCGCGCTCTGCGCGCCCACCCCCGTCGAGCTCTCCGTACTGAGGGTCTAGACGGCCGGTCCTTCGACCGGCCGTCCCTTTCCCCTTCCTTTTCCGCCGCCCTCTCGCGGTGGCGGTACGTACACGGAGACCCGTATGTCCAAGCCCCAGGGCACCCCTGCGCCCAAGCCCAAGTCCAAGCCCAAGTCCACGTCCAGGCCCCGGTCCGCCTCCGGCCCGAGGTCCAGGAAGCCCTTCGTGATCGGGGCGGCCGTCGTCGCGGCGGCGGCCCTCCTCGGGGCCGTCTCGTACGGCGCGAATTCTTCCGGCGACGGTCGCGGGAGCGCCTCCGCCGAGGCGGTCGAGCCGCCCGCCGGGACCTTCCCCGAGCTGGAGAAGCTGGCCCGGCGCGACCACGGCGACGCGCTGGCCCAGGGCCGCCCGGACGCGCCCGTCGTGCTCATCGAGTACGCCGACTTCAAGTGCTCCTACTGCGGAAAGTTCGCCCGGGACACCGAGCCCGCGCTGGTGAAGAAGTACGTCGACGCCGGGACGCTGCGCATCGAGTGGCGCAACATGCCGATCTTCGGTGCGGAGTCGGAGGCGGCGGCGCGGGCGGCCTGGGCGGCCGGGCGGCAGGGCCGCTTCTGGCAGTTCCACACGGCCGCCTACGCCCATGGCTCCAAGGAGAAGGGCTTCGGCAAGGACCGGCTGCGCGAGCTGGCGAAGGAGGCGGGCGTGGGCGACCTCGACCGCTTCGCCCGGGACGCCGACAGCGAGGCGGCGAAGGCGTCGGTGAAGAAGGACCAGGACGAGGCGTACTCGCTGGGCGCGAGCTCCACGCCGTCGTTCCTGGTCAACGGCCGCCCGCTGGCCGGCGCCCAGCCGCTGGACACCTTCGCGCGGGCGGTCGACGAGGCCGCGAAGTACCGGGCCGCCCGCACCGCCGCCTCGAAGGACGCCGCGAAGTGACCCCGGACATCGGTTATCTCGCCGCGTTCCTGGGCGGGCTGCTGGCGCTGCTCAGCCCGTGCAGCGCCCTGCTGCTGCCGGCCTTCTTCGCGTACTCGATCGACTCCGCCTCCCGGCTACTGGCCCGCACCGGCCTCTTCTACGCGGGCCTGGCCACCACCCTGGTCCCGCTGGGCGCGGCGGGCTCGTACGCCGGCCGCCTCTTCTACGGCCACCGCGACCAGCTGGTCCTCTTCGGCGGCTGGCTGATCATCGCGCTCGGCGCCGCCCAGATCCTCGGCATGGGCTTCGCCAGCCGCCGGATGACCGAGCTGTCCGGCCGCATCCGCCCGACCACGGCAGCCTCCGTCTACGCCCTGGGCGCGGTCTACGGGCTCGCGGGCTTCTGCGCCGGACCCATCCTCGGCAGCGTCCTCACCGTGGCGGCGGTCAGCGGCAGCCCGGCCTACGGAGGGCTGCTCCTGGCGGTGTACGCGCTGGGCATGGCGGCCCCGCTGTTCCTGCTCGCGCTGCTGTGGGAGCGCTTCGGGCTCGGCCGCCGCCGCTGGCTGCGCGGCCGGGCGGTACGGCTCGGCCGCTTCGAGCTGCACACCACCTCGCTGCTCTCGGGCCTGTTCTTCATGGTCCTGGGCGGCCTGTTCCTGGCGTTCGACGGGGCCACGGCGCTGCCCGGGCTGCTGGACGTCGACGACTCGTACGCGGCCGAGCAGTGGGCCCGCTCGGTCGGCGACGCCGTTCCGGACTGGGCGCTGCTGGTGGCCGTGGTGGCGACGGTCGCGCTGGTCCTCGGCGTACGGGGTCTGCGGGCGCGGCGGCGCGAGGCGGCGCGGAGGAGTTGAGCACAAGGAAGGCCCCGTCCAGGGGACGGGGCCTTCCGGTTGTGGCTGGGGCCGGGGTCGAACCGGCGACCTATCGCTTTTCAGGCGATCGCTCGTACCAACTGAGCTACCCAGCCACGGTGTTTCACGTGAAACACCAGCGGTCCTGACGGGATTTGAACCCGCGGCCTCCACCTTGACAGGGTGGCGAGCACTCCAAACTGCTCCACAGGACCATGCAATGTGCGAGCACTAGTCTCGCACACGGTGATGCGTGCCCCCAACGGGATTCGAACCCGTGCTACCGCCTTGAAAGGGCGGCGTCCTGGGCCACTAGACGATGAGGGCTAAGGGCCCACCTGGGCGCTTCGCAGCGCGTCGGGGACGTGAGAAGCATATGGGATGGAAGGAGCTATCGCCAAAACGGTTTCCCGGCGGCCCGTCGGTGCCCCCGCGCGGGCCCTTGGGGCGGCCCGGACCCGGGCCGGGGGCGCGCGCCCGGGGCGTCTCCGCGCCCCATGCGTGACAATGGCCGCGTGCTGGAGATGACGCGCGAGGAGTTCGAGGAACTGGTCGCCGAGGCGCTGGACCGCATCCCGCCGGAGCTGACGCGGCTGATGGACAACGTCGCCGTGTTCGTCGAGGACGAGCCCGCCACCGACGACCCCGAGCTGCTCGGGCTCTACGAGGGGACCCCGCTCACCGACCGCGGCGAGTGGTACGCCGGTGTGCTCCCCGACCGGATCACCATCTACCGGGGCCCCACCCTGCGGATGTGCGAGTCCCGGGAGGACGTGGTCGCCGAGACCGAGGTCACCGTCGTCCACGAGATCGCCCACCACTTCGGCATCGATGACGAGCGGCTGCACGCCCTGGGCTACGGGTGAGCGCGCCCGAGCGGCCGGAGGCGATCGACCCGGACGTCGACCTCCACGTTCCCGCCCAGCGCGCCGAGACGGCCGGCGGGGCGAAGTGGCCGGTGCTCGCGGTGATCTCGGCGGGCGGGGCGCTGGGGGCGAGCGCCCGGTACGGCCTGGCGCTGGCCTGGCCGGTGCACGGCGGCGGCTTCCCCTGGTCGACCCTGCTGGTCAACGTCCTGGGCTGCGCCCTCATCGGCCTGCTGATGCCGCTGATCGGCGAGGGCGGGCGCGGCGCCCACCCGCTGGCGCGGCCGTTCCTCGGGGTCGGGGTGCTCGGCGGCTTCACCACCTTCTCGACCTACGCCGTGGAGGTCGCCCGGCTCCTCGCCCGGCAGCAGCCGGGCCTCGCGGCGGCCTACGCGGCCGGGACGCTCCTCGGCGCGCTCGGCGCGGTGTGCCTGGCGGCGGGGGCGACCCGGCGGGTGCTGGCCGCGCGGACCGGGGCGGAGCGGGTGGCGCGGACATGACGTGGCTCCTGGTGATCGTGGGCGCGGCCGTCGGCGCGCCGCTGCGGTACGTGACCGACCGCGCGGTGCAGGCCCGCCACGACTCGGTGTTCCCCTGGGGAACGTTCGTCGTCAACGCGGCCGGAAGCCTGCTGCTCGGCGCGCTCGCGGGCGCGACCGCCTCCTCCGGTACGTACGCGCTGCTCGGCACCGGGCTCTGCGGCGCGCTCACCACGTACTCGACGTTCTCCTACGAGACGCTCCGGCTGGCCGAGCGGGGGTGGCGGTTCCTCGCGGCCGCGAACGTGGCGGCGTCGGTGCTGGTCGGGCTCGGCGCGGTCTTCCTCGGGGCGGGGCTCACCGGCGGCACACCGGCGTAAAGGCCCGTCTTCGAGCCCCCGCCCGCGCCCCGGCGCGCCCGGTGCGTGCGCCCTCCGGGCGGACGGCGGAGGTGCGCGGACCGGCGCCAACACGACCGGGTCCGCCCCGACCTGATCGGGTGGGACCGGATTCGCCACCGCGGGACCACCCGTCGGAATCCCGTTCGTACCGGCGGCGCCCCGGGCGTGTCCCCGGCAGGGGAAAGGGAGTTGGTCAGGGCGACCCTGCCCCGCCCGCGCTCCGGAGGCCCCCCGTGCGCCAGTTGCCCGCCCCCGCCCGTCTGGCCGTGACCGCCCTGGTGGTCGCGGCGTCGGCGGGCTGCATGAGTGTGAGGGACGACGGAAAGGCTCCAAAGCCGTCGGTGTCGGTCGGGCGCGACGGAGCGGTGGTCGAGTCGGAGGGGGTCGCCGCGGTCTCCGCCGGGGGCGGCAAGGGGCGCTCCGGCAAGCACGGCGCCAAGCCGTCCCCGGGCGCGTCCTCGGCCGCAAGCCCGAGCGGTTCGGCGCCCGGCGCGCCCGCCGTCTCGCCCGGCGGCCGCCCCCGGGCCCAGAACCCGGCTCCGCCCGGCGGCGGCAGCGCGGGCGGCCCCTCCGCGCCCCCGCCGCACCCCTCCCCGCCGCCGGCCTCGCCGAGCCCGCCCGCGCCCCCCACGAGCCAGCCGCCGCCGGACCCGCCGGTGACCCCGAAGCCGAGCGACTCGCCGTCCGCCTCCCCGGCCGCCGACACCCGCACCACGGCCCTGCGCGACCTCGGGGGGAGCCCGGCCTCACGGGCCGAACCGGCGGCGTCTCCGCAGGTCGGGCCGGTGTAGCGGGGGCGGGGGAGGGGCGATGTGAGGTGGATCGCAAGGGAGCGGTTTGCGCTCCTGCGGGGGGAGTGCGTATGGTGGTAGATCGTTTGATCCCATTGCCCGGCGCCGACACAGAAGAGCGCCGTGTGGCGCGTACTCTCCCTAGCCGTGGCTGACCGCATCGAGGCGGTCGAATTGCGAATCACGGAGTTGACGGGCGCGTGCCGAGACTCCGGAAGGTTTCGCATTTCGCATGTCCATTTCCAGTACTGACAACACCGTCATGCCCGAGAACGACGAGATCGTCGTCGCCGAGGCCGTCGTCACCCAGGCCCCCGAGGTCACCGAGACCGCCGAGGTCGTCGAGGTCCTCGCCGCGGGCGAGGCCGTCGAGGCCCAGTCCGCCGACGTCACCGAGGCCGCCGAGCCGACCGTCACCTTCGCGGACCTCGGTCTGCCCGAGGGCGTCGTGCGCAAGCTCGCCCAGAACGGTGTGACCAGCCCCTTCCCGATCCAGGCCGCGACCATTCCGGACGCCCTGGCCGGCAAGGACATCCTCGGCCGTGGCCGCACCGGCTCCGGCAAGACCCTCTCCTTCGGTCTGCCGACCCTGGCGCAGCTCACCGGCGGCCACACCGAGAAGAAGAAGCCCCGCGCGATCATCCTCACGCCGACGCGTGAGCTCGCGATGCAGGTCGCGGACGCCCTCCAGCCGTACGGTGACGTGCTCGGCCTGAAGATGAAGGTCGTCTGCGGCGGCACCTCGATGAGCAACCAGATCTACGCCCTGGAGCGCGGCGTCGACGTCCTCGTCGCCACCCCGGGCCGTCTGCGCGACCTCATCAACCGCGGCGCCTGCTCGCTCGCCAACGTCCAGGTCGCCGTCCTCGACGAGGCCGACCAGATGTCCGACCTGGGCTTCCTGCCCGAGGTCACCGAGCTGCTCGACCAGATCCCCGGCGGCGGCCAGCGCATGCTCTTCTCCGCCACCATGGAGAACGAGATCTCCACCCTGGTCAAGCGCTACCTGACGAACCCCGTCACGCACGAGGTCGACAGCGCGCAGGGCAACGTCTCGACGATGACCCACCACGTCCTGGTCGTGAAGCCGAAGGACAAGGCGCCGGTCACGGCCGCCATCGCCGCCCGCAAGGGCCGCACGATCATCTTCGTCCGCACCCAGCTGGGCGCGGACCGCATCGCCGAGCAGCTGTGCGAGTCTGGCGTGAAGGCCGACGCGCTGCACGGCGGCATGACCCAGGGCGCGCGCACCCGCGTCCTGGAGGACTTCAAGAAGGGCTACGTCAACGCCCTCGTCGCCACCGACGTCGCCGCCCGCGGCATCCACGTCGACGGCATCGACCTGGTCCTCAACGTGGACCCGGCCGGTGACCACAAGGACTACCTGCACCGCTCGGGCCGTACCGCCCGCGCCGGCAAGTCCGGTGTCGTCGTGTCGCTGTCGCTGCCGCACCAGCGCCGCCAGATCTTCCGGCTGATGGAGGACGCGGGCGTCGACGCCTCGCGCCACATCATCCAGAGCGCCGGCGCGTTCGACCCGGAGGTCGCCGAGATCACCGGCGCCCGTTCGCTGACCGAGGTCCAGGCCGACTCCGCGAACAACGCCGCCAAGCAGGCCGAGCGCGAGGTCGCCGAGCTCACCAAGGAGCTGGAGCGTCTGACGCGCCGCGCCGCCGAGCTCCGCGAGGAGGCCGACCGCCTGGTCGCCCGCTCCGCCCGTGAGCGCGGTGAGGACCCGCAGGCCGCCGTCGCCGAGGTGGCCGTGGCCGCCGAGGCCGAGGTCGCCGCCGCCGTGGTGGCCGCCGAGCCGGTCGCCCAGGAGCGCCCGTACGAGCGCCGTGACGACCGGGGCAACTTCGGCCGTCGTGACGACCGCGGGGACCGTGGCGACCGTGGTGGCTTCCGCCGCGACGACCGCCGTGACGACAACCGTGGTGGCGGGTTCCGTCGCGACGACCGTCCCTCGGGCGGTTTCAACCGTGACCGCAACGACCGTGGCTTCGAGCGTCGTGACGACAACCGTGGTGGCGGGTTCCGTCGCGACGACCGTCCGTCCGGTGGCTTCAACCGTGACCGCAACGACCGTGGCTTCGAGCGCCGTGACGACCGCCCCTCGGGCGGCTTCAACCGCGACCGCAACGAGCGGGACAACCGTGGTGGCGGCTTCCGTCGCGACGACCGTCCCTCGGGCGGTTTCAACCGTGACCGCAACGACCGTGGCTTCGAGCGCCGTGACGACAACCGTGGTGGCGGCTTCAACCGCGACCGCAACGAGCGTCCCACCGGCGGCGGCTTCCGCTCCGGTGGCGGCGACCGCCCGTTCAACCGCGACCGCAACGACCGTCCCTCGGGCGGCTTCCGCTCCGGCGGCACCGGTGACCGTCCCTACGGCCGCCGTGACGACCACCGCGGTGGCACCGGTACCGGCACGAACACCGGCTCCTTCGGCCGCCGCGACGACAAGCCGCGCTGGAAGCGCAACGGCTGATCCGTCGACTGAGTGAGTGAAGGGCCCGTACGGCACCCCAGGGGTGCGGTACGGGCCCTTCCGCATACCGGGGCTTCTTTGGGCCGGAGGTGGCGCATGCCGGCCCTCCCGCGAGGGAATCGCTGGGGGCATGACAAGCGACGCGGGTACGAATCCGGACGCCCACGGGGCGCCGGAGGATCTCGGTCCGGCGGGCGGCGGCGCGGTGCACACGACCGGCGCGGCGACGTCCGACGAAGAGCGGCTGGCACAGCTCGGCTACACCCAGGTGCTGGCCCGCCGGATGTCCGGCTTCGCCAACTACGCCGTCTCGTTCACCATCATCTCGGTACTCTCCGGCTGTCTGACGATGTACGCGTTCGGCATGAACACCGGCGGCCCGGCCGTGATCACCTGGGGCTGGGTCGGGGTGGGCCTGATGACGCTGCTGGTCGGCCTGGCGATGGCCGAGATCTGCTCGGCGTACCCGACCTCGGCGGGCCTGTACTTCTGGGCCCACCGCCTCGCGCCGGAGCGCGGCGCCGCGGCCTGGGCCTGGTTCACGGGCTGGTTCAACGTGCTGGGCCAGGTCGCGGTGACGGCCGGGATCGACTTCGGCGCGGCGTCGTTCCTGGGCGCGTATCTGAACCTCCAGTGGGACTTCGGGGTGACCCCGGGCCGTACGATCGCGCTCTTCGCGGCGATCCTGCTCCTGCACGGCCTGCTGAACACCTTCGGCGTACGGATCGTGGCGCTCCTCAACAGCGTGAGCGTGTGGTGGCACGTGCTGGGCGTGGCGGCGATCGCGGGCGCGCTGGCGTTCGCCCCGGACCACCACCGCTCCACCGCGTTCGTCTTCACCCACTACGTGAACAACACGGGCTGGGGCAGCGGCCTCTACGTCGGCTTGCTCGGCCTGCTGATGGCCCAGTACACCTTCACCGGCTACGACGCCTCCGCGCACATGACGGAGGAGACCCACGACGCGGCGACGGCGGGCCCACGCGGGATCGTGCGCGCGATCTGGACGTCGTGGATAGCGGGCTTCGTGCTCCTCCTCGGCTTCACCTACGCCATCCAGTCCTACGACGACGAGCTCGGCTCGGCGACCGGCGCGCCCCCGGCCCAGATCCTCCTGGACGCGTTGGGGGCGACGGCGGGCAAGCTCCTGCTGCTCGTCGTGATCGGGGCGCAGCTGTTCTGCGGGATGGCGTCGGTGACGGCCAACTCCCGCATGATCTACGCGTTCTCGCGCGACGGCGCGCTTCCGTTCTCCCGCGTCTGGCACTCGGTGAGCCCCCGCACCCGCACCCCGGTGGCGGCGGTGTGGCTGGCGACGGTGGGCGCGCTGGCGCTGGGCCTGCCGTATCTGATCAACGTGACGGCTTACGCGGCGGTGACATCGATCGCGGTGATCGGCCTGTACATCGCGTATGTGATCCCGACGCTGCTGAGGCTGATCAAGGGCGACGCGTTCACGCCGGGCCCCTGGCACCTGGGCCGCTGGTCCCGCCCGGTCGGTGTGGCGGCGGTGGCCTGGGTGGCGCTGATCACGGTCCTGTTCATGCTGCCGCAGCTGTCCCCGGTGACGTGGGAGAACTTCAACTACGCGCCGGTGGCGGTGCTGGTGGTGCTGGGCTTCGCGACGGCGTGGTGGGCGGCCTCGGCCCGCCACTGGTTCCTGCGCCCGCCGGCCCCGCTCCCCACTGCCGCACCCGCGCCGCTCCCCACCGAAGCGCCGGACTCCGGTCCCCGCTGATACGCCCGCCCACGCCGTCCGACGTGACCTGCGCGTATCGGCCACGAAGGCACCCGAACGGGCCGCAACGGGCCCGGCACCCGATACCCGATCGGCTGCCGGGCCGGGTCGGGCTATGCTGCGGGGGTGCGGTATGCCAGGGGCCATTAGCTCAATTGGCAGAGCAGCGGACTTTTAATCCGTTGGTTGTCGGTTCGAGTCCGACATGGCCTACCGGGCGCGGGACGGGGCTTCGTAGCCTCTGACCTGCGAACGAACGCCCCAGCCGGGGATCTTCGGCTGGGGCGTTCTGCTGTCTCGGGGGGATCGCGGCCGCCCAGCAAGGAGTTGAGGGGAGGGCGGGACCGGCTTCCCGCACGGACGGCGGAGCCCGTACGCACACGCCCGGCGCCGTGGGTCCGCCCAAGGGAGCGGCTCCACGGCGCCGGCCGTCTCAGCCCCGGCCCGCATGCCGGGGCTGGCCGGAGACGGGGGAATGCTGCTCTCCGGCGCGCCGCGGGCGGCCGGTGTCGAGGACGCGACGTCGTGGCGATTGTCGACACCGGCCGCTGTTCTGGGTGCGTCTACGCCGGTCGTCCCCGCGGCACAGGGACAGCCGCCGCGCCCCTGGTGGACGGCGTTCGATGAAGCACACCGAGCAACCGCTTTCACCTGGGTCGATACGCACGAAGCCCCTGGGGACTTCGTGCGCAACAGTGTGGAGGGGCACCCCGCCCCCTTTCCAGGGGGCCGAATTGCAGATAATGATCCAGCCATCAACATCCGGCCCCGGGGCGGGGAGGGAGGGGAGCGCCCGCCACACGCCAGAGCCCCCGCAAGCTGCGTCAGCAGCACCAAATCGCGTCAGCCGGCTGCGCCGGCCCCATCAGCCAGCGGCACCAAGCCGCATCACCCGCACCAAACCCGCATCAGGTCGCCGTCACGTCACAACATGTCGCAACACGTCGCCCCGGGCCCCCCACGCCCCCGCCCCGCCGTCCCGCCACGGCGACAGCCGTTCGTCCCCGTCTCCCCGTGAACGAAGGTCCCGCCTTGCCGCCGCTCGCCGCACGTGACCGTATGGCCCTCAAGACGCTCCTGCGGGAGCGGCGCGCCGCCATCCACCCGGAGTCCGCCGGGTTTCCGCCGCGCCAGGCGGGGCCGGGCCGACGGGTCGCCGGGCTCAGCCAGGAGCAGATGGACCTGCTGCTGGAGCGCACCCCGGGCACGTACAACCGGTTCGAGAACGGGCAACTCAACCCCACCGCCGAGTTCCTGACGAACGTGGCGCGCACCCTGCGCCTCAACGAGCAGGAGTGGACGTTCCTGTGGCGGCTCACCCGGCGCGAGTACCCGCCGTACACCCTGCACCGCGACTCCGGGATGTCGGTCCCGGGCGTCTGGCAGCGGGTCGTCGAGCAGATCGACGGGGTGATGGCCTACATCACCGACGCCGCCTGGAACCTGCTCGCCCACAACACCGCGTTCGCCGAGCTCTTCCCGGGCGGTGAGGTTCCGGCCAACACCATGCGCTGGATGACCCTCGACCCCCGGGCGCGCGAGGACGTCCTCACCGACTGGGCGGACCGCTGGGCGCCACTGGTGCTGCCGCAGCTGCGGCACGCCGTGGAGATGCGGCCCAACCACACGGAGCTGCGGCACCTGGAGGCCGATGTGCAGGCCGACCCGGTCGCCGGCCCGCTCTACCGGGAGGCGGGGGACACCCCGGTCCCGTACCCGGACGGCTCGGAGCGGCCCATCCGGCACAGCCGGTACGGGCCCGGCTGGGTCACCACCTGTGTGGCCGAGCCCGTCACCTCGCCCGGGGCCCGGGTGATGCTGCTCCTCTACAGCCCGGGCGCCTCTCTCGTGAGCCGCCATCCGGTGCTGAGCGCGCCGCTGACGAGCTGAGCGCGCGACCGGCGTGGCCGAGGGACGGGGGCCGCGCGGAATGACTCCTTCCGGCTGAGCTCCGTGCACCTTTCCAGGGACGAATTCCAGCCGTCTCAGTTAAGTTGAGCTCTCGCCCGCCGGCCCTTAGAGGGAGCCCACCCGTGCCCGCTCACATAGCCCTCCCCGCCGTCGCCCTGCCCGACCACGTCATCGCCACGGACGAGATCTGCGAGGACATCCGGCGGGCCAACCCCGACCGGCCCCGGCTGGAGGCGCACCTGCGGATCGCCCGGGCGACCACCGTGCGGACCCGCCGTTTCACCCGGCCGCTGCACGCCCCGACCGTGGCCGGAAATGCCACCGTCGAGGAGCGGAACAGAGCGGCATACGAGGACGCCCTGGAACTCGCCGTCCGCTCCGGACGACAGGCCCTGGCCCACGCCGGCCTCGCCCCCAGCGACATCGACTGCCTGATCACCAGCCACACCACCTCCTGGACCGTGCCGTCCCTCGACATCGGCCTCGTCCGCGCGCTCGGCCTGCGCCCGGACGTGCGCCGCGTCCCCATGGCCACCGTGGGCTGCGCGGGCGGCGCGCACGGCCTGGTCAGGGCGGACCAGGACATCGCCGCCCACCCCGGCTCCCACGTCCTGGTCGTCGTCGCGGAGTGCCTGTCGACGGCCACGTACAACCACACCGACACCAGCCGGGAGTCGATGATCTACAAGGTGCTCTTCGGGGACGGCTCGGGCGCGGTCGTCGTCTCGGGCGCCCCGGCCTGGAGCGGGCCCAGCTTCGTCATCGAGGACACCTTCGAGTACGTCCTGCCCGACAGCCTCGACCGCTACCGGGGCCGCCTCTCGGGGGCCGGGCTCCACTTCGACTCCACGACCGCCGCCACCGCCTCGCTGGGCGACAGCCTCCCGGCGGTGCGCAGCTGGCTCGGCGGCAGCGGCAAGGCCCTGGACTTCGCGGTCGTCCACCCCGGCGGACCCCGGGTGCTCCAGGACGCGGCCGCCGGGTTCGGCCTGGACGGCGACCGCGACAACGGCGCGCTGCGGCACGCCTGGGCGAGCCTGGCCGTCAACGGGAACCTGGGCGGCTCGGCCGTCCTCGACGTGCTGGCCCGCACCTTCGCCCAGGCCCCCGCCGACGGGCAGTCCGGCCTGATCATCGGCTTCGGTCCGGGCTTCGTGCTGGCCGCCTCGCGCGGCCACTGGTCGGCGTGAGCGCGGTGCGGTCCGTAAAGCGGTACGGAGCACCGTCCCGCATGCCGTACAGTTGTGTTTACCGACGCGGGGTGGAGCAGCTCGGTAGCTCGCTGGGCTCATAACCCAGAGGTCGCAGGTTCAAATCCTGTCCCCGCTACTGAAGTCCTTGGGCCCGGCACATGCGAATGTGCCGGGCCTTCGGCATTTCCCCGCCCCGCCGCGCGAGCGCGTGCGCGTACAGTAGTCTCGCGTTTGCTATGCGCGACCATGCGGGCGGACCGCCGCGGGCGGCGACGCGGCGCAGAGCGCCCGCGGTGCCGCTCTTCCTCGCCCTGTGCGCGCTGCTGATGTGTCTCTCCCTGCCGCTCTCGCTGCCCCTGTCGCCCGCCGCGCCCTGGATCTCCGCGCCCTCGCACGCCAAGGGCGGCGTCCCCACCGCCCACGGTGGCCCGGCGGCGGCCCGCCGCCACGCCCGGGGGACCTGTGTGCACGGCCGGGCCGGGCCCCGCCGGTGCCGGGCTCGGCTGATCGCGACCGGCGCCGACCGGCACTGAGGGGCCGCGGAGCGCACCCGGTTGGCGGAGGAGCGTTCGCGGCCGGCGGCCCGGCCCGGCACCCTGGGTGGGGCGCGAGGGAACGGCGGCGCCCCTGCGGACGGGCGGGAGACCACAGGTGCGGCAGCGAACGGACGGCGGCGGCCGGGAGGGCTCCCGGCGTCCGGCCCTCGTGCGCGCCCTGCCCGCGCTGCTGCTGGTCGCCGGGGTCGTCCTCGACGTGACGACCCCGCCCGACCTCACCGCGGCGGCCCTGTTCGCCGCCGCCCCGCTGATCGCCGCCCCCTTCTTCGGCCCGCGCGGCACCGCCGCCGCGGGCGCCTCGGCGGTCGGGGCGGTGCTGTTCACCGAGTACTTCCACGACATCCCCAGCACCGGGGAGGCGGTCAGCGAGCTGTTCACCGTCACCACCGTGGGCGTACTGGCCCTGCTCACCAACGGCATGCTGCGCCGCAGCGGCGAACGCCTGGCCTCGGCACGGGTCATCGCGGAGACCGCCCAGCGCGCCGTCCTGCCGACGCCCGCCGAGCGGATCGGCGGCCTCCAGGTGGCCGCGCGGTACGAGGCGGCGCAGGCGGACGCGTTCATCGGCGGGGACCTCTTCGCCGTCCAGGACACGCCGTACGGGGTGCGCCTGGTCGTCGGGGACGTACGCGGCAAGGGGCTTGAGGCGGTCGAGGCGGTGGCCGTGGTGATCGGGGCGTTCCGGGAGGCGGCCGAGCAGGAGGAGACGCTGGAGGCGGTGGCCGGGCGGCTGGAGCGCGCGCTGACCCGGGAGGGCACCCGGCGCGACGGCCTGGACGCCGTCGAGGGGTTCACCACGGCCGTGCTCGCCGAGATCCCGCGCGACGCCACGGCCGTACGCCTGGTGAACCGGGGCCATCCCGAACCGCTGCTGCTCCACGCCGACGGGGCACTGGACGCGCTCGCCCCCTTTGATCCCGCGCTGCCGCTGGGGATGGCGGAGCTGGGGGTGTGGCCGGACCGGGCGGACACGTACCCCTTCCCGCTCGGGGCGACGCTGCTGTTCTACACCGACGGCCTCTCCGAGGCGCGTTCGGCCCGGCCGCCCGGGGTCTTCTACGACCCGCACGAGCGGCTGCGCGGCCGGATCTTCCCGGGGCCGCAGGAGGTCCTGGACGCGCTCGTCGACGATGTGCGCAGACATACGGGCGGGGGCGCGAGCGACGACATGGCGCTGCTGGCGGTGGGGCGGCCCGGGGCGCGACAGCCGGAGCGGCGGCGGACGATGCCGGTGGTGCCGTGACGGGCCGTGGCCTAACGACGCCCGAGCGCATGCCTTATGACGGAACGTCAGTTACTGTCGCCGGCGATTAGGGGGAACGGCTTGGAATCCGGTCCGCCTGTCTATTAACGTTCGATAACGCAGCGCGGTCGTCCCAGCCGTCGTAGAGGCGGCACCGTGCGCACGCGCCGAATTCCGCAAGGGAACCGGGGAACCACCACCTTGGGGTGAATCGAGCACCTTCGCACCGCCGAAGAGTGCCCGTAGGAGACCTTCCTGCTCCGAACCCTCCCCCGAACTCTCAAGGAGCAGGGGGGGACCCCCACCGCCAACCCGGTAGGCGATAGGAAGGAAAGGAGCACGCCGCCCCGTGGCGTCCAACGAGCCTGCCCTCGGCACCCCGCCGCTTCCCCCCGTCACCCTGTACGGGACCGCGCCCAGCGACACCGAGGTGTGGGAGGAGTGGAACCCCACGGAGGAATCCGTGTCCTCGGTGCGCGGCCGCCACCGCGTGATCAAGCAGCGCGGCGGGCTCGCCCGCAGCTCCACCGTCCTCGGCGTCGGCGTCATCGCGGCCGTCGGCGCGGGAGGCATGGCCACCGCGCAGAGCAAGCCGCCGGTCTCCATATCCCTGCCCGACTCCGTCGCGGACAATCTCCCCGATGTGAAGTCCCTGCCGGGCGTGGGCGCGCTGATCACCGGTATCGCGGGCGACGACAGGCCCGGCGCCGCACCGCAGGCCCAGGCGGACCAGGCCGTCGCGAACGCCCCCCTCACCATGGCGGGCGTCTCCCCGGCCGCGGCCGAACAGGGCGCCACCGGTGCCGGCGAGGCCCTGCGCGCCCGTATCCTCCAGCAGGCCGAGCAGCAGCGCAGCAGCGCCGACGCCGAGGCCAGGGCGGCCGCCGAGAAGGCCGCGGCCCAGCAGGCGGCGGCCGAGGCGAAGGCCGCGCAGAGCGCCGCCCAGCAGAAGGCGGCGGCGGAGAAGAAGGCCGCCGAGGAGGCCGCCGCGAAGAAGGCCGAGCAGGAGCGGCTGGCCGAGCTCGCCAGGAGCTACTCGCTCCCGGTCGCCTCGTACACGATCACCTCCACCTTCGGCGAGGCCGGCTCGATGTGGTCCTCCGGCCACCACACCGGCCTCGACTTCGCCGCCCCCACCGGCACCCCGCTCAAGGCGGTCCACGGCGGCACGGTCAAGTCGGCCGGCTGGTCCGGTTCGTACGGCTACCGCACGGTCGTCGAGCTGGAGGACGGCTCGGAGGTCTGGTACTGCCACCAGTCCTCCATCGCGGTCAGCGCCGGGCAGAAGGTGACGACGGGCGAGACCATCGGCCGCGTCGGCGCCACCGGCAACGTGACGGGTCCGCATCTGCACCTGGAGGTGCACACCCCGGGCGGCTCGGGAGTCGACCCGATGGCGTGGCTGCGGTCGAAGGGCCTGAATCCGTAGGGCGCCCGCCCGGCGACGGGGGGCGCGGAATAGGCGTGCACCGTCAGCCCGTTCACCCCCCATGACCACTCTGCGCCCCCTGGGCTCCTCCGACCTGTCCGTCTTCCCGCTCGCCCTGGGTGGCAACGTCTTCGGCTGGACCGCCGACGAGGCCGCCTCGTTCGCGGTGCTCGACGCGTACACGGAGGCGGGCGGCAACTTCGTGGACACCGCCGACGTCTACTCGGCGTGGGTCCCGGGCAACGAGGGCGGTGAGTCCGAGCGGATCATCGGCAAGTGGCTGGCGGCGCGCGGCAACCGCGAGGACGTCGTCATCGCCACCAAGGGCGGCGCGCACGCCTCCTTCAAGGGCCTCGCGGCCCCCACCATCAAGGCCGCCGCCGAGGAGTCGCTGCGCCGCCTGGGCACCGACTACATCGACCTGTACTACACGCACTTCGACGACGAGTCCGTCCCCGTCGAGGAGATCGTCACCGCCCTCGACCAGCTGGTCAAGGACGGCACGGTGCGTGCGGTGGCCGCCTCCAACATCTCCCCGGAGCGGCTCCAGGACTCGCTGGACTTCTCCGACCGCGAGGGCCTGGCCAAGTACGTCGCCCTCCAGCCGCACTACAACCTGGTCTCGCGCGACACCTACGAGGGCGCCCTCCAGGACACCGCGGGCCGCTCGGGCCTGGCCGCCGTGCCGTACTACTCGCTCGCCTCCGGTTTCCTCACCGGCAAGTACCGCCCCGGCCAGGACGTCGAGAGCGCCCGGGCCGGGAGCGCCGCCCAGCACCTCGGTACCGAGCGGGGCGTGAAGGTGCTGGCCGCGCTCGACCGCGTCGCGCGGGCGCACGGCGTCGAGCCCGCGAGCGTGGCCCTCGCCTGGCTCGCCGCGCAGCCGACCGTGGTCGCCCCGATCGCCTCGGCCCGGACCGTCGAGCAGCTGCCCGCGCTCCTCGCGGTCGCGGACCTGGAGCTCACGGACGCGGAGCTGAGCGAGCTGAAGACCGCCTCGGCGTAGACCTCGTAGATCCCGTAGATCCCATAGGCCCCGTAGACCTCAGCGCCGGTAGGGGTTGTACGGGGAGGGGGCCTGGCCGTAGCCGTACGGGGGCCGGCTGCCGTACGGGGTCCGGGGGTAGCCGTACGGCGGCTGGTTCCCGTACGGACTCTGGTTCCCGTACGGGGCCTGGTGGCCGTACGGGTAGGGCTGCGACGGGATCCAGACGCGGCCCGCCGCGCCCGCCGCGTACAGCAGCGCGGGGCCGGCCACCTCCCGGCGCGCCCACAGGTGGTGCAGCAGCTCCTGCTCGCGGGCCGTGAAGTCCGGCCCGGCCTGGGAGTGGCGGGCCCGTCGGCGCAGGAACGCCAGGGCCGTCGCGAACGCCTCGTACTCCGCGACCGTCCGGGCCGCCCGCTTGCCCCCGAAGGTGCGGTGGGCGAAGTCGCGGGCCATCGAGCGGGCCCGCATCGAGGAGAGCGCGAGCGGTTCGGCCGGGCCCAGCCAGCCCGCCGCCGCGTACGCCGGCAGCTCCGCCGCGACCGTGCGCAGCTCCCGCTGGCGACTCCAGACCGCCAGCCAGGTGAGCAGACCGAAGACCGGCACCATGAACGCGGCGTACACCAGGTAGAAGCCGTACGTCCCGAACGAGGACGAGCCGTTCCACAGCGCGTGCATCCCCATCGCGGACAGCAGGCCGAGCACCGGCAGACAGATCCGGCGCCTGCGGCGGCCCGGGGCCGCGAGCGCCGCGGCCCCGAAGCCTATGCCGGTGCAGACCGTGAAGAGCGGGTGCGCGAACGGCGACATCACGATCCGGACGAAGAACGTCGCCGCCGTCGTCGAGGCGAGCCCGGCGGTATGGCTGACCTGGTCCTCGCCGAAGGCGTTGCCGATGTACAGGATGTTCTCGGTGAAGGCGAAGCCGGTCGCGGTGAAGCCCGCCACGACGACGCCGTCGACTATCCCCTTGAAGTCCCGTCTGCGGAAAAGGAACAGCAGCAGCACGGCCGCCGCCTTGGCGCTCTCCTCGACGACCGGCGCGATCACGGTGGCGCCCAGGTGGTCGGCGGAGGACGGGTCGGCGGTCGCGGTGGCTATCCACTTGGTCGCGAACGAGTTGGCGATGATCGCCACAAGGGCGGCGGCGCACGCCCCCCAGGCGAGGGCGAACAGCAGGTTGCGCCAGGGGCCCGGGTCCACCCGGTCGAGCCAGCGGAACGCGGTGACCAGCAGCGGCACCGGCAGCACGGCGAGCGCGAGCCCCACCAGGAACCCCTCGGTGCCGGTCTGGTCCCGCACGATCGCGAAGATGACCAGACCGCACAGGGCGAGCAGGGTGATCAGCGCGCCGGCCCGCAGCGCCCTGGAGCGCCAGAAGTCGCGCCGCGGCCGGTAGCGCCACTTGGCGCGCTCCGGCACGGCGTCGAACCGGGGCTCGGCGCCGCGCTCCGGGACCGGCTGGAGCGGGCCCGGCGGCTGGCGTTGCGGAAGCGACTCGGACGACACCAGACGACCCTAACGAGGGGTAGGGACAATCCGCGACGGTGCGTGGGGTCGCCGTCAGGCGGAGGGGAGCTCGGCCGCGCGGGTGAAGAGCAGGTCGTGGACCACATGGCCCTTGTCCAGGCCCTGCCCCTCGAAGCGGGTGAGTGGCCGGAACGCGGGCCTGGGCGCGTATCCGCCGTCCGCCTGGGTGTTCTCGAACGCGGGGTGCGCGGTCAGCACCTGAAGCATCTGCTCGGCGTACGGCTCCCAGTCGGTGGCGCAGTGCAGCAGGGCGCCGGGCTTGAGCCGGGGCGCGGCCAGGGTGAGGAAGTCGGGCTGGATGATGCGGCGCTTGTGGTGGCGCTTCTTGGGCCAGGGGTCGGGGAAGTAGACGCGCAGCCCGTCGAGGGACTCGGGCGGGAGCATCTCGCGCAGCAGGATGATCGCGTCGCCGTTGGCGACCCGGACGTTGGTGAGGCCGCCGCGCTCGGCGAGGCCGAGGAGGTTGCCCTGGCCGGGGGTGTGGACGTCGACGGCGAGGATGCCGGTGCCGGGGTCGGCGGCGGCCATCTCGGCGGTCGCCTCGCCCATCCCGAAGCCGATCTCCAGGACGACCGGCAGCCCGCCGAACATCTCGTCCAGGTCGAGCGTGCCGTGCCCGTCGATGTCGAGGCCCCACTGGGGCCACAGCCGCTCCAGGTACTCGCCCTGGCCGGTGGTCACCCGGCTGCGGCGCGGCTGGAAACTGCGGATGCGCCGTTCGTGGTGGGACCCGGCGGGGTCGGCGACGGGACCCCCGGGGAACCGGGGCTCGCCCTTGGGGCGACGGGCGGGGGCGGGGGGCGGCAGCTCAGACACAATGAGCCGATTCTACGTGCCGCGGCCCGACGACGGCCCGCTACACCCGCGCCGCCCCCAGCACCCCCAGCGCCCGCCGGGCCACCTCGCGCCCGATCGGCAGGGACGCGGTGGCCGCCGGGGACGGGGCGTTCAGGACGTGGATCGTGCGGGGCGCCTCGCGGATGAGGAAGTCGTCGACCAGGGTGCCGTCGCGCAGCACCGCCTGGGCGCGCACCCCGGAGGGGGCGGGGCGCAGGTCCTCGTCCCGGACGTCGGGGAGCAGTCGGCGGACCGCCTCGGTGAAGGCGCGGCGGGAGAGCGAGCGGTGGATCTCACCCGCCCCGTACCGCCAGTGGCGGGCGGCGATGCGCCAGGTCCCGGGCCAGCTCAGGGTGGCGGCCAGCTCGGCGGGGCGGACCGTGCGCCAGTCGTAGCCCTCGCGGGCCGCGGCCGGGACCGCGTTCGGCCCGACGTGGACGCCGCCGCCGATCCCCCGGGTCAGATGCACCCCGAGGAAGGGGAAGGCCGGGTCCGGCACCGGATACACCAGGCCCTTGACCAGGCCGGGCCGCGCCAGGTCGTAGTACTCGCCCCGGAACGGCACGATCCGCATCCCCGGGTCGTCCCCGGCCAGGCGTGCCACCCGGTCGCAGTGCAGCCCCGCGCAGTTCACCAGCGCCCGGGCCCGGATCACCGCCCCGGTCGAGGTGCGCACGGCCACACCCGAGTCGGGGCGGCGCGATATCCGGAGGACTTCCGTCCCGTACCGGATCTCGGCTCCGGACAGCTCGGCCAGGCGGGCCGCCACCGCCGGGTAGTCGCAGACGCCGGTCGTGGCGACGTGGATCCCGGCGAGGCCCTGGACCTCCGGCTCGTACTCCGCGATCTGGGCGGGGCCCAGCTCGCGCACCGGGATGCCGTTCTCCCGGCCGCGCTGGACCAGGGCGTGCAGCCTCGGCAGCTCGGTGCGGTCGGTGGCCACGATGAGCTTGCCGGTCACCTCGTACGGCAGACCCTGCTCGGCGCAGAACGCCACCATCTCGGCCGCTCCCCGCACCCCGTACCGCGCCTTGAGGGAGCCGGGACGGTAGTAGATGCCGCTGTGGATCACCCCGCTGTTGCGCCCGGTCTGGTGGCGGGCGGGGCCGGGCTCCTTCTCCAGGACGGTCACCCGGGTGCCGGGCGAGGCCTGGGCCAGGGCATACGCCGTCGACAGACCGACGATCCCGCCGCCGATCACCAGCACGTCACAGTCGTACGCGGTCACCACCACACCTCCCACCCCAGATAGTGCACTGGCCCACTGACAATGCCGGTAAACCCGTGGCGGAAGTGATCTACGCCGGGGCCACCAGGAGCGGCCGGGCCCGCTCCCGCAGCTCCACCACGCGCGGCTCGTCCCCGTAGGGCTCCAGGCGGTGCAGCAGGTCCCGTACGTACTCGGTGGTGCGTGCCGAGGAGATCCGTCCCGCGACCTCCACCGCGCGCGTGCCCGCGGCGCAGGCGGCGTCCAGATTGCCCGACTCCAGCTCGGCCACCGCCGAGACCACGAGCCGCAGGCCGTGCGAGCGCACGAACTCCTCGGTGGGACGCGACAGCGCCTGCTCGGTGAAGCGGCGCACCTGGCGCGGGGCCTTCAGGTCGCGGTAGCACTCGGCCGCGTCGGCGGCGAAGCGGTCGTAGGAGTAGAAGCCCAGCCAGGAGGGGTCCGCGTCGCCGTCCCGGGAGCGCTCCAGCCACGACTCGGCGGCCTTGAGCGCGGCGCCGGCCGCGAGCGCGTCCCCCGCCTTCGCGTGCGCGCGTGCCTCGACGAGCCGGAAGAAGCTCATGGTGCGGGCGGTCGCCAGGCCCCGGTTGCGCTCGACGGCCGCCTGCGCGAGGTCCACGCCCTCGTCGGCGAAGCCCCGGTAGGTGGCCTGGAGCGACATGGAGGCGAGCACATAGCCGCCCAGCGGCACGTCGGCCGCCGCGCGCGCCAGGCGCAGCGCCTGGATGTAGTAGCGCTGCGCGGCCTCCTGCTGGCCGGTGTCGAAGGCCATCCAGCCGGCCAGTCTGGTCAGCTCCGCGGTCGCCCCGAACAGGCCCCGGCCGACCTCGTCCGAGTACGAGCCGAGCAGCAGAGGGGCCGCGTCCACCCGCAGGCACTCGGGAACCATCGACGAACGCCAGTCCCCGCCCCCGTACTTGGAGTCCCAGCGGCGGGCGTCCTCCGCCGCCTCGCGGAGTTTGGCCACATCGCTGTGGCCGACCTTCAGCGGTGTCCCGGCCGCCCCGTCGTGGTCGCGCGCCACCGACGAGTCGGCGGGGGTTATGAGCCAGCGGGAGGCCGGGGTCGCGTACGCGGTGACCGCGAAGGATCCGGCCAGCGACTGCCAGATGCCGCCGCCCGCCCGCCGCCCGGCCAGATCGAGCCGGTAGAGCTCGGTCGCGGAGCGGACCGCCTCGCCCACGTCGCGCGGGAACGCCAGACCGACCTCGGGCGCCGGGTCGGCGTCGGCGAGCCCGATCTCGTGCAGCGGCACCGGGCGGCCGAGCTTGGCGCCGATGGCCGCCGCGATCAGATGGGGCGCGGCGCCCTGCGGCACCATCCCCTTGGAGACCCAGCGGGCCACCGATGTCTTGTCGTAACGAAGCGTCAGACCGCGTTGCGCACCGAGGTCGTTGACCCTTCTGGCCAGTCCGGCGTTGCTGATTCCCGCGAGGGCGAGAACGGTGCCGAGCTTCTCGTTCGGCCCGCGTTGCTCCCTGGACATGCGCCACCCCTCGACACAGACGGCGTCCCCCGGGGCCGCGCCCCGGGGTCCGTCCGGCCGCACAAGCGTGTGGCCGTGCCCCCAGGAATATGCCGCCCGCGGAGAACAGCAGTGCACCCAGCGTAGTTCGCCGCCTCCCTACCGTTAAGGGGCGGCGTTCCGGATGGCGGGATTGCTGTCCGTACGGACCCGTCGGGGCCAGGGGTGTGTGCTCCGGGTGTGTGGCCGTGCGCGGTGCGTGCGCTCTGGCCCGCCGAGGGCGGACAGCGCTTCCATGTCAGGTGCGTGGGTCGGCCCGCTGAACTGGATCCAGTGGGCTGGGGGACACCGCCGCCTCAATCCCCGCGGGCGGCGGACCGGTCCGGGAGGCGGACAGCGCCTCCCGGACTGGGGGTCCCGTGGGCCGGCTCCGCTGCCGGTTTCATGCCCGCTCCGAGGCGTCCGCCACGCGCGCCCGGGGTGAAGTTGGCCGAAAAGCGACGGTCCCGCACCACCCGGAAACGCCGCGTGCGCGCGGCTGGGGAGCTGTCAATCGGCCATTCATGGGAGCGCGTTCACTTTTTGCGCGCGCTACCCCGAGGCCCCTCCCGCACGCCATTGTCATGGCAGCATGGTCCCGAGCGACCTCAGAACCGCAGGCCTGTATCTTGTCCCGGTTCTGTCGGCGCGGGCGACGGGTTGTCCACAGGCTGTGGAGGCGGCGATGCGGTGGCTGGTGGGCTGGAGCAGTGTCGCCGCGCGGTTCGGCGCCGCCGGGACGGCCGGTGCCCTGGGCGCGCCCGAGGAGGGGCGCACGGTGCATCCGGTCGGCTCGCAGCTGCTGTGGGGCGACCCCGACCCGCTCTGGGCGGTCGGTGACTGGCGCCCCGACGAGATCCGCGTGGTCAGCGTGGGGGCGGACACCCGGCTCGCGGTGCTCGGCTGCTGCGCCGCCAGCGACGAGGAGCTGCGGGTGGGGCTGTTCGCGGCACGCGGGGGCGCACTGCGGCACCTGTCGGCATGGCCCGGCAGCTATACGGCAGTTGCCCAGGTCGGCCGCAGGGTCACTGTCGTCGGTGACCTGGCCGGTGCCCGCCCCGTCTTCTACACGCCCTGGGCGAGCGGCACCGCGTACGCCACGGCCGCCCTCCCGCTCGCCGACCTCATCGAAGCCCAGCTGGACATCGGCCACTTGGCGGCGCTGCTCGCCTGCCCCGACGTACCCGAGGCGCTCGGCGACTCCACCCCCTACGTGGGGGTGCGGCGCATCCCGCCCGGCCACGCGCTCGTCCTGCGCGAGGGCTCGCGGGAGATCACCGGGTACGAGCCGATGGCCTCGCTCGCCGTCGCCGCCGCCCAGGTGGACGAGGAGAGCGCGGTGAACGGCGTACGGGAGGCCCTGGTCGCGGCCGTACGAGCCCGGCTCACCGCGCCGCGCCACGCCCCCGAGACCCTCCCGCCGGACCCGGGGCCGGTGCCCGGCATGGGCCCTGCCGAGCGGCGCGCCGCCCGCGGGGGCCCGGCCCCCGGCATCGGCGCCGACCTCTCGGGCGGCCCCGCGTCGGCCACCCTCGCCCTGCTCGCCGCCGGGCTGCCCGGCAACCCCGGCACGGTGCTGGGCCACGGAACCGGCGCGGGCGAACGGCTCCTCGCGGTCACCTTCAACGACCTCGCCGTTCCCGGCAGGCGCGGCGAGGCGGAGGTGGAGCGGGCCGGGGCGATCGCGGCCAACCCCCGGCTGCACCACGTGGTGGTGGCGGGCGACGAGGAGGCCCTGCCCTACGCGGAGCTGGCCGGACCGCTCACCGACGAGCCGGGCCCCTCCCTGGTCATGGCGGAGCGCCACCGGCGCCGGCTGGCGGCGGGCAGCGCGGACCACTTCACGGGAAGCGGGGCCCGCCAGGTCCTGGACGCGCACCCGGCGCGGCTGGCCGACCTGCTGATGGACCGTCAGCGACGTCATCTGCTGCGTCCCGCCGCCGCGCTGGCCAAGGCGGGCGGCCCCTCCGCGCACTCCCTGTTCGTCCCGCTGACCGTGTACCGGGCGGCCCGCAGACTCGCCCGTACGCCGTACCGGGCGGGCATCGAGTCGGCGGCCGAGCGGCTGCGGCGCGACGCCGACCTCGTCGACGCGGCGGCCGAGACCCCGCTGGACGCCTCGCTGGCCTCCCTGGCCTGGACGCGGCCCGGACCTGCGGCGCGGTGGCTCACCGGGGAGGCGCTGGCTGAAGTATCGATCCGGCTGATGGCGTCGGCGACGCGTCCGGCGACGGTGCTGCGGCCGGGCGAGGCACGGGCCCGCGCGGCTCTCGCCCGCTACGCCGCCGACCACCGCGTCCTGGAGCAGGCCGCCGAGATCCGCAGCCAGCGGCTGCACGCGCCGTTCCTGGACAACCAGGTGGTACGGGCGTGCCGCGCCCTGCCCGAGGCCCTGCGGGTACAGCCCGGGGCGCGGGCGGCGATCCTGCGGGCGGTCCTGGCGGGCTCCGGGGTGCGGGACCTGCCGTCCGGCTGGGGCGCGAACTCCCACGCCTCGTCCACGGCGGCGGTCCGCGCGGGTCTGCGCCGCGCCGCCGACCCCCTGATCGCGCTCTTCGAGGCCCCGCTGCTCGCGGACGCGGGCCTGATCGAGGCCCGCACGGTCCGCCGCGCCCTGCGGGCCGCCGCCGCGGGCGAACGCCTCCCGCTGGACGGCCTGGCGGACCTGGTCTCCACGGAGCTGTGGCTGCGGCGGCTGCTGGCGCGGCGGGGTACGTGCTGGACGGGGGCGGCTGCGCCGAAGCAGCGGGCGGTGGCGGGAGGAATAACCCGCTCCCGCCCACCCCTACGGGCGTAGGCCCCACCCCGCCCCTTCCCTGAACCCTCCGGGGCCGGGGGACGGCCTGGGGCCCACCCCAACCGGGGAGGCGGGGCGCCTGCGCCCCGACCCCGACCCCGATGCCGGGGCCTGCGGCCCCCAACCCCCATATCGGGGCCTGCGGCCCCCAATCCCCATGGCGGGGCCTGCGTGCCCGATTCCCATGGAGGGGCCTGCGGCCCCCCAACCCCCGTGCGCGCTTCTTTCGGCTGCGGACCGTGGTGGGTTGCTCGCGCAGTTCCCCGCGCCCCCAACTACCCAGGGGCGCGGGGAACTGCGCGCTCAGCCACCCACGACCCGCAGCCGAAGGCCGGCCCCGACCAGCCCACCACCGACGCGCACCCAAAGTCCAAGCCCTGAAGGGGCGCGGGGAACGGCGCGAGCAACCCACCACCGGCCCGCGGACGAACCCCGGGCAGAAAGGGGCGCGGGGAACTGCGCGAGCAATCCCCCACCCACCCGCAGCCGAACGGGAACTGCGCGAGCAGGCACCCCGCCGCCCGCAGGCGAACCCCCGGCCGCCCGCCCAGGGCTTTCGGGAAGGGGCGGGGTGGGGAAAAAGCCCGCCGCAGGCGGATCGAGGCCGAGACACAATGACCCCGTGCGGTACCGAATCCTGGGCGCCACAGAGGCGCAAGACGACCAAGGCAACCCCCTCCCCCTGGGAGGCCCCCGCCTACGCGCCCTCCTCACCACCCTCACCACTCACGCCCACCACCCCACCCCCATCCCCCCCACCACCCTCATCGACGAGATCTGGCCCGAAGACCCCCCGCACGACGCCCCCGCCGCCCTCCAGGCCCTCATCGGCCGCCTCCGCCGCACGATCGGCCGCGACGCCGTCGTCTCCGAGCCCGGCGGCTACCGGCTCGCCGTGGACGCGCCGGAAAGGAACATCGACCTCTTCGCCTTCGAACACCTCACCCGCACCGGCGAACGCCGGCTCGCCGAAGGCGACCCCGAGTCCGCCGCCGAGACCCTGCGCGCCGCCCTAGCCCTGTGGCGCGGCCCGGCCCTCGCCGACCTCCCCGACCGCACCGCCGCGGCCGCCCGCCCGGAGGCGCGGCGGTTCGACGCCCTGCGCGCCCGCATCGAGGCCGACCTGCGGCGCGGCGCCACCGCCCACCTCCCCGCCGAGCTCACGGCGCTGATCGAGACCCGCCCGTACGACGAACCCCTGCACGCCCAGCTCATCCGCGCCCTGCGGGCCCAGGGGCGTACGGCCGACGCGCTCATGGCGTACGAGACCGCCCGCCGCACCCTCGCCGACTCCCTCGGCACCGACCCCGGCCCGGAGCTGACCGCCCTCCACCGGGAGCTGCTCGACCCCGTCCCCGAGGCGCGCGGCAATCTGCGGCCCCGGCTCACCTCCTTCGTCGGACGCGAGCCCGAACTCGCCGCCATCCGGCAGGACCTCGCCGCGCACCGGCTCGTCACGCTCACCGGACCCGGCGGCTCCGGCAAGACCCGCCTGGCGGAGGAGGCCGCCGCCCCCGGCCCCGCCTGGCTGGTGGAGCTCGCCCCGCTCGACCACCCGGACGCCGTCCCCGGAGCCGTCGTCTCCGCGCTCGGGCTGCGTGAGACCACCCTGCTCGGACGGGACGGGCAGCCGCACCCCGACGACCCCCTCGCCCGGCTCGTCGACCACTTCGCCGGCGCCCCCGCCCTCCTCGTCCTCGACAACTGCGAGCACGTCGTGGACGCCGCCGCGCGTGTCGCGGAGACCCTGCTGACGCGCTGTCCGGCGCTGCGGATCCTCGCCACCAGCCGCGAACCCCTCGGGGTGCCCGGCGAGCGGGTCCGCCCCGTCGAGCCGCTGCCGCCCGACCCCGCGTACCTGCTCTTCACCGAACGCGCCCGTACCGTACGACCCGACTTCGACCCGGCCGGCGACCCCGAGGCCATCGCCGAGATCTGCCGGCGGCTCGACGGGCTGCCGCTGGCGATCGAGCTGGCCGCCGCCCGGCTGCGGCTGCTCTCCCCGCGCCAGATCGCGGACCGGCTCGACGACCGCTTCCGCCTGCTGACCAGCGGAAGCCGGACCGTACTGCCCCGCCAGCAGACCCTGCGCGCGGTCGTCGACTGGTCGTGGGAGCTGCTCGACGAGCGCGAGCGCGCGGTGCTGCGCCGCGCCTCCGTCTTCGCCGGAGGCTGGGACCTGGCCGCCGCCCAGGCGGTGTGCGGCTCGACCGACGACCTCGCCGCCCTGGTGGACAAGTCCCTGGTGGTGGCCGCCCCCGAGCCGGACACCGGCCAGATGCGCTACCGGCTTCTGGAGACCATCCACGAGTACGCCGCCGAGCGCGCGGCCCAGACCCCCGGCCTCCTCGACGAGGCCGCCCGCGCCCACACCGCGTACTACCGCGACCTGGTCCAGGAGGCCGACCCGCTGCTGCGCTCGCACGGGCAGCTCGCCTGGATCCGCCGTCTGGAGCGCGAGCTGGACAACATCCGGGCCGCGCTGCACCGCACCGCCGCCGGTCCCGACCCCGTGGCCGCCCGGGACATCGCTCTGGCCATGGGCTGGTTCTGGTGGCTGCGCAACTACCGCGGCGAGGGGGTCGCGTGGGTGGACCGCGTCCTGGCGTGCGAGGAGGAGGCCGAAGGGCCCGACGACCCGCGCTACTGGCCGCGGATGCGGCTCGCGCTGCTGCGGATCTTCCTGCTGGAGGAGTCCGGCGCGGGCGAGCGGCTGCGCCGGGCCGAGACCCTGGCGGAGATGGAGCGGCTGCGCGACGCGTTCGGGCGCGGCGGCCCGCAGGCGGCGAGCTTCCCCGGGCTGCTGTGGCCGTTCGCCGCGTTCCTCACCCGCACCACCGCGCAGGTGCGCGACAGCGTAGACGCCGTGGTCGCCAACTGCCGTGCCCACGGCGGCGAGTGGGAGATCGGCGTCAGCCTCATGTTCCGTACGCACATGGTCATCGACATGCCCGGCGGTGTCTGGGACGTCGACGCCGACCTCGCGGAGCTGCGGGCCCTGAGCCGTCGTGTCGGCGACCGCTGGATGCGCGCCCAGGTGGCCAGCGCCGCCGGGGAGGCCGCGATGATGCGCGGGCTCCCGGCGCTCGCCCGGCCCGAGTACGAGGAGGCGCTCGGTCTCGCCCGCGAGGTGGGCGCCAACGCCGAGGCGCCGTTCCTGCTGGCCCGTATCGCCGAACTCACCTATCGCGCGGGCGACCTGGCCGGTGGCGCCAAGCTCCTCGAAGAGGCCGAGGCGGAGGCCGTCCGCTACCGCGTCTTCGACACCCGCTCCTACATCCACTATCTGCGCGGCTGCATGGCCCTGGACACCGGTGACCCCGCCACCGCGCGCGCCGAGTGCGACGCCGCCCTCGCGGAGAGCGCCCGCACCACCCCGCCGCCGCACTTCAGCGCGATCCTGGAGGGCCTCGACGCGCGGATCGCGGCCGAGGAGAGCGGCCCGGCCACCGGCGTACGCGGGCTGGCCTCGGCGCTGCGCCACGCCGACGCCGCGGGTTGCGCCGAGATCCTCCTCGCCCACTTCGCGGAGGGCGCTGCCCGCCTCCTGCCCGACCTCGGGGAGCCCGCGCCGGCCGTACGGGTGCTGGCCGCAGCCGGGGCCTGGCGCGCCGGGATCCCGCTGTGGGTCCCGGACCGCACCGCCCTGGACGCCCTGCGCATCCGCCTGCGCGACGAACTCGGCCAACCCGCCTATGAGGAGCGGAGCGCGGAGGGCGCCGCACTCACCGCCCTGGGGGTCGCGGAGCTGCTGGAAGGCATCGTCGACGGCCGGTGAGCCCTGCCGGGGGCGGATGAGCCCTGCCGGAGGCCGGCGAGCGCGGCCGACGCGCCTCAGGTCTGGGCTCGTGCCGGTCAGGTCTGGGCTCGCGCCGGGCATGTCTCGGCTCGCGCCGGTCGGAAGTCGACCCGCGCCGGTCGGAAGTCGACCCGCGCCGGTCGGAAGCCGACTCGCGTCGATCGGCCATCGTCTAGTGGCAGTTGATGACCGATTTCGCCCAGTCCGCCAGCGCCACCGAACCGAACGGCGTGTGCGGGTCGACCACCAGGTGCAGGGTGCGGTGGCCGGTGAGGTCGGCGTGGACCGGCACCGCCGGGTCCCCGCCGTGCATCACGGGCGAGCGCCACAGCAGCGTCCGGTCCCCGTACACCGAGAACCGCACCGCGCCGAGCCCCATGGTCAGGTCGTCGACCCCGGCGAAAGCGTCATAGCTGGAGCACTTCCGGTTGAGGTCGATGGTCACGGCGGAGCGGGCGTGCACGGTCACTCCGTGGCTGTACGGCTTGCCGTCGATCGCCAGACCCCAGCGCTGCCAGAGCCAGCTCGACGAGCCGAGCCGCACCTCGGGCTCGGTGTGGTCGCCGAACGTGCCGTACTGGAGCCGGTTGATCTGGTAGGCCGCCGCCGGGGGCGGTGGCGGTACGGGCTTCGGTGTCGGCCTGGGCGGCGCGGGCTTCGGCGTCGGCTTCGGCGCCGGGGGCTTCGGTACGGGCTTGGGCTTCGGCCGGGGCTTGGGCGGCGCGGGCTTGGGCGGCTTGGGCGCGGGCTTGGCCTGCGCGGGTACGGGCGCGGGCGGCGCCGGGGGCTCGGGCGCGGGGGAGGGCGGCGGCTTGTGGGGGACCATCGGCACCACGGCCGGCGGCTTGGCCACGGGCTTCGCGGCCGGCTTGCCGTCGCCGCCGGTGAGCGCGAAGACCACCCCGGCGGCCACCGCCACGGCGACGGCCGCCGCGATGCCCGCCTTGGCGGGGGCGCCGAGGCCCTCGGAGGCGGCGGCCCCGCCGGCCGCACCCCCGGACGAACTCCCTCCGGCGCCCGCCGCGGCGGCACCGGCACCCGCCGCACCGGCGGCGCCTCCCGCCACGAGCCCCGCGGCCTTGAGCGAGTACCCGGCGGCGAACCAGCCGACCACCGCGACCGGCAGCAGCGCGGGGATCCCGGCGTTGACGTCGTTGAGCTCGACGACCGCGACCCGGCACTTGGCGCACTCCTCCAGGTGCTTGCTCAGGCCCCGTTCGGCCCGCACCCGCAGCCCGCCGCGCGCGTACGCCCCGAGGCGGTCGGCGTAGCGGGCGCAGTCGCCGCCCTCGGTGAGCGCGGTGGAGACGTGCGCCTGGAGGTACGCCTGCTTCAAGCCCTCGCGGGCCCGGCTGGCAAGGACCGCCGTGGCGTTGGCGGAGAGCCCGAAGAGCGGGGCGATCTCGCTGGGCGACTCCTCCTCGACGGTGGTGTGCCACAGCACCGCCTGCCACCGCTCCGGCAGCGACCGGAACGCCTGCATGGCCAGCGACCGCTCGGCCTCGTGCATCGCCCGGACGTCCGCGCCGAGGTCGACCGTGTCGTCGTCCCTGCCGTCCGAGGTACGGGCGGCCCGGTCGGCGAAGAGCGCGAAGTCCTCGACCAGTTGCTCGCGCTTGGCCGTCTTCGTCCAGGAGGCGGCGACGCGGCGCACGGTGGTCATCAGATACGCGCGCACGGCCTGCTCGGGCCCGGCGCCGCCGCGCACCGCCTGGAGCGTCCGGGCGAAGACCTCGGCGGTGAGGTCGTCGGCCGTGTACGCGTCCCGGCAGCAGCTGCGGGCGTACCGGCGCACCGCGTCCGCGTGGCGGCGGAACAGCTCCTCGTAGGCGCTGTCGTCACCTCCGCGCATCCGCTGGATCAGCTCGGCGTCGGCGACGGCGGCCCCGGCTCCGGCGACCCGCTCGCGCTGCTGCGGAACACCGGGCACGGCCTCGGTGGGGACGGTGGTCAGGATGGCTTGATTGGCTTGGTCGGCCTGGTCGGCCTGGTCGGTCGGGGCGGCGGCCTGATCGGCCGAGTCCTCGACCGGGGCCTCGCTCTGCGGGGCCGGGCCCCACGGTCCGGGCAGCACGGTGCCGCCCTGCTCGCTGTCGGGCTCGACGCCGGTGTCCGGCCGGTGGGCCGGGCCCGCCTGGCCCGGCACCTGCGCGGAGGGCGCGCCCTCCGGCTCCGTGCCGCTGCTGCCGCCGAGCTCGTCCCGCCCCTCAACGTTCATCGCGGAAAGCCCCCGTCAGCACGCTCAGACCCGACCACGCGCCAAGCGTCCCACAGAGCCCCACGCCGAAGGAGCCCGCCCGCTGCCAACCACCCGTTAGGGGAACCCGCCCCGCACCGGAGCGGGTCCGCACCCACGGGCCGCGCCTCACACCGGGCGCGAACGCAGCCCTTCGAGCAGGATGTCCAGGAGCCGGGCCGAGGCCGCGGCCTGCTGGTGGGGATCGGGCAGCGACGGCGCCGCGGTGGCTATCACCAGCAGTACGTCGGCCACGGTCACATCGCCCCGCAGCTCACCCGCCTCGCGCGCCCGGTCCACCAGCTGCCCGACCACCGCGAGCAGCTCGGCCGCCCCCGGGTCGTCCAGCTCGTCCGCCGGGGCCGTGCGCGGCTCGACGACCCGCAGGTCGGGCACGCCGATTGCGCCGGGCATCCCTGCCTGGCGCTGCTGCGGCACCCGTACCTCCGGAGCGGAGCCCGCCGGGTCCAGCGACTCCACCGGTTCCAGCACCGGCACGACGCCGCCGACGCCCGCGACGACCGTCGACTCCTCGGCGTCCACGTCCACCCCGACGCGCAGCACCTGCGGCGGCAGCAGTCGCCCGGCGCCCGACGCCACCGAGGTCCGCAGGAACCGGGAGAGCGCCGACCACGGCTCCTCCTCCTGGCCCAGCGCGGTGCGCGCCTGGTCGGTGAGGCGCGCGGTCTCCTCCTCGGCTATCCGCCGGACCAGCACGTCCTTGCTCGGAAAACGCCGGTAGACCGTGCCCACGCCGACGCGCGCGCGACGGGCCACGTCCTCCATGGGAGCCCCGTACCCCAGCTCACCGAACACCTCGCGCGCGGCGCGCAGCACGTGCTCCAGATTGCGCTGGGCATCCACCCGCAGCGGCGCGGAGCGGGAAGCGGAAGCGCTCCCACCACCGCCCACACGACCATTGCCGTCCGCCGACGCTACGACAGCGGACTGCCAATGAGAGTCCTGAATATGCATAACCGTTCCCCCGGTAATGACGTCTCCCCCCGGAGACTCCCCGCCCTGACAGTCGGGTGGCCGGACCCGACACCCCGACGAGGTACGAACATAGTTGAGCCGGAGTCAATTCAGAAGGGGGTTGTTCCGCACGGTGTGCCCCCCGATCGGAGCAAGGGCCGGAACCTTCCCGATTCGGCCCCCTCCGCCCCCCCCATCTCCCCGCCCTGACCTGCGCATTCACGCCGAACGGCGAGAAATGGCCCGACCTGTTCCGGCCACATCCGTCAGTCACACAATTTGCCGGGCCTGTGGACAAACACCCGCGTCCGTTGCCTCATGGGATGGTGAAGGCTGCGATCAATCGGGGGTCGAGCCCCGAACCACCGCCCGGCACCCGCATTCTCGTCGTCGGCGGCGGCTACGTCGGGATGTACACGGCGCTGCGTCTCCAGCGCGAGCTCAAGGCGCACCTGCGCGACGGCCGGGTGGGCATCACCGTGGTCGCCCCGGACCCGTACATGACGTACCAGCCGTTCCTGCCGGAAGCGGCCGCCGGGTCCATCTCACCGCGCCATGTCGTCGTACCGCTGCGCCGCGTCCTGGACCGCTGCCACATCGTCATCGGCGAGGCCCAGCGCATCGACCACGCCGCGCGCACCGCCACCGTCGCCACCCTCGCCACCGAGGAGGAGGGCGGCGGCCCGGTCGAGATCGGCTACGACGAACTGGTCCTGGCGCCCGGTTCGGTCTCCCGCACCCTGCCGGTCCCGGGACTGGCGGACTACGCCATCGGCTTCAAGACCGTCGAAGAGGCGATCGGCCTGCGCAACCACGTCATCGAGCAGATGGACATCGCCTCCTCCACCCGCGACCCGGCCGTCCGCGACGCGGCCCTCACCTTCGTGTTCGTGGGCGGCGGCTACGCGGGCGTGGAGGCGCTCGCCGAGCTGGAGGACATGGCCCGCTACACCGCGCGGTACTACCACAACATCAAGCCCGAGGACCTGAAGTGGATCCTCGTGGAGGCCAGCGACCGCATCCTGCCCGAGGTCGGCGAGGAGATGGGCCAGTACGCCATCCGCGAGCTGCGCGGCCGCAACATCGACGTACGCCTCCAGACGCGCCTGGACTCCTGCGAGAACCGGGTCGCCGTTCTCAGCGACGGCTCCCGCTTCCCCACCCGTACGGTCGTGTGGACCGCCGGCGTCAAGCCCGCGCCCCTGCTCGCCGCCACCGATCTGCCGCTCAACGAGCGCGGCCGCCTCAAGTGCACCGCGAAGCTCCAGGTGGAGGGCGCCGAGCACGCCTGGGCGGCCGGGGACGCCGCCGCCGTGCCGGATGTGACGTCCGAGGAGAAGGACAAGGAGTGCGCGCCCAACGCGCAGCACGCGGTGCGCCAGGCCAGGACGCTCGCCGAGAACGTCGCCGCGTCCGTCGAAGGCCGCCCGCCGCGCGAGTACGCGCACAAGTACGTGGGCTCGGTCGCCTCGCTCGGCCTGCACAAGGGCGTCGCCCACGTCTACGGCCGCAAGCTCAAGGGCTACCCCGCCTGGTTCATGCACCGCGCCTACCACCTGAGCCGGGTACCCACCTTCAACCGCAAGGCCCGCGTGCTCGCCGAGTGGGCGCTGGCGGGCCTGTTCAAGCGGGAGATCGTCTCGCTCGGCTCGCTGGAGCACCCGCGCGCCGAGTTCGAGCTCGCGGCGGGCGGCGCCCCGGCCGGACCGGGCCCCGGGCCGAACCCGAACCCGAACCCGAACTCGAAACCGAACCCCGAGCCGAGCTCCGAACCGGGACCCGAGGACCCCGGCGCCAAGGAGAACTGACGGTTGTCAGTGCGGTCCGTCACACTGGACGTGTGACCATAGGTGGGCCCACACCTGCACAGAGTGACCCAGCAGCCAGCGACACACGAGGCCAAGAGATCCGTGAACTTCACGCGTTGGAGCGCCCGGCTCCCCGGTACGCAGCGCCGCGCCGCCGCACGGAGCGACCGGGGCTCCGTGCCCGCCGCGCGCGGTGAGTCCGGCCCGGGGACCGACACCTGGCCGGACGGGGACGGGGCGGACGGCCCCGCGCCCCTCCTGGAGGAGCTGTCGGTGCGCGGCCTCCTCGCCCAGATCCCGGCCCTCGCCGCCCTGGTGTACGGACCGGAGCACCGCGTGGCGTTCGTGAACGACGCGTACGCCGCCGCCTTCGGCCCCCGCCCCCTGGGCGTGCCCGCCGCCAAGGCGCTCCCCGAGCTGGACGAGCTGGGCCTGCTGCCCCTGATGGACCAGGTCCTGCGCAGCGGCAAGCCGCGTACGGTCAAGTCCCGCAAGGCCCAGGGCGGCGGGTCGTACACGGTCACCTGCACCCCGGTCGAGATCCCCGCGCGCGGGGAGGGCGGCGGCGGGGTCCTCGTCTTCGCCGCCGACGTCACCGACCACGCCGAGGCCGCCGAGCGGCTGCGCGCCAGCGAGCGCCGGCACCGCGAGACCGCCGTGACGCTCCAGCGCTCCCTGCTCCCGCAGGAGCTGGAGCAGCCCGACGACCTGCGGGTCGCCTGCACGTACCAGCCGGGCGGCACGGACGCGGCGGTCGGCGGCGACTGGTACGACGTGATCACCCTGGGCGCCGGGCGCACGGCGCTGGTGATCGGGGACGTGATGGGGCGCGGGGTGCGCGCGGCGGCCGTGATGGGCCAGCTCCGCACGGCGGTGCGGGCGTACGCGCGTCTGGACCTGCCCCCGCACGAGGTGCTCCAGCTGCTCGACGGCCTGGCGGCCGAGATCGACGCCAGCCAGATCGCCACCTGCGTCTACGCGGTCCACGACCCCAACGAGGGCCGCCTGGAGTACGCGTCGGCGGGCCATCTGCCCCTCCTCGTACGCCACGCGGACGGCAGTGTGCACCGCGCGGCGGATCCGACCGGGCCGCCGCTGGGCACCGGCGGCTGGGTGCACACCTCCGGCACCATCGCCCTGCCGCCCGGCGCGACCGCCGTCCTCTATACGGACGGCCTGGTCGAGCGCAGGGGGGAGGACATCGACGAGGGCGTCGCCGCCCTGGAGCGCGCGCTGTCCGGCGCGGACGGCACCCCGCAGGTCGTCTGCGACCGGCTGATCCGCTCGCTGGGGGTGACCGCCGAGCACGACGACGACGTGGCGGTCCTGGTCCTCCAGCACCCGGCGCGCACCGGCCCGGACGCCGAGCTGTTCCACAACGCGGCGCTCGACCTGCTCGGCGGCGTGGAAGCCGCGCCACGCGCGCGTGCCTTCGCCTCCGGGGTCCTGGCCTCCTGGCGCTTCCCGGTCGAGCTGCGCGACCTGGGAGTCCTGGCGGCCAGCGAACTGGTGGCCAACTCGCTCCAGCACGGCACCCCGCCGATGCGGCTACGGCTGCGCCGCACCGACCGCCGTCTGATCATCGAGGTGACGGACGGCGACGACCATCTGCCGCGCCGCCGCCGCGCCGAGCCCGGGGACGAGTCAGGACGAGGCATCTCGATCGTCGCGACGATCGCCTCGTCCTGGGGTTCGCGCCGCACACCGGGCGGCGGCAAAGCGGTGTGGTGCGAGTTCGCCCTGCCGCACTGAGTCCGGCCGGCGGCTCAGGCCGTCGCGCCGACCTGCTCGCTCCTGTGCACCGCGACCACCCGGGACGGGGCCGCCGCGAGCGCCGGCTGGTCCTGCGCGGGCGTCAGCCCGCGGCCGAGCCGCAGCGCCAGGACGGTGATCCCGAGCGAGAACAGGATGAAGGTGACGATGTACGGGCCGTGCAGCGTGGCCCCCATGGGCCCGCCCACGAACGGTCCGAGCGCCAGCGCCATCTGCTTGACCAGCGCGAACGCCGAATTGTACTGACCGACCATCGCCTCCGGCGCCAGGTCCGCGACCAGCGGCGCCACGGTCGGCGACAGCATCGCCTCACCGAGTCCGAAGAGCGCGTACGTGGAGACGAACGCGGCGGTCGCCATGGTCTGGCTGCCGTGGCCGAGCCCCGCGTACCCGGCGAAGAGCCAGGCCACGGTCCAGATGAGCCCCACGGCCGCGATGACGCGGCTACGGCGCCGGCGCTCGACGAAGCGCAGCACCAGGAACTGGGCGACCACGATGACGGCGGTGTTGGCGGCGAGGGCGAGGCCCAGGGCCGACGGATCGATCCCGGCGGCCTCGGTGCCGTACGCCGCGAGACCCGACTCGAACTGCCCGTAGCAGGCGAAGAACAGCACGAACCCGAGAACGCAGAGCTGGAGCATGGCGCGGTGCCGGAGCACGGCCTTCAGACCGCTGCCGTTCTTGGCGTCCCCGGGGCGGGCGTCGGCGATGGCCGCGTTGCGCGGCAGCTTCACGGACAGCGCGATCGCGGCGAGAACCAGGAACATCCCAGCCTCGATGGCGAAGAGCAGGGTGAAGGACGCCGGACGGCTCTCGTCGACGATCTGGCCGCCGAAGAGGCCGCCGATGCCGAGCCCGAGGTTCTGCAGGAAGAACTGCGTGGCGAAGGCGCGGGTGCGGGAGGCCGGCCCCGAGGACCACACGATCATGGTGGCGAGCGCCGGCTGCATGACCGCGGTGCCCGCGCCCAGCAGAGCGGCGGAGGCGAGGACGGTCACCAGGCTGTTCGCGAGCCCGAGGCAGAGCGCGCCCACGGCGGACGCCACGGCCGCGCCGACCAGGACGGGCAGGGGGCCGCGCCGGTCGATGACCCGGCCGGTGAAGAGCAGCGCCACGAGCGCGGCCAGGGCGAAGACGCCGAGGACGATCCCGGCCCAGAAGGAGCCGAGGTCTCGCACCGTCGCCACGTAGAGGTACAGATACGGAACGGTGAACCCGAGTCCGAACGCGCTCAGCGCGTTCCCCGCCTGGATCCGGCGCATCGCCGCGCCCATCACCTTGGTCACACTCACCACCTTGAGGTCTCGAAGTGGAAGTACTCGAACCTGAAGGTCTCAGGTACGAAGACTTCAACACTAAAGTTAGAACCTCAACAATACACACTCAAGGACTTAGATGCCAACGCGTCCCGTGCGATACTCGCGGCATGGCTGAGACCACCGAGCGCGGCGGGCCCACCGGCCCCGCCGACCCCGAGGAGCCGACCCTCGACGAACAGATCGCGGCGTACCAGCGCGAGTTCCGCGACCTCGACCCCCAGGTCGAGAAGGTCGTCTCGGCCCTGGGGCGGCTGAACCGGCGGATGAACGTGGCGTACGGACGCCAGGTCGCGGCCCTCGGCATCAGCAACGCCGAGTGGGAGGTCCTCAAGACCCTCGTCCTCGCGGGCAAGCCGTACCGGCTGGGCCCGGGCGAGCTGGCCAAGCGCCTCGGCCTCACCCCCGCCGCGATGACCCACCGCATCGACCGCATGGCGGGCGAGGGCCTGGTCACGCGCGACCGCGACGAGAGCAACCGGGTGCGGGTCATCGTCGAGCTGACGGACGAGGGGCGTACGAAGTGGCTGGAGGCCATGCAGATGGCCACCGACTTCGAGGAGGACCTGCTCCAGGACCTCACCCCGGACGAGCGGGGGGCGCTCGGCGAGATGTTGATCCGCCTGCTGCGCCGGGTGGAGCACGCCCAGCCCGACGCGGGCGGACGCCTCACCGACCTGGACTGATGCCGGACTCGACGGGGGTTGACACCGCCTTCCCCCGTGCGTAAGGTTCTTCGAGTTGTCACGGAGCCGGAACGGTTCTGCGACAGCCGTCCGCCGCAGATCCGCGGCAACCCAACTCCGTACGACCTCCCGATCGGGATGAATTTCGGCATGCCGAATTCTTTTCGAAGGGGGCTGCATGGACTGGATGGATCGGATGGCTCGATTAGGAGCCGCCCGGGAGATCCGCTAGGGTTTGGGACGTCGGAACGGCCCAACAGCCGGGAAGACAAACCGACTTGACCCGGGAGACCGGAAATCAGGCCCGAAAGGATCTGATAGAGTCGGAACCGCCGGAAAGCCGAAAGGCCGGAAAGCGAATCCCGCCGACAGGGAAATCGGACACGAAAGAGTCTGATAGAGTCGGAAACGAAGGAAGCGCCCGGAGGGCCCGGAAACGGGAACAAAGGAAGCGTCCGTACCTTGAGAACTCAACAGCGTGCCAAAAGTCAACGCCAGATTGACAACCCCGGCCTGCCAGTGATGGTGGGTTGGAGGTTCCTTTGAAAAGTCCTGCCGGCCCTTGTGGCGGGTAGGCAACGAACACAGCGAGGACGCTGAGGACGACTGGTCTTATTCCGAC